>JBCDLL010000007.1:0-72857 GCA_038745425.1 Verrucomicrobiota bacterium | reverse complement strand
GATCACCACAATGTCGGGAGTCTCTTGCTCCAGCATGTCTCGGCAGGTGGCGTAGTGCCGCCTCGCCTGGGTGAACCGCAGTTTCTCCTCCAATTGATCCGGGTTGGAGTCGACGTGGGCCACGACTTCAACGTTGGGCAGGCCGCGAAAAGCCGTGTGCAGCCCGTGCAGTCCCAGCATCGGCTGAGACGTGTCCTTGAGGATCGCTACTTTCCAGAGCTTATTCAAAACGGGTCTTGGCGTGATTGATGCACTTCGGGTCCATCCTGCGGAATGAAGACAGTGGTTGGCGTCTTTGCCGTTTCATGGACTCAATCCATGCCGCCGCAGGTGCGGCCTCCGTCGATGAGGTGGTTCGAGCCGGTTATGAATCCGGCTTGCTCCGAGCAAAGATAGAGAACCAAATCCACCACCTCCCTCGGATCGGCCGCGCGGCCCAACCGCGTCTTCATTTCGGCCATGCCCGGGCGGGTCAGAACGGGTCCGGGCGAGACGCAGCAAACGCGGATGCCGTGGGGTGCTCCGGAGAGCGCCAGCGCTTTGGTCAGCCCGATGATGCCGCTCTTGGCGGCGCTGTAGTTGACCGCCCCGGCCGAGCCTTCCACCCCGCTAACCGACCCGAGGTTGATGATGACACCTCTCTTTTGCGCGATCATCGCGCCCATGACGGCGTGGCAAAAGTAGACGGTCCCTTTGAGGTTCACGTCCAGCCCCCAATCGACAACTTCGACCGGGAGTTCATGAAACGGTTTGTGGCAGTCCAGGACTCGCGTTTCCGCCCCTCCGGCAAAGTTGAGGAGAAGATCGATCCGGCCAAACTGCTCCAGGGTCTTGTCCGCGGCGGCTTTGACTTGCGCGTAGTCACGAATGTCAGTTGGGATCGCGACAGCGCTTCCGTCAGCGACGCCCAGCTCTCCGGCGGCGGCGGAAAGGGCTTCCCCGTTCACGTCGGTCATCACGACGCGCCCGCCTTCGCTGGCCACGCACTGCGCCGCCAGCAAGCCCATGCCGGAGGCGGCCCCGGTGATGATGGCAACCTTGTCTTGGAATCTCATCTCGTCTCTTTCGTTCATGCTGCCGCCCCCACTCCAGTGTATTCGGGAGGTGGCTCTGGTTTGGGGTTTGCTAGGGAATGCCTTTCCAGTTTTCGGACGGTATCCTGGTTTCGGGTGCCAGGCCCGGTGGGAGATCGGCCGAGGAAAGTTGAAAAACCGGGAAGGGATCGGTCGGGTTTTTCGTGACTTCGGAATAAAGCAAAAAGGCGTTGAATTCGCCTCCGGCGTCGCCGATGAGGACATCGAGATCGATTGGCGTGACCCCATCACTAGAAAAAGGCAGGCTAAGCCGAAGGCGGCTTTTGGCCGCGCGGTAGCTCAACCGGCCGCCGAATTGTTTCAGGTAGGTGTCGTCGTTGGAATTGTGCTTGATGAGAAGCGTTTTCCCGTTCACCGCAATCACAATAAAACCGTCGGCGGAAGCGGCAAACTGGTAGTTCCCGGCTTTGGGCGGAATGACCTGACCCTTGTAATGGATGAGCCAATATTTTGGCTTCACGAGGTCCTCCACCGCGAACGCCTTGGGGCCGTCTCTGGCGGAGCGGTGCGGAATAAAGATCTGCGTGGTGTAGAGAGCCTTGGTGGCGCGGAAGTACTGACTCAGGGTCGACTCGTCAAAGTCGCTTTCGATGAAGTCTTCGATGGCGGCGTAGTATTTTTTGTAGTCCATCGGTACCTTCTCGCGCTGCTGGGTCTGCTTGAAATCGTAAAGCATGCCGATCAGCGCGGAGTCATTGAATTCCTGGCTGCCGAAATCAGCCGACTCTGGTGCGCTCGCCTGAAGAGAAACGACCAGGGAGAAAGCCAGCAACGCACCCAGGCAGGGCTTGGTCGAACGGTTGGCTTGCATGACTGAGAAACAGAAGAGGTGCTCGGGCGGGGGTCGAGCTGGGGTCGGGATGGCAGGAGGGTATGCCTGTTTGGAATGGGCTTCCGGCGCCTTATCGGACGGTGAGCACAACTTTGCCCAGGTTCTCGTTCCGCTGGAGGATGGCATGCGCCTCTTCCGCTTGAGTGATTGGTAGAGAACGGTGGATGACGGATTTCAATCGGCCTGACGAAAACGCCGGCCAGCACGCGCGTTCAAGCCCAGAGAGGATTTCTGCCTTCATTTCGGGAGTCCGGCTGCGCAGGGTGCTTCCAATCAGTTTGAGCCCCTTGCGGAAAAACTGGTTGGTGTCGATGGGGCTGGTGTCGCCGCCGAGCGTGGCGATGACGATCCAGCGTCCGCCCGGGGCCATGTGGCGAAGGCAGTCCCCCAATCGAGGGCCGGCCACGCAGTCCAGCGCCACGTTCACGGGATGCTGCTCGAGCACCGAGGCGAGGTCTTCCTGTTTGTGGTTAATGACCACGTCGGCCCCCAGGCTAGTGACAAACCTCGCTTTTTCGTCGGCCCCGACCGTCGTCACGACTTTGGTTTTCAGCTCCTTGGCCAGTTGGATGGCCGCGGTGCCAAGTCCGCTGGCGCCGGCCTGGATGAAGACGGTTTCGCCGGGCTTCAGGGCTCCTTCCAGGCAGAGGTTCAGGTAGGCGGTGGCGAACACTTCGGGAACGGCGGCGGCTTCCTCCATCGTAAGGCCTTCCGGTACGGGCAGGACCATGTCGGCGGGCACCGCGACTTGTTCGGCGTAGCCGCCGCCACCGAGCAGTGCGCAAACCCGGTCTCCGGCCTGCCAGCGGCTGTTGGCGGGGGCGTGGGCGATGACACCGGCGGCCTCCAGGCCCATCCACTCCGGCCAGCCGGGGGGCGGAGGGTAGGTCCCCGCCCGTTGCATCAGGTCGGCCCGGTTGAGAGCGGTCGCGTGAACCTCAATGAGCACTTCACCTTTTTTGGGGTTCGGGTCAGGGACCTCTGCCCAGCTCAGGCTTTCGTCTTGGTTAACCAGAATGGCGCGCATGTCAGTTCCTCCATTTCGTAATATCCGATGCGGCCAAAAGGACTTCCTGGGCCAGATCGTCGTGTTCGTAGGTGTAGGGGTTGGTCGTCTCACCGCGGATGATCCGGGCAAATTCAAGGAGCTGATCCACGTAGCGGTCTTCTTGGATGCCGCAGTCGACCGTGTGCGTCCCGGCCGGGTAAGAGTCGTTGGGCTCGCGCAGCGTCATTGTCAGCAAGAGGGGGCGGCCGTCGAAGCGTTCGAGTGGGCTCAATTCAAGGGTCCCCTTGGTGCCGCAGATTTTCAGGCTTCGGCGGTTGAGGCCGTCCACCTCGAGGCTGCAGGCGCGCAGGGTGGCCGTGGCGTGGGGGTACTCCAGGACGGCCAAAGCGTTGTTGTGCACGGTGTCCTCGTACCCGGGAGCGGATTTCAGAATCGGAGTTACCTGCTCCGGTCGCCCCATTAAAGCCACGACAAAGTCGATCAGGTGGCAGCCCAGGTTGAACATGATGCCGCCCCGGAACTGTGCGAGGTAGCGCTGGTAGGGCTCCCCGCCGTAGTCGTGGCTCATGCTGGCCTGGAGCTCAAAGATGCCGCCCAGCCAGTCTTCGCGCAGGGCGCGGCGGCAGAACTGCATGGCCGGATTGTGGCGGAACATGTAGCCCATCTGGAGGGGCAGTTGGCGCTCCGAACAGCCCGCCAGCAGGCGCCGAAAAAGCGCCAAATCTTCGCCGCCGGGTTTGTCCAGATGCATGGGCAGGCCGAGCTCCAGGCAGCGGAGCGCGGTGGAGACCAGGTCGTCGTTGGGGGTTTCCACCGTCACCGCTTGGAGGCCGGGAACCTGTCGCAGTTGCTCTTCCGTCATCCAAGTCAGCCCGTCGTAGGGCGTCACATCATCTCCCGCGAAACGTGCGGCCGAGGTCGCCCGGTCGTCCACCACCCCCACGATTTCAAACACCTCCGGCAGGCGGCGCAGCGCGTCCATCTTCGCTCCCGCGTGCTCGTGGCAAATGCCAATTTGGCCGATCTTGATTCTGTTCATGAGGCCCAAGCGAACTGGGGATTCTGCGATTTCACGATTTCGATGATGCGGACGGTTTCCATGGCCTGCGCGTTGGTGACGGGAAACGGAACGCCGTTGCGGAGGGCTTGGTAAAGGTGCCGCGCCATCGCGACCTCCACGTGCTCCCACATGTTGGTCCGCGGCTCGACGGGGATCTCTTCCTCCCTCCAGGGAATCGCATCCGCATGGCCCTGTCCGCCCGCTTCGGGGGGGAGTCCGGCTTCTGCTGAGATTTCCGGTAGATCATGGCCGGACTCGATGTACTTGAGTTTCAGGGTACGTTCGTCGGAGGAGACCAGGCTGCCCCGCGTTCCGTCCACCGAGCAATAGGCGTCCGGAACGGCCACGGCATCGCTGGCCTCCGCGTCCACCACCACGCCGTTCTCCCCGGCCAGCAGGATTTTAAAGTGGTCGTCGGCGTCCCCGGGGCTGTTGATGCGCTGGAGGCGGCTCCAAACCTGCCGGACCGGTGCCTGGATGAACTGCAGGGCGTGGTCGATGACGTGCGGCCCCCAGCAACTCAGCTGCCCGCCGCCGCAGGCCAGCAGGGCCTGCCAGTCGCAGCGCCGCCGGAAGGAATGGTGACGACGGATCTTTACGGAGTGGACGGAACCGAGAACGCCGCTGGCGATGATTTTTTGGATGTGCTCGAAGGCGGGCTCGAAGCGGTGGTTGTGGCCGCAGAACAGCATCCCTGGATAGTCCCGGTCGAGTTGCTCCAGTTTGCGAAGATCCTTCGCCGTCACCGCGACCGGCTTCTCTAACAAGACTCGCTTGCCCGCGGCGAGGGCTTGGGCCGCGTGGGCAACGTGGTCCAGCGAACGCGTCGCGATGATGACCAGCTCGACCTTGGGATCGGCCAGGAAACTGGCCGCGTCCTCGTAGCCCGCGCAGGTGTTTTCAGCCGCTGCTTTGGCCACCCGTTCCGGGGCGAGGTCGCAGACGGCCGACAGGGAATAGAGGCCACGCTGCCGCGAGAACTGATCGCAGTGGACGAGCCCGATTCGCCCCAGCCCCCAGACGCCAAAGTTGATCGCATTCATAGTGAAGTGACTTGAGGCGTAACGAGACAAACAACCGGCGCGTGAGAAGTTGTCGCACGCTCACACACTGAGCGTCTCAACTCCGGGCAGCGTCTTGCCTGGGCGCCAAATGGGGTCGATCAACAGTACGGAACGGTGCTCCGGGAAACCCAGCCGGTTGAGCCGCAGCAAGGCGTCGAGTTGGGTGACGGCCTCCGTGTAGCAGGACTTCACGAACTCGAAGCCGGCCATCTCCGGGTGCCGGCCGAGGAGCTCCAAACCGGCAACGTGCAAATCACCGGGCACCTTGAATCCCGCTGATTGCAGAACCTCCAGAGTTTCCTCCTGGCAGGACACGATTACGTCCGGGCGGTGGCGGCGCGCCCATTGGACGATGTCGTCGGGCTGCTTGTCCGCGCGGGCAAAGCAGACCGGGATGCGGTCGGCTTCAGGCACATTGGACTGCCCGTTGTAAAAGGCGCCGGTCTCGTGAGAATGCAGGCGCCGGGTCTGGTCGTTCCGGAGGACGGCGCCGACACGCCGGTATCCTCTGGCCTGGAGAGTTCTCCACAAGCGACCCACCGCGCAGACGTGGTTGGCCAGCACGTTGTGGCACATGAAGGCGGTGGCGCCCGCGTCGATCGCGATGGCGGCGAACTTGCTCCAGTCAAAGAGGAATTTCTGCGGATCATGGCGCCGGGTGGTGCGGCCGATGAGCACGCCGGTAACGCCCCGGTGGTAGAGCACTTTGCTGAGCGCGGCCGGGCTGCGGTAATCCGAGAGATGGAAAACCTCCATCTCGTAGCCCAGTTCCAAAGCGTGCCGTTTGCTCTCTTCGATGGCGTCGAATTCTCCGGGCAGCAAGTCGTCCGCTTGGGCCGATTCCATCACCAGCGCGACGTGATCGAGCCCCGCCCGCTTCTCCGGTTCCCAGCGATAGGAAATGAGCGACTTCAGGGAGGGGTCCTCCCGGTAACCGAGCTTGCGGGCCTCGGCCTGGACCGCCTCTTTGGTGGCCGACGCAATTTGCGGATGGTTGTGCAGGGCGCGGCTGACGGTGGATGGATTCAACCCCAACGACCGGGCGATGTCTTTGGTCGTCACCCTTCTGGTGCCGTGTTCAAGCATCCTCAAACCATATCGCGCGCCCGGGTCTGCCTCAAACGGAAAGCCCGGCACCGAATATGGATGCAGTGCGTGCAGATTGTGTCGCCGTCGCCGTGAAAGCTACTTTAGGCGCATGAAAAGCCACCACTCTTGCTCTACCAAAACGCTGTTTCTCGGTCTGTTTCTGGTCCTGGGCGGCAGCCCCGCCACGGCCGCCGTTCTCCCGGTCACAGATTTTGAGGCGACGGACTTTACCTTTACCTCGCTGACGATTGACGGCGTTGAACAGACGCTTCTCACGGGTTCGACCGCGGCCCTTTCTTCCGCTGCCTCCTATTATTACCCGGCAGCCTCCTCCTCTCCCTTGACTGGTCCAGGGCAGGCGGACGGAGCCGTTTCCGGGCTGAATTACGGAAACGGTGCCGGCAACATTGCCTTCGGCAGCATCTTTCAGTTTGGCCGAGTGATTTCGAACCAGGACTATATCGTGGTGACGGATCTCGCCAACACCGCAGATAGCCCGGACAACGTCGGCTTTCGCTTGGTCGACGCCTCCAACGCGGTGGTCGGTACTTACAGCATCGATATCACCTCGGGTCAGTTTGGTTCTGCGCTGATTCCCGCGACTTCTTATACGGTGAGAAACAACAGCAACGGCAACGGGATTGTGACTCAGAACTTCGTCCAATTTGCGGTCGGCTTCCAGCTTTCCGACTTCACGGGCGCGGGCGATTTGTCCACCGTCACAGGGATCGAGTTCTTCGCCGGAGACAACAATGCCTGGGATCCGAGCGTTGTCGCCTTGGCCACGGTTCCCGAGCCGGCCACGGGCGCGCTTTTGCTGCTGGGGGCGGGACTGGTCCTGTGGCGCCGCCGCCGTGTTTGATGTCCCTCCCCGTTTTTTCGTGAGTGAGAAAAGTGTTCTGCGGCATCGATGGCCGCAGGGCGTTTTCGTTGAACACCGCAAAAGCACCAACGCCGAAGGGAGCGAGAGTGCGATGGCTTGACCGCGGACATGCAATCGCCCATTCGATCAGAGCCTCGCCTTGAGCCGAGCGGACCGCCCGCCCCGAAACCGGGTTGGAAGCAGCGGCTGGCCTCGAAGTCCCACCTTCTTTTTGCGGTCCTTTTACATTTGGTTCTGGCGCTGATGCTCGGGAGCGTCGTTGTCTTCGAGGCACTGGAAACTCGCGACGACCCTCCGGAATTTGTTTTCCAGGAGGGGGACGCCACCATCGAAGTTCCAACCGCGCCAATGCCCGATGCGGTTCCCGAACCAATGGAAGGAAGCCTGGAGCCGACGGCACCAGAAATCGCCGTCCCCGTTCCGGAAAGCGTTGTCGTCCCCGATCTGATTACCCGCTCGGCGCCGTCACCCTCCCTCGCGATGCCCATCACTCCACCGCGGCCTCCCAGCAACCTGTCCCCGGCGAGTCAGCGTTTCGGAGGCTTGGGCGGCTCCGGCGGGCGCGGGGTGGGAGGTGCGGGGGGAGATGGTCAGGGGACCGGAGTGGGATTCGGCCGCTTCTTCGGCTTCAACGACACCGCCGCCTCCGTCGTGGTCGTCTTTGACATCTCCGGGAGCATGATCAACCGAGGTTTGTCCCCGGAGAACTACAACGTCCTCGAAACCGAGATCATTCGCTTGATCGAGTCGCTTCCGCTCGGATCGCGCTTCGGCTTGGTCGCGTTCGGCGATCGAGCGGAGTCCTATGCCGCCAGCCTTCGCACCTCCAATCGCACCGAAAAGGACCGCGCCGTCTCCTGGCTGAAGAGCTTGAACCCCGGTCTCGCGATCAAGAATCCGGCGGGCAAGGAGGACCTCAGCCTCGCCTTCTGGAAAGACTACCGGAGCGGTTTCCACGCCGGAACCCGGGCCGATTTGGGCTTGAGAGCCGCCCTCAAGTTGGCGCCCGACATCGTTTACTTTGTCTCGGACGGTGATCCCACTTTCAACGGCCATGGCCTTCTTGCCCGGAACCCAGACCAGCTCCTCCAGGTCGTTCAAGAATGGCAGGAGAAGAACCGCGAGCCGATCCCGATCACCACGATTTCCTTCAAATCGCCCAAGCGGCTCGTGTTTATGGAGGCCCTGGCCAAGCAGAATAAAGGGGAGCACCGCGTGGTGGAGTAACTGCCGACGCGCGAGGCGGCAACCTCTTGGGAGGCAGCCTTTCCTCGCCCGCTACTGCATGTACTGCGCAATCAGCTCGTCCACCTGCGTGCGGTTAACGGACGGGTCGTCCGAGGCTTCGCGCGAGAGCGCGTGCATGCGCGACATCAGCCGCTTGCCCTCCACCTTCTTGTGGTAATGGATGGGCTCGTCTGAGGTGGCCACGATGTCTAGCCACGCGGTCCGGACCTCCTTCCAGAACTGGTGGGTGTTATCCCAGTACTCGTGAGCGGGTTGGAAGACGGCCAGCTTCTCCTCGTCGGTGATCCGTTCGTAGCGGTTGAGGCCGTTTTCCACGCAGAGGAATTGGGACTGCCCGTCGCGGTTGACGAGCTTGCGGTTGTCCTGCTGGTGGGTCCACCCGGAGGGGGTGATAACGTGAGTGTTGGTGACGACGAGCAGGTCGTAGTCGGAGCGCTTTTTCGCGTCGCGGCGCGGCAGCGGACGGGTGGAAAGCCGGGAGGTCCAGACCGACGTGTTGCCCTGGTGGTCCCAGTGGCCCTGGGCCTTGTAGCGGGGACTGTCGTCGACTTGCGTGACGAATTGCGTCCAGGTGCCCTTGGTTTCCTCGGGGCTGTGCGTGACAGGCAGCCAAGTGTTGTCGCCCTGGTAGGTGAGGGAGCGCGGATCCTCGTACTGCCAGACCTGCCCCCAGTGCTTGATCACCGCGCGCTTTTCCTTGGAGCCGACCATGAGCAAGTGCTGGAGCACGATGCGGTCGCCGGTGTCCTCCACCACTTTGACCACCTCCAGCGCGCGGGCCTGGTAGGGTTCGTCGAGTTCGTAGCCCTCCTTCAGCGCGGTCGTTTCCTCAAAGTTGAACTCCACTTCGAAGGCGCCGGCCATGCTCAGGATGGCTTCCCGGTCGCGCTCGAACTTGTCGGCCATCGCCGGTGTCCCGGCCAAGAGGAAGAAAAGCAGCGCGAGGGCGACGAACTTGGCGGGTAACGGGATGCGCCCGGCCGGGCGGTGCGGGTTGGGAAGAGAGAAAAGGAGCGGGCTTGATGTCATGATATCAAGCATACGCACGGAACGCCTGTCGTCTAACGGCAATGTGCCGGATTTCGGCGCTGGATTGCGGATGAGGTCAAAAATCATGGCTCTTCCTCTAGATCCCTCCGACCACGGGGTACCAGTCCGGGCGCCGGGGGTCCTGGTGAAAGCGCGCGTAGTAGTCGCCCTTCTCCTCGTAGTACCGCTCGTACTTGTCCATCTTTTCCGGGTCCAGCTCCACGCCCAGGCCGGGGCCGTCGGGCACGCGGATCGCGCCGTCCTCGTACGCCATCAGGCCCATCGTGGTGATGTCGTCGACGAGGTGGTGGTAGTGGGCGTCGCCGGCAAAGTTCATCTCCGGAATGGTGGCGGCGGTCTGCAGCATGGCGGAGAGCTCGATGCCGAACTCGGCGCCGCTGTGCATGGCCACGCCCAGGCCAAAGGTGCGGCAGATGGCGGCCAGTTCCTTCACGCCGCGGGGGCCCTCCCAGTAATGCAGATCGGTCAGGACGATGTCGACCGCGCCCAGTTTGACGGCCGGGGCGAGGTCGTCGAAGCGCGCCGGGTACATGTTGGTGGCGATGGGAATGCGCACCTGGCGGCGCACCTCGGCGTTGCCGGTCAGCCCCCAGGCGGGGTCCTCAAAATACTCCGGGGCGATCGCCTCCAGCCGCCGGCCGACGCGCACCGCTGTGGGCACGGACCACACGCCGTTGGGATCGAGGCGCAGGCCAAAGTCCGGCCCCAGGCGCTCGCGGCACAGCTCCAGCACGCGGGCCTCCTCGTTTGGCTCCATCACGCCCGCCTTCAGCTTCATCGCCTTGATGCCAAGGGTTTCGTGCAGTTCCTCGCAGTAGTCCGCCAGGTCTTCGGCGCAGGTGTCGTCCCGGCCGTCGGGACGGTCGTAGCGCCAGAAGAGGTAGCCGATCATGGGCACCGAGTCGCGCACGCGGCCGCCCAGTAGGTCGCTGACCGGACGGCCCAGCGCCTTGCCCTGCAGGTCCAAGCAGGCCATCTCGATAGCGGCGTACAGCCTAGCGTTGGAGAGGTAGTAGATGCTGCGCAGTACCTTGAGCTTGATCGTCTCGAGGTGGAAGGGGTCGAGCCCGAGCACGCGCGGCTTCAGCTTGAGGAGCGCCCCCCGCTGGTCGCCGCCGCCCACTTCGCCCAGCCCGACCAGGCCCTCGTCGGTGACCAACTCCAGGACGGTGCGCAGGAGGTAGCCGGGGTGGACGCCAGTGTTGTGCCGGAGCTGGCTGGTGAGCGGGATGGCCACCGTGCGCGCTTTCAGGTCGATGATCTTCATGTCGTGACCTCCCAGGTGGCGGCCGCTCCCGGTTCCAGGGTCAGCGCATGGCTCGTCGCGCCAGATGCGCTCACGTCGTAGTGACCATGAAAACCGCGAAAGCGGAAGCAACCGTCCGCGTCGGTTTCGCCGGTGGCTTCGGTCCGCCAGTCCTCATGGATGAGCTGACGCAGCGTCTCGTAGGCCGGCTTGGGCGACATGTCGTCGAAGAGCAGGCCGGAGAAGACCGTGTTCTCGGTTGGCGTGGCGCCGCCGTCGGGCACGTTCCACCAGCTGATGCCTTCCACTGCGGGGTGGCTGAACCAAAGCCGGTAGCAGTTGCGCGCCAGGTCGGCCTGCGCGGCCAGGCCCGCTTTGCTGTTCTCGGGCGAGGTCAGGGTGATCTCGCTGATGTGGAGCGGCCGGCCGAAGGCGCCGTAAAGGTCGAGCGACTCAAAGAGGTAACGCGGCGGATGCAGCTCGCCCAGCATGGCGCGGGCCATCTCCTGGTCGGTAAAGAGGTGGAACTGCAGGCCAATCCCGCCGAGCGCGGCGTCGCGGTCGATCAGTTCCTTGATTTGATTCGGGTAAAAGCGCTTGTGGGGATACCAGTAGCCGGAGGTCTCGTTGATGTCGAAGCGCACGTCGGCGGGGAAGTAGCGTCGCGCCGACTCGAAGGCCTGGTAAACGTAGTCCTCCGGCATGACCCGAACCTGGGGCGGCTGCATTCCGGAGCAGGCTTCGTTGACCACGTCCCAGCGCTTGATGACGTCGCCGTAGCGCTCGGCGATCTCGCGGATGCGTTTCTCCCAGAGCCGCGCGGCTTCGGGCAGGTCGTCGCTCACCCAGTCCGGCACCATGTGCTGGTTGAGGGACCAAACCAGCGTGTGGCCGTGCATGCGCAGGCCGTGTTGCCGGCAAAAGTCGATCACCAGGTCGGGCGGCGGCCGCCGGGCAATGCGCGGGCTGTCGGCGGCAAAGCGCAGGCGGCCCGGTTCCGGCTCCAGGTCCTTCCAGTAAAAGGGCACGGTGGCCGCGTTAAAGAGGCCGGTGTAGGCCTCCTCGTAAGCGGCGTTCAGTTGGTCCGAGTCGTAATCCCGGAGCTTGAAGATGTTGGCGCCGAAGTGGAAGGACGAGTCCTGCTGCTGAACGTGGACGCGCGCGCCGGGCCGGGGACGACCCTCCGCGTCCACAACGCGCACGGTGGCGTCGCTCTTGCGGTGGGTTTCGATGCCCTCGGCGATGCGCTGTTCGATGGCGGGATCGTTCCAGAGGTGGCGGTAGCTGTTGGGGTGGTCAAAGGGGGTGAGGTTCATGGGGAGTGGCCGGGAGAGTTGATTCCCGGCCCATTAATTTCGGTCTCGGAGGCGGTCCGCACAACCTTTATTTGACAAATTAATTATCATTTATGATAATAAGGAATGGCGTCCCCTCAGACCATCCCCGTTTTGGAGCGTGTGGCCGATCTTTTGGCCGCGGTGGCGGAAAGTGACGAGGGCCTCACCGCCAAGGAACTGGTGCTGCAGCTCAACATTCCGCAGGCGACGTGCTACCGCATCCTGCGCACGCTGGTGAAATGTGGCTGGCTGCGCGAAGGCGGCAACGGGCTTTACCGCCCGGCCTACGAGCTGGTTCGGCTGGCGCGCCGCTGGACGGCCCTTGAGAACCGCCTGGCCCAGATCAAGCCCAAGCTGGAGGCGTTGGCGGAAATGACCGGCCTTTCGGCCAAGATTTCGATTCTGGAAGCGGGCGAAGCGGTCATCGCGCTGCGGTCGAAGACCCAGCGGCCCAACAGCATCGTGTCTCCGGTCGGCTCGCGGATTCCTCTCGCCGAGGCCGGCTCTTCCGGCGTGATGCTGCTGGCGGTGCTGCCGGCCGAGGAACGCAAGCAAGCGCTCAAAAAGCTGAAGCCATCCGTCCGCAAGAAGTTGCTCAAGGCCGCCGCCGACGCGCAGCGCCAGCGCCTGGCCCGGGCTTACGGCACGGACCACCCCTCCATTTACGCGGTCTCCATCGCCCTTCCGGCCGAGGTCCCGGTGGCGCTGAGTTTGGTCGGGTGGCCGGAGGACTTTGTCGGCATCGCCCGGAAAAAGATCGAACGCACGCTGAAAGCCTTCCGGCCCAGCTTTAATCTGATCGAGGGGGATCGGCCCCTGGGTCGGCACATCAATTATCAAATTGGATAAAGATATTTTCAAAATGAATTTGCACGAAAACACCCTCCGAATCTATTCATGAAAACCAACCGATGAAGACACTCTCTCTGGAAGGCAAAACCGCCCTGCTGACCGGCTCCAGCCGCGGCATTGGCCGGGCGATCGCGCTGGCCATGGCCGACGCCGGTGCCGTGGTGCGGCTGCATGGCCTGGAGACACCGGACGTGGCCGAATCCGTCCGCCGCGAAGTGGGAGCGCGCGGGCCGGGGGCGGACTTCCTCTTCAGCGATCTGGCAGAGGAAGGCGGCGGCCGGGCGCTGGCCGAAGCCGCCCTCGCAGCCGGACCGGTCGACATCCTGGTGTTGTGCGCGTCGATCCAAATTCTGTCGCCTTGGGCGGAAATCACCCCGGAGGACACCGCACGGCAGATCCGCGTCAACTTTCAAGCCACGCTGGAGCTGATCCAGACCTTAGTGCCGCCGATGCAGAATCGCGGGTGGGGCCGGTTGCTGACAATCGGCAGCGTGCAGGAAGTGTTGCCGCATCCGCAGATGGCGGTCTACGCGGCGATGAAGGCGGCCCAAACGAGCCTGGTCCTGAACCTGGCCAAGCAGCTCGCGCCCGATGGCGTCACCTGCAACAACCTGGCGCCTGGCGTCATCCGCACCGACCGAAACGCAAAGCCGCTTTCTGAACCCGGGACGGTCGACCGGGTCCGCCGGAAGATTCCGCTGGGCGCGGTCGGCGAGCCGGAGGACTGCGCGGGTGCCGCTCTTTTGCTTTGCTCCGACGCGGGCCGCTACATCACCGGCCACAGCCTTTACGTCGATGGGGGCTTGTCCCTTTAAGATCGAACCCGCCAACCTCCACGCCACCTGCCATGTCAATTGATGCCTACAAAAAAGAGGTCGGGATGATGAATCTCGAGCAACTGGTTGAAGCCCGCGAAAGCGTCAACCGCGATCCCTTCCCGATTCCCGACGCCGAGCTGCTCGGGCGATTCGAGCAGCTCTACACGGGCGCGGTCAACGACGTGCTGCGCGAGTTCTGCCGGCTGGACCAGGCGCTGCCCGGGCACATCCTGCCGCTGCGCGAATACCGGACGGTGGCGGGCCTGGCCTTTACGGTGAAGAGCGCGCCCAACGTGAAGATCAGCGGCGAGATGGAGTACCGCACGCAAATGCTCGACGAGCTGCACGCCAATTCCTTCGTGGTTTGGGACACCAGCCAGGACGCCAAGGCCACGCTCTGGGGCGGGGTGATGACGGCCACAGCGAAGGGCCTCGGCGTCAAGGCGGCCTGCATCGACGGCGGCATCCGCGACACCCACCAGATTCTGGAAAGCGACTTTCCCGTCTTCTACAAGTACCGCGTCTCCAACGGCAGCCTGGGCCGCTGCCTTATCACGCATTACCAGATCCCGATCAAGATCGGTGACGTCACCATCAAGCCCGGCGACGTGGTGCTGGGCGACATCGACGGCGTGCTGGTGGTGCCGCGGGAGATCGCCCACGACGTGCTGCGGCGCGCGGAGGAGATCAAGGCCAACGAGAAGAAAATCTTCGGCTGGGTGGCGGAGGGCCAGTCCATCCACGAGATCACGGAAAAGGGCGGCTACTTCTAGAAGCCACCCCGCCGAGGTCAAAACACCCCTGCCCCCGGATGGGATCCGGAGGCGGGGTGTTCTGAGGTGATCAGAACGGCACCTTGCTGATCTCCACCTTGTCGATGATGAACGGGTTGGAGCTGTCGAAGTTCAGGTAGAACGAGTACCCGAAGGTGTGCACCATCATCCCGTCGGTCACCGTCCAGGTGAAGGTGTGGGTGTTGAGGTTGTTCGGGATCGGGCGCCAGGAACCCGACAGGTTGTTGTAAACCTTGGGGACGGGCGTGGCGGTTTCGTTGTCGTCGTTGTCCTGGTAGAACAGGTTCATGCCCGAGTAGTTGGGGGAAGGGTCATTGGGGTTGCGCAGCTCCTTCAGCCGACAGGTTACGCGGATGTGAAACGTTTCCGTGTTGTAGTCCATAAAGGACGGGGAAACGCTCAGGTAGAGCCGGCGGTCCACGCCCGGCTGGCTGACAATGACGCCGTTGGTGCCGGTGCCGTTGGGCGAGACCGTCTGCGCGCGGTCGAGCTCGAGGCCCCGCTCGATGGTGATTTCGCCTAGCTCGATCTCGGCCAGGTTGGCGTTGACCGGTTGGGAGCTCCAGGGGAAGGGCTGGCTCTTGTTGGCTTCGGCGGTGGCGACCATCGAGGCGGGCAGGCCCTTGATCAGCACCGGCTCGTCGGTGAGCGTGATGCTGCTGGCGTTGGTGGAGGTGTTGGTCTTGATGTCGACGACTTCCACCGTGGTGCCGAAGCTGACCGAAGCGCTTTCGCCCTTGGGCATCCAGGCGGCCATCGCGCTGGCGCCGGCGTTGTCGAAGACGATACCGTAGCCCCAGCCGTTGCTGTCGGGGGTCAGCCAGCCCTTGTACTTGGGCGTGGTGCCCAGGGCGTCGGTCATGGCGTCGTAGGCCGTGTAGGTTTTACGGGGGTTGTTGTTGCCCTTGAGCAGCCCGAAGCCCTGCGAGCCGCCGGCATCCTTGATGTTAAACCAGGAGACCCGTTCCGCCCCCTGCGCGATGCCCAGCGCGTAGACCTTGACGAGGATCTCCGCCGCGAGGTCTTCGTCGATGGTCTCGCCCTGGATCTTGCCGCCAATTTTCGCGCCCAGTTCGGTGAACCAGATCGGGACGTTGACCTTGCTGGGGGCGTGCACGGCCAGCATTTGGCGCAGGGCGGGCACGATGTTGAGGTAGTACATTTCGCCGTCGCCTTCGTTCATCTTGCCGGCGAGTTCGTAGGGATGCACGGCAATGAAGTCGAAGCTGTCTGCGGCGCCTTGGTTACCGAGCGCCGTGATCACCGCGCGGATATAGTCCACGTGGAAGTTGGCGATGGAGATGCCGATCTGGGCGTCGGGGTCCTCCGCCTTGGCGGCGGCGTAGGCCAGGCGCAGGAGGGTCGCGTAGTCGGCGGCGCTGTTGTTGCCGGCGTTAAAGGAGCCGGCGTTGGGCTCGTTCCACACCTCCCAGTACTTGACCCGGCCGGCGTAGCGCTTGGTCACTTCGCCGACGTACTCCTCCCACTCCGGCAGGTTGGACATGGGGAAGTGCTTTTGGGAAGGGGCCGCCCAGTTGGTCGCAAAGGCGAAGACCCCGCTGACGTTGATGTTGTTGGCTTCGGCCGAGTCGAGGTAGTTGTCGGCCACGGTCCAGTTCCAGGCGTCGTTGGTCGGTTCGATCACGTTCCAGTTGGGGAAGCCCCGCGCCCCGACGATGTCGACTTGATCCATGAGCGGGAAGAACGTGGGGTACTGGCCGAAGGGCTCGCCGCCAATCGCAATCCCGAAGGGGCTCAGGGAACCGCCGCTGGCGGCCAGGGCAAAGAAGCCCGAGGAGCCGTTGGGGATGGTGATGGAGCCGTTGTAGTTGGCCAGGAAGTTGGCGGTGTCGATCGAGGAGTCCCCGGTCAGGTCCGTCCAGGTGCCGGCGCTGCCGTCCCAGTAGTAGAAGCCGTCCAGGGAGTCGAAGTTGCCGGCGCCGTTGGTTTCCTCCGTCTCGTCGTAGCGCACGGCAAACATGTTGAGGTCAAGCGCGCCGCCGGAGACGTCCACCTGCCAGATGTTGAGGAAGTCCACGCCGGTGTTATTGGCCAGCAAGGTGCCCGTTTCGTTCGCCTTCTGCGTCCGCGTCGGGTCGAGCAGCGAGACGTCCAGCGTCAGAGCGCTGCCCCCGCTTGGGCGGCGCAGGTAGGCGCTGTTGAGCAGCACGTTGGTGCCATTGGCCATGCTGTTGCCGATCGTGTAGCGGCCGGGAGCGGTTTGGTCGTCGCCCCAAAAGATGTTGGTTTTGGAAGAGCTAATGTCCATATCCGGCAGGGAGATCGCGCCCTGGTTACTCGTGAAGTAGCCGAAAAAGGTGGAACCGGGCGTGTTGCTGCCGGTAATCAGGTGGCTGTAATTGATGATGTCCAGGGTTTGGTTGCTCACCGTTTCGTCGGTCGCGGTGCCGTCGCCGATCACCCCACCCCCAACCATGAGTTTGCCAATGTTGTTGACGGGGTTGAGCAGCTTGACGTCGCCGTAGCCCTGCAAGTAGGCGTTGCCGCTGCCCGTGCCGCCATTGTAGCCAAGCTTGAGGTTTTGGGTGCTGGTGGCGTTGTCGGCCAGGATACGCCCGCCGCGCATGTCGATGATGCCGGTGCCGCTGTAGATGCCCACGTTGACACTCTTGAAGTTGGTTTCCAGATAGAGCTTGGAGTTGTTTGCGAGCAGCAAGGAGCCTTCGCCGTCCTTACCAATGGTGAGACCTGCATTGTTGCCGCGCAGGAAGATGGCGGCGTTGGGATCGAGCAGAATGGTGCCCGAGGAACCGACGTCGTTGCCCAGAACAAAGCCGCCAGAGTACTTTTCGATCCGTTTGGCGGATTCGATTCTGAGCAAGCCGATGCCACCTCTGCCGATGTAAGTGCTGCCGCTGTCGAAGATCAGGCGGGATTTCCTGATGGTGAGATAACCGGCATCGCCCGCGCTATGGCCCATGGTAAACGCCTTGATGTTTTGCGCCGAGCCGGCGTTGAAGACAACCGGGTCGGCTTCCGTGCAGAACTGATTGATCAGCACATTGTCGGTGGGCTGAGGAGCCTGGGTGGCGGCCGCTCCCCCCTGGCTGCCGGTGGCCCAGTTGGGCCCAAAGGTCCATTGCGTACCTTGGGTCGTGTCTTTGTTCCAGTATAAAGTGGCGGCGGGAGCTGCCGTGAGGCCGATGATTAGAGTACAGAGAATCCAGAGGGTGTGTTTCCAGTAAGATGGGGACATGATGCTCTCCTGTTAAGTGGTTAAGTAAGGTGTATCGCGACGGATATTCACTGCGAATACAGGAATTACCATAAAGATTGTCTAAGCGACGCCAAGCACTTTATAGGAGTAAAGCTGTATAAAGTTTGCCTATTTTGGTTTTATTTAGGCAGCTTCACATTCTATCGTTATTTTTACAAATATTTGGCTAGCAGCAATTTAAGATGGATTTTAAGGCCATGTCGAATATCGGCAGCGCAACCTCACACAGGGACTATCGTTTCAAGTTGTATCTTCGAAGGTAATTCTTACGATCGAATCTGCTTGAACTAATCCAACCCTATTGCCCGATAAATCTCATGAAAAACACGTTGAATGATTTACCTTCCACTACTCTTGGTGGCCGCTTGACAGCGGTAGTCCAAGCCGTTTTTGCACTGCTGATCCTCTTCTGTCTGGGTGTGGCCCCATCGCAGCTCCAGGCGCAAACCACCCTGGGGACCGAGTTCCCGCTGGGGGTGGGCTTCCAGCTGAAGAACGGCGACATGACCACGGCCGCTCTGGACAAGGCCCAGGCCAGCGGGGTCAAGGTTGTGCGCAAGGGCATCTACTGGGCCAACATTGAAACCAGCCAGGGGGTCTACGACTGGAGCACGACGGACTCGTGGATCAACGACATGGAGTCGCGGGGTTTTACCATGGTCATCACCGTTGTCTGGAACAACCGCATCTACGAAGACATCTGGGACCGCGCCATCGTCACCCAGGCCGGCCGGGATGCCTACGCTAACTTTGCGGCCGACGTCGTCAGCCGCTACCAGGGCAAGGACATCATCTGGGAAATCTGGAACGAGCCCAACCTGCGCTCCTTCTGGCACGAGAACCCCGAAAACAAGAGCAACACCGACGAGATGGCCGAGGAGTACACCGCGCTGGTGCTCGACGCCGTCCCGGCCATGAAGACGGCCGACCCGAACTGCCGGATCGCGGTCTGCTCCATCTCCGCGCTCTGGTCCCAGTCCTTTAGCTGGTTCGAGCGCTGCATCGAGGTGGGCCTGCTCAACGCCGACATCGACGCCATCTCCGTCCATCCCTACGGCTTCCGTTGGCCGGAACTGGCCATGCTGGAGGGCTACCCCGTTATCCGTCAGTTGCTCGACGACAACGGCGGCACCGACGTCGCCATGATCAGCAGCGAGGTGGGCTACCCGGAAGGCTGGCTGACGGCCCGCGGCTTCACCACCGCCCAGGTCGAGGATGTGCAGGCCTGGCAGTTTGTCCGGCAAAATCTGATCGATGCGATGAGCGACGTGCAGCTGGGCATCTGGTATGAACTGACCGACCCCGAATGGGGCGTGCTGGAGAACAACCTGACCGAGCGGCCCACCTTTACCGCCGCGCAGGTGCTGACCACCGAACTCAACGGCTACTCCTTCCAGGAACGGATTGACCTGGGCGATGTGCTCGACTTCGCGGCGCTCTTCGTCAACGCCGCTGGCGACAAGAAGCTGGTCGTCTGGACCACGCCCGAGAAGACCGGCGCCCTGAACACCCGCCGTCCGGTCGACCACGTGGTGGCGGTGCCGGTCGGGGAGGCCGGTGACTACGTGGTGACCGACATCTTTGGCGCCACCACCACGCTCACCACCTCGTCGGCCACCCTGGACGTGATGCTGACCGGAGCGCCGCAGTACATTCCGCTGCCGGAAACCGTGGTCACCTATGGCAATATTGCCCTCGGGTTGGTGCCTACCGCCAGTTCTCCGAATAGCAGCTACGGCGATCCCGCAGCACTGACCGACGGCGACTACACCAACAGCGGTCGCTTTTTCACCAACTACGATAGCCCGCAGTGGATTGAAGTGGACCTGGGCGGTGACTTTGTCGTGGATCAAGTCGTGATGGTGCAGCAAACCGACCGTATCGGCGACTGGAACGTGGAAATCTGGGACGGCTCGGGTTGGGTCCAAGTGGCCTCTGCGCTTGCGGAATCCGGGCAGAACGACGTTACCGCCAGCTTTAGCCCGGTGGTGGCCAGCAAAGTACGCTTCAACGTCGTCTCCCAAAACCTGTACCTGAAACTCTATGAGATGGAGATCTATGGCTCCACCTACGTGGCGCCACCACCGGCCAGCTACGAGAACGTCGCCCTGGGGGTGGCCCCCACGGCCAGCTCCACGGGCACCAGCTACGCCGACCCCGCCGCGCTGACCGACGGCAACTACACCAACAGCGGCCGCTTCTTCACCGGCTACGACAGTCCGCAGTGGATCGAGATCGACTTTGGGTCCTCGCACACCGTCGACCAGTTGGTGATGACGCAGCAGACCGACCGCATCGGTGACTGGAACATCGAGGTCTGGGACGGTTCCGCCTGGTCGCAAGTCGCTTCGAGCGCGGCGGTCTCCGGCGAAAACGTGATCACCGCCACCTTCACGCCGGTGTCCTGCACCAAGTTGAGGTTTAACATCACGAGCCAGAACCTCTACCTCAAGCTCTACGAGATGGAAATCTACGGGTCGGCCGATCCCTGATCGCCGCCTGGCGGGAACCTGCGGCCCGGTGGCGTTCGAGCCGCGCCGGGTCAGGCCGCGTCCATCGCGGTCACGCGCAGCACCTCTTCGATGGTGCATTGGCTGGAAGCCACCCGCCGCCAGCCGTCCTGCCGCAACGTGCGCATGCCGTGCGTGAGCGCCGTCTGTCGTAGTTCGCTGGCGGAGCTTTTGCCCACGATGAGCTGGTGCAGCCGGTCGTCGATCTGGCAGACCTCGTAGATGGCGCACCGCCCCAGGTAGCCGCTGCCGCGGCAGTGGTCGCAGCCCTGGCCCACGTAAAACTGGGACCCGTACTGCTCGAGCGGAAAATTGATTTTACGCAGTTCGTCCTCCGGGTACGGCCGCAGCTCCGCGCAGTGCGGGCAGACGCGCCGCACCAGCCGCTGGGCCAGAATCGCACGCACGACCGAGGCCAGCAGGAACGGCTCCACGCCC
The DNA here is from genome assembly GCA_038745425.1 of Verrucomicrobiota bacterium. GTDB lineage: Bacteria > Verrucomicrobiota > Verrucomicrobiia > Methylacidiphilales > UBA1321 > CAWUJC01. The sequence goes on along the minus strand of JBCDLL010000007.1, from coordinate 52,295 downwards.
ATGTCGATCAGCCGGGTGATGCCGCTGACGGCGTCGTTGGTGTGCAGCGTGCTGAACACGAGGTGGCCCGTCATGGCCGCGCGGATGGCGATTTCCGCCGTCTCTACGTCGCGGACCTCACCCACCATGATGATGTTGGGGTCCTGGCGCAGAATGCTCCGCAGCACGTTGGCGAAGGTCAGGTTGATCTCCGGCTTGACCTCGATCTGGGTGACGCCGGGCAGCCGGTACTCGACCGGTTCCTCCACCGTGATGATCCGCCGCTCGACCGCGTTGATTTCGCTCAGGAAGGAATAGAGCGAGGTGGACTTGCCGCTACCGGTCGGGCCGGTCACGAGCACGATGCCGTTGGGCTGGGCGAGCAGCTCGCGGATGGCGTCCTCGTGGGCGCCGTCGAGCTCCAGCCGGCCCAGGGCGTAGCGCTGCTCCTCGTTCTGGTTAAGCAGGCGCAGGCTGATGCTCTCGCCGTTGACCGACGGCACCGTGGAGACGCGCACGTCCCAGTTGCCCTCGGCCGACTGCAGGTTGATGCGCCCGTCCTGCGGCAGCCGGTGCTCGGCAATGTCCATCTTGGCCATGATCTTGAGCCGCGTGATGATGGCGGACTGCAGCAGCCGCAGCTTGGGCGGCACCGCCGCTTCGCTCAGCATGCCGTCGATGCGGTAGCGGATGCGCAGCGACTTCTCCTGCGGCTCGACGTGGATATCGGTCGCCCGTTCGCGGATGGCTTCGCGGATGATCTGGTTGACGAACTTGACCACCGAGGCGTCGGTGGCCTCGTCGTCCAGGTCGGTCGCCTCAAACTGGTCGTCGAGCGCGTCGGACACCGCCCGGTTTTCCAGGATTTCGTCGAAGGTTTCCGCCCCGACGCCGTAGAGCGCCTTGATCCGGCGCACAAGCTGGCTGTGCGGCGCCACGATCCACTGCACCGGCCCGCCGGCGGCGTCGCGCACCAGTTGCTGGCCGACGCTGTTGAAGGGATCGCAAGTGGCCACCTGCAGGCTGCCGTTTTCCCGGCCCAGCGGCAGCATCAGGTGCAGAAAGACCAACCGGCTGGGGAGCGCGCCGAGCGCCTCGCGGTCCACGCTGGCGTTGTCCAGATCGGCGAAGGGCCAGTGCAGGTCCCGGGCGATCTCCTCAAAGAAGGCGGCCTCGTTATCAAGGCCGGCGGCGAGCACCTCGCCCACCCAGGAGCGCCCGGGTTCGATCGCGCGGGCCAGCCGGTCGAGGTCCGCCGGATCGTGGTAGCCCCCGGCTTCCAGCCAGCGCCGCAGGTGAGGTCGTCGGGCCAGGGCCATGGCGGTGTTAGCGGCGCTTGCTGCTGGAGTTGGCCCGCGTGTCCACCCCGTTCTGGTTGGACGGCGCCGCCTGGGTGGACGGATCGATCTGGCGCACGGAGGGCGAGACGCCGAACTGGTCGTCAAACAGGGGCAGGTCCGCCCGCATCCGCGGGAAGGGCGGCTGGATGGGCACAAACTCCGGGGAGGGCCCGGGCAGCACGCCCACGGGTTGGATTTCTTCCTCGAGGTTCTGGGGCAGCACGTAGTCCTGGAAGATTTCGCGGTTGGTGGTTTCAATTTCGGTGGCCAGGGTGTCGACCATCAGGTTCTTGGAAGCGTCCAACATCTCTTCCCCGGAGATCACCGTCGGTTGGACCATGATGACGAGCTCGGTGCGCACGCGCGACTTGTTCACGTCGCCAAAGAGGTAGCCCAAAATCGGGATGCGGCTGAGGCCGGGGATGCCGCCGCCAAAGCGGTCGTCGCTCGAGGTCACCAGCCCGCCAAGAACGAGAGTCGAGCCGTTTGGCACGCTAACGTTGGTGCTCAGCAGCCGGGTCGAAATTTCCGGGATTTCGTTGTTGTCGATCACCGTGGTTCCGGTCTGGGTGTCGAGCGTCTGCAGGATTTCCAGTTGCACTTCCTTGTTTTTGTTGATGATCGGCACGACCTCAAGTCTCAGGATGATATCCCGGAACTCGATATTGGAGTTGGTGACCGGTTGCGCGTTGTCAACAAAGGCAGTGGTTGTCTGCGTCGGTACGGCTACCTGCCGGCCCGATGCCACCACGGCCTTTTTGTTGTTGGTGGTGAAGACGGAGGGACGGGAGATCGCCTTGAAACGGTTGCTGCCTTCAAAGGCGCGGACGATCATGTCCAAGGTGCTGCCGATGGAAATGAAACCGGTCAGGCCACCAAAGCCGAGTAGTGATTCAAACGGGATCAGGCTGGTGAGGGTGTCGGCTTCGATGGGTGGCGTCGTGGTCGTCCGGTTCAGGCCGCCGATGGTGACGTCGTCCGTACCGGTGTTGCGCAGGAAATAGTCGATCCCGAACTCTTCGTCGCTGCGCAGGGTGAGCTCGCCGATGACGACGTTGAGCAGCACCTGCGGGCTGCGCGTGTCGAGTTGGCGCAAAACCTCGAAAACTTTCTCCCGCGCGTCATCGTTGGCCATCACGATGATGGAGTTGGTCCGCCCGTCAGCGATGAGCCGGGTGCTGCCGATGGTGACGGCGGTGGGGGCGGTTTCGATCGGTTGGGTCGAGAATTCCTGTGTCAGGGTAAGGCCGCTGCCGCCTCCGCCGCCGATGTTCGAGTCGCCACCCCCCAACTGACTGCCGGTCCCTCCGGTGGCCGCCGCCCCGGATTCGCTGGTTTCGATGCCCGGCTCGGTCAGGATTTCCACGAGCACGGGCAGGACATTTAGGGCGGAAACTTGCTGGAGCGGCCAGCTCACCGGAAGGCCAAACTTTACCTCCGCGTCCAGGTCGGCGATGAGCTTGTTCAGAAAGGGCATGTTTTCCGGGCGCGAGACCACGATGACGCGGTTGGTGCGCTCGTCCGGTGTAATCGTGACTTTGCCCACCACGATGGCGTCCTCCGAAAGGGTCACGCCGCCCGTCCCGGCGGCGGTGGCCGCCTCCGGTCGGTCCAAGTCGATCGGCGCGTCCGGCTGGTTGCCGGCGGCTTCGGCCGCCTCGCGCCCGGCACCCGGGAGCCGCCTTTCGGTTTCCACCTCCTGCGCCTGATCCGCGTTAATGATGGTTTCCACCATTTCCACAACCTTGGTGGCGTCGGCCCGTTTGAGCGGAATCACGTACTGCTCCACCTTGGCGGCGGGCAGGTCGAACTTTTCCACCAGGGTGACGATGTTGCGGAGGTTGGAGGTGGTGTTGGTGATGACCAGCCCGCGCGCCTCCGGCATGGCCTGAACCGAGGCGTAGTTCTGCAGGTTACCGTCCTTGGGTAGGTAGGCGTTGAGGAATTCGATCGTCTTTTCTGGGTCGGCGTAAGTCAGCTCCATCACGTAACTGACCACCTGCTCGTTCTCGGGCAGTTGGCTCAGGGACGTAACGACGGGCAGGGCCTGGGTGCGGGCGTTGCGGCCGGTCCCAAGCACCTTCACGGTGTTGGCGTCGACCGGAATGATGGTGTAGCCGTTGAGCAGCAGCGTCTGTTCGATGATGCGGATGGCCTCCTCCCTGGGGACGGGATCACGGCTCCAGGCGTAGATGGTGCCTTGGAGGGTGTTGTCCTGGATGACGATCTTGTCGATCAGCCGCTCGTACTCTTTGAGGACTTCGCGGACCGGCAGGTTGGCAAACTGGAGCTGGACCCGCTCGCCGCCGACGGGGGGCTGAGCCTGCAGTCCGGGGGTGCCCGGTCCGCCAAGCGCGGCCAGTATTCCCATCCCCACTAACGCGCAGAATCGTGCTTTCTTCATGCGGTTAGATTACTCTAAACTCTGTTTACGCCGGAAGGCCATCCTAAAAAGGCATGAGTCCCCCACCCCCAGGCATCGCTCGCCGCCGAGGCAAAATCGCCTCCGCCCGAAGCCGCGGATTTACCCTGCTGGAGATCATGGTGGTGGTCTTGATCCTCACCACCATGCTGACCCTGGCCGTGCCCAGCATCACCAGCGTCTACCGCGAGCAGGCGCTTCAAAGCAAATTGGACGACTTCCACCGCCTGGTGCAGCGCAGCCGCTGGCAAGCCATCGAGCAGCAGGCGCCCACCCGGCTTCTGTGGGAGAAGGAAGCCATCCGGCTCGCGGCGCCCCTCAACTCCGAAGAAAAAAGCCGGGCCAAGTCCCTGGACATGGGGCCACCCTCGCTGCCGGTGGCTAAAGGCGAAATTTACCGGCTGGGCAAGCCTTACGCGGAGATCCAGGAAGAAGAGCCTGGCTGGACGTTCTGGCCCACGGGCAACTGTGAGGCGGTGGTGGTCTCCTACGAGGGCCCGGAAGGCTCCTGGTCGCTCGCCTACGATCCCCTCAACGCTGAATACCGGCTCGAATCCTTTAACCTGCCGTGACCTCGCACCCTCCCAACCAATCGCGCCGCCGTGCCCGCCGGGGCTTTACCCTTCTGGAGCTGGTGGTGGCGACGGCCCTGTTCGCCATGGCCGCCCTCGCCCTGGGGCAGGCGGTGCTCTTCTCGATCGAGGCGCAGAACCACATGGCGGAAACGGACTTGATCCGCCGGGCGGTGACCCAGACGGCGGAAGAGATCATGGCGTCGACGGAAGCCCCCGAGACGCGCGAATTTGCTCCCGGCGAGGCCTTTCCCAACGTCGAAATCAAGCAGCAGGTGGAAGACGTGACCCTGACTTACCAGCGCGACGACGGCCAGGCGCCCACCAGCCAGGTTTCCCTCCTGCGGGTGGTGCTGAGGGGCGCAACGACCGACCCGGGCAACACCGCCAACTACCAATTGACCTTCTATGTACGCCGTTAAGCCCAGAGACCGCGGGCGGCGCGCTTTTACGCTGCTGGAGATGACCGTTGCGCTGCTTTTGAGCAGCTTTGTCATCAGCGCCATTTTCCTGTTCGTCCAGGTCAACCTGGACGCCGTCTCCGCCATGTCGCAAAACCACCGGGAGGACTCCCGCCTGCGGGGCCTGGAGGCCTTTTTGCAGGAGTGCCTGGTGCAGAGTCCCAAGCCCAACGAACTCAAGCTCCGGGGTGACAACCACCAGATCGGCGCCTTGCCCAGCGACGAGCTCACCTTCCGAACCAAGGGCGGCAACAGCGCGCTCAGCGTCAACCAGACCGGCATCTACCAGTTGCGGATTCGGCTCAAGGACGGCCCCGACGGCGTGTCCACGCTGGGCGTGGAGCGCTGGCACGCCGAGGAGACCGCCGGGATCGAGCCCAACTTCGAGCAGGCCCGGCCGGATGTCTGGATTCCCCTGCTGACGGGCGTCGAGGGACTGAACCTCCAGTACTTTGACCGGAACCAAAACGACTGGATCGACGAATGGAACGATCTCGCCCGCCTGCCCCGGCTGGTCCGCATGCGGCTCTGGACGCTGGACGGCCAGAGCGAGTCCACCTTCTTCATCCCACCCGTGAACAGCCAATGGTAACTCCTCCCCACCGCCGCAAGTCTTCCCGGGGCAGCGTCCTGATGCTGGTCGTCTGGGCGCTGGCGCTGCTCAGCTTCCTGATCCTTTCCTGGTCGGACCTCGTCCACTTCCGCTTCGAGCGCTTCAACCAGCAGGGCGATCAAACCAAGGCGCGCTTTGCCGCCCTCTCCGGTTTGCAGTTGGGCCTGGACGGCAGCATTCCCGAGCACGCCGATCTGCTCCAGGACTGGGAAATCGAGCCCGAAATCTTCGTGGACGTGGTGGTCGAATCCGAAGGCGGGCGGCTCAACCTGAACTACGTGCTTTCCCGCGTGCTTTTGGATGGAACCGTCCGCCAGCGGCTGCGCCAGTTTCTGGTCCAGGGCTTCGAGGTGCCGCCGAACGAAGTCGACCGCGTGATGGATGCGTTGCTGGACTGGGTGGACCAGGACGACCTGCGGCGCTCGAGCGGCATCGAGGAAGCTCCCGGCTACAAGGCCCAGAACCGCTACTTCGAAAACCTGGACGAGATCGCCCTGGTTCGCGGCTCGGAATGGATCACCCGCAACGAGAACTGGCGCGACCAGCTCACCCTGTGGAGCTCGGGCAAGATCGACGTTAATTGGGCCTCCGCCCGGCTGCTTCAAGCGCTTCCGGGAATCGACGAGCGCGACGCCCGGCGCATCCGCGACCGCGTGGCCGGCCCTGACGGCGAGCTGCGCACCAAGGACGACGAGCCCTTCACCTCGCCGGACGAGTTCCGCGCCTTCGTCGGTCTTTCCGATCCGGAGTTCAGCCTGCTTAGCCCCTGGATTGCCACGGATGACGGCATCAAGCGCATTTCCGCCCGTGGGCGTTCGTATGATGTCGTCCACCGCGTGGAAATCGTCGTGCAAGGACGCAGTGCCAATGCCACTGTTAAGGCCTGGCTTGAACCATGAAGACCGCCGTTCCCCAGCAGCCGATCCGGGCGGAGAATCTCCCGGCGGAGAAACCCGCCCGCCGGAAGCCGAAGCGCTCCGCCGTTGGCAGCCAAGTGATCCGCCCGGACGCCGAGGGCTGGACCCTGCTGGCCGCCCCGGGCCAGCCGGAGTCCGAGGCCCGGCACGCGCCCGACCTGGAGGGCCTCGTTTCGTCGCTCAACCCGCGGGGCGAAGTCACCCTGCTGCTGCCGCTCAACGCGGTGCTGCTCCAGCATCTGCGCCTGCCCAGCGCCGACCCGGAGGAAATCCACAGCATGGCCGCCCTGCAAGTGGAGAAGGCCGGCATCATCGAGGACGCGACCGCCTTTTCCTGCCAGATTCTGGAACAGCGCGAGGACGCCTCCAGCGTGCTCTGCCTCATGCTGCGGGAGGACAAGGTCGAGCAGCTTTGCGCGCCGCTGCTCGAGGCGGGCATTTTCCCGCAACGCGCCTACCTCCACCTGGACAGCTTCGCCGGCTCGCTGCCCGCCGGGCAGATTCAACTGGTCCTGCTGCGCGAGGGGCCCGACCTCGTCCTGGGCCTCATCAATCGGAACCGCCTCGTCTTCGCGGAAATCCTCGACGTGGCCCCCGGCGCCACCCTGGACGGCGACGCCATCAACCAGGCCCTCTGGCGGGCCGAGCTTAGCGGGCTCAGCACCAGTTTCGATCAGATCGTGGTCGGGCGCGGTTGCGAGGCCTGGCGGCAGGCGCTGGCTGACTACTTCCAAGCGCCGGTGGTCGAGCTGCCCGGCGAGCTTCCCGCCAAGCCAACCGCCACCGAGTTGACCCCCGCCTCGTGGAAGAACCGCCAAGCCGCCCGGCAGCGGCGCCGGCAGACGATGCGCTGGCTTTGGCTGGGCGGCGTGGTCTACGCGCTGCTATTGGTGGCGGCCCTGGCCTGGATTCTTTACCGGCAAACGCAACTCCAGTCTCTGGAGGCGGCCAACGAGCGGCTGCAGCAGCAGCTTGTCCAGCAGGCCGAGTACACCGCGCGGTGGGAGGCCTGGCAGGGATCGGTCGATCCTGAGGCCACCCCGCTGGAGTACCTGGTGGCCGCCTGCGACGCCCTGCCCGACCCGGAGGTCAAACTCGTCAACTTCCACTACAAGCCGGACGAAATCACCATCGAGGGCGAAGCGCCCACCCTGCCGGAGGCCAACGAAGCCGTCCGCAATATCAAGAAGACCTTTGCCGAGATGGGCTTTGACGTCGGTTCCGACCTGCCCACCCCGCTCAAGGATGACCGCTACCACTTTAATATCCGCGTCTTTAAGTTCGCCGCGGGTCCGCCGTCGTCTTAACGCCCACCGCCATGCGTCTACCCCAACTCAGTTCCCGCGAAAACAAGCTCCTCGCCGTGTTGGGGGTGGTGGCGTTTGCCATCCTTTCCTTTTTCCTCTTCACGGGGCTCTGGAGCTGGCACGCGTCGGTCGCCGCCCAGATCGAGCTGGAGAGGGCAAACACGGCAACCTACGCCGCCGAAATGCAGGACGAGGCCAAGCTGCGTTCCCGGGACGAGTGGCTTGCGCGGCAAATGCGCCCCATGCCCGCGCAGGACAACGCCAACGAGCAGCTCCTGGCTGCCGTCCAGGCCAGCGCCCGGGGAGACGTCATCATCCAGAAGCACCGCTTCTCCGGCTACGAGGAGGGTGGGCACTTCCAGGCCATGGGGCTGTCTTTTTCCGCAAAATCGGACTGGGAACCCTTTATCCGTTTCCTGTATGATCTTCAGAAGGAGGCCAGCCACATCCAGTTTGTGCGCCTGGAAGTGCGGGCCGATCCCCAGGAACCGAGCAAGGTCTCGGCGCAAGCCGTCGTCCGCGATCTCTACCAGCCATGACCCCGTCGCCCCTCCATTGCCTGGCCCTCACCGGCCTGCTGCTGGCCTTGGCGGCGGAGGCGTTCGCCGAGTTTGAGCCCGCGACCCGCAAACCCCTCAGCCATTACTTGGAGGCCACCTCGGACAACCCCTTCGGCCCGCCGACGCAGCGGGAAACGCCCGTGGCCACCCCGAACTTTGCCAAGAATCTCTACATCAACGGCATCATGGACTTTGAGGGCGAGAAGACGATCTACATCGCCGACAAGAACGATAAGTCCGTCTTCAGCCTTGCCGAAGGCCGCCCGCACGACGGCATCGAGCTGGTGGAAGTGGAGATGTCGCCCACGGTTGGGTCGAGCACGGTGGTCGTGCGCAAGGATGCCCAGACGGCCAAGCTCACCTTCGACCAGGCGCAGATGTTTGGCCAGGTGCCCGCTCCATCGCCGACTCCGGCCAAGCCCGGCACCAGCGCGTTGCCTTCCCAGGCCGCCAATCAAAACGCGAGTCCGACGGTGCGGACCGCCCGGCCGACCACGCTGCGCAAACCCCGGCCGGTGCGCATTATCCGCAAGCCGAAGAACCGTTAGCCGGGCCAGGCCTTACTGCCAGTTGCCGACGTCGTCGGAAGGGTCGTCCGGATCGGGGCCCAGCGACCACAGGTCGAAACTCCCCGGGTTCTGCTTGCCCGGGTAGGCGTATTGGTAATCCTGCTGCCAGGGATCTTTGGCGAGATCCTTCATCAGTTGGCGCCACTTGGCCGGAACCGGCTCGGAAGTCGGCTTGGCGTGGAGCGCCTTGAGGCCCTGCGCGGTGGTGGGGTAGCGCCCGGCGTTGGCGCGGTACATCTGCAGCTGGATCTCGTAGATGTTGAGGTCGGATTTGATCTTGAGGTCCTCACCCTGCTCGGTAAAGCCGGTAAGGCTGTACGCGGCCAGGCCGACCAGCAGGCTGAGGATCACCAGCACGATCATGATTTCGATAAGGGTAAAGGCCCGGCGGCAGGCGCGACGGAGAGGCTGCAGGGAAGGGAGGTTTCTCATGGGGAAGGTGGGCTTAGGGTTCCAGGGTGTAGGTGAATTTACTCCAGGGGTATTTCAGTTCCAGTTGCACTTCGGAGATATCCACGCCGGGATGTTCGTCCGGCAGGTAAATCCGTAACGTGTTGGACGCCTCCAGGCGTAGCCAGTCTTCAGGGATCACCGCTTTGGCGTGGACCGGCTCGAGGTACTGGAAGCTCATCCGGTCGCCGCCCGGCCGGAGGCGCCCGACGTAGCCGGGGTCCGCCAGATCAGGCAGCGTGTAGTGCACCAGGAGTGGTCCCCGGCCATTGACGTCCACCAGAAGGTGGCTGGCGGGATCGATGCCGCGGACCTGGAACGCGAGTACCGTCAGCAGGGGAAGCTCCTCCGGCTGGATTTCGAACTCGATCACGTCCCGGGCGGTGAGCCGCTCGCTGCCGTTCATCAGCTCGGCGCGAATCCGGCCGAAGAGTTCCTGGTCGCGGTAGCGCAGCGCGCCGGCGTAGCCCCGCTGGAACATCGAGCCGGGCGCATCGCCGTAGTCAGTATCAAGCGCCTTCAGGACCCGCTGGTTGCCCAGCACGCTGAGCAGCATGGTGTGGAGGGTGTCCGGGTCGCCGCCGGAGACAATCAGGTAGCGGATCCCCTCCGCCCGCAGGGTTTCCGTCCGGCTGGCCAGGCCGTTGCCCTCGAGTTCCCAGGCCACCTCCGGCATCACGCGCTGAAAAGAAGCGCTGAGCGCGTTGATCCGCACCGTGCCGCCGGAGCGCAGCAGCACTTGCATCTGCACTCCGGGCCCGACCGAGACGGTCTCGCCTAACTCGATGAGCAGGCCATGCGGGGTGTCCAGGGGCAGAACGCTCTCCTCGAGCGGCTCGAGCGCCCGCACCCAACTGGGCGGCGCCGGATTCAGGATCGCCAGCTCGTCGCCCCGCAGGTCCAGCAACGCGGTGTGGGCGGCGGCTTCCCCCACCAAATCGCGTTGCTCCGAGGCCGGGTCGTCCTGGGCGAGGAGCGTTGCCGGTCCCGCCAGCAGGACGACCGCGAGGGCCCCTAAGGGGCGGAGGAGCCGTGGCCATCGCTGCATTTTCCTGGAATGCCACATCGTCATACCCATGGCAAATCGAAAAGGTTTTCCAGCCCGGCCATCGAGCGCTTGAGCCCCGAGGCCACGTTGAGCACGGCCATGAAGATGCAAACGACCACCGTCCCGATCACGGTGGCGATCACCAGAATGACCACGACCGGCACCAGGGTGGCGACCAGTTGGGCTTGGGTCTCAACCTCTTCCTCGTAGTGCTCGGCGATGCCCTGGAGCGCCTCCGTCAGCTCGCCGCTGCGTTCGCCCACTTGCAGCATGTCCAGGAACATGGGCGGGAAGAGGTTGGCCGCCTCGGCGGCGCGGGAAAGGCTTTCGCCGTCTTCCACCTGGCGGATGGTTTCGTCCATGCGCTGGGCCAGCTCACGGTTGCCGCCGATCTCTTTGATGAGCTGCAGCGCCCGCGAGAGCAGCACGCCCTGAGCGAGCAGCGTGCCGAGCGTCATCGCCGCCTGGGCGCTGAAGCGCGTCGTCAGCAGCCGCCCGAGCAGCGGCAGCTTCAGCTTGAGGCGGTCCCAGGCCAACGCGCCACTCTCCGAGGAGGTCCAGCTTTTAAAGCCGAGGCCCGCGCCCAGCACCAGCAGCGCCAGCACCCACCACCAGTTCATGCCGAAGCTGTAGGAGGCGATCAGCATCCGCGTGGGTAGCGGCATCTCCGAGCCGGTTGATTCCAGGAAGCCGGTGAGCTGCGGCACCACCCAGGTGACGAACACCACGATCACCCCGAAGCCGACCAGGCTGAGCAGTGCCGGGTAAAGCAGCGCCAGTTGCACCGACACCATCAGCTTACGGTTTTGTTCCTGGTAGGCCGCCAGCCGCTGCAGGATGAGCGGGAGCGACCCGCTCGACTCGCCCGCCGCGATCAGGCTGACGTAAATGCGCGAAAAAATCCGCGGGTACTTGGCCAGCGCGGTGGAGTAACGGGTGCCTTCGGTCAGGTCCTGGTGCAGCGCCGCCGTCAGCGCGGTGAGCTTGGGCGAGGACGAGCGCTCGCTGAGGGCGGCCAGCGCCTTCTCCAGTGTCATGCCGGATTTGAGGAGCTTGGCCAGTTGCTTGGTCAGAAAGAGCTGCTGCTTGGTGCTGAGGCGAATCGTCTCGAGGTCCGTAGGCGCCTCCGGAGCCGCCTTTGCGGAGGTGGCCGTTCTTTTGGTTGCCGTTCTCGGTTGAGCGGAGGCGCGGGGCGGGGCGGCCTGGGCGGCCTCGCGGGTGCGGCGCCCGTTGCGCTTGGGAGTCGCGGGTGGCGGGGCTTTGACCGTTACCGGCTGCACCGAGATGGGCGTGCCGTGGAGGCGCTCGATGCGCAGAATGGCGCTGCTGCGGTCGGGGCATTCCACCTCCCCCTCCACCAGGGTTCCCGTGCGGTCGCGCGCCTTGAAGGCAAAGCCAGCCATGAGTCGCCATCTTGGACGCTCCCGGCCCGCTTGGCCATCACGGAGTCACCCCAACCGCGCCAAAAAGTGGTACGCCGCCCTCGCTGCAAGCACGTGGCCACCTCAGTGCTCCGTTTTTTTCATGATTTGATGCGCATCAAATCCCAATCGTGCTGCGAAGCGCGAGTTCCGACGGACGACGTGCCGAGTAGTGCGCCAACCTTTTCGAGTAGGAGGAGGCGGCTCCGATCTTACCGCTCGGAAGATTGCGGGTTGGCGTGTTACGATTAAAGGGCGGAAGGCCGCGTTTAGGTAGGGCTGGGCATCTGGCCCCGATGCTGCTTGGATAAAGGTCCACTCGGCCGCGGCCGCCCTCTCTCGCCATCATGGACACTTCCCCTCGATCCGGTCCCGATCTCGCCCCGGAGGCGCGCGAAGGCGCTCCGGTCTCGGCCGCCGAAACCCCGGCCGCCGGAACGCCCGTGACCGATGCTCCGGCCGCGGAGGCGCCCGCCCCGCACGGTTGGCGGATCGCGCCCACGACGCTGGCCTGGATCATCGTGAGCCTGGCGGCGCTTTTTTACACCTACGAGTTTGCGCTGCGCATCGTGCCTTCGGTGATGGAGGAGGAGCTGATGGCCAACTTCAAGATTCTGGCGGGCGGCTTCGGCCTGCTTTCGGCGGCCTACTATTTTGTCTACACGCCGATGCAGCTGCCGGTCGGCATGCTGATGGATATCTTTGGGCCGCGGCGTTTGCTGACTTCGGCCACGCTGGTCTGCGCGGTGGGTATCTTTCTTTTTGCCGCCACTGACGTGCTGGGCATTGCGGTGGTCGGGCGCTGCTTGATGGGCCTGGGCTCGGCCTTCGCATTCATCGGCGCGATGAAGCTGGCCGCCATCTGGTTCCCGCCGCACCGCTTTGCGCTCTTTAGCGGGTTGATTTCCTCGCTGGGGATGGTCGGGGCGATGGTCGGCGACAACACCCTGGCCGTGATGGTGACGGACTTGGGCTGGCGCGAGACCTGTTACACCCTCGGCATTCTGGGGGTGGTGTTGGGCGTCGCGATCGGGTTAGTGGTGCACGACCGCCCGCCGGAGGGCTATCACGTGCCGCAGCACCACAGCGTGGACACTTCGGTGCGCGTGCTCTGGATCAGCTTCTGGAAGGTGGCCAGCCGGGCGCAGACCTGGAAGACGGGCCTGGCCGGGTCCATCATGTTTCTGCCCATCAGCGTAATTGGCTCGCTGTGGGGTCCGCCGCTGATGGAGAGCATCGACCCCGGCATGCCGCTGGTGGAAGCGACGGCGGTGACCACCATGGTCTTCCTGGGCTACGCGCTGGGCTCGCCCGCCATCGGCCACCTCTCGGACCACTTCCGCAACCGCAAGCTGCCCATGGTGATCGGCTCGATCGGCGCCACCGCCAGCTTTGCCACGCTGGTACTGATGCCGGGGCTGCCCGTGTGGCTGATGTACGTGCTCTCTTTCCTCACGGGGCTCTTCGGCAGCGCGCAGGCGCTTGTCTTTGTGGCCGGGCGCGAAGCCAACCGCGCGGATGCGGCCGGCACCACCATCGCCATGGTCAATATGCTGGTGACCTTCGGCGGGATGCTCTTCCAGCCGATTGTGGGCTATCTGCTGCAGTGGCAGCAGGCCACCTACGGCGGCGCCGTCACCCAGGGGGCCGAGGTTTTCTACACCGCCGAGCAGTTCCGCTGGGCGATCCTGCCCATCATCGTACTCATGGTGCTTAACATCCTGCTGGTCTTCTGGATCAAAGAGACCCGCGCCCGGCAACACTACCTGCACCCGCATTCCCATCCGCGTCACGCCGACGACGAGGAAGAGGAGCGCGTGGCTTAGCGAAAGGGCCCGGCGCCCCAAATTCCGCGATTGCGGCACAGCCTGGCAAAAGACCGGGTTGGACAGGTTTTAGCGGGAGGGGAAATAAGGCGTAAGCAAACCTTTCGCCTGCCTCTGTGGACGGTCTCTAAGCCAGCGCTTTTTCCATCCGCTGGTGGGCGAGGCCGATCTCCACGTGGGGCGGACCGACGGCGACGTAGCCCAGGCGGACGTAGAAGTGGATGACCGGCTCGCGCGCGTTGAGGTAGACGCGCCGCACGCCATCCTTGGCGAGCGCCTCTTCGGTTTCCCGCATCAGCCGTCGGCCCAGCCCACGGCCTTGGAGGGCGGGTTCCACCGCGAGTTGGCGGATCTGCACCGTCCCGGGGCCGACTTCCTCCCGCGGATGGACCAAAAGGCAGGCCACGAGCTCACCATCGGTAAAGAAGCCGAAGTGCCGGCATTGGCGTTCCTGTTCCAGGTCGACTACGGAGAGCTCGAGCCCGAGGGGGCGGCGTAGCACGTCATCGCGCAGCGTGCAGGCGGTCGCATAGTCGGCGGATCCGTAGGCAATCTCGCTGAATGTGGCCACGGTTAGGGGAGGGGAAGCTTCGCCATTTTTGAAGGGCAGTGGTCGCCGAAGCGTAGGGATTTGACTTTGTGCAACAAAGCTCAGCGCTCGGTGCGTCTTATCCTCGAAACAAGCACACAAACTGCTTGTGACAACCTCGTGAAGAACTCGGGCAAGCACTGGTTCCGCCTCAATTACACCGCAGCCGCCCACCTCGACATGGGCCCCAAGGCGGAGATGCTCTGCCGGGGCGCCATCCGCGGGCTGAGCGTGCCTCGGGGCCTGGTGCTGCGGCACGAGGGCTGGCGGGAGGTTGCCCAGACGATCACCGGCGCGCGGGATTCGCGCTGGCTGGCCAACGCCCGGGCGGCGCTCTTCAGCCTGGGCCTGCCGCCGGTGGGCGACACCCTGGCCATCCGTTCCGCCTTCTCGGCCGAGGACGGCGACCAGCACTCGATGGCCGGGCACTTTGCCTCCGTGCTTAGTGTTGATGCCCACAACACTGAGGCCATCGTCGAAGCGCTGCGCAAGGTGTGGCTCTCGGCGGAGGGCGTCATCGCGCGGGGCACGCCGGTCCAGCGGCGCGACGTCATCCTGATGGAAATGGTGCTGCCCAAGGTCAGCGGGGTCGCCTTTACCGAGTACGATTTTGAGGACGACCTCGTTAACTACGTCGAGGGCACCGCCGCCAAGCTGATGGACGGCCAGGTTTCCGGCCAAATCCTGCAGCTGCCCAAAATCCGCCTGGGCGAGTGGGCCGACCACCGGCATCGCCTGTCCACTTGGCAGACGCGGCTGGCTCTATTGCTCAAGGGCGTGCGCCGGGTCTACGGAGACAGGAACTGGGACGTGGAGTGGGCCGACGACGGGCGCCGCTGCTACCTGGTGCAGATCCGGCCGATCACCGCGCCGCCGATGCGGGACGAGCTCTTCACCACCGCCAATCTTAAGGAAATCCTGCCCGAGATTCCCAGCCCGCTGATGAGCAGCATCATCGAAAGCAACGCCTTCTCCATCTTCAGCTTTTACCATCAGTTCGATCGCCGCCTGCCCAAGAACCGCCCCTTCTTCCGCCTCTTTGCCGGCCGGCCCTACATGAACCTTTCCCTGCTGGCGGACATGATGCGCCGCTGGGGCCTGCCCACCGGGCTGGTCTCGCGCTCGCTCGGCGGGGAGGAGGGCTTGGAAGCGCCCCACCGGCCGCTGCGGATTTTGCGCAACCTGCCCGCTTTCCTCGGTCTGCTCTGGATGCAGCTGCACGCGATCCGCCTCGCCCGCCGGGAACTGGGGGACCTCAACCGCGCCTGCGCCCGCGAGACGCCTGGCTTTGGCACCCTCTTCCTGGCCAGCAGCGACGCCTACCGCCACCTGGTCCACGCGATGTTTGGGCTGATCAGCGCCGCCACCGGCCCGGTCACCGTCTTGGCCAAACTGGGGGTACTTTCCGGCCACCAGGCGCGCCATGAGAACGTCACCACCCGCATGCACCGCGAGCTCCATCGCTTGCGCGAACTGGCCGCCGAGCACCCGGAGTGGAAGGAGGACTTGCGCAACGGCCGGGTGCCCGAAGCGGAGGAATTCCGCCAGCCTTGGAACCACTTCCTGGAACACTACGGCCACCGGGGCGTGCACGAGACGGACATCGCCAAGCCCCGCTGGCGCGACGCCCCCGAGACGCTGCTGACCAGCCTGGCGCAGAAGCCGGTCCCGCCGCCCAAGCCCCCGCCCATGACCATCGCCGAGCGCCTCACCTGGCCGCTCTGGTGGTGGACGCGCCGCCTGATGGCCGAGCGCGAGGTTGTCCGGCACGAGGCCATGCGCGGCTTTGGCGAGCTGCGGCGCAAATGGTGCGAGGCCGCCTCCCACATCAGCCTGCAGGAGGAGAGCCTCTGGCTGATGCGCGAGGACGAAATCCACCAACTCGACGCCGGCTGGCTGCCGGACAACCGCTTCTCCTTGAATCGCGACTACCAGCTCCAGCGCTTTGCCTCCATTCGCCTCGCCGACCTGATTCACGCCGCCGACCCCAACGCCGCCGTGCTCGAGGACGCCCAGGCGCTCAAGAACGGCGCGGCCAAGGCCCCGCTGGCCGGGCGCATCCTGGTCAATGGCCGGGCCGACGGGCAGGCCTGGGTGCTGCATGAGCCCGCCTTCGAGCTGCCCGATGGCTTCGACCCGGAGCGCACCATCCTGGTCGCGCGCTCGGTCGACGCCGGCTGGATGGCCACCTTCGGGCTCGTTGCTGGCGTCGTGGTGGAAATCGGTGGCGAGCTCAGTCACGGATCCATCCTGCTGCGCGAACTGGGCATGCCCTCGCTGACCAACGTCAGCCACGCCACCGACCGGCTCCACACCGGCACCGCCGTCCAGCTCCGCGCCAGCGAGGGCGTCATCCTTCCCAAGGGTCCCGGGGCCGAAGCCGCCGCGGCGAATTGAGGCGGCTTTCCGAACCAGAGGCCGGGGCTTCGGCTAGCTGACCCAGACGCTTTTGGCGTTGCAGAATTCCCGCATGCCGAGCGCGCCCAGCTCGCGGCCGTGGCCGCTGGCGCCGATGCCGCCAAAAGGGAGGCGCGGGTCGCTTTTGACGAAGGTGTTGACGGCGACCGCCCCCGCCTGCAGGCGCCGGGCGGCGATCTCGCGGCCCCGTTCGACGTCGCGGGTAAACACGCCCGCGCCCAGGCCGTGGGCGGTCTGGTTGGCCAGCGCGATGGCGTGTTCGGCGTCCTCGGCTTCGGTGATCGCGGCGACCGGGCCAAAGGTCTCCTCCTCGAAAAGCGGCATGCCGGGCAGGACGCCGGCGACCACCGTGGCCGGGTAGAAGTAGCCCGCGCCATCGGGAATTTGGCCGCCGAGCAAAAGCTGCGCTCCCGCGGCCAGGCTGGCCTGCACCTGTTGGTGGAGGTGGTCGCGCAGGTCGGCCCGGGCGAGCGGCCCGAGGGTGACCTCCTCCTCCAGCGGATCGCCCATTCGGGATTCCCGCATTTTCTCCACCACCAGCCGCTCGAAATTCGCCGCTACCGGCCGCTCGACGACCAGGCGCTTGGCCGACACGCAGCACTGCCCGCCGGCGATCATCCGGCTGGCGACGGTGGCTTCGACGGCGGCTTCCAGGTCGGCGTCGGCCAGGATGAGGTAGGGGTCGCTGCCGCCGAGTTCAAGCACGACCGGCTTGAGCGCCGCGCCCGCCACCGCCCCGACCGCGCGGCCGGCCTCGGTGCTTCCGGTCAGCGCGACGCCGTGCACGGCTGGGTGGCGGATGATCTCGGCGGTGGTGTCGTTGCTCGTCAAAACGGTCTGCATGAGGTGCTCCGGCCAGCCGGCGTCGTGTGCCAGTTGTTGCAGTCGCTCGGCACAGCCGATGGTCTCCGGCGCCGGTTTGACCAGAACGGCGTTGCCGGCCATGAGCGCAGGGAAGGCGCAGCGGCAGATTTGCCAGTAGGGGAAGTTCCAGGGCATGATGGCCAGGATGACGCCGAGCGGCTCGTAACGGATATAACTGGCGCGGGCCTCGGTCGCGACGGGCTCGTCCGCCAGGTAGACGGCGGCGTGCCCGGCCGCGTGGCGGGCCAGCAGCGCGCATTTTTTGATTTCGCCCCGGGCCTCGGCCACCGGCTTGCCCATCTCCCGCGCGGCCAGGGCGGCCAGTTCGGACTGATCAGCCTCCATCGCGTCCGCCAACCGGAGCAGATATCCGCCCCGCTCGGCGAAACCGGTTTCGCGCCAGGCTTCCTGCGCGAGGGACGCCCGCTCGGTGGCGGCGGCGGCCTCCGCGCCGGTGGTTTCCGGGTACTCGGCCAGCGACTCGCCGGTGGTGGGGTTGTGGGTGGTAAACGGCACTGCTTATTCTAGCCCTGCCACGGCGCTCTGCCAAAAAAGGCGTGGCTCGCCGGTGGCCTTGCTTGCAATGCCGCCGCCTTCTGGTTGATTGGGAGCCATGGCACGTCCCGTCACGCTTTTCACCGGCCAGTGGGCAGATTTGCCCGCGGAAACCATGTGCGAAAAAACCGCCGCGTTCGGCTATGACGGCATCGAACTGGCCTGCTGGGGCGACCACTTTGAGGTGGGCAAGGCGCTTGACGATAGCGGCTACGTGAAGGCCAAGAAGGCGCAGCTCAAGAAGCACGGTCTCGGCTGCTGGGCGATCAGCAACCACCTCGTTGGCCAGGCCGTTTGCGACCGCATCGACGAGCGCCATGAATCCATCCTGACGCCGGAGATTTGGGGCGACGGCAAGCCTGAGGGCGTGCGGGAGCGCGCGGCGGAGGAAATGATCCGCACGGCCCAGGCGGCGAAAAAGTTTGGCGTCAAGGTAGTCAACGGCTTCACCGGCAGTTCGATCTGGCCGCTGCTTTACGCCTTCCCGCCGGTCACGCCCAAGATGATCGACGACGGCTTCGCGGATTTCGGCCAACGCTGGAAGCCGATCCTGGACGCCTTCGAGAAGGAGGGCGTGAAGTTCGCCCTGGAGGTCCACCCGACCGAGATCGCCTTCGACCTCGCCACCGCCGAACGCGCGATCGAAGCGGTCGACGGCCACCCCGCCTTCGGCTTCAACTACGACCCGAGCCACTTCGGTTACCAGGGCGTCGACTACGTGGAGTTCATCTATCGCTTCGGCGAGCGCATCTTCCACTGTCACGTCAAGGACGCCGCCTGGTCCGCCCAGCCGAAGGAGAGCGGCGTCTTTGGCGGGCATCTGGCTTGGGGCGACCGGCGCCGCTACTGGGATTTTCGCTCGCCTGGCCACGGCGACGTCGACTTCGAGCCGATCATTCGCGCGCTGAACGAGGTCGGCTACGCGGGGCCGCTTTCGGTCGAGTGGGAGGACCCGGGCATGGACCGCGAGCACGGCGCGACCGAGGCGGCCGCCTTCGTCAAGACGATCGACTTCAAGCCCAGCGACGTCGTCTTCGACGCGGCCTTCGACAAGAAGGAGCAGTAAGGGGTAGGGCGCCGGTCCTTCCCCGCGGGCGGCGTTTTTGGCATGATCTGACGATGAGCACCGGCCCGATCTCCCAGTTTATCGAGCATCATTACCGCCACTTTAACGCGGCGGCGCTCGTCGATGCCGCCAAGGCCTACGCCGCGCACTTGGAGTCGGGCGGGCAGATGTTGGTGACCCTGGCCGGCGCCATGAGCACGGCCGAGCTGGGGCTCTCGCTGGCGGAGATGATCCGCCAGGGAAAGATCGGCGCCATTTGCTGCACGGGGGCCAACCTGGAGGAGGATGTCTTCAACCTCGTTGCGCACGAGCACTACGAGCGCGTGCCCCAGTACCGCGACCTCACCCCCGCTGACGAGCAGGTTCTCCTGGAGCGCCACCTCAACCGCGTGACCGACACCTGCATCCCGGAAGCCGAAGCGATGCGCCGGATCGAGTCCGCCGTGCTGGAGGATTGGAAGGCCGCCGACGCGGCCGGCGAGTCGAAGTTTCCCCACGAGTTTCTCTACGATTTGCTGCGCAGCGGCCAGCTCGCGCCCAGCTACCAGATCGACCCGCGCAACTCCTGGCTGGTGGCGGCGGCGGAGCGCGACCTGCCTCTCTTTGTGCCCGGCTGGGAGGACGCCACCCTGGGAAACATGTACGCGGCGGCCTGCATTCGGGGTGACGTCAGGAACGTTCACACCGTTCGCGGCGGGATCGAGTACATGATTCGCCTGGCGGAGTGGTACAGCGCGACGGCGCCGCGGCAGTCGGTCGGTTTTTTCCAGATCGGCGGCGGCATTGCGGGCGATTTTCCCATCTGCGTGGTGCCGATGCTGCATCAGGATTTGGAGCGCACGGGCGTGCCACTCTGGGGGTATTTTTGCCAGATCAGTGATTCCACCACCAGCTACGGGAGCTACTCCGGCGCGGTGCCCAACGAGAAAATCACTTGGGGCAAGCTGGGCGAGGACACGCCCAAGTTCATCGTGGAGAGCGATGCCACCATCGTCGCGCCCCTGATGTTCGCGCACATTTTGGGGTGGTAGCCGCCGGACCTGGCAGCCGGCATCCCCCAGCGGCGGAATCGGGAATCTGTCTGTTTATCCCGGCGGAGCAGGAGCTCCGCCCTCCGTTGGGTTGCGTTGGCCTGTTTTTTATCGTCCCCGTCGATCGGGACATCGACAGCTACCATGAGTTGCGTTGATTTTCGCCGAAGCCCGGTAGCCGCCGGACCTAGCAGTCGGCATCCCCGAGCGGCGGAATCGGGAGTCTGTCTGTTTATCCCGGCGGAGCAGGAGCTCCGCCCTCCGTTGGGTTGCGTTCGCCTTTCTTTATCGTCTGCGTCGATCGGGACATCGACGGCTACCCCTTCTACGCCCGGAGGGGAATTAGCTTGTGGTTGGCGTGCTCGCCTGTGCTAGCGTTCTATGCACGCGCGATTCCGCTCGTTCTGCCTATGTCCCGCCCTCATGAAACCCGATTCCGACAGCCCGGCTCTTCCCGAGCCGGCGGACGAGCCGTCGCTTGCGTCGGCCGTACCGCCGGACGCCGCCGCTGCGTCGCGCGGGCTGCTTGAGGAACCGCCGACCCCGCCCGGCGTTTGGAATCTGATCAAACTGGCAGCGCCGATGGTGGCGATCCAGACCACGCACGTGGTCATGCAATTCACCGACGCGTTCATGGTCAAGGAGCTGGGCGCGGACGCGCTGGCGGCAATCTTGCCGGCGGGGCTGGTCTTTTGGATTCCGATCGCGTTCGCCTACGGCTTCCTCTCGAGCATCAACACGTTTGTCGCGCAATGTCTGGGTAAGACAGACTTCCCCGGATGCGGACACTACACCTGGCAGGGCATTATCCTGGCGGCGCTCTACGGCACGGCGGTCTTGGCGCTTTGGCCGCTGGCGCCGGCCATCTTCGCGCAACTGGGCCACAGCGCGGCGGTGCAAGCGCTGGAGGTGGAGTACTTCCAGATCTGCCTCTTGAGCGGCGGCGTCTTTCTGGTCTTGCAGGCGCTTTCGAATTTCTACATCGGCATCCACCGGCCGGGACTCCTCTTCTGGTTCGCCGCGGGCGGGGCCATTCTGAACATTGGGCTCAACTACGTGCTCATCTTCGGCCACTTCGGCTTCCCGGAGCTGGGTTTCGCCGGTGCGGCCTGGGGCACGGTGCTGGCTACCGCGGCGCAGTGCCTCGCCCTGCTCGTTCATTTTCTGACCGGCGCGCGCGCCAGCGCCTTCCTTACGCGGCGGGTGCGGGTGGAGTGGCGCGCCATGTGGGAGATGGTTCGCATCGGCTTCCCGACCGGGCTGCAGATTCTCTTCGATTTGATGAGCTGGGGCGTGGCGCTGGTCTGGCTGGTGGGCTGGTTCGGCACGGTGCATTTGGCGGCGACGACCATCGTGGTGCGCTACATGCATCTCTCCTTCATGCCGGCGGTCGGGGTGGGCCAGGTGTTGCAGGCGCTGGTGGGCCGTGCGATTGGGTCGGGCGATCCGGAGACGGCCAACCAACACGCCTACACCGCTTTCCGGCTCTGCATTGCCTACATGGTGTTGATGGCCATCGGTTTTGTCCTCTTTCGCGAGCAACTGATCGACCTCTTCGTCAAGACGGGCGAACCCGACGCGACGGAGATTATTCACATTGGCGCGGGCGTCTTCATCATTGCGGGCATCTTCCAGGCGTTCGACGCCATCGGTATCGTCTTCGTCAACGCCCTGCGCGGGGCGGGGGACACGCTCTGGCCGGCGGTGGTGACCGGGGTGATGTGCGTGAGCATCTTCATCGGCGGCGGCGTGCTGGTGGCCACCTATGTACCCGCGCTGGAATCCTGGGGGCCGTGGCTGATGGGCATGGTCTACATCATCCCGCTGAGCCTGGTGCTTTGGGCTCGCTGGGTCTGGGGTCCCTGGCGGACCATTTCCATCTTCGACGCCCGGCGTTCGCAGCCGGAAACCGCTTAGAGCTTGTTGCAAAAGTCCCGCGTACCCGCGCCAGTTGGATTTTGGTCGCGGGGCTAGGCGCAACGACTCCTGGCGGAGGGCAGCTTTTTTCGAACGGTTAAGTGCTGCCCTGCGCTAGCAGCGCCCAGTGGCCAAAAGACACTGGCCTTGAAAAGGTTGCCGTTCTTTTCCGCCGTGGCGTTGTTGTTCGTCAGTCACAGGTATATTTGATACCTGCTCTTTCCTCTCTCCTAGCGACGGAGGAAAACTCCTCGCAACGCGGGCCGCGTGGGACTTTTGTCATAAGCTCCAGGGGCCGCTCACCGGCCGCCGGATTGGATTGACATTTTCAGCTCGGCGCAACAAGTTGCACCGTCAATGAAGCAGCCCACCCTGCGCGAGATCGCCAAAGCCTGCGGCGTGCACCTCTCGACCGTCTCCCGTGCGCTTTCGCGCAACCACTCCATCCCGGCTCCGACGCGCCGCCGCATTCTCAAGCAGGCCAAAGCGATGGGCTGGAAGCCGAATCCCTTCGCCTCCGCTTACGTGGCGCACGTGCGCTCCACCCGGAGGCCGCGCTACCAGGCCACGCTGGGCTTTGTGGTGCCGTACGGGCGCGCCGGCCACCCCTTGTACGTCCACCGGCTTTGTGTGAAGGCGGCCCGCCAGCGGGCGGAGAGCCTTGGCTTTGGCCTGGAGGAATTTTGGCTTGGCGACTACGGCCACGACTTTACCCAGTTCGAGAAGTTGCTCAAAAACCGAGGCATCCCGGGCTTTATCTTCAACCCCCGTGAGCTGACGCCGGAGGCCCTGCGCGGGATGGACTGGAGCGCCTTTGCCGTGGCCACCTGGGGCGCGCGTCTGCCGGAGCTGCCGCTGCACCACGCGGCCTGCCACCACGTACACGGCGTGCGGCTAATGGTGGATCGCCTGCGCCAGCTGGGTTACCGGCGGGTGGCCATGATTCTCTCCCGCCAGCAGGACTACCTGGCGGATTACGCCTACTTCGCCGCGTTCGACGCCCTGGCGCCGGACTGGCCGCGGCCCGGCTGGCTCAGGTCCCTGCGTCTGGAGAGCTGGGACTCGAGCCCGGCCCAGGACGAACGCATCCGCCGGTGGATTGAGCGGCACGAACCGGAGGTGATCATCGGCGAGGGCAACGTTTGGCATGTTCTCGGGCTCATGGGCGTGCGCGTCCCGGCGGAGATGGCCTTTTTGACCCCCTTCTGGAGCAAGCCTTGGAAGCACATCGGCGGTCTTTACCAGCGGATCGAACTCACCGGCGCCAATCTGGTGGATTTGGTTTCGGGCCAGATTTTCCGCAACGAACGAGGCATCCCAACGGCGCAGAAGTACATGCTGAACGAAGGCGTCTGGATTGATGGCCCCAGTGTGCCGCCCAACGCCAAGCGGGACGGTGCCGAGGCCCTGCCGATGGGCCATCCCAAGAAGGAGGCCTAGGCGTCGCCGCCGAGGCCGAAGGCGTCGTGGGAAGCCCGGGTGGCGGTTTCCATTTTGGCCTGGTCGATCACGACCGAGATTTTGATCTCCGAAGTGGAGATCATCTGGATGTTAACCCCGGCCTCCGAGAGCGCCTTGAAGAGCGTGGCGGCCACGCCCGAGTGGGAGCGCATCCCGATGCCCACCACGGAGAGCTTGCAGATGCCTTCGGTCGCGACCAGGCCCTTGCAGCCGAGGTCGTCGATGATCGGCGCGAGTACGGCGCGGGCGCCGCTCAGGTCGTCCTTGGGGATGGTGAAGGTGATGTCGGTCAGGCTCTCGGCGCTGACGTTCTGGACGATCATGTCGACGTTGATTTCGGCGTCGGCCAGCGCGACGAAAAGGCGGGCCGCCTCGCCCGGCCGGTCCGGCACGCCGGCGATGGTGACCTTGGCCTGGTCTTTTTCAACGCTGACGCCGCGCAGCACGACGCGCTCCATGGAGAGGTATTCTTCTTTCACGGTGGTTCCGGGATTCTCGTTATAACTGTTGCGGACTTCAAAAACGACGCCGAATTTCTTGGCGAACTCCACCGAGCGCGACTGCATGACCTTGGAGCCGCTCGAGGCCATCTCCAGCATTTCGTCGTAGCTCAGCTCCGGAATTTTGCGGGCGTGCGGCACCACGCGCGGGTCGGCGGTGTAGACGCCGTCGACGTCGGTGTAAATCTGGCAAAGGTCGGCCTTGAGCGCGGCGGCCAGAGCGATGGCGGTCAGGTCGCTGCCGCCGCGGCCCAGCGTCATGATGTTGCCTTCGGCGCTGGCGCCCTGGAAGCCGGCCACCGTCACGATGTTGCCCTGGTCCAGGTACTCGTGGATGCGCTCGGGGGTGATGTTGGCGATCTTGGCCCGGGTGTGGAGCCCGCCCACGGCGATGCCGGCCTGCGCGCCGGTCAGGCTGACGGCGTCCGCGCCGAGGGTGTGCAGGGCCATCGCCAGCAGAGCGATGGTGGTCTGCTCGCCGGTGGCCAGGAGCATGTCCATCTCGCGCTCGCTCGGCTGCGGGTTGACCTCGCGCGCCAGCCGGATGAGCCCGTCGGTGACCCCGCCCATCGCGCTGACGACGGCGACCACCTGGTGGCCCCGGTCGCGCCAGCTCTTGACGCGCGCGGCCACGGCCTGGATGCGCTCCGCGCTCTTCACGCTCGAGCCGCCGTACTTCTGGACGATGAGGGACATGGGGAGCCCCCTGTTTTACCAACTTCGCCCTCGGCATCAAGGGGGAATCGTTCTAGGGTGCCGCATGCCTTGGCTGATGCACCTGCTGCTGCTCGCCTACGCGGCGGTGGCGATTTATTGCACGCGGCGCTTGTGGGCCACGGCGGTAGCGGACTCGTTTTGGCGCAAGTTGATCTGGTCCTGCGTCATCATGATTCCGTTTTTCGGCGTGATTTTCTACGGGGCTTGGTACCGGCCGTTGTCCTCCTCGTCGGTGAAGGCGGAAGCGGATATCGTCTATGGAGGCGGCCACGTCGGCGTGGTGCACGAAGAGTACGGGCAACTCGGCGGCGAGTCCGGTGGCGGCAGCGATGGTGGTTCGGATTAAGCGCGCCCGCCCGTGGGCGTTGCCTTTTGCGTGCGCCGTGGTAGCAGTGTTGCCATGAAGATTCTGGTCTTGAGCTGCAGCGGCAACGCGGACAGCAGAAGCCGCCGCCTGGCCCACGAGGCGATGAAACAGTTGGAGGCCATCTCCGAGGTCGAGGCCGAGCTGGTCGACCTGCAAGCCCTACCGCTGCCGTTCTGCGACGCCGGCGCCGCCTACGGGCACGAGAACGTCGCCGCGCTCAGCGAGAAGGCCGCCGCCGCGCACGGGTTTCTGATCGCCGCGCCCATCTACAACTTCGACGTCAACGCCATCTGCAAGAACGTGATCGAGCTGACCGGCCGCCAGATGAGCGACAAGGTCATCGGGTTCCTCTGCACGGCGGGGGGCGAGGGCAGCTACATGAGCATCATGCCGCTCGCCAACAGCCTGATGCTGGATTTCCGCTGCCTAATCGTGCCGCGCTTTGTCTACGCCACCGGCAAGCACTTCAACGACGCCAACGAGCTGGCCGACGCCGACCTCAAGGCGCGGATCAAGCAGCTTGCCCAGGCCACCGCTCAGCTGGCCGGCGCCTATCAGCCGGTGGAGAAGGAGTAGACCGGCGCGAGACCGTGGCGGAGCGGAAGCTCCGCCCTCCGTTGGGTGGCGATGCTTTGTGCCGGTAGCCGCCGGTATCGCCCTCCCTCTCTTCGCTAGACGCCGTCTTCAACCGGTAGCCGCCGATGTCCCGGCGGCGGAAGGCGCTTCCCGTTGGTTTCGCGCGGCGGAGCGGGAGCTCCGCCCTCCGTTGGCTTGGTGGATGATTTCCCCGGTGCTGTTTCCGTCGATGGGGACATCGACGGCTACCTTCGCTTGACGTGGCTGTTGCCCGGTAGCCGCCGACGTCCCGGCGGCGGAACGCGCTGCCCGTTGGTTTTGCGCGGCGGAGCGGGAGCTCCGCCCTCCGTCGGGTCTCCTGCAAAAAAACCTCTGCGACCTTGGCGCGAAACCTAATCAAAACCTGCATCGCCCGCGTTGGTGAAAAACAAATCGGCGAAAATCGCTGTAATCTGCGGATCAAAAAAACGCGGAGGGGACAAGGCTACGCTATCGGCGCAATCTGCGGATCAAAAAACGCGGAGGAGGGGCGTCTACGCCATCGGCGCGAGCACGGCGCGCAGCACGTGGTGTGGCGGCTGCGAGGTGTCGATCGGGGTGATCAACTCAGCCGGGTAGGAACCGAGCAGATCGGCCAGCTCGCGGGCGTAGACCTCCAGGCGGTGGCGGACGATGTCCAGGTTGGCGTCGTCGGCCCGGTTCTCCTTGCGGGCCCGCTTGCCGGCGCGCTCCAGGCTGACCTCGGGCGAGCAGCGAAACTCGTAAACGCCGAGGACTTCCGCGCTTTGTCCAAGCCAGGCCGCCTGCCCGGCGGTGCGGGGAATGCCGTCCAGCAGCAGGATGTCACGGGCCGGATCGTAGCGCCCTTCCGCGACCAGCTCGGTCAGGTAACGCCGGGCGGCCTCCTGAGCCACCTCGTCGGGCAGCAGATCGCCGGAAGCGGTGCTCGTCGCGATGCGGGCGAGCAGGCCGGCGTCGGCGTCACCACGTTCCACCAGCCGGCGAAAGGCCTGTCCGGTGCTCAGATGGCAAAAGCCGGGCAGCGACCCGATCACCCGGCAGTGCGTGCCCTTGCCGGAGGCCGGCGGGCCGATGAAAACGTAGGCGCGGGGGCGTTGCGGGGCGTCGACAAGCATTCCGGGCGTGACGCTAAGGTCGGAAGCGGCCCGGCGCAAGCCGCCAATTGCATCGCCGCGGGCGGGGCGCTCTGCTAAACACGGTGGCATGAATCGGCGGCAGTTTCTGCGACGACTGGGCATGGCTGCGGGTGGCACGGCCTTGGCCGCGGGCGGGGCCTACACTTACGGCCGCTGGATCGAACCACAGTGGCTCAGCGTGGAGAAGGTTGAGGTGCCGGTGCCCAACCTGCCCGCGCCCCTCGACGGCCTGCGCATCGCCCAGCTTACCGATTTCCACCTCGATCCCTACTACTTCGTCGAGTTCTTTGAGGAAGTCGTCGCCACCACCAACCGCCACCGGCCGGACCTCGTCGTCCACACCGGCGACTTCGTCAGCTTCAAGGCGGGCGAAATCGGCGAGATGACGCGCATCCTCGCGCCGCTCAATCCGCCGCTCGGGCAGGTAGCGGTCATCGGCAACCACGACATCACGGCCGGGTGGAAGCGGGTCCGCGCCGGGCTGGAGGCCGCCGGCATCCGGGTGCTGGTTAACGACAACCTGACGCTGGAACAGCGCGGCGCCGGGCTCATGCTGGCGGGCGTTTTTTCCATGTACGGGTTCGAGGTCGGGATGCGGCCGCAGCTGGACCGCGCCCTGGCCGGCTGGTCGCCCGAGGTGCCCACGCTTTTGCTGGCGCACGAGCCGGCCTTTGCCGACGTCGCCAGCCGGGACGGACGCGTCGCCCTGCAACTCTCCGGCCACACCCACGGCGGGCAGGTGCGGGTGCCCGGCTACGGGCCGCTCTGGCTGCCCAAGTACGGGCGGGAGTACGTGGAGGGCCTCTTCGCCGTCGGCGGCATGCGCCAGTACACCAGCCGCGGCCTCGGCTGCATGGACCACCCCTACCGCGTCTGGTGCCCGCCAGAGCTCACCCTGCTCACGCTGCGGACGGCGTAGGCGTGTTCGGATACAAAGCATCGCCACCCAGCGGAGGGCGGAGCTTCCGCTCCGCCGCGCCAAACCAAAGGGAAGCGCCAAGCAATGTAGGGCCGGCTGCTAGGCCTCCCTTGCCCGCCTCAGAATGCCGGACGGGAAAAGGGTTCCGCCGCTAGGGTCAGCGGCGGCTACCGGAAAAAAGACGGAGGGCGGAGCTCCTGCTCCGCCGCGCGAAATCAAAGGGCAGTGCCAAGCCAAGGTAGGGCGGGCGATGCCGGCTGCTAGGCCTCCCTTGCCCGCCTCAGAAAGCCGGACGGGAAACGCTTTCCGCCGCTGGGGGATGCCGACTGCTAGGTCCGGCGGCTACCGGAAAAAGACGGAGGGCGGAGCTCCCGCTCCGCCGCGCCAAACCGAAGGGAAACGTCTTCCGCCGCTAGGGTCAGCGGCGGCTACCGGAAAAAAGACGGAGGGCGGAGCTCCTGCTCCGCCGCGCGAAATCAAAGGGCAGTGCCTTCCGCCGCTGGGCCGCGTTTGGTACTCCAAATCCGTTGAATCCGGCCTTAGAACCGAAAAAACCGTCATAATTTGAAAAAAAGAACGCACGTAGCACACCTAGCACACCTAAGGCTAACGGAGGTCCAAAAAACCCGGCTATTCTGGATGCATGCTTAAGGCAGAAATTCACAAACCCCAGTCTATTGAAACCCAGGGAATCTCCGGGAAACCAGGAATCGAAAGATGCGAAGTCCCGGGGCACAGCCCGTTTGCTTTGGAGGGAACTCCGCCGCTGGGCTCAGCGGCGGCTACCGGGTTCGGCTTCGCCGGGAAACGGGCAGACGGCAGGGAGGCAAAGGTTCAAAGCGCTGCGCCACCGCGCCTCCGCGTGAGACCGCAAACGCCAAGGGGGAGAGTTTCCGCCGCGGAAACCCTCCGCACTCCGGCGCCTTTACGCGAGTCGCTCCCGCCCCCGCCACTTGCGGTCAGCAGCGCGGGATGCTTCCATGTCGGAATGGACAAAGGCGCGATTGCGGAAATCCTCGAGGAGATTGGCGAGCTGCTTGAGCTCAAGGGCGAGAACGTCTTCAAGACCCGTGCCTACGCCAACGCCGCCCGCGCGCTGGACACGCTGGATCGCGATCTGGGCGAGGTGATCGCGGCGGGCGAGCTCGGCAAGATCAAGGGCATCGGCAAGGCCCTTTGCGAGAAAATCACCACGCTGCACGAGACGGGCCAGCTGCCCTATTACGAGGAGCTGCGCGCTTCCTTCCCGGAGGGCTTGCTTGAACTGAAGGAGATTCCGGGGCTCGGCCCCAAAAAGATTGTGGCGGTGAACAAGGAGCTGGGCGTGGAAAGCGTCGACGCCCTGGAGCAGGCCTGCCGCGACGGCAAGGTGGCCGGGCTGGACGGCTTTGGGAAGAAGTCGCAGGAAAGCATCCTGGAGGGGATCGCGCAGCACCGCCAATACAGCCAGCTCCACCGCCGGTCGGACATCCTGCCCGTAGCCGAGGAGCTGCGGGAGCTGCTGCGCTCGCACCCGGACGTCTCGCGCTGCGAGGTCGGCGGCAGCCTGCGCCGCGGCAAGGAGATCAGCAAGGACATCGACCTGCTGGTTTCGTCCAAGCGGCCGCGCGATGTGATGGACGCCTTCTGCGGTGCGCCCGGCGTGGAGCGCGTGGTCGGCCAGGGCGAGACCAAGAGCAGCGTGGTGTTGGAGGGCGGCCTGGCCTGCGATCTGCGGGTGGTTGACGACAAGCAGTTTGCCAGCGCCCTGCACCACTTTACCGGCAGCAAGGAGCACAACGTGGCCATGCGCCAGCGGGCGATTGCTCAGGGCAAGAAGCTGAGTGAGTGGGGCCTCTTTGCGGTGACCAAAAGCAAAAAGGGCGAGGAGGAGGAGACGCTGATCCCGGTGCGGACGGAGGCGGAGCTCTTCCATGAGCTCGGGCTGGCTTACATCCCGCCGGAGCTGCGGGAGAACCTCGGCGAGATCGAGGCCGCCGAGGACGGCAAGCTGCCGAAACTGGTGGACTGGACCAACCTGCGCGGCTGCTTCCACTTCCACACCACCGCCAGCGACGGCAAGAACACGCTGGAGGAGATGTGCGAGGCGGCGGCGGACCTGGGGCTGGAGTACATCGGCGTGGCGGACCATTCCAAGGCGTCCTTCCAGGCCAACGGGCTCGACGAAGAGCGGCTGCAAAAACAAATCAACGACGTGCAGGCGCTCAACAAAAAGCTGAAGGGTTTCACCCTCTTCTCCGGCAGCGAGGTGGACATCCTGCCCGACGGCAAGCTGGACTTTGCCGACGAGACGCTGGCCAGGCTGGATTTCGCGGTTGCGAGCGTCCACAGCGTACTCAACCAGCCGGAAACGGAAGCGACCAAGCGGGTGATCCGCGCGCTGGAGAACCCGTACGTGACGATGCTGGGCCACGCGACCGGGCGGCTTTTGCTGGCGCGAGAACCGACCAAGCTGAACCTGGACAAGGTGATCGACGCCGCGGCCGAGACCGGCACTTGGATCGAGCTCAACGCCAACGGCTACCGCCTGGACATGGACTGGCGTTGGTGGCACCAGGCCCGCGACAAGGGCGTCAAGTGCGTGATCAACCCGGACGCGCACCGCACGGACGGCTTTGGCTGCCTGCCGCTGGGGGTGACGATCGCGCGCAAGGGCTGGCTGCGGAAGGAGGACGTGGTCAACACCCAACCGGCGGCCAAGATGAAGAAGCTGCTCGCGGCCAAGCGCGAAATGATGGGTGCCGCGTAGAGGCGAGGGCCTCTTGATCTGCCGCCGCCACCTCTTCTAGCGGGAGAGATACTCCTCACTGCGGTCGACGTTGGCGCGGTAGAAGTCCTCCTGCTGCGACTCGTAGAGGTACTTGGCGGTGAAGAAGAAGGGATCGACCGAGGACTGGCTGTTGTGTTCGATGACAAGGCTCTTGGCCCCGACGTAGTAGCGCCGCCCTTGGCTCACGAGGACGTAGAACTGCTCGCTTCCCTGCGGGTTGCGCTGGCTGCGCTTCTGCAGGCGCTTTAGCTCGGCGGCGTTCGGCTTGGCCAGCCGGATACCTTTGAGGTCGAAGGGGAGCTCCAGGTAAAAGACGCCGTTAAAGATCAGGTCGAGGTTGTCGCGGTCGGCGTAGCTGCGGAGCAAAAGCTGATTGGACGTGACCAGCGTATCCCAAATCGAGAATACGCGGCTGGTGTGAAAGGTGTCGGTCTTGTCCATCTTACTGCGTGTTAGACGTTGAAACTCTGGGAAAATGCCGTGAATTCTCCTGCCGTTTGAGCGAGGGCTGCTAATGATCTTGGCCCGGTGGAGGCGTCGACGCACGCCCGCAATTTGAACAATTGCGTGGCAAACACGCGCTGGCGCGGAGAAACC
Source organism: Verrucomicrobiota bacterium (assembly GCA_038745425.1). GTDB lineage: Bacteria > Verrucomicrobiota > Verrucomicrobiia > Methylacidiphilales > UBA1321 > CAWUJC01. The sequence continues at coordinate 21,306 of JBCDLL010000007.1, read as the reverse complement.
TCGGCAACTGGCACCGCTCACGAGGTGGTGGCCTGCCTTTACAGATTTTTAATCAACTGCTTGGTGGAGGGTTGTCCCGGCGCGGTCGGTTCGTCGAGGTAGCCGTAGACCAGCAGGGAGCCAAGCCCGGCGAGTACGCCCCGGCTGCGCGGGGCGTCGGGGCCCAGGCCCATCAGCGCCCAGCGTTTGTGCGGGTTGCGCAGCAGGATGTCCACAAGCTGGTGCAGGTCGCCCTGGTTCTGCAGCCGCACCGCCATTTTGTAGCAGAACGCCGTTTGCTCCAGGAAGCTCTGGACCCAGGCGCGCAGTTGGTCGTTGCTCGCGGGTTGCTGGAGCGCATGGACCGAAAGGATGACGTGGACGCCTTGCTGGGCGGCGGTGCTGAGGACCCGCTGCAGGCGCGGGAGGTCGGCCAGCTCCAGGTCGACGGCGTCGGCGTGGTCGAGCAGCCGCAGCAGGAGCCGGGTCCGCTCGTCCGGCTTCCATTTCCGGGCGCCGCCTTCGCGGGAGGCACGGGCCGTGAGCAGCGCCGGATGGCGGCGTTTGCGCAAGGCGGCCTCGATGACCTCGACGCCCACCCCCGCGTGGATCAACTCGTCCAGCCGCACCTCGATCAGGTCGGCGGGCACCTCTGGCGCCGTCAGGTAATCGAGCCCGGCCGGCGTTTTGACGCAGCCAACCACGAGGGGCGCCGGGAAGACGGCGGAGCTTTTCAGCAGCTTGGCTTCGAGCTCGGGGCGCGCGGCGGGAGCCTTTGCCGGTTGAGGCTTGGACCGGCGCCGCGGGGTGGAAGTTTGCTTGGGTGGCCGGCTCCCCTGGGCGGCGGGAGACGCCGACTTCTTCGCAACGGGACGGGTTTTTTGATCCCGCGTGGGCTTGGCGGATTTCCGGGTTGGTTTGCCCCTCTTTGGCGCTGGGGCGGGTTTGGCGGCCTTGGGCGAGGCGGGGCGCGGGGCTGCCTTGCGGACTCTGGTTTGCGGGCGTGGCCGGCGGGAGGAGGAACGGCGTTCGGGCATGGAAATTAGCGCCCAGACTCGAAAACCCGGCCCGCTTTGGCAAGGCCATTCCGCTTCACGGGCAGCCTCTAGGTAAAGGTGAAGCCGTCATCCAGCGGGCCGTCTTCGCGGACGGCTTCCAGCAGCAGCTCGAGGCGCTCGCGCAGGCTGACGGCTTCCAGCAGGCGTTGCTTGCGGTCCAGGTCCATCACCATGCTGTAAGAGACGATGTCGGCGAGCGCGTCAAGGTCTTCCACGTCGGCCAGAAAGTTGAGCATCTCGGCCGTCTTGCCGTCGGCTTCCTGCCGCATGCCGTCGAGGTAGTTGCGTAGTTCCTGGCCCAGTTTCTCGGTGGCGTCGTCGCTCGTCTGCTCGGTGGGCAGGAACTCCACCCGGGCGCGGTAGTAGGGGTCGGTTTGGGTGAACTCGGAGAAGCGCACGCGGCTAATGCCCTGAAGCATGAGGTGGCTGGTGCCGTCGGGCTGGTCCACGCAGGCGCGGATGAGCCCGATGCCGGAGATGCGATGCGGCTCGCTCAGGCCGTGGCCGTGGGCGACGGCGAACATCCGCTCGCCGTCGAGCGCGATCTGGAGCATGTCGCGGTAGCGTGGCTCGAAGATGTACAGCGGGAGCAGCGCTTGCGGGAACAGGATCGCGTTCGGCAGCACCATGATGCCGGTCTCCTTCGGTAGAGGTCCATCAACCATTACTGCTAACCAAGCACACCTTGGGCGCCGGGCAAACGGACGTCGGGGTGTCGACGGCTGCCCGTCAAGCCCCGCCCACGGCGCGCTTGCGCTGGCGGCGGCGGCCCGGTAGCTTGGCGGACTCTCCCACCCGGGCATTGCCGTCATGAAGTTTTCCGTCAACTGGCTCCAGGATTACGTGGAACCCTCGCTTGAGCTGGACGCCTTGCTCGAGAGTTTGACCATGGCGGGCACCGAGGTCGAGACGGTCGAGCGCCTCGGTGAGATCGACGAGAAGGTGGTGGTCGCGCAGATCGAGAGCTTCGGGCCCCATCCGGACGCCGACCGCTTGAGCGTCTGCCTGGTCAACGACGGCCAGGGCCAGCGCCAGATCGTTTGCGGGGCCAAAAACTTTTCGGCGGGCGACAAGGTCCCGCTGGCGTTGCCTGGCGCGACCGTCATCAGCGGCAAGGACGGCGGCGAGTTCAAGATCAAGAGCGGCAAGCTGCGCGGCGAGAAGAGCGAGGGCATGCTGTGCTCGCCGGTGGAGTTGGCCATCTCCGACGACGCGCAGGGTCTCCTTATCCTGGACCCGGACACGCCGGTGGGCGTGCCTCTGCGTGAGGTGGTGACCGGCGACACCGTCTTCGAGGTCGAGATCACCCCGAACCGGCCGGACCTGCTCAGCTACCTGGGCCTGGCGCGCGAGATCGCTGCCTGCGGCGCGGGCACGGTCAAGCCCTTCGCCTGGCCGCAAATCGACTTCCCCGCCAACGAGAGCGGCTGGCAGGTGGAGCTGCCCGCACCGGCGGCCGGGCCTTATTACGCCGCCACGGTTTTGAAAAACGTGCAAGTGGGTCCTAGCCCGGAATGGCTGGCGGACCGTATCCGCGCCATGGGCCACCAGCCGATCAATAACGTGGTCGATATCACCAACTACGTGCTCTACGAGATCGGCCAACCCCTGCACGCCTTTGACCTCGCCAAGCTCTCGGGCCACACGATCTCCGTGCGCTACGCCGAGGCGGGGGAGGAATTCCGCGCCCTCGACGAAGCCACCTACCGGCTGGAGGCCGATGATCTCGTGATCGCGGACGAGGCCGGTCCGGTCGCGCTGGCCGGGGTGATGGGGGGGCTCAATAGCGGCGTGACCGAGACCACCACCGGCCTGCTGCTGGAGGCGGCTTGGTTCGACCCCGCCCACGTCCGCCGCACGAGCCGTCGCCTGGGCCTGATTTCCGATTCCAGCTACCGCTACGAGCGCCGGGTGGATCCCGCCGCGGTGCTGCGCGCCCGCGATCGCGCCATCGCGCTCTTCTGCGACCTGGCCGGGGCGGAGGTGGCCGCCGCGCCGGTGGTGGCGGGAGAGCCGCCCGTGCTCGAGCGCGAGGTGACGTTGCGGCTCCCGCGCCTGGGCAAGCTTATCGGTCTCGGATTGCCGGCCGAGCGCATCAATGACTGGATGGAGAAGCTGGGACTGGAGCTGGTCGGGCGGCCCGACACTGAAGTCACCTACCGCATCCCGTCTTTCCGCCCCGACCTCGAGCGCGAGGTCGATCTGATCGAGGAAATCGCCCGGCTGCACGGGATGGTCGGCGTGCCCGCCCGGATCAATCTGGGCGTAACGCCGTCAAGCGCGGCCGACCTGGTGCACGACCGGCTGGCCGAGCTGCGCCGGCTTCTGGCCGGCTGGGGCTGGAACGAGTGCAACACCGATACGCTGGTCGAGGCCGGCTGGGTGGAGCCCGACCGCGCGCTGGCGGTGGGCAACCCGCTCAATGAGCAGTACACGCACCTGCGCACCGGCCTGCGGGCCTCGCTGGTGGCGGTGGCCGGGCGCAACCTGGCCCGCGGCGTGTCCGGGGTGCGGCTCTTCGAGGCGGGCAAGGTCTTTGAGCGTAACGGCGGCGCGACCGCCGAGCCGACCCGCCTGGGCCTGCTGGTGGCCGGCGAAGGCGCCGAGGAGCACTGGCACACCAGTCCCCGCTCCGCCGATCTCGCCGACCTGCAGGGGGCGCTCGACGCGCTCCTTTACCGCCATGGCTTTGAGGAGGGCGACGTCCTCGAAGCGACCCGGGTGGCGCCCAGCTTCGCCAAGGGCCTCGGGCTCAAGGCGCCGGCTTTCTACGCCGAGCTTCGGCTCGACGCCTGGCTGGCCCGCGACCGCCCCCCGGCCCGCTACGAGCCACTGCCCGCTTTCCCTTCGCTGCGTCGTGACATCGCCGTGGTCGTGCCGCGCAGCCTCCCGCAGGCGGAGGTGGTGGCCGCCGTCAACGCGCTCAACCTCAAAGCCTTGGAGAGCATCCGGCTCTTTGACATCTTCACCGACGACACCGGCGAGAAGATTCCGGCCGACCGCAAATCGCTCGCCTATGCCTTGACTTACCGGGCCGCCGACCGGACACTCACTGAAAAGGAAGTCGGCAAGTGGCAGGACAAAATCCGCCGCACGCTCGAGGAGAAACTCGGGGCCGTCTTCCGCGATGCCTAGCCGCGGCTACGGCGCCTGCTCTTTGAACATTTTGGCCTTCACGACGTCAGACCCTTTACCCTGCGTTGTTCGTGATTCGCGGTGCATGGCTTTCGACCGTGCTAACCAACAAGGAAACGAGAAGGCGTACTAACCAACGTCATGCCTTGACTGGAAGGCGACGGAGGAGCGCCGGTTTCCCCCTAGTACTTAGGGTAGAAAGCAACACCCACACGGCAACGCGGGGTATTTTTTTGGCGAAGGCAAGGTCGTATTGCAGAGGCCAAACCCGGTCATCATCCTGAGCGCCCCTCCACGGAAGCTGTTCTCGCGGGCGCTAGTTGATGATCGTGAAACCGCCGATTAACGGCAGGGGGACGGCCTTGCCCTTGGAAGCGTTCATGATGCCGATGACCGCCAGGGTGATCGGCGGGGCGAACATGATGACGTAGAAGATGACGTCGGGGATTTGGTTTTGCAGCACGAACCAGAGCGACATGATAAAGAGCCAGTACACCGTCGTGGTGAAGAAGAGCGTGGCGCCCTGGGAGCCGTGGTAGCGCGCAAAGGGCGACTTGGGCGCGATGAGGAAGGTCACCAGAAACAGCACGTAGATGTAGCCCATGATGCCGTAGATCTTGTTTTTCTCGAAGTCCGCCGGTTCGACGTCGATCTCGAGGGGCTTGTGGATGATTTCACCCAGCTCGGCAAAGTCCTCTTCCTCTTCCTGGGGAGCTTCCTCCGCCGCCGGTTTTTCCGCCGCGGGCTTTTCGGGAGTCGGGGCGGGTTCGGCCGCGGGAGCGGCGGGCTCGTTGGGCGGCAGCGCCGGGGGCAGGTCGGCCGGGGCGGGTGGTGGAGTAAACTGGAAGGCGTCCACCTCGGCGGCGGGTGTCCACTGGGTCATGCCCTTTTGCCAGACCAGGGTGTCCGGCGCCAATTGCGCGCCGGCAAATTTCTCCTTCAGCTCGGCCTCGTTGACGGGGCCCTTCTGTTCGTCGTTCTCGGCGTAATACCAGTCGCTCATAACCAGGGGGAGAAAGGGTTGGCCTAGCCCGCGGCCGCTTCCATCAATTCGGGGCTCATTTCGAAGTTGGCGTGCACGGCTTGGACGTCGTCCAGGTCGTCGAGGGCGCCCAGCAGGCGCATGAGCTGGCTGGCGGTGGCTTCGTCGGTCACGGGAGTGTGGTTCTCCGGCAGAAAGGTGAGCTTGGCCTCCTGGCTCTCGATGCCGGCGGCCTTCAGCGCGTCGTCGACTTCGTTCAGCTTATCGTAGGGGGTGGTGATTTCGTAAACCTCGTCCCCGGCCTGAATGTCCTCCAGCCCGGCGTCGAGCCCGGCCTCCATCAGCGCGTCTTCGCTGGTCGCTCCCAGCGGCACGGCAATGTAACCCTTGCGGTGGAACATCCAGGCGACCGCGTTGCTGGTGGCCATGTTGCCGCCGAACTTGTTGAAGGCGTGGCGCATGTCGGCGCCGGTCCGGTTCTTGTTGTCGGTGGCGGTCTCCACCAGGATGGCGACGCCGCCCGGTCCGTAGCCCTCGTAGACCAGCTCCTCGTAGGCCTCGCCCTGGAGCTCGCCGGTGCCCTTTTTGATCGCCCGCTCGATGTTGTCGTTGGGCATGGAATCCTTCTTGGCCGTGGCGATGGCGGTGCGCAGGCGCGGGTTCATGTTCGGGTCGCCGCCGCCCATTTTGGCCGCCACGGTAATTTCCTTCGCCAGCCGGCTAAAGACCTGACCCCGTTTCTGGTCGGTGGCGGCTTTTTGCCGCTTAATGGTTGACCATTTGCTGTGTCCGGACATGCGCTGCCATTAAAGACGCCCGGAGCGAGAGGAATCAAATATAATCTTCTCGATCCGGCTGACTTGCGCAACCATATCCCCCGGAAGGTGTTCACTCCAACCGAGCTCCTTTGGCGGCGGCCGCGCGCCGGAAGCTAGCCGTCCTCCCCGCGACCATGGCCGATGATGTCGAATTGATGCGGACGCTCGCCGCCGGCGCGCGCGAGGATGGGCTAAGCCCTGAGTGCGAAGCCGCCATGGCCGAACTCATCGCCCGCCACCAGATGGCGGTTTACGGCACCATCGTCAAGATGCTGGGCGACCGGACCGAGGCCCAGGATCTGGCCCAGCAGGTCTTTCTGCGCGTTTACAAGGCGGCGCCCAACTACAAGCCTACCGCGCAGTTCCGCACCTGGCTCTTCACCATTGTGCGCAACCTTGTCTTCAACGAATCGCGCCGGCGCTCGCGGGCCAAGTTCCTGCCGCTGGCCACCGGCGAACCAGGCCGGGAAGACCGCGACGATCCGCACGCCGCCCACCAGGAACTGCCCGACCCGAAGATGAAAACGCCCGGACAGGAAGCGCTCGACCACGAGATGATTGCGGCGGTGGACCGCGCCATCCTTGCCCTCCCCGAGCAGCAGCGCCTGGCCGTGGTGCTGCGCCGCTACGACGAGCTCAGCTACGACGAGATCGCCGAGGTGATGAAGACAACCGTCCCCTCGGTCAAGTCGCTCCTGTTTCGCGCCCGCGAGACCTTGCGCGAGGCGCTGCGGGCTTACCTGGACGAGTGAGGTTCTTCGGCCGCCGCCCCCACGCTCCAGACGGGCACGGGTTCCTCCATGCCCTTGACGTGCTGGGCGGGCTGCTCGTGGAGCGGAGGCTTTTCGCGCAGGCGAACCTTGGTTGCTTCGGTGATGAGCATGGGCACGCCGAGCGATTTGGTGAGCCCCTCCACCCGCGAGGCCAGGTTGACAGTGCTGCCAATGGCGGTGAACTCGAGGCGCTGCTCGGAGCCGATGCTACCGACTACCGCCGGGCCGCTGTGCACGCCAATGCCGATGGCTAGCTCAGCCTGCCCTTCGGCGGCCAGTACCCGGTTGACCCTGACCAGCCGGGCCTGCAGGCCGCGGCCGGCGGCGACGGCGGCATCGGCGTGGCTGTTCGTGTCGTTGGCAGTGCCGGTCGCGCCAAAGAGGGCCATGAAGCCGTCGCCAAGGAACTTGTTGATCATCCCGCCGTGCTCGCTTTCGATCACCGTCACCATTTCGGTGAGGAAGGTATTGAGCATGGCGACGACTTCGGCCGGCGGCCGGTCGGCGCTGCGGGCGGTGAAATTGCGGATGTCGACAAACATCACGCTGATGTCCCGCTCCGTGCCGGAGAGGCCCGGGTCATCGGCCAGGATTTGCCGGGCCGCTTCCCGCCCGACGTGCAGGCCGAAGGTCTCCTGCAGGCGCTGTTTTTCGCGCAGTTGGCGCACCATCTGGTTGTTCTCGTAGATGAGCACGCCGAGCTCGTCCGCCCGGATGGTGTCGATGCGGACGTCGTAGTTGCCCTCGGCGACTGCCTGGACGGACCGCCGGAGCTGGGCCACCGGCTCGGCCACGAGCTGGTCGAGCATGTAGGCCGTCCAGAAGCCAAAGCCCATGCCCACGCCGCCGACAAAGAGCGAAAAGAGCGCCTTGTTGGTGCCGGGGTCGTCCGGCGCGAAGATGATCAACAGCATTGCGCTCACCGGGCAGACGCCGACGGAAATAATCCAAAGCCAGCCGCGCCCGCGCAGCGAGAGCGCCCAGGTGCCCGGTACATTGTCGGCCCGCCCGTCGCGGAAAAAAACCGGGAAGAGCACCCGTTGGGTGGCCAGCTCGACCAGAAAGAAGCTCTGCGTGGTGGCGATGGAGGCCGAGACGATGAAGGAAATGGGCAGGTGCACCCAGACGTGCGGGTTGAGCGGGTCGGTCGTGAGCCCCATAGCCGGGAGGAAGACCGGCAGGCAGGCCAGCCAGGCTCCGCCCGCGATGAGCGAACCCCACCAGGGCAGGTTGATCACCTCGCGCCGGGCCCGCTCCAGGGCTTCGTCCTTGGGCCCGTCGCCGCGCAGGAGGGCTTTGAGCGGACGGCGCAGCCGCAGTACCAGCCAGGCCCAGGCGGCGAGCCCCAGGGGAAAGATGATCAGGTTGAAGACCAGCACGGTCTGGTGGAAGCGCTCCTGCTGGCCGGCGGTCAACTGCGGGACCACGGCAGCCGTGTTGTACCAGATGTTGAAGGCGCTCCCGAGCACCTGGGGCAGCAGCGGCATCAACCCCACCAGCCACAACCGGCTGGCCGCGCTCCGGTGGCTTGTCATGGTCCCGCTTCCCTCATTGGCGGTGCCATCTTGCGGAACGGGGACGGCTTTGCCCATGCAAATGTCGGGGCGAGCCCCGGGACGCAAGTTTCTGCCCTTGCGGCGCGCAATCGTCTTGCACCCAAGAGCAAGGCCGGGGAAAATGCGGCGTGATGAGGGGTAAAAGGAACTCGTTTCGCGCGGTTTTGGGTGCGTTGGGGCTCGTGACCGCGCTGGCCGTCACCCCCGCCGTGCAGGGCCAGGTGGACTATGAACTCGATGCCTCGGCGTTTCCCTTTAAAGCCGAGGATCTGCAAATGGAAGCGGCCGGGCGCAAGCAGTTGGCCACCATGCTGGCGGACTGGGCCAAATCCGTGCCCGAGGGCAAGGAGCAGAGAAAGCTCCAGGCCCGCGCGCTGGTCGTGGCGCTGGGGCTGGACCCGACCAACCGCTCGGCGGTCATCGCCAAGGCGCGCTTCCGCCGTAAAGATTCCCTGGGAGAGCCCGGTCAGCAGGTGGATCCCAACAGCTTGGCGAAACGGCTGATCCAGAGCGCCAAGCTGATGAAGGATGTGGGCGGGGAGGCGGACCAGCAAGCCGCGTCCTATTTGGCCGAACTTGCCTACGAAGCGGCGCCGGGGAACGAGGAGATTGTTTACGAAACCGAGCTGATCCGGGCCGAAATTCCCATGCCGGTCGCGTGGAAAGCGCTGGTGGGCGACGCGACCGCTTCCGCGCTGTCCCGCCCCAATACCACCGCCTCTTCCAAACCCGTCCCAGAACCGACCAAGCCGACGACAACCGGAGCGGCCCAGGCGCAAGCCCAGATCAACGGCTTGGTGGTGCTGTCCACGGAAGGCGGCTTCATCGGCGGCAAGGTCATGGAGATCAACGCCACACTGGTGCCCGCCGACAACCGCTCCACCACGCTGGAGTTCATGACGGCGGTGGGCGAGGACATGGACATCAGCAAAAAGGAAGCCCAGCGGCTGGCCTTGAACCGCGCCCCCGACAAGGCCAAGGGCCACGTGGTGCGCCTGAGTTTTGACGACAAGTACAGTGAAAAGGCGGGTGGTTCCGCCGGGACCGCGTTCTGCGTGGTGGCGCTCTCCCTACTGCAGGACTTCAAGATTGACGAGAAGGTGGCCATGACCGGCGACATCAACGTGGACGGCAAGGTGGTCCGGGTGGGCGGCATCGCGGACAAGATCAAAGGCGCGGCCCGCGACGGCTGCGATTATGTCGGCATTCCCAAGGAGAATTTGGGAGAGCTCGACAACTATCTGGTGCTCGGATTTGCCGGCGAGCTGGCCAAGACCCAGGTCTTTTCCCTGGAGACGATCGACGAGGCGGTCGACCTGGCGCGAGTGGATCGCTCGGAAAACCTCCAAAGCGCGATGGACAAGTTTGCCGGCCTGCAGGGCAAGATGGACGGCCGGTACTGGGGTGCGGTGGTGCGCTCGCCGGAGAACCGAAAGCTGCTGGAAGAAGTGGTGGAGTTGGCACCCAACCACCAGTCCGCCCAGTACCTGCTGAAGGCGGCCAGTGGGCAGGCCCCGCGCCATCTCACGATTATCGCGTCGCTGGACGGCATGTTTAAGACGGTGAGCCCGATCCTGGCGGTGCTGGCCCAGAACAAGCACGCCAAGGTGAAGCTCGACAGCAGCAAGGTGCGCGCGTTGGTGAGCCAACTCAACCAGCTCCGGCGCAAGATCCACCCGAAGACACGGCCCGTTTATCACGAGCTGCAGAACGTGATCCAGCAACTGGAGGCGTACCAGGCCGCTTTGTTCCAACATTTTGGCACGCGGGCGGGCTCCACTTCCGTCTTTACCGACAGCGAGGTCGGCAATCTCAATCGGCTTGAACGCAGCGTGATGACGAGCTGGAGGAGGCTGATCGATTCCGTCGACGCGCTGGACTACGACAGCGAACTGCGCAACGAAATCCTGAGCCGCTAAGGCGATCCGGGTCCGGTCCTACCCATAGCGCTCTTTCCAGGCGGCGGGCAGGCGATGCGGGCGCATCGTGTTGAGGTTCACCACCGCCATGGTTTGCCGGCAGTGCATCAGGTGCTGGCCGTCGCCCGCGCGGATCATCTCGAAGCCGAGCAGGAAGCGCACGCGCTCCAGCCGCAGCAGCTTCGCTTCAATGACGAGTTCGTCGCCGAGGCGCGCCGGGGCCAGGTAGTCGATCTCGGTCCGCGCGACCACGGGCACAATGCCGGTGGCTTCCATCCGCGCGAGCGGCCAGCCGAGATGCGCGGCCAGTTTGCTGCGGGCCACTTCCACCAGGCGCAGGTAGGCCACGTTATGGACCACGCCGCCGGCGTCGGTGTCGAAGTAGAAGATCTCCACCGGCACGCTCAGCGCGGGCCGGGCCGGCAGGTCGCAGGCGGGCCGGTCGAGCTCTTCGCTCATGCCGCCACGGCGCTGCGGACGACCTTGCCGCCGTGGTTGAGTTCCTTCTTCAGCTTTTCCACCACGGTGCGCAGAACCTTGGTGCGGGCGTACCATTTGTAGTTGCCGGCCACCACGTGCCAAGGCGCCTGGGGCGAGGAGGTGAGCTTGAACATGTCTTCGGCCGCATCGATGTGCTGGTTCCACTTGTCGCGGTTGCGCCAGTCCTCGTCGTTAATTTTCCAGCGCTTGAAGGGGTCTTTTTGACGGCGCTCAAACCGGTGCTTCTGCTCCTCTTTGGTGATGTGGATGTAAAACTTGAGGAGGATGGAGCCGTCATCGATCAGGACGCGCTCGAACTCGTTGAGTTCCTCGTAGGCGCGCTTCCATTCGTGCTTGGTGGCAAAGCCCTCCACCCGCTCGACGAGCACGCGCCCGTACCAACTGCGGTCAAAGATGGCGGTTTCGCCCTGGGCGGGCAGCTTGTTCCAGAAGCGCCAGAGGTAGTGATAGCGGTACTCGGTTTGGGTCGGCTTGGTGATGGCGTGGAGCTTGATCTTGTGCGGGTCGAGCATCTCGATGACGCGCTTGATGGCGCCGCCCTTGCCGCCGGCGTCGGGTCCCTCGAACGCCAGGATCAACGTGCGGCGGGTGCCAAGGAGCTCCTGCTGGAGCTCGAGCATGGCCAACTGCAGATCGTGGAGCCGGGACTTGTACTCGTCCCTCTCCATGTCGTGATCCTGATTCAGCGTGTCCAGCAGGCCCATGGCTAATAAGGTATGGGTTAGCAACCTGGCCCCCAAGAGCAAGGCAGAAGCATGAGGAAGGCAAAAAACCCGGATGCCGAGCTAATAACGGGTCAGGCCGGTGGATTTTTCTCTAGCCGTTGGCGCAGTTCGCGGATTTCCCGCTCCAGGCGGCGCAGGGTGGCGGCGATCTCGGGCGTGTCGGCGCCGCCCGCCGCTTCCGCCGCTTCCAGTTCGGGCTTTTCGGAAAGTTCCTGCATGGTGCTGACGATGATGCCGATGAAGAGGTTGAGGATGGTGAAAGTGGCGATGATGATGAACGGCACAAAGAAGGCCCACGCCCACGGGTACTCCACCATCACGGGCCGCACGATGCCCATGGACCAGCTCTCCAGGGTCATAATCTGGAACAGGCTGAAGAGGCTGGCCCCCAGGTGGCCAAACCACTCGGGGAAGACTTCGCCAAAGAGACGCGTGGCCAGCACGGCGGCGGTGTAGAAGAAGATGCTCATGACCGCGATGACGCCGGCCAAGCCCGGAATGGCGTGGAGGAAGGCGGCCACCACTTTGCGCAGCGCCGGGACGACCGTGAGCAGGCGCAGGACCCGGAGTACCCGCAGGGCCCGCAGGATGGCCCAGGGGCCGGCTGCCGGGATTAGGGCGATGCCAACCACGATAAAGTCGAACCAGTTCCAGCCCGAGCGCCAGAAAAGCAGCCGGTAGGCGGCCAGCTTCAGCGCGATCTCGATCACGAAGCCGACCAGGCAGATTTTGTCGATTGCCACGAGCAACGTGCCGTACTCCTCCATTAGCGCGGCGTTGGTCTCCATCCCAAGCACGGCGGCGTTGATCAGGATGAGCCCAATGATGATCCGCTGGATGCGCGGGGATTCCACCCACCGGGCCAGCGCCATTCTCCAGGGGGCGACTTTCTGGTCGGCCAGCAGCCGCTGCAAATCCTGTTCGCTCACGTCTTCGAGGCTATGAAAGAGGGTCCGCCAACGTCAACCGGAAGCTTGGAGGCCCCTCCGGGCGGTGCCGGGCATTTCCTCGCCCAGGACATCGCGCACGTAGAGCATCTGCACCAGCACGATCACGCAGACCAGCAGCGGCGTGGCCAGCAGCAGCCCCAGAAAACCCGCCAGGGTGGCCAGGCTGATCTGGACAACAATCAACAGAGCGGGCGGCAGTTGCACGGCCCGGCGCAGCACGGTCGGGGTGACGAAGATGCCCTCCAAATTCTGCAGCGCGATGATGAAGATAAGCGTGTACAGCGCCGTCCACGGGCTGACCGAAAGCGCCAGCAACAGCACCGGGACCGCTGCTAGCGTGGGGCCCAGGTTGGGGATGAAGGAAAGCACGGCGGTGAGCAGGCCCAGGAAGACCGGCAGCGGTACGCCGAGCAAAACGAGCCCAATCGTCATGCCCACGCCGATCAGGGTCAGGCTTACGAGCTGGCCGAAGAACCAGTATACCAGGTTGGCGTACATGCGGTCGAGGACCTCCTGCGCGCGCGGCCGGTGCCCCAGCGGCACCAGATGCAGGATGCCGGCCACGTACATCCGTGGCTCGATCGCGAGATAAAGGCCCAGCAGGAAGATGAGCAGAATGGACACGACCGTGCCCAAGGTGGTGCCGAAGATGCCCAGCAGCGGCCCGCTGATCCGCGAAAACTGCTCCCAGCTCAGGCTGATCGAGCCGTTTTCCGATTGAATCAAACGGTCGATTTCGAACACCAGCTGGTCGCCCAGCGGCAGCTCCGCAATCTGGTTCTTGGAGCGTTCCAGGTAGCGGGGCAACTCCTCCGAGATGGCGTTGACCTGCGAGCTCATCACCGGGCCGGTCAGCCCAATGATGACCCCCAGAAACGTGATCAGCCCCAGGAACACGACCAGAACGGCGGCCTGGTAAGGCAGGCGGGTAAGGCCGCTCAGCTTGGTGGCGAGGAAGTGAAAAAGGACCGCCGCCATCACCCCGCCGAAGGCCAGCAGCAGAATGTTGAGCAGCTCCCAGACGATGACCGCCGCCAGGGCCGCCAACGCCACCACGCCCACGACCGCCAACAGGCGACGCACAAAGCCTTTGTCCAGTCCCTCGCCCCAACCTTGTTTGCCTTGCGCATCGGACATCGCCTTTCAGCTAAGCAAAAAACCGGGACCGGGGGGAGTCCCGTTTTCCGTAACTCAATCGTCACAAGGCTCTTTTGTGGCGCCGACCGCTTTTTTCCACTTGTGGGGGCAACTCCGGTGAGTACTGTGCCTTTCCAGGGATGGGCGCGCTTGCCACCGGTTTGGCTCGGGCGCGGGGGCGCCTCTCTCTTGGCCGTTAACCTAACCCGCAAAGAAAGAGATTTACGATGAGTGAACCGACTGGAGACATCGCCCTGATTGGCCTCGCCGTCATGGGGCAGAATTTTATCCTCAACATGAACGATCACGGGTTCAAGGTGATCGCCCACAATCGCACGACGGCAAAGATCGACCGGTTCCTCGAGAACGAAGCCAAAGGCAGCGAGGTGGAAGGTGCCTGGAGCATCGAGGAGATGGTGGCCAAGCTGAAGAAGCCCCGTCGCGTGATGATGCTGGTCAAGGCCGGCCCGGCGGTGGACGCCTTTATCGAGAAGATCGTACCGCACCTGGAAGCGGGCGACATCATCATCGACGGCGGCAACAGTCACTACCCCGACAGCCAGCGGCGCATGCTGGAGCTGGAGAACAAGGGCCTGCTCTTCGTCGGCACGGGCATCTCCGGCGGCGAAGACGGCGCCCGTCACGGCCCGAGCCTGATGCCCGGCGGCAGCCCGGAAGCCTGGCCGCACATCAAGGAGATCTTCCAGCAGAGCGCCGCCAAGGCCCCGGACGGCAGCCCCTGTTGCGACTGGGTCGGCAAGGGCGGCGCCGGCCACTTCGTCAAGATGGTGCACAACGGCATCGAGTACGGCGACATGCAGCTCATCTGCGAAGGCTACGACCTGATGCACCGCGGTCTGGGCATGGACAACGGCGAAATTTCCGACGTCTTTGAAGAGTGGAACAAGGGCGAGCTCGACAGCTTCCTGATCGAGATCACCACCAATATTTTGCGCTTCAAGCAGGACGGCGGCTACTTGGTCGACTCTATCCTCGACGCCGCCGGCCAGAAAGGCACCGGCAAGTGGACGGCCGAGGCCGCCCTCGACAAGGGCCAGCCGGTTAACCTCATCACTGAGGCCGTTTACGCCCGCGCGCTCTCCGCGCTGAAGGAGGAACGCGTCGCCGCGAGCAAGGTGCTCAGCGGCCCGAAGCCGGAGTTCAAAGGCAACAAGGAGGAGTTCGTCGAGAACATCCGCCAGGCGCTTTACGCCTCCAAGATCGTCTCTTATGCGCAGGGCTACATGCTGATGCGCGCCGCCAGCCAGGAGTACGGTTGGGACCTCAACTACGGCGGCATCGCTCTAATGTGGCGCGGCGGCTGCATCATCCGGTCTGTCTTTTTGGGCGAAATCAAGAAGGCCTACGACAAGAACCCGGAGCTCGAGAACCTGCTCCTGGACGACTTCTTCCACCACGCCATCGACGAGTGCCAGGCCTCCTGGCGCAAGGTCGTGGCCGAGGCGGCCAGCCTGGGCATCCCCGTCCCGGCCTACTCCTCCGCACTGAGCTTCTACGACGGCTACCGGGCCGAGCGCCTGCCGGCCAACCTCCTCCAGGCCCAGCGCGACTACTTCGGCGCCCACACTTACGAGCGCGTCGACCGGCCCCGCGGCGAGTTCACCCACACCAACTGGACCGGCCACGGCGGCGACGTGTCCAGCTCCACCTACAACGCTTAGGCAGCCCTGCTAGATGGGAAAACACGACAAGGTTCGCGAAAAGATATTATCGGCCAGATCGGACCAGCAGATTTCCTTTCGTGACCTTGTCGGCCTACTCAAACACTTGGGATTTGAAGAACGAGTTAAAGGAAGTCACCATATCTTCGTACGAGCGGGAGTTGCCGAGCGGATCAACCTGCAGGCGGATGGATCGAACGCGAAGGCTTATCAAGTGAGGCAAGTACGACAGATTCTCTGCCAATACCTGGACCTGTAAGATGAAGCTACCCCCTTATGAAATGATCGTCTATTGGGACGCTCAAGACGGAATTTTCGTCGTTGAAGTGCCGGAGTTATCTGGTTGCTCGGCGCATGGGTCCACGCGCAAGCAGGCAATCGGCAATGCCGAGTCCGCGATGCGTTTGTGGCTGGAAACGGCGCAAGCCGACGGCGTTTCCATTCCCGAACCCAAAGGACGACTCCTTTACGCTTGATTTTAACCCGAACCAGACCACCCCATGCACCAGACTCTTCCCTCCACGCTCACGGCCGCGCCCAAGACGCTGCCACCGGCCATCGCCGTCATCTTTGGCGCCTCCGGCGACCTGACCCACCGCAAGATCGTCCCCGCCTTCTACCACCTGGCCAAGAACGGCCAGTTGCCGGATGACTTCGCCATCGTCGGGTTCGCCCGTCGTGATTGGACGCACGAGTTCTTCCGCCAGGGCCTCAAGGAGGCGCTGGACCAGTTCAGCCACACCAAACCGGTGGTGGAAGAGGTCTGGGCCAAGCTCGAGCCGCACATCTACTACTTCAAGGGTGACCTGCCGGAAGAGAGCAGCTATCAGGCGCTGGCCAGCTTCCTGCGCGAGTTGCCCGAGCACAAGGCCATCGGCGACAACTTTCTCTTTTACCTTTCGGTTTCGCCCAGTTTCTTCGGATGCACGGCCAAGAACCTGGCGGCGGCTGGCCTCGCCCGGGGCGAGGAGGGTGAAATCCGCCGCCTGGTGGTGGAGAAGCCCTTCGGCACGGACCTGGACAGCGCGATCAGCCTGAACAACGACCTCCAAAGCGCTTTCCCGGAGCGCAGCATTTACCGCATCGACCACTACCTGGGCAAGGAGACGGTGCAGAACCTCCTTTACTTCCGCTTTGCCAACAGTATCTACGAGCCGCTCTGGAACCGCCGCTACATCGACCACGTGCAAATCACGGTCGCGGAGAAAGTGGGCGTGCTGGGCCGCGGCGGCTACTACGACCACGCCGGCGCCAGCCGCGACATGCTCCAGAACCACATGTTCCAGCTCCTGACGCTGACCGCGATGGAGCCGCCCGCCTCCCTCGATGGCGAAAGCGTGCGTGACGAAAAGGTGAAGGTGCTCAAGAGCATCATCCCGCCGGCGCCCAAGCAGCTGGCCAAGCAGGCCATCCGGGCCCAGTACGGCGGCGGTTTTATCGACGGCGAGGGTATCTCCGCCTATCGCCAGGAAGAGCGCGTGGACCACGAATCGCTGACCGAGACCTACGTCGCGCTCAAGCTCTACGTGGACAACTGGCGCTGGAACGGCGTGCCCTTCTACCTGCGCACGGGCAAGGCGCTGGCCGCCCATTACACCGAGATCAACATCATCTACAAGGCGCCGCCCAGCGTGCTCTTCGCCAAGGCGGCCGGCTCCGACCACCTCAGCCGCAACTCCCTGCGCATCCGCATTCAGCCGAACGAGGGCATCACCATTGGCTTCAACGCCAAGAAACCGAGCAAGAGCGAGCCGCAAAAGGTGCAGATGGACTTCACCTACAAGTCCGGCTTCGAGGACTACCTGCCCGAGGCTTACGAGCGCCTCATCATCGATGCGCTGGTCGGCGAGTCCACCCTCTTTACCCGCAGCGACGAGGTGGAGGAAGCCTGGCGCCTGGTCGATGCCGTCCATGACTGCTGGGACGCGCAAAACGCCAGCAGCCTGCCGCTCTATGCCAGCGGCTCGATGGGCCCGGTCGAGGCGGATCTCCTCCTCGAGCAGGACGGTCGCCGCTGGGTCGACCCGACCAACGTGTAGTCAACCGGGCCGGGCTGGCCTTTGGGGCAAGGCGCTACGCTAGTCCGCGTGGCTTGGGGTTGGTGATGTAGGCGGCGTAGTCCTGGGCCGTGGCGGTCAGGCCGGCCTCGTCCAAATGGCCGCCGACGACAAACGGCGGCAGGTAGTGCATGCCGCAGATGTTCGCGGTGGCTTGGAGCGGACGCAGGATTTCGCTCATGGTGAAATGGTTGCGCCCGCCGGCGCGGTAGACGTCGGGATGCCCTCCGATGCTGGTGGCGATCAGCAGCTCCTTGCCGTTGAGCTTGGTGCCGCCCTCGCCGTAGGCCCAGCCCATTGTCAGGACATCGTCCTGCCACTTCTTGAGCAGCGGCGGCGTCGAGTACCAATAGAGCGGGAACTGAAAGACGATGCGGTCATGCCCTAGCAAGAGGGCCTGCTCCCGCGCAACGTCGATTTGCCAGTCCGGGTAAGCGGCGTAAAGCTGGTGCACGGTGACGCGCTCGCGGCCCTCAATGGCGGCCAGGAGGCGGGCGTTGGAATGGGAGGCTTCGATCTCGGGATGAGCCAGCAGGACGAGGACTTTCATCAGGTGAAGGAAGGGAGAGACTCTGGGTGGGAATCGCGGGATGTTGGATGATGGAGGCCAAACTTACCCGTCCGCTCTTCGCTGGCAAACGGCGTTTCGCCGTTACCGCCGCAGCGCTTCTTTGAGGTCCTGGAGATAGCGCGGATCGAACTTGTAGCCGCGCTTGACGGCGAGGTCGGCCATCGTTTTGGCTTGGCGGTAGTTGCCGCGGTAATAGTAGTAGAGAGAATAGTTGGCGGCTACGGGCGGGTAGTTGCGGGCGCCTTGGTAGGCCTGTTTGAAGAGCTGGCCGGCTTCGTCGAAGGCGCGCTCCATTTGCTCGGTATCGTTTTGCTGGCGGTAGTAGACGGCCAGGCGGGTGTAGGCGAGGCCGAAGTCTCCCTGCATGCGGGCGCGCACCTTGCCGCGGGCGTGGATCAGCCCGCGTTCGAACATCTGGATCGCTTTTTTGAGGTTGGCCTCGGTGTTCTGCTTGAGCGCGCGCTGGCCAAGCACGGCCCCGAAGCCCCAGAAGGCGATCGGGCTGTTCTCGTTAAACAGGTAGGCCTGGTTGAAGCGCTTCATGGCCGTTTCCAAGTCGCCCTGGCGCAGCGCCTCGAAGCCCTGGCGCGCGGCGGCGTCGCTGCTGGTGGGGTTGGCCGTGACGTTCTTGGGGTTCATGCCCTCCATGGGCTGGAGGCCCTGGAGCCGCGCGGTGGTGGGCGTCGCGGGCGGGGCGGGGCTTTCGACCACCGCGGGAGCCGGCGCCACGTTGTCGGGCACGCTGGGAGCGGCGGCGGGGGTGCCGGGGTTTGGGTTGACCGTTTGGAAGCTCTGGGCGTTCATGTCGCGGTAGGCGCGCAGCACGCGTTGGCCGGAGGCCAGCTTGAGGTCGAAGGCGCAGACACCGAAGGCGAGCAATTGGTCGTCGTCATCAAGCTGGCTGACCTTGTAGGAAAGCTGCACGGTGCCCTCCCGAAAAACCGCCCCCAGATACTGGTAGCGCAGCCGACCTTCCAGCGGCGGCGTGGTGGCGGGGAGCTGGACCCAGGTGCCGTTGCGCTGCGTAAGCACGTCGGCCTGGCTGCCGCGCTCGTCCGGGAAGCCTACCACGAGTGCGGCGGAGTCCTCCGCCCACTCCAGGCTCAAGACTCCTTGGGAATAGCGCTGGGAGGCTACCCGATGGGTGGGGTCGGCGGTTTTAGAGAGCAGGAGGACGTCCTCGTTGCCTTGACGGGTGACGGTAGCGACCATGTTCCCGTCGGGCGAGGTGGCGGGCTCTAAAGCGGAAACGCTATGCTCCACGGTAACGGCCGGCGCCGCCTCCTGCGCGGTGAGGGCCAACGGTGACAGCGCCACCGCGACGAGACAGAAAACAAACGGAAAAATCTTCACCCTAACAGGTTAGCGGCGCCCGGACGGCCCGTCATGGGAAAAGCGCGGTTCTAACCACGAACCAGATTGGCTTGGCCGACGGACAACTCTGGGCGATCGCCCGCCGGGATCGTTACTGGATTGCCCTAGCCGGCGGCCGAACTCCGGCGGCGGCGTAGAAGGAGAGCCGCTCCCGTCGTGAGGAGCAACCAGCCGGTCGCCGGCTCGGGTACCAGAACGATGATGTCGTTTCCGGTGATGTTCTCGCGTTCGATTTCCACGCTGAAGGCGGTACCGTCCCGCAGGATTCCGGTCAGCGTGCCGGAGGTGGCCATGAGCTCTCCGGTGCCGATGGGAACCCCATTGAGTGAAAACTCGCGGCCAAAGATGCTGATTTCGGCATCGTCGAAAACGCGCACGCGCTCGCCGAGTTCGCCGCCGGTGATGACGATCAGGGAGGAGCCGAATGCCTCGATGTCCTCCACGAAGGTGCCGCCGTTGATTTCCATGCTGGATCCGCCGAAGGTTTCCGCGTCGTCGCCGACGAAGCCGCCGTTGATCACAATTCGGCTGCCGTTATCGGCGATCACATCGTTGAGGATATTTCCGTCGTTGATCTCCACCGTGGAAGTATCGAAGGTCACCACCGAGTCCACCGAGGTAATGTCGTTGATAACCACCTGGCCGCTGCCGATGGCCGCCACGTCGTCAACCACGCTGCCGCCGTTGACGGTGAGCATGCCGTTGCCCAGCGCCAAAAGATCGCTGCTGAACGTGCCGTCGGCGACGGTAGCCATGGCGTTGTTCGTCACGCCGACATCCGTGGCAAAACTGCCCCCGTTGATCACGCCGATGGAGTCGTCCTGATAAAAGAGGCTGAAGCCGAAGGAACTTCCGTTAAAGTTGGCACCCGGATTGACGATGAGCGTCGTGGCGGTGGCGGGGTCGGCGCGGTCGGCGTTCTGCACCAGAATGGTGCGCGCGGTGGTGACGGTCGTCTCATTGACCTCGCCGTTGTTGAGAATAAAGGGCAGCTGGGCGAAGGCCGAAAGCAGACCAGGACCCAACAGGACAGTCCAAAGCCAGCAGAGCCAGAGAAATGAAGGGTAGCGGTTCATATTACGCGCATTGCTATCGAGTCCGAAAGCTAGGCATGTTGCCAGGGGTGTAAATAAAAACCGCCTTTTGATGTTTAAATAGCTTTCAACGCAATGACTAGAAGTGGTGGCGAGCCCGTTGACGACGCGCCTCTCGCGGCAAGGGACGATCCTTGAGCAGGTTCTCAGGGGCGGCATTACCGCCCGCCACTGAAAACGGAGGGTGCCGAGCTCGCTAACGGGAGGCGGCCAGTCTCCAGATTTTCGCGTTCCCCTTTTTTACGGAGCGATCCAAGCCGATGTCGGCTTCCAGTTGCTTCATCCATTCCGGACAGGGAACCTTGTAGGGCAAGGCCAGGCGGTCTCGGAGTTCCTTCCACGTCCGCCCGGCCGGATGCGAACTTAGCTCCCGCTGGATGCGGTGGCGGAATTCCAGGTAGGTCATGTCGTTGAAAATGGGCGCTTCCCGGCCGTGGGGCAAACCTTCTTAGTCGCCGTCTTTCTGGGGCGGATCGCACTGCGGGTTGCAGAGGGCGGGGATGATGTCCGGATCGCCGGTTTCGGTTTGAAGCGTGACGTGGCCGACCTTGAAGGTCTCGCGCAAATGGGTGCTGATTTCGGCCAGGCGCCGGTCGGTCGGGCGCTCGCCGGGCATGACGAGATGGCACGAAAGCGCGGTCTCCCGCGTGCCCAGGCTCCATACGTGGAGGTCGTGCATGTCGGCGACGTCGCCGAGGCCGTTCAGGTAGGCGCGGATCGCGTCCAAGTCGACCGAAGCGGGGGCGGCGTCCAGGCTCGCCAGCACCGATTCCTTTAGCAGGTTCCAGGTGGCAAAGAGCAGGGTGACGCCGATCACGAGCGAGATGAGTGGGTCCGTCCAGTACCATTGAAAGAGAATCACCAACAGGCCGCTGAGCATGACGCCGACGGAAACCGCCGCATCGCTGGCCATGTGCAGAAAGGCGCCGCGCATGTTCAGATCGTCTTGGCCTCCCTTCATAAAGAGCCAGGCGGTGAAGGCGTTGATGACGGTG
>JBCDLL010000006.1:0-77443 GCA_038745425.1 Verrucomicrobiota bacterium | reverse complement strand
CGCCACCGGCACGACGTGCTCGAGGACCTTGGCGCTGGAGATGACGCCGGGGAGGCCGGCGCCGGGGTGGGTGCCCGCGCCCACGAGGTAGAGGCCATCGACGTCTTCGCTGACGTTGTGCGGGCGGAACCAGGCGCTTTGGGTCAAGATGGGCTCGAACTGAAAGGCGGAGCCGAGGTGGGCGTCGAGCTCGGTCTCAAAGTCCTTCGGCGTAAAGATGAGCTTGCTGACGAGGTGCTGGCGCAGGTCCGGGCAAACGGTTTCGAGCGACTCCAGGATGGCGTCGGCGTAGCGGTCCTTGATCGCGTCCCAGTCCTGCCCGCCGCCCAGGTGCGGCACCGGCGAGAGCACGTAGAAGCATTCGCAGCCGGGCGGCGCCAGACTGGGGTCGGTGCGGGTGGGCGCGTGCAGGTAAAGAGAAAAATCGTCCGCCAGCACCTTGCGGTTGAAGATGTCGTGGAGCAGCTCCTTGTAGCGCTTGGTCAGCACGATGGTGTGGTGGGCGATGTCCGGGTAGGTGCGGTCGGTGCCGAAGTAGATGAGGAACAGGCTCATCGAGTAGCGCATGCGCTTGAGCTTGGCGTCGGTCCATTTGCGGCGGTACTTGGCGTCGACGCCCTTCATGTAGAAAGTGGCCACGTCGGCGTTGGAGACCACGGTGCGCGCGGCGATCTCCTCGCCGTCGCCCAGCTTGACGCCGCGCACGTGCGGACGGCCGGCGGTTTCCTCGCAGAGGAGCTCCGACACCTTGGTGTTGAGCCGCAGCTCGCCGCCCATTTCCCGGAACAGCCGAAGCAGCGCCTGGACCAGCGCGCCCGTGCCGCCCATGGCAAAGTGCACGCCCCAGCGCCGCTCGAGGAAGTGGATCATCGAGTAAATGGACGAGGACTGGAAGGGGTTGCCGCCCACCAGCAGCGGGTGGAAGCTGAAGACCTGGCGCAGGTACGGATCCTTCACGTAATTGGCCACGAGCTGGTGCACGTTCTGGTCGCTGCGCAGCTTGATCAGGTCCGGCGCCACCTTGAGCATGTCGCTGATGTTGCTGAAGGGCCGGTCGGCCAGATCGGTGAAGGCGCGGTTGTAGATGGCCTCGGACTTGGCGACGAAGCGCCGGTAGCCGGGGATGTCCTCCGGGGCAAAGCGCGTGATCTCGGAGATGATTTCCTCCTCGTCGCCGGTGTAGTCGAACTGCTTGCCGTCGTGGAAGAGGATGCGGTAGAACGGCGTCACCGGCACGATTTTGACGTAATCCTCCGTCTTTTTGCCCGCCAGCGCGAAGAGCTCGTCGATGATAAAGGGCGCCGTGATGATGGTGGGCCCGGCGTCGTAGACGAAGCCCTTGTCCTCGAAGACGTAGGCGCGCCCGCCGGGTTTATCGCGCATCTCCAGAATGGTGGTGGCGTAGCCCTTGGCCTGCAGGCGGATGGCGGCGGCCAGACCGCCAAAGCCCGAGCCGATCACCACCGCGCGATGGGCGGGGTTGGTCGTGGCGGGGGGCGGAGCAAGCTCCGCCGCGGCGGATGGCGGGGTCATAAGCAAAGAGAATAACACAACCAGGCCCGCTTGCCCGGAAAATTACTAATGGGCGGAATAAGCCCCCTTATGCCTGCTAGCGACGGCGGCGGCGGGCGGCGGCCAGACCAAGAGCCCCGAGCAACAGGAGGCTGCCCGTGGCGGGCTCGGGGATGAGCGTGCCGCTCACCACCAGCTCGTCCACGCCAAAGTATTCCACGCTACTCGTGGAGCCGGCTTCAATCACAATCAGAAGGTCTTCCAATCCGGGAAGGGCCACTGAGCTGATGTTGAAGGTAAACGGTTGAAAGGTGGTGGTAAGTACCGTGCTGCTGTTAATGGTGGCGGTCAGATCTCCGTTGTTGACGTTTTCGGGCCGCGGGAGGAATTCCTCCAGCACCTGGCGCTCGTCGGTGTCGGCGTTAACCGCCACGATCCGGAGAAAGTCCGGCTGTTCCGACTCCCACTGGCCCTGATTGGCCGCGACCAAAATGGACACCTGCAGGTCAGTAAAGAGGGAGACGTCCACCGCGGTGATCGGCACGGTCAGCGTCCGGGGCAACTGGTTGGTGCCGCCAAAAGTGGTATCGAGGTTGCGCCCGCCCCAGAAATTCGCACCCTGGAAGCCCGTGAGCGGCGTGCTTTCGGCTGCGCCCAGTTGCCAAAAAGCGCTGGCCGTCGAGCCGGCCCCAACCGCCAGGTAACGCGTGCCCAGGCCGTCCGTGTCAAAATTTTCCGAAACCAGGATGGCGGCATGCGAAGGCCCGCTGGCCGCAAGTGCGGCCAGAAACGCGCACAAACTGAGGCTATGAACGGTGCTTTTCATGGTGCATTTCATAGGTGATTCATTGGTTCAAAGCAAGAATAGAAGCTACTCTTGTGCCAAAAACATGATTGCCATCAAGTAATGCTAAGCCATTGATCTGAGCTGTGTTCCATCTTTGCAGGCTCTAATTTTTACAGTTTCAACTATAATGACCCTTTGTTCCCGCCCCGAGGCAATCCCTCGCGGCCGCATCTAACGCTGTCGGCGACGGCGGCGAAAGGCAAAAAAGAGCGTGGCGCCCACGAGGGCGGCGACAGCGGTGGGTTCCGGCACGGGAAGAATGCCCAACATTGTGTCGTCCTGGCTGGTCGCAACCGCATTCGCGTTCTCGCCGGGAAGTTCTTTAACCAGGGTCTGCGCGCCAAGCGGTAGCAAGCCCAGGGCGACCAGCGCCAGGGTCAGCGCCATTCGGCGCCAGGTTTGGGTGAGTGCATGCATCGGATCGCTCCGGTGAAAGGTTGAGAGTGCCACGGCTGGGAATCCCCACATCATTCCCCTGACCGCAAGCCTAGAGTATCAAACCAAATGCTTTAGCCAAGTAAATATTAGGCGGTAAGCCGACCCTCGCCCCCTTGGCGACGCCGGCATCTGCGGTGGGCGACACACGGCAACGCCAAGCCGAGCTAGCCTCCGTTGTCCCCAACGGAGGTGCGCGTGGCGTTATGGCAACGGAGGCGCGTTCCGCCCTTGAGGACAAGGGCGGCTACCTGCACAAGGCGAGGCCGACCGCCAGGTCCGGCGACTACCGGCACACGGTGAGGCCAAGCCAACGGAGGGCGGAGCTCCTGCTCCGCCGCGGTCCCTCGTACCGTGTTCGGCGGCGGAGGACCTAGCAGTCGGCAGACCCGCCCTCCGTCTCTGGTCGGTAATTCAAGGGTCTTGGCCTTCGACGACCGACCAGATTCCGCCGCCGGGCGATGCCGACCGCCAGGTCCGGCGGCTACCGGCACACGGCGATGCCAAAACGTCGAATCAAAAAGAGAAATGGACGACCCAAAATCGCCAAAACCGGCGGATTTTGGGCCTTTGGCGGAAAAAAAGAACGCACCTAGCACACCTAGCACACCTAAGACTAACGCCGCCCAGAAAAATCGTGGAAAATGGGGGCATGAAAACGAACCAGATTCCGCCCCAGCGGGCGACACCCCGGCCGGGCAGGCTCCGGCCCGGGCCGCGCGAAGGGATCGACGAAGGCCTCCCCCGGGAGGGGCGGCGAACCACTTGCGCTAACAACAACGCTGTGCTTGGATCGGCGCATGCAAGCTTACCGGGTAGTAAACCGATGACCGGCCTCAAGTGCTTCCTGGCCACCGGCATCCGTCTCTCCATTACCGTGCTCTTTGCGCTGGTTTTTGGGACGCTGGCCGCGCTGGCCCAGGGCGAAACCAGCGGGGAGGCCACCCCGGCCGCCCCCACCGACCTGGACGCTCCTTCCTCTCCTTCTTCCTCCGCGGCGAATGAACCCGGCGCCACCCTGCCGGACGTGGTCATCCAGGCGCCGGCGCCGGAACCCGAGCCCCCGCCCCGGCCCGCGCCGACTCCGGCGGCGCCGCCCCCCGCGCCCGCTCCGGTCGTGAGCGCGACGGACGCCGACGCGGCGGAAGAAACCGGTGCGCCCACCGGCGACGTCCCCTTCAGCCCCAGCATCAGCAACCCGGAGCTGCTGCTCGACCAGAGCATCACCACCTTCGACGAGGACGAAATCCGCAGCCAGGACATCGGCCTGCTCAACGACCTGAGCGCGCGCGTGCCCAACCTCAACGCCAGCGACACCAACCTGCGCGGCTTCAACAACGTTTACAACCTGCGCGGGCTGGGCAACACGCTCTTCTTCAGCGCGCCGGCGGTCGTCACCTACGTGGACGGCGTGCCGCTGGGCAACGCCTTTGCCTACGCGACGGACTTCTACGACATCGAGGCGATTGAGGTCTACCGCGGCCCGCAGCCCACCCTCTTTGGGCGCAACAGCTCGGCCGGCGTCATCAACGTGCGCACCATCCAGCCGACCAACACCTACCGGGCCAACGCCACTATCGGCTATGGCAGCTTCGAGTCGCAGGAATACGTGGCCGGGGCGAGCGGCCCGATCGTGCGGGACAACTTCTACGTCGGCCTGGGCGGCTACCTGACCAGCAGCGAGGGCTACACCTACAACACCGTCCAGGGCAAGCCGCTGGACGACCGCGATGCCATCGGCGGGCGCGTGCAACTGCGCTACACTCCGGCGGAAAACTGGGACATCTCCGTCTTTGCCGACATCGACCAGTACACCGACGGCGACGTCGGCCTGACGCCCCTGGGCGGCCCCAACTGGGTGCAGACCAACCCCGTCGGCGGGCAGACCCGGATCAGCCGCAACACCATCGCCCTGCGCGTGGCCGGCGAGTACGACTGGGGCACCGTCACTTCCGCCACGGCGCGGCAGTGGTTCGACCTCAGCCCCAACTTTGTGGACATCTCGCCCTTTGTCTCTGCGCCCGCCGGGACCGGCCGGCTAACCAGCGCGACCACGCTGACCGACCAGCAGCAGGAGCAGTGGACCACGGAGCTGCGCTTCGCCTCGCCGGCCGACGCGCAAGGCCCGCTGCGCTGGCAGGCCGGGTTCTTCTACCTCACCAGCGAAATCAACAACCAGGGCACCAACGGCCTGGAGACGCTGCTGACCATCCCCTTTTTCGGCAACATCCCCTTCGACTTCTCCCAAACGACGAGCTTTAGCCTGGACGAGGAGAACGTGGCCTTCTTCGGCGACGTGGGCCTCTCCCTGACCGAGCAACTCGAGCTCATCTTTGGCCTGCGGCTCGACTACACCGAGAAGAGCCTGAACGACCGCAAGCGCTTCGACGCCTTCACCAACTCGCTGGCGGCGCCGCCGCTCAACGCCAGCCGCAGCGAGTTCAACCCCGCGCCGAGCATCGGCCTGGGCTGGACGCCCTGCGAGCAGAGCCGCGTGTGGTGGAACACCACCTACGGCTTCCAGAGCGGCGGGTTCTCCGGCTTTGCCGACACCCTTGGCGAGGCCGAGTTCGACACCCAGACGCTCCTGGCCAACGAGATCGGCGCCGAGTGGGAAAACGCCGACGGCACCCTGCGCGCCGGCGTGACCGGATTCTATTACCACATCTGGGACTACCAGGTGGAGCGCACGACCATCCCGCCGCAGTACCTCATCCTGAACGCGCCGGAAAGCCGCAGCCTGGGCGCCGAAGCCAGCGCCGCCTGGGAGCCGCTGCCCGGCTTGGTGCTCTCCGGCGTCTTCGGCTACACCAACTTCGAGTTTCTGGACTACACCGACCCCTTCACCGGGCAGGACTTTGCCGGCCACACCGCGCCCTTTGTGCCGGAGTTCAACGGCACCGTCGCCGCCCAGTACCGGCATGAGACCGGCGTCTTCGCCCGGCTGGAGATGCAGGCCTTTGGCGAGACCTTCTACGACGAGGCCAACAGCCCCCAGTTCCGCCAGGGCAGCTACGTTCTGCTCAACGCCAAGACAGGCTGGGAGAACGATCACGTCGGCGTCTACTTCGTTGGCCGCAACCTGACCGACACCTTCTACTTCACCAACATCACGCCCAACCTGGCCGCCGGCGTTCCGGGCACGCCGCAGTACGTGGGCTTCGAGGTAACCGGGCGTTTCTAGCCGCGCTAACGCTCGCCGCTCACGCGGACAAAGATGACGACGGTCTCGTCCTCGTGCACCTGCAGCCAGCCCCGCCGGCCGCGCAGCTTGTAAACCAGCTTGCGCCCCGGCTCGACGATGACGGAATCAAAGCCCTCGCGCCGGAGCAGCTCCCGCCAGCCATGGCGCGCTTCCAGCAGCGTGATCAAGTCGTTGAGGCGGGCGTCGCCGTGGAACTCGTTGCGGTCGTCGTAGCTGATCTTGAAGTCCGGGCCCAGGTGGTAAGCCAGGGGCCCGCCGTTCCAGGTTGTGGTGAGCGGACGGCGGACCTGTTCGCGGTTGGCCTTAAGCCAGGCGACCGCCTCGGGGGAGAGGTTGCGCTCGCCGACGCGCAGCTCCCCGGCAATCGGCGTAGCCAAGAAGGGCAGCGCCAGGACCGCCGCCAAGAGCGGCACTTGCCAAAGGTGGCTGCGGCTGGCCCGCTCAAAGCGCGTCACCCCGAGGACGCGCTCGCGCTGCGGCCCGGACATAACGTGCAGCAGAAAGCCGCCCCAAGCCCGGCAGAGCGGAACCGCCGCCACCAGGAGCAGCAGGAGAACGTGGCGCTGGCTGGTCACGGCAAAGTAGGCGAACACGACGAGGGGCAGAACGGACTCCCAGCCGAGCGGCCCGCGCCCGGGCAGGAACCGGCTGGCGATCAGCAGCGCGACCAGCAAAAGGTAGCCGAAGGCGAGCGGATCGCCCGAGGCAAAGTCCAGCCGCTGGTACTCGTGGTAGAAAGCGTAGCTCTCGATCTGGAAAACCATCCGCCAGATCTGGCCGTGGAGCGCGCCGCCAAAGGGATTCAGCAGGGTGACCAGCCCCGCCACCGCGCCGAAGACCGCCCAGCGGCGGGCGGGATCGTCCAGCACGCGGCGCTTGGCCAGAGCGTTGTCGACCAGCCGGCCCGTCCAGGCCAGGCCCCAGAACAGCAGCGCGGTGACGAAGCCGCCGTGGACGTTGGTCCAAAGCACCAAAAGCACGAGCAGCACCGCCCAGGAAGCCGGACTCAGCCCGCGCGGGTAGCGGTACCAGGCGGCGATGAAGACCGGCAGCAGCACGTAGTTGAGCAACTGTGGCCGCAGCAGCCAGTGCGCGTGCAGCAGCACGACGGCAAAGCAAACGTAGAGCAGGCCCACCGGCCAGGGAACGCCCTCGCCCGCCAGCAGACGCCAAAGCGCCAGAGGCGCCAGGGCAAAGAGCACCACGCCAAAGACAAAAGCGAGCGGCACGCCGCCAGCCAGCTCCAGGCCGCCGACGGTGAGGTCGAAAAGCCATTGGTGCTGCATCCAGGGCTGGCCAGCCAGGGTGAAGGTGTAGGGGTCGGTGGCGAGAACCGGGCCCTGAGTCCAGGCCAGCTTGCCAGCCACCAGATGCCGGGCGGTGGCGGGGTCGGTCAGGAAGTTGCTGTCCCCACCGTAAATCCCGGCCAGGGAGAGCAGAAAAAGCAGGACGCCCAGGTTGGGCCACAGCCATCGGCGGCGTCGCGCGGCAGGTTCGACAAAAAGCTGGGGACGCCCCATAGGCATGGGACAGTACCGCGCGGAAAGCCGGGGATTCCAGCCTTAAAAGAGTCGGGGCCGAAGCCGCCCCGTTCAGGGAAGTTGGCCGTTGTCTTCCTGTTTGTTGGCCTCGTCCACCTGGTTATTGATGAACTCGGCCAAATTCTGCGTGCGTTCGCCAAAGGCTTGCAGCACCAGAATCACCACGATCGACACAAGTGCGATGATGATGCCGTACTCCACCAGCGTCTGGCCGCTGCGGCCGGCTCGCTGGCGCCAGCCGCGGGGAGCCGGCGCAGGTTGAGCCGCGCGCGGCGTGATCGCGGGCTTGCTTCGCTCCGGCACATCGCCGGAGTCGCCCAGGGCCGCGTTTGTGGCCGGGCTGCCGTTCGGCGGTTGGGCCGGGCAACCTCGCGGGGCGGGTGATAACCGCCGGGAACAAGTGGGGGATTGGAATTCCAAAGCTTGGCTGGCGGGCCGGGAATTGCAGCGTTGAAGGTTCGAGGGAAAGGAACGGCAGTAGTTTAACAAATCTACCTATTAATGAATCAAACAACGGCCCAAGTGTCAACGTTGGGGGAACCGCCCCGCCCAAAAGAAAAGACGAAGAGAATGGGACCCTTCGTCTTCATCTTGGATCGCTCGGGAGCCCTCGGTCTAAGCCTGACCGGACTGGGCTTCGTCGAGCTTGTTGTTAATGGTCGAGAACACCTGGGTGACCTTGGTACCCAGGGCCTGGAGCACGAAGATGGCGACCACGGAAATGAACGCCAGGATAAGGGCGTACTCCACCAGGGTCTGACCACGCTTGTCTTGCTTCAGGCGCCAAAAGGCGTTCTTGGAGCGAACAACGAGTTTCGTCAGCATGTTTCTTTTCACCTCCTTTCTTTCAAAATCTTTTTCATTAGCGGGCAGAAATTTGGGCGGGCGCGTCCGAAGACCTTCGAGGGGATTGAGGGGAAATTCCGGCGACAAGGACTCTCCCCCCGGTAAGAAGAGGTGCATCCAACGTGCCAATTAGTTTGGGAACTTGGGCGAAGAAGTCAATTCCTGGTGTTTATGGGACAAAAACGATTGCAAAGGCGAAAAAAGAACTAATAGGCCTAAAAGGCTTTGCCAGAGGCTAGGCAAGTTTTTCCTTCAACACGGCTCTGGCTGGGGAAATTGACGAACACTACCGGCAGATTTGTCCGAAAAACGAACCGTCTGGTCATTGGTGGACAGAGATTCTCAGCACTTGAGGCTGCGGACTTGCCCCGAGCCCCGTGAGGGATAGATTGACTTCATGAGCAACGACGCCCCGCTTCCGCCGGTTCCACCCGCCAACACCGGCCCCGGCGCCCCACCGCCCGGGCAACCCTATCCCAGCCCCGCCCCGGCGCCGCCGGCTTCCTCCGGTCGGCTCAAAGGCTGCCTCCTGGTGGCCGGACTTCTCGTGCTGATGGGCAGCATGCTGGTCAACCTGGTTTTATTCGCGGCGCTGATTGGTAAGTCCGAGGCCCGCTCCACGCTGCAGGCGGCCAAGCCCTACCAGGAGGAGTTCGTGGACGGTGATCGCGACGCCGACAGCAAAATCCTCCTGCTTGAGATCACCGGTGTCATCACCAATTTCTCCGACAGCGAAATCACGCCCAGCATGGTGGAGATTTTCCGCCGCCAGCTGCGCCAGGGCGTGGGCGATGACGCCATCAAGGCCATCCTGATCAAGATCAACTCCCCCGGCGGCGAGGTCATGGCCAGCGACATCCTTTACCACGAAATCAAAAAGGCCCGGGAGGAAAAGCCGCTGATGGTCTTCATGGAAAGCGTCGCGGCCTCCGGCGGCTTTTACGCGGCGATGGGCTCGGAATTCGTCATGGCCAACGAGCTCACCCTCACCGGCAGCATCGGTGTGATCGTACAGACGCTGACCTACGAGCAACTCGGCGAAAAGATCGGCGTCAAGTTCAACACCTTCACCTCCGGCCCCAACAAGGCCATGTTTGGCGGCCCGACACAAATCACGCCGCAACAGGCCGAAATCATCCGCAGCATTGTCGAAGAGTCCTATGGGCGCTTCGTGGGCATCGTGGGCGAGTCCCGCCAGATCGATCCCGACGAGCTGCGCGCCAAACTGGCCGACGGCCGGGTGCTGACCGGCGAGCAGGCCAAGGAGGCCGGGCTGATCGATGAACTCGGCTACGTCGAGGACGCCTACGCGAAGGCGCGCGAACTGGGCAAGGCGAAGGACGCCCAGATCATCCGCTACCGTCCGGAGATCAACTTCCTGGAGCTCTTCTCCATCTTTGGCGAGGCCCAGGCCAACCCCACTCTCGAGGTCAACCTGCTGCCGCATTTGCCACGCCTGCGGCCCGGCATGCCGTACTATCTCGCGCCGCACCTGCTGCTCAGCCCCTAGAAGCTATCTCATAAAGGCCAGGTGCCCGCGCCAGTTGGATTTTTGTAACAAGCTCTAGCTTTTACCCGGCTGCTGGCTTGTCGCCGCCCGGGCCTTGTGGCAAGAGTCTCCCACGGATGGTTGCCGTTTTGGAGGCCGCCGTCCGGCCGGAACCATGGAAACCCAAGCCCAACTCGAGGAGGTGCTGACGACCGAGCCCTTGGTGGCCGGTCTTCTGCTGGGATCGGTCCTCCTCACGCTGGTCTGCGCGGGAGGCCTGCTGGCGCTGATGCTTTACCTCCGGTCGCGCCAGCGCCTGCACTTTAACCAGGTGCTGCCGCTCCATCTGCCGCTTTGGGAGCAGGCCGTCATCTACGGCGGACTCGCCCTGCTTTTCTTTACCATCCAAAGCGGGGCCGACGCCACCTGGGCGAGGATTTTGCAGCTGGCCAGCGCGCCGCTCGCCATCCTGGCGGTGGCGCTCGCGCCCCGCGGCCTCAGCCAACACTACGGCTTGGAAAAGGTCTCCCCGCTGCTTTTGCCTGCTCTCGCGCTGCTCGTCCTGATGGCCGGCTTCGCGATCATCTTCCCCGCCAACCTGATCAGCAACCTGGTTCTCCAAGGCTTCGGCGTCGAGACTGGCCTGCAGGACCCCGTCCAACGTTTCCTCGAGACCGACGATCCCGACCGCCTGATGGGCATGCTTTTTGTGGGCGTGATCTTTGCGCCGATCATGGAGGAGGTCCTCTTCCGCGGCCTCCTCCAGCCGATGCTCAAGGCCGCGCTCGGGCTATGGCCCGCGGTGCTGCTGACCTCGCTGATTTTCGCGGCCATCCACTTTCACCTGCCCGCCTTCACGGCGCTGTTTGTGCTGGCCGTGATCATGAGCCTGGCCTACGAGTACACCGGCTCGGTCATGGTGTGCATTCTCATCCACATGTTTTTCAACGCCTACCAGCTTGGTTTCATGCTGTTGCTGCGCGCCTACCTCCCGGCATAGTGAAGGCATGAACGCCCCCGCCACCCTGGCCGATCTCGGCGAAGCGGAGCTGCTGCGTTTGCTTACGCGCGGCTGGCCCGGCGGCACGGGCGGCCTGGCGGTGGGCGCGGGCGACGACTGCGCGGTTCTGCAGCCCGGCCCCGGCGAGCGCACCCTCCTCTTCAAGACGGACGCCGTCGTCGAGGGCGTTCACTTTCTGCCCGCCGCCCGGCCCGGCCTGGTCGGGCGCAAGGCTCTGGCCCGCAACTTGAGCGACCTCGCCGCGATGGGCGGGGAGCCCTGGGCCGCGCTCGTCACCCTGGCCGCGCCGTCCGCCACGAGCGTCCAGCGCGTGCGGGCCGTTTATCGCGGCCTGGAGCAACTCGCCCGGCAACACGGCGTCCTGCTCGCCGGCGGGGAAACCGTCCGCGCGCCCAAGCTCATGCTCTCGGTCGCGCTGCTGGGCCGCATGCCCCGTGGCGTTCGCCCCGTGCTGCGCGGCACCGCCCGGGCGGGGGACGAGCTCTGGGTCACCGGCCGGCTCGGCGGCAGCCAGGGCGGGCGACACCTGCGCTTCGAGCCCCGGCTCGCCGCGGGCCAGTGGCTGGCGCGGCGGCGGCGGGCGACCGCCATGATGGACCTCAGCGACGGCCTCGGCGCGGACCTGCCCAAGCTCGCCGCCGCCTCGGGCCTCGGCTACGAACTCGACGAAACGGCCCTGCCCGGCCATCGGGGGGTGACCCTTGCGCAAATCTTCAACGACGGCGAGGACTACGAGCTGCTCTTCACCGCGCGGCCCGGCACC
Source organism: Verrucomicrobiota bacterium (assembly GCA_038745425.1). Classification (GTDB taxonomy): domain Bacteria; phylum Verrucomicrobiota; class Verrucomicrobiia; order Methylacidiphilales; family UBA1321; genus CAWUJC01. The sequence goes on along the minus strand of JBCDLL010000006.1, from coordinate 65,784 downwards.
GCGGCCAAACTCCGGCGGGACTGGCCCTTCGCGGACCTCCCGCTGACCCGCATCGGGCGCCTGACCAAAAAAGCGCTGGCCGGATCGCGCCGGGCCGAACAACGTAAGGGCTATGACCATTTTAGCCGACGTTGAGGCGACCCTCGCCCACGGCGCGCGCTGGGCCGAGAGCTGCCGCGGCGGAGAGGTCTTTGCCCTCAACGGCGAACTCGGCAGCGGCAAGACGCAGCTCGTGAAGGGCTTTACCCGCGCGATGGAGTACGCCGGCGAGGTCACCAGCCCGACCTACACGCTCATCCACGAGTACATCGGCGGGCGGCTGCCGGTCTACCACCTGGACCTCTACCGGCTGGAAACCACCGTCGAAGCCCTCCGCCTGGGGCTCGAAGACTACCTGCCGGCCGACGGCGTCACCTTCATCGAATGGCCGAAGCTGATCGCCGGCCTCCTGCCGGGCAACACCGTCCACGTTGAGATTGAAATCGTCAGCCTGCGCGAACGCGCCATCCGCGAGCGCCTGGGCTAGAAGCCATCTCCGCCCTTCGAATGGCTTGGACTGCGGCGCGACTTCCGCTATGGCTGAGTGCTTACGCCCATGATGACGCTGGCTATTGAAACCTCCTCGCCCGAGGGCAGCATCGCGCTGGGGCTCAAGGGAGAGCTCATCCACCAGACGCGCTTCTCCGGCGACGGGCGCCACTCGCAAGCGCTCTTTCCGGCGTTGACGCGGATCGGCGTGCCGCGGCTCAAGATCGCCCGGGTGCTGGTCGGCCTGGGGCCGGGCTCCTTCGGCGGCATCCGCGTGGGCATCGCCGCCGCCCACGGCGTGGCGCTGGCGCAGAACGCGGAGGTCTGGGGCATCCCGAGCACCTACGCGCAGGCCGTGCGCCACCCCAAGGTCACGCGCTTGGGCATCTTCGCCGACGCCCGCCGCGGCGAGTACTATGTCTCCGTCTTTGCGCTTGGCCAGCCGGAGCGCGAGACCTACCTCATCCCCAAGGCCCGGCTGGCCGACGAAGTCAGCAAGATGACCCTGGCCCTGAGCGGCGCGCCCGTGCCGGAGGTTCCCCATCTGGAGGCGCCGGAGGCCAAGTTCCTCCTGACCCTGCCCGAGGACCTCGACGCCTGGCAGACAGGCCCGGACCTCCAGCCCGTTTACCTGCGCGAGGCGGCCGTCAACGCCCAGCAGGTGGGCACCGGCAAGCGGGCCGCGCCCGAAACCAGCGCCCCATGATCACCGCCGCTTCCTCCCGCGGCCTGCGCTGCTGGGCCGAGATCAACGCCGCCGCCTTCCGGCACAACCTGCGCGTCATCCGCGGGAAGATTCCGGCGGGCACGATGGTGATGGCGGTGGTCAAGGCCAACGGCTACGGCCACGGCGCGGTGCCGGTGGCCCGGCTAATGCGCGCGGCGGGCACGGAATGGCTGGCCGTGGCCAACACCGCCGAGCTGGCCGAACTGCGCGCCGCCCGCGTTGGCGGGCCCGTCCTGCTGCTGAGCGCCTTCCTGCCGGAGGAACTGCCCGAAGCCCTCCGCCTGGGCGCAGCCTTCACCGTCAGCAGCCTGGAGGACGCCCGGCGCCTGGCCGCCGCCGCCCGCCGGGCCGGCCTGCGCAAGCCGCCGGAGGTCCACGTCAAGATTGACACCGGCATGACTCGCCTGGGCCTGTGGCACGCCGACGCCGCCGCCCAGCTCCCGAAGATTCTTGACGTCAAGGGAATCAACGTGGCCGGGCTCTACACCCACTTTGCCCGCAGCGACGACCACGCCGCCATGACCTGGCGCCAGTTCCGGCGCTTTGTGAAGATCCAGTCCCGCCACCCGCAACTGCTCACCCACCTGGCCAACAGCCACGGCCTGCTCGGGCCCGTCCCCTACGCCGACGACCTGGTGCGCCCCGGCATCATGCTTTATGGCTCGTCGGAAAACGCCGACTTCCGCCAAAAGCTGCGCGCCCCGATGACGTGGAAGGCGCGCGTCACCCACCTCCGCGAGGCGGCCGCCGGCCAAACGGTCAGCTACGGCGCCACCTACCGGCTGCCGCGGAGGCAACGGCTGGCCATCCTCGGCGTGGGCTACGCGGACGGCTACCCGCGCCTGCTCAGCAACCGGGGCGAGGTCATGCTCCATGGGGTGCGCTGCCCGATCCGCGGGCGGGTGACCATGGATCAGGTGGTGGTCGACGTGACGAAGCTGGGCAAAAAGGTGCGCCGGGGCGACGCCGCCATCCTGCTCGGCGGGCCCGCGGCGGGGCCCAAGATCGAATCCGAGGAGCTGGGCGACTGGGCCCGCACCATCAGCTACGAGGTTTACACCAACGTCTCCGCCCGCGTGCCGCGCGTGTTCAAGGGGTTTTGATCGAAGCTGGTAGAGCCAGGCAAACCGAAGGCCGTAGGACCTAGCAGTCGGCAGACCCGCTCGACCATGCTTCGCGCCTTCCGAAATCAATCGGTGAGAATCTGTGAAATCGGTGGTTAAAGAAATCCGCCGCTGGGCTACTGCCGTGCGCCAGCACCGGCGGCTACCGGCACAAGGCGTGGCCAAGCAAGCGGAGGGCGGAGCTCCCGCTCCGCCGCGTTTTCCCGTCTGGTTTCCGGCGGCGGAGGACCGCCGCCCTCCGTCTCTTGTCGGTGGTTAAAGAAATCCGCCGCTACGCCGCCGCGGCGGCCTCGTCCGTTTCCAGACCGTGGAAGTCCTCGGGCCAGAGCTCCTGCGCGCGGCGGAAGCTCTGCGGCATGAGCGTGTAGCCGACGTGCCCCTGCTTGTACTCGGCGTAATGAGACCCGGGCCAGGCCTGCTGCAAGGCGTGGATTTTTTCCGGCGAGGCGATGCGGTCCCAGACGCCGGCGATGAGCAGGATGTGCCCGCCGGCCGCGTGAGGCCGCGAATGGCTGGGGCAGCAGAGGCGCATCTGCGGCTGGGTGTCCTCCGGGCCGATGCCCAGTTTGCGCAGCTCGCGGCGGATGGTGACGCTGGCCGGGGTGTTCCAGATGGCGTCGTGCACGTCCAGGATCGGCTCGACCAGCACCAGCCGCTGCAGCTCCGGGATGACGCAGGCGGCCATGCCCATGATCCAACCGCCGTAGCTGGTGCCCCAGCCGCCGACCAGCGGGCAGCCACGCTCCTTGAGCCGGCCAACGAGCACCTTCAACTCGAGCACCGCCTGGCGGATGCCCTCGGCCACGCGGATGAGGTGCGCGTTGATGGCGTACTCGCCGTGGAGATGGCCGGGCAGCCGCCGCGAGTAGTGGTAGGGCAGGTGCATGAAGACGGCGTTCCAGCCCACCTCGTTGAGCCGCCGGGCCCAAAGCTTGTAGCCGAAGTCGCTCACGCTCATCCAGCCGTGGGCCAGAATCATGGTGGGCGCGCGGCTCCAGCCGTCGGCGCAGGGGTAGAGGTCGAACCCGGCGTGGTTGTTGCCGTCGATGTCGCCCGGGTCGGGGGTGGGGAAGCGCCAGCGCGCGTGCGGATCCTCCGGCCAGGCCGGCCAGGCGTAGCCGTCCGGGATGGTGTAGAACTCCTCCACGCTGAGGCCGTCGCAGCGCCGGGCGTAGGCGTTCCACTGCGCGCGGAAGTCGCGCGGCGGCGGATGGCGGCGCTGGAGGAGGTTGACCGCGCCAAAGCTGGCCCAGTCCACCACGCCCGCGCGCCAGCGGTCAATCGGTTCAAGCAATCCCGGCATAAGGTCGCCCCTTTATATGCGCTGCCGGCGCGTCCGCGCCCAGCAAAAAGCGGGGCGGCCGCGGACCGGGGGGAGCGGTTGCCAAACCCGGTCCAGCCCGTATGGTGCGCGGATGGGCTCCCGCTGGAAGTACGCGCTCGCGATTGGCTGGACGGTGAGCCTCCTCGTCATCTCGAGCCTGCCCGGCGCGATCACCCACGAGTTGGAGGGCAGCATCGGCCATCCCGCCCACGCCGACAAGGTGCTGCACGTGATCATGTTTGTGGTCGGCAGCGCTTTGTGGACCTGGGCGACGGGCTCGCCGCTGCGGGGTTTTGCCATCGCGCTGGCGGCCGGCGTGGCCAAGGAATTCTACCAGGAACTGATTCCGGGGCGGCGCTTCGAGTTGGCGGATGTCCTCTGCGATGCTACTGGTAGCGTGGTGGGGAGCCTCTGCACTTTCTTTTATGTCCAAAAACGCCGACGCCCAACGCCACGCTAAGCTGGCCGAACAAATCCGCGCCTGGGACCGCGCCTACTACGTGGAGGCGGCGCCGGTGGTCTCCGACCGCGAGTACGACGCGGCCTACCACGAGCTGCTGGAGCTGGAGGCGAAGCAGCCGGAACTGCGGACGCCGGAGAGCCCCAGCCAGCGGGTGGGCGGCGAGCCGCTGAGCGAGTTTCGCCAGGTGCGCCACGCCGTGCCGATGATGAGCCTGGACAACACCTACTCGCAGGAGGAGCTGGGCAAGTTTGTCGACCGCGTGGCCAAGGTCCTGCCCGAGGACGAGCTCGTCTTTACCGTTGAACCCAAGGTGGACGGCGTGGCCGTAAGCGTGCGCTACGAGGACGGCCGGTTTGTCCAGGGCACCACCCGCGGCGACGGCCGCACCGGGGACGACATCACCGAAAACCTGCGCACCATCCGCACGCTGCCGCTCACGCTCAAGAAAAAGGTACCGCTGCTCGAGGTGCGGGGCGAGGTCTACTTCCCGCGGGCGGCCTTTGCCAAGTTCAACGAGGCCCGCGCCGCCGCCGGCGAGGAACTCTACGCCAACCCGCGCAACACCACGGCGGGCTCGCTCAAGCTGCTCGACTCCAAGCTCGTGGCCAAGCGCCCGCTGGCCATCGTGCTTTACGGCGTGGGGCAATTTGAAGGCATCGAAATCGCCACCCAGCACGAGTGGCTCGAGACGGTGAAAGCGCTGGGCCTGCCCGCGACCGAGCGCTTCTGGTTGACCCGCAACCGGGAGGAGCTCTTTGCCGCGGTCGACGAGCTGGCCGAGGTGCGCCGGGACTTTCCCTACGAAACCGACGGCGCGGTGGTGAAGGTGGACGAGTGGCGCTGGCACGAGGAACTGGGCGCAACTTCGAAAGCGCCGCGCTGGGCGATGGCCTACAAGTACGAGGCCGAGCAGGCGATCACCGTGCTGGAAAACGTCACCTACCAGATTGGGCGCACGGGGGTGGTCACGCCGGTGGCGGAGCTGAGGCCGGTGGCATTGGCGGGCACCACCGTCAAGCGCGCCACCTTGCACAATTTCGACGAGATCAAGCGGCTGGACGCCCGCCTGGGCGACCACGTGCTGGTCGAAAAAGCGGGCGAGATCATCCCCAAAGTGCTCGGCGTGGTGATGGAAGAGCGCACCGGCCGGGAAAAGGAGATCGTCCCGCCGACGACGCATCCGGACTGCCCGGGCGAGCTCGTCTGGGACGGCATCTTCCTGCGTTGCCCGGACCTGGATTCTCCCACCGTGATCAAGCGGCGGCTGACCCACTACGCGCAGCGCGGGGCGATGGACATCCAGGGCCTGGGCGAGTCGCTGGTTGAGCAACTCGTCGACGCCGGGTTGGTCCGCGATCTGGCCGACCTGTACGAGCTGAACGTGGAGCAGCTCTCCGGCCTGGAGCGCATGGCGGAGAAGAGCGCGCAAAACGTGCTCGAGGGCTTGGAGGCCAGCCGGGGCCGCGAGGTTTGGCGCCTCGTCTTCGGCCTGGGCATCACCCACGTCGGGGCCGGCGCCGCCCGGGTGCTGGAGGCCCACTTCCCCTCACTGGACGCTCTGGCCGAGGCCGACGCCGCCACGCTTGAGGCGATTGACGACATCGGCGGGATTATGGCCGCCAGCATCGTGGAGTTCTTCCAGGACGAGGCCAACCGCAAGCTGCTTGCGCGGCTCAAGGAGGCCGGGCTCAACTTCCAGGCCCCGGAGCGGCCCGTCGCGGCGGCGGGCGGCCCGCTGGAAGGCAAGACGCTGGTCATCACCGGCGCGCACAGCCGCCCAAGGGAGGAGCTGGCCGAGACCATCCGCGCCGCCGGCGGCAAGGTGGCCTCCAGCGTGAGCAAGAAGACGGACTACCTCCTGGCGGGCGAAAAGGCGGGCTCCAAGCTGAAAAAGGCCCAGGATTTGGGCATCGAAGTTATCGACGAAAAGGGGCTGGAGAAGCTTGTCGCTGCCTGAACCATTACCTATGCTCGTGGCGTGAGACTCTTGACGGCGTTATTCTGGGCCCTGACGCTGGCGGTTGCCCCACCGGGGCACGGGCAGGAAGACCCGAACGCGGCCGAGGACGCCCGGGCCGAGCGGCTGCAAATCTTGCGGGCCGCCGACCAGCTTCAACGCCTCCAGCAGAGCGAGGAACAGCGCGCCGCGCAGGTGGCCGCCCTGCAGCAGACGGTCAGCAATCTGGAGAAGGAGAACGCGGACCTGCGCCGCCAGCTCAAGGCGGTGGAGGAAAAGGTCGACGCCCTGCAGGTGGCACAGAAAAAGCAGCAGGAAGCGCTGATGGCGGAAATCCGCAAGCTGCTGGCGCGCCCGTCGGCTCCCGCGCCCGAGACCCCCGCGGCCGGCCCGCCGGAGGAAGGCGAATGGTACGAGCACGTGGTGGAAAAGGGCCAGACCCTTTCCACCATTGCGGAAGCTTTCCGCAACGCCGGCGTGCAGGTGAGTGTTGAAGATATTAAAGAGGCCAACCAGATTGAGCAGGACAACCTGATCCGGGTCGGCCAGAAACTCTACATCCCCAAAAACTGATCCCCATGGCAGAAGAACCCGTCGAGAGTATTCAACAGGAAGCCCCCGCCGAAGGCCTGAGCGGCTACCGGCTGCGCAAGGCGGAGGACGAAAGCGTCTACGGCCCCATCGAGAAAGACACCCTCATCGAATGGGCCGAGGGCGCGCAAATCGCCCCCAACGACGAAGTCGACGAGTGCGACGACAAATGGCGGCCCGTGCACGAGTTCGCCTTTCTGGAGATGCACTACTCCTTCCCCCTGCCCGACGGCTCCGAGTACGGGCCCACCACCCGCGGCACCGTGGCGGAGTTCGTCAACGAGGGGCTCATCCAGCCCGAAATCGAGGTAATCGACAAGCGCTCGGGCGGCCGACTGACTTGCCAGAAGCTGCTCTCGCAGGACCGCGACGCCCCGCCGCCGCCGCCTCGCGCCCGGGAAAAGAGCAAAAAGAAGGGCAAGAAATCGGACGGCAAGGGCAACCCGGAGGACGTGAAGGCCTCCTCGCAAAAGCTGGTCGACGCCCTGGAACGCCACCAGAAGCAGCTCGCCGCCCGGGAAACCGGGCCCATGGTGAGCGCGCCGCCGCCCGAAAGCGAAAAAAAGCCGGAAGACGGCGCCAAGGGCGTCAACCTGGCCAAGGAGCAGCGCATCCGCCAACTGGAAGAAGACCTGCGCGTGCTGCGCAAGGACCACGACGAGCTGATGCAAAAGTACCGCCGCCTGAACCAGCAGCTCATCGAGGAGCGGCAAAAGACGGCCGGCCTGAGCGCCCAGCTCAACAATTTGTAGTCGGGCGCGCTTTTTGGTTGCACCAGCCCCTCCCCTTTTCCTATATTGCCAGACTCGCGAACACGCCTGGGGTAAGATGAAAGCCCCGTTTGTAGGCGGAATCGCCACTGACCGCGGGGTGGAGCAGCCCGGTAGCTCGTCAGGCTCATAACCTGAAGGTCACAGGTTCAAATCCTGTCCCCGCAACCACCCCAGGGTGACGCCAACCGGCGCTGGGGAACTCCAACTTACGCTTTCGCCCGGCTCTTTTTCTTTGGTGACACCTTTGCGCCAAAGGCGCCATTTTGGACTTGGATTTTCGGCCCGTTGATGGGACCTTCCGCCTCATGAATTTTCGACTCAATCGGGCCCTGCCGGCTGCAGCCACCGCCGTTCTGGCGCTCACCGGAGCCACCGCCTGGGGCGCTTTTCAGGTCCAGGAAAATTACTCCGTCAACCAGACGTGGACGCCCGGCTTCGTGCAGTCCAGCGCGCCCAACATGCCTCCGCAGTTTATCCAGGGCTCCGAAATCGGCACCGAGCAGTCCCTGGTCCAAACCTTCACGCCGGAGACCGACTACAACTTCGTCTCGGTGGAATTCCGCTACGAGATCCTCGCCCCGCCGAGCTTCGGGAACAGCTTCCTCATTTTCAATCTCTACGCCTTGAGCGAGGGCCCCACGGCGCCGACGATTGACGTGGGCCCGGGCGGCAGCGGCCTGCTGAACTCGGGCGGTGGCTTCTCCTACAACCCGACTTCCTCCACCCTGAACACACTCACGAATATGGTGTTCGCCCTGGAAGGCGGCGGCATTCCCCTGCAGGCGGGCGTGACCTACGCCTTCGAGGTCTTCGCGGACGAAGTCGATTTCGCCATGCTCAACATCGACAGCACCCCCGGCATCGGCGGCCAGGCGTACCGCAACTACGAGGCAATCGATGGCATCGATCTCCTGCTCGCGATCTACGACACCAATATTCTGGAGAACAACGACCCGGACCCGCCCGGCCCCATCATCCCCGAGCCCGCCTCTGGCGCCCTTCTGCTCGGCGCCCTCGGCCTGCTGGCCTTCCGCCGTTGCCTGCGCTAGCGGATTTCGGGAGCAGTCCGCTTTCGTCCGGGCAACCTCCACGCCATCGAGCCGGGAAGAGCGGAACTCCGACTATGTCCACCTCCAAACAACCAAGTCCCGCCCACCCCGGCGAAAAAGAGGCGTGCCCTTTGGTGGCGGGGACCTATCAGTATAAGAATGCTAAAACCGCTCTCCCGTCTTGGTCTCACCATTGTTTTCCTGGCGGTTTCCGCCTTGGGCGCAACTTCGGCCGAGCCCGCCCTGCCCGACATTTTCAGTTCCGGAATGGTGCTGCAGCGCGACATGCCCATCCCCGTCTGGGGAAGCGCCGGGGACAGCACCGAAGTGACCGTGAAGCTGGGTGAAACCAGCGCCACCGCCACGGCGGCTGGCGGCAAGTGGCGGGTGGAGCTGCCCTCCCGTCCGGCTTCGGCCGAAGCGCTCCGGCTCACCGTCAGCTTTTCGAGCGGGCCGGACATCGTGATCGACGACGTGCTGGTGGGCGAGGTCTGGCTCTGCGCCGGGCAGTCCAACATGGCCCAGACCATCAACAAGAAGGCGCCCCGCGCGCTGGCGGACATGCCACAGGTGCGTCAGTTTTCGCGGCAGCGGGGCAAGAAGTCCAAGCTCCCGCCCACCTGGAAGCCCGCCGTCGGCGAGGGAATCAGCGACATGTCCGTCACTGCGGTTTACTTCGCCGAGAACCTCCACCGCGAGCTGGACGTGCCCGTTGGGCTCATCCTGACGGCGGTCTCGGGCACGCCAATCGAGGAGTGGACGCCCCGGGCGACGCTGGAAACGGACGCGGCGACCAAGGCCCGCATCGCCGAAGCCGCCAAGCGGGAGACCCGTCAACAGGTCAACGCCATGCGCAAGCAACTGCGGGAGAACCCCGGGCAGGAAGGCGATCCCGAACTGCAGAACCTTGCCCTGCTTACGAGGCCCGGACGGCTTTACGCCCAGCACATCGCGCCCACCGTGCCCTACGGCATCCGCGGCGTCATTTGGTACCAGGGCGAGGCCAACTCCAAGGTGCCCGCCAACGCCCAGCTCTACGGCAAGTATCTGGCCCTGCTGGTGGCCGGCCTGCGCGAAGCCTACGGCCAGCCGGAGCTCCCCTTTTACGCCGTCCAGCTCCCGAGCATTGAAGACCAGCTCAAGGAGGGTCAGAAGCCCCGCGTCTACGAGATGGTGCGCGAGCAGCAGCGCCGCACGGTGCAGGCCACACCCCACGCCGGCCTGGCCGTGAGCCTGGACGTGAACGAAGGCCTCCACCCCCGAAGCAAGAACATCATGGGCGACCGGCTGGCCAAGCTGGCCCTGGCGCAAACCTACCATCGGCCGGGCGAGGGCGCCTTCTCGGGGCCGCTGCTCACCGGTGTTACCTTCCAGGACGGCCGCGCCGTCTGCACCTTTGAACATGCCGAAGGGGGGCTTGAGCTTAAGGACACCGGGGAGAGCCTCTTCGAGCTGGCCGGCCCGGACGGCGTCTTCCATCCCGCCACCGCCAAGGTGGAAGGCGACACACTCGTCGTGGAAAGCCCCGCCGTGAGCGAGGCCGCCGGCGTCCGCTACGCCTTTCGCCCGTTCATGCCCCGGGTGAGCCTGTACGGCGCCTCCGGCCTGCCGGCCGCTCCTTTCGTCCACCCGTCGATGGATTAAAGCGCCGGCCGGATGCCCGCAGGACTACTCCCGGCGACCGAGTAGACGACATCAGGTAGGCGTCCCGTAATCTTGCTTTGATAGATCGCGACCCGATCCAGCATCAATTCGATAGTTTGTCCAAGTCGGCCGGGTCTCTTGGAGGCATTTCACTACCTTCGCGATAAATCAGGATACATATCGCCTCCGATTACCAGATCGCAGTTCTTCGACATCGCCATGCGCAAAACATCCGAAAACAGCACAATTTGAGAATGTTCAACGGCAATCTCTCTCCTCAAAAAATCTAGTTCAGCAAGTGCTTCTTTCAATTTGCTTTTGCTCATGACGTATTCGCCATCGTAATCAATAGATACCATCTCTCTTAATGGAGACCGACGGTCTGTATGTTCATAATATCGGAAAACCATCTCATAGAAATTCTGGTCGAGATAGATTGCCTTTTTCGACCAATCGATACTCTCGTCCTTCTTTTCTAAGAAACAAACTAACAAGGCCATATCATTTCATATTTGGATTAAATCTAATGCATGAAGGATGCGTCGGCCGGATGCCAGCGGAACTACTCCCGGCGGCCGACGAAGGAGTATCCGCTCTCGCCGTGGACGGCCAGGTCCAGCCCGGCTTCCTCGTGCTCGGGGGGCGTGCGCAGGCCCAGCGTGCTGCGCAAGAACAGCGCGATGATGGTGCTGCCCACAACCGCAAGCGCCACCGTCAAACCCACCGCCTGCAGTTGGTACCACCACTGGTAGCCGCCCTCGACGGCGGCGGCCAACCCGTTCGCCCGCGTTGTTGCGGTCACCAAGTTGGGGTTGACCGCGGGATCGGCCAGGAAACCAACCAGAATGGACCCAATCGTCCCGCCGACGCCGTGAATGCCAAAGGCGTCAAGGGCGTCGTCATAACGGAACCACCGCTTGAGCCGGTCCACCGCGTAGTAGGGCACCATTCCGGCGATCAGGCCGACCAGCATCGCGCCGTTGGCGCTGACGTAGCCGCAGGCCGGGGTGATCACCACCAGCCCGCTGACCGCCCCCGAGCAAAAGCCCACCACCGTGGGCTTGCCGCGGTGCAAAGCCTCCAGCGAGGCCCAGACAAACGAGCCGGTCGCGGCGGCCAGCGTCGTGGTCATCACCGCGTTGGCCGCAATGCCGTTGGCCGCCCACTCGCTGCCCGCGTTGAAGCCGTACCAGCCCAGCCAAAGCATGCCGGTACCGACCATGCACAACACCGGGCTGTGCGGGCGCATGTCCACCAACCCGTAGCCGTGCCGCCGCCCCAGGAAGATGCACAGCACCAGCCCGGACCACCCGGAGGACATGTGCACGACCATTCCGCCGGCGAAATCCAGCGAAGGAATCGCCGCCTGTGCATTGTCGGCGCCGTTCATCAGCCCGTTAAAGCCCCAAACCATGTGGGCGAGCGGAAAGTAGACCAGGAACATCCACAACCCGACAAAGCAGAGCACGGCGTTAAACTTGATGCGCTCGGCGGTGGAGCCAAAGATCAGCGACGCCGTGATGATGGCAAAGGCAAGCTGGTAGGAGACCAGCACGCTGTGCGGCAGCCAGTCCGCATAGTTGGGGTTGGGCGTCGAGCCCACGCCATTGAGGAAGGCAAAGTCCAGCCCGCCAATCACCGGGCTGTTAAAGGACGTGCCGTAAACCAAACTATAGCCCGCCAGCCACCAGAGAATCGTGACCAGGCCGGTGCAGCCGAGGCAGATGGCCAGAATCGACAGCACGTTCTTGTCGCGCACCAGGCCGCCATAGAACAGGGCCAGCCCGGGCAGCGTCATGAAGAGCACCAGCGCGGTCGAGGTCATCATCCATGCGGTGGTGCCTGCATCGGGCACACCCTCCGCCGTCGTGCCCGTGGGGTCGGCCAGTTTCATGTTGGCCTCCAGGCCACGCACCCGCTCTTCCAGCGTGGGCGGAGCCGACGCCGTTTCCTGCGCGGGCAAAGCCGAAGCGCCCAGCAGCAAAAGGAAAACGATCAGAGCGGCTTTCATGGCAAAGCCGGGAGAATCAAGGTTTATCCAAGCCGTGTCGAGCCGGAATCATGCGCCGCCCCCCAAGCGCAGCCGGGCAATCACGACTCGCCCTGCGCTTCCCCTGTCTCTGGTGACACGCGTGTTCGGACCGTTGCTATTTTGGCGGGAAGTTCTACACTGCAGATTCGCCGATCCGGCCCGCCCATGAGTTCCCATTACGATCAAGCCGTTGAGGTCTTCGAAGCGGAGATCGCCGGCATCCGCCAAACGCTCGACGCCCTGCGCCCCGACTTCGACCGGGCGGTCGAGATCATCCTGGCCACGCCGGGCAAGGTTGTTGTTACCGGCCTGGGCAAAAGCGGCATCATCGGCCACAAGATTTCCGCCACCCTGGCCAGCACGGGCACGCCGTCGGTCTTCATCAACGCGAGCGAGGCCCTCCACGGCGACCTCGGCATGGTCAGCGCGGGCGACACCGCGGTCATGATTTCCAACAGCGGCAGCACCACCGAGCTGCTGCGGATGCTGCCCTCGCTCAGAAAAGCGGGCGTTTCGCTCATCGGCATCCTGGGCAACCGCCAGACCAAACTGGCCGAGGAATGCGCCGTGCTCCTGGACGCCTCCGTGGCCAAAGAAGCCTGCCCGCTCAACCTCACGCCCATGACCAGCTCGACCGTCGCGCTCGTGATCGGCGACGCCCTGGCCGCCGCCCTGATGCGCGCGCGGCAGTTCACGCCGGAGCACTTCGCGGCCAACCATCCGGCCGGGGCGCTCGGGCGCAACCTGCTGCTCAAAGTCGCCGACGTCATGCACACCGGCGGCAGGCTGGCCACCGTCGCACCCGAGGCCGCCTTCCGCGAGGTCATCATCGAGCTGACGCGGACCAACCTGGGCGGCGTTTGCGTGACCGATCCTGCGGGCCGGCTGCTCGGCTTTGTCTCCGAAGGCGACGTGCGCCGCGCGCTGCTCGACGACCACCCGATGGAACAAAGCGCCCGCGACCTGATGACGCCCTCCCCCGTGACCTGCTCGCCGGAGCATTCCCTCGGCGAGGTCCTCACCCGCATGGAAGACCCGGCCCGCCAAATCTACACCATGCCCGTGACCGCGGACGGCGGCCGCTGCGTCGGGATGATCCGGATGCACGACATCCTGCAGGCCAACACGTAGTTGCGCATTGACGCCCCCGGCCCCGTGCCCTACTCCGGGCGGGATGCCTGACTGGTCTGCCGAACTGGAACTCGCCGTGCGCGCCGCCCGCACCGCCGGCGACCTCCTGCGCGGGCCGGGCGGCGCCCTGCGCACCGCCGACTCCGCCGAGGGCAAGGACATCAAGCTGCAGGCCGACCGCGAGGCCGAGGCCGCCATCCTCCGCATCCTGGGCGAATCCGCCCACCCGCACCTGGCGGAGGAATCCGGCGCCTCCGACCGGCTCGACGCCCGCGCACCCTTCTGGGTGGTCGACCCGCTCGACGGCACCTACAACTACAAGCGGCGCATCGACTTCTGCGCGGTGTCCATCGCCCTGGTGCAAGGCGAGACCCCGCTGCTTGGCGTCATTTACGACTTCCACCGCGACCGCCTCTACGCCGGCGCCGAGGGCATCGCCCCCACCGTGAGCGGCGAGCCGCTGGCCGTCAGCACCGTGGCCGACCGCGGCCAGGCCGTCATCGCCACCGGCTTCCCGGTCGGGCGCGACTTTGCCGACGGACCCGTGCTCGACTTCGTCCGGCGGGTGCAGAGCTTCAAAAAAATCCGCCTGCTGGGCACGGCCGCGCTCACGCTGGCGCTGGTGGCCGAGGGGAAGCTGGACTGCTACTACGAGGAGGGCATCAACCTGTGGGACGTCGCCGCCGGACTCGCGCTGGTCCGCCTCGCGGGCGGGCGGCTCCAGCTTACGCCGACCGACACGCCCTTCCGCTACGACGCCTACGCCGGGAACGCCGTGCTCCCGCCGATCGGGCCGTAGAAGCTGTCTCATCAATGGCTTCTAGGCCGTCAGGTCACGCGTCCGCGACGGTGCGTCCCCGCAGCAAAAGGCCGTCGGGCAACCAATCCCGGCGCGGCTTGGCAACGCTTGTAGCGGAGGCAGCCTGCTCCTGCGCAAGGGCAAAACGACAGCCCAGCTGTCAGGACCAGGATGGTCCTGCCGCCGCCGCTCAACTAAACTGGACTCAAACCGCTCTAGGCGGAGGCCGGGGCGGCCTTGAGCGCCTCGATCACGCTGCCGATCCAAGCGGGGAAGCGCTCGTCCTGGTCAAGGTCGCAATCCTCCCGGGCCTTCAGGCGGGTGGCGCCGTGCTTTTCGAAGGCGTCGTCGAGAATCTTGCCGTAGCCGCAGAACTCGTCGTAGGCGGTGTCGCCCAGGGCGAGCACGGCGTAGCGCTGCTGGCTCAGGTCCAGGTCGCTGGCTTCGGTGAAGGCTTCGGTGAAGTCGACGCAGTCGTCCGGCGGCTCACCCTCTCCCCAGGTGGCGGCGACGACCAGCACGGTGCCGGCCTCGCGGAGTTGGTCCACGGAGTAGTCGCACAGGTTGACGGCTTCGGCCTCAAAACCGGCGGTCTTGAGTTCTTCGACGGAGCGTTCGGCCAGTTCCTCGGCGGTGCCGGTCTGGGTGGCGAACAGTACGGTAACGTTGTTTTCCATGTTTCTCCTCAGGGTTAGGACGGCGGGGGTTACAGCAACCCGGCCGCGACGCGCCGCCAACGCACGCGATCGGTGGGATCCTCCTGCGGCCGCAGCCATGCGAGCAGGCGGCGGGAAGGACGGTGGTAGATTTCGATCCAATCCACATTAAAGGTTCCGGGCTCTTCTGTCACGGCCCAGGCGCGCAACCCGCTGTCTTTTTGCAGGTGGCACTTGGTCTCGCCGTCGAAGAGGTGCCACCAGCGGCTGCACCCGCTGGCCTGCGAAAGGCGCAGCGGCACCGTGGTCTGGTGGTCCGGGTGGTAAAGGGTCACCTGCAGACCGCAACGGGCCTGCGCTAGCTGATCAAAGAAGCCGCCAAGATTACCGACCGCGACGGGGCGGGCAAACTCCTCGCCGACCATGCTCAGGGCGTTCCAGCGTGCAAAGGGCTCCAGCCCGGCGTACTGCTCGGTGGGCATAGTGCGGCAGGCGCCGCGCCACATGCGCCAGAGCGCCTTCACGTCGGGCGTCTTCACCGGGCCCGGCAGGGTGGCCGGATTCGGTTCGCGCAGCTTTCCAGGCACGGCGGTCTGGGAGATCATGTCCTCGAACATTCCCAAGTTGGAGTGGTGCGTCAAGTAGAGCTTGAGCATTTCGTGGCCCTCGCGGTGGCGCACCCGGCAGCTCAGGGAAAAGCCGGTGGCGCAGGACTGCTCCACCACCGCGATGTCGCCCATCTGGTCGGCGTGGAACTCGCTGCCCGTCTCCGGGTCGATCCAGTGGGGCTGGCCGGGCACCCGCAGCCAGCCGGAAAAGGGACGCTGGTCGCTGTAGACGCCCCAGCCGTTGGTGGCGCAGATTTGGACCCGGCCCATCGCCTCCATCCAGTAGAACCACTCCGTCCAGTCCATCTCCAGACGCAGGTAGCGGCGGTCGTCGCCGTCTTCCTGCGGGGGGAAGGTGGCTAACTGCTCCAGGCTGCGGATGCAGGGGCGTCCGTTTGGGTTGGTTTCGTCGGAGGGCTGGGATCGGCGCGCGTGTGCCATGATCATAACATGGACGAGGCCCCGCTCGCTTGTCTTGCCCCGGATTGCAAAAAACTGCTGGGGATTTGCGGATTTGGCTCATTTCGGATCGCCGCGACTCCAAGCAAAAACCCGCCTCCGGTGGAAGCGGGTTTTGCGAGCTTAAAAGAGAGCCGCCCGACTAGGAGCGGCGACGGCGCAAGACCAGCAGGCCCAGACCCAGGAGCAATGCCCCGGTGGAGGGCTCCGGCACCAAGACCACCGAGAGCACCAAATCATTGCCGCCATCGGCGAAACCAAGGGTGCCCTCCCAGAGACCGAACTGTCCGGTGAGGTTGCTGCCCAGGGAACCGGTAATGGCCTCACTCGTGTCGAAGAGTACGTAGTCGCCCTCCTCGATCCCCGCCAGTGCGGTGAAGGCAAAGTCGACGAACTCCAGCTCTCCGTTGCCAATTTCAAGCGAACCGCTCAGCAGCAGAAACTGGTCGCTGGAGCCGATCGCGGCCAGATCGAAGACCAACGCGCCGGTGTTGGCGCCGCCGACCGCGCCACTGATGTCCATCACCCCGCCGTCGAGCGCAGCCGAGAAGATTCCGGTTTCGTCCAAGGTCGAACCCATTGCCAGCATGGCGCCGTCGTTCAGGGTGATGCCCGCGTCGTTGGCGGTAACGATATTGGCCGTCGCTTCGAGGTTACCGCCGTTGTCCCCCGCCAAGGTGCCGCCGCTGTTCACGATGTACTCCCCGCCGCCGTCATGCCGCCCGCTCACCAGGAGGGTGCCGCCGTTGACCGTGGTGGTGCCGGAATATTCGTTGTCGGCGCCGCTCAGTTCCTGGCTGCCGGCGTTGTTTTTTTCCACGTTGAGCGTGCCGGGCGGGTTGGCCGAGGTGCCGTCGGAAAGGACACCGGCGTAGTCGGCGCTGCCGCTACCGTTATTAAGCTGGAGGAGGCCAGTGGCGGCGGTGGAACCGAAGTTGTTGACGGTGACCTCGGCCGAGCTGCTGGCGGAAACCAGGCTACCCACCGCCAGGGTGCCCGAGCCGGAGGAGTCGCGCAGAAAGACCTGCCCGTTACCCGTCAGAGTGAGCGCCCCCTCAATGGTGGCCGTGCCCGCGGTTTCGCCCACGCGCAGGTTAAGCACCCCGCCGTTAACGGTGGCGCTGTCCGCCTGGAAAGCCTCAATGTAGTTGGTGCCGCCGAGGACGCCGAACTGGAGCTCGCCTTCGTTGACGATCACCTCCCCCTGCACGTCCACCGTCAGCTGCTGGGCGGAGCCTCCGCTGTTGCGGAACGTCAGATTCCCGCTGCCGGACTTGGTCAGGTTGTTCAAAATCGTCAGGGTAACCGGAGTGCCGCCATTGAGCGCCAGGGTCGTGAGGCTGCTGGAAGCATCGTAAGTCCAGTCGAAAACGGTGGGCGCGTCCACGTCATAGCGAAGGCTGCCGAAAGCTGTCGGCGTGACGAAGCTGTCGCCCGCGCCGTCCGGCGGGCCCGCGGGCGAAGCGGGCGACCAGTTAGCGGCGTCGGACCAATTGCCGTTGCCGGCGCTTTGCCAGGAATAGTCCACGGCTTGGGCGGGGGTTGCCGCGGCCAGCAGCGCGAGGAGCAGGCAAGCCGAAAGCGGACGAAGGAGGGTCGGGAAGTACTTCATATCTGGATCGTGAGTTGAATCATCAAGGTAGGATGAGCCCGTACAATCAGGGCATTATGATTTTGGCAGGATTGCCGCCGCTGCCACAACCGCACTCCCATCGAAGGGGCCAATGAAGGCATGGAGAAAAATCACGATCGGCGCTTCCGAGGCTCCATCTCAAGGCGCTCCGATGGACCGCTAACGCCGCACGGCGGTGGGCGGCAGATCCCAGTACTCGCGGAAGCGACGGGAAAAATAGAGCGGATCGTTAAAGCCGACCGTCGCCGCCACCTCTTTGATGGAAAGCGGCGTGTTGCGCAGCAGGCGCATGGCCTCCAGCATCCGCAACTTAAGTAAATGCGCGGAGACGCTGCCGCCGCTGTAGCGGGCAAAAAGCAGGCGAAAGTGATTGGGGCTTAGCTGAATAATCTCGTCGAGCAACCGGTGGTGCGCCTCCGGATCGCGAAAATGTTCTTCCATCCACTGCAAGGCCAGACGCACGGCGGGATGCGCATGACCACCGGGCGGATGCGCCTGCCCACCTCCGGCCTCCCAGGGCCGGGCCCGGCACCAGAACCGCGCGAGGCTGGCCTTGAGTTCGCCCTCCATCTCCAGCGCGGTGGCCGGCGGCAGGTCGGGATCGCCGTGCGATCCACCCCGCAAGTGGCGGGGGAATTTCCACTTGCGCTCCATCCGCAACAGGGCCGACTTTTCCAGCGCGGGTTTGGCGTCATCGTATAGCCAAAGCACGTGCGGGTCCGGATTCACCCCGGGGCTAAGAAACTCGCACCAGAGCAATTCCGCGATCTCGCCCTCCGGCACCTGCCAATGGCGGGCAGCTCCCTGCGGCACAAAGAAAAGGCTGCCGGAGGTGCAAAGGCTCGAATCCTCGTCGATGTGATAGGTAAGCGCGCCCCGCAAGACGCGGATGTAGCGATGGGTAAGGATGCGCTCGTTAAAGGTACCCCGCAAGCCGGTAAAGGTATCCCGATTGACGCAAATGATCCGCATCGGCGTACGCAAAAAGCCGTCGAGCAAACCGAGGGCGGAGGACATCATGTTCTTTCCTATCGGTCGCGCCGGGAAGAAGCGATCCCTTACAAACGGCGGATTAGACAAGCTACATGAATTCATGCCCAGCGTCCATGTCCACGGAGTTTGCGATTCCGGCGGCCTGGACGATGCTTTGACAATGCCCGGTTGTGCCAGCCACGTGGACGAGCCCGCCCGTCGCACGCCGGTGGCGGCCGACGTCGACGTCGCGGTGATCGGCGGCTCCTGCACCGGCGTCTTTGCCGCCGTCCGGGCGGCCCGGCTCGGACTCTCGGTCGCGCTGGTGGAGCAGAACATCCTCTTTGGCGGCATGGCCACCGCCGCCCAGGTCAACGAGTGGCACGCCCTGACCGACACCGGCGGCAAACGCGTCGTGATCGGCGGGCTGACCGCCGACCTGCTCGACCGCTTGGGAGAGCGCGGCGCCGTCCGCATCGCCGAGCGCCGCCACCGCGGGCTTTACTACCTCTTCAACAGCGCGGAAATGGCGCTGGAGCTGGACGCCTTCGTGCGCGAGACCGCCGGGGTGCGCCCCTTCCTGCGGGCGTCCTGCGTCGGCGCCCTGCGTACCGGCAACCGGATCGACGCCGCCCTGATCGAGGACAAGTGCGGCCGCCGCGCCATCCGCGCCCGTGTCTACATCGACGCCTCCGGCGACGGCGACCTCCTGCGGCGGGCCGGCTTTGCCGCGCGGCAGGAAACCACCATGCAGCCGGTCAGCTACCAGATGGTGGCGGCCGGGCTGGAGGAAGCCAACCGCGCCCTGCCCGAGGGGCTCTGGGGCGCCCTGCAGCGCGGCGCCGCGCAAACCGGCTACCCGCTGGAAAACGGCCGGCCGTGGATCAACGCCCAGGGCGCAGCCGATAACTTAAGCAACGTCTACGGCCCGCGCCTCAACGGGGTGGACGCCTCCAACGCCGACGAGCTGACCCGCGCCCTGCTGGAAAGCCGCCGCTGCCTGGCCGTCCTGCTCGAGACCGCCCGCCACGAGACTGGCAAGACGGTGGCCGCCGTCTCCCTGGCCCACGCGCTGGGCGTGCGCGAAACCTGGCACGCGGACTGCCGGCACCGCATCACGGCCGGCGAGCTGCTCCATGGCACCGCCTTCGAGGACGCGATCGCCTACGGCACCTACCCGGTGGACGTGCACTCGCCCGACGGCACCCTGCTGCGCTACCTGGACGGGCGGCAGGAACAGATCAACCCGGCCGGCGAGCAGGTCTGGTCGCGCTGGCTGGAAAACGGCGAGCAGCCCGCGCTCTACTACCAAATCCCCTACCGCACCCTGCTGCCGCGCGACGCCGAAAACCTGCTGGTGGCCGGACGCTTGCTGGACGCCGACCGCGAGGCCTACGGCGGCCTGCGCGTGATGGTGAACATGAACCAGACCGGCGAAGCGGCCGGCACCGCCGCCGCCCTGGCCGTGCGCGCGGGCAGCACCATCGGCGAGGTCCGCCCCGCCGAGCTGCGCCGGATGTTGCGCCAGAAGGGCTCCGTCTTTCCGGAGGAGCCCGCCGGGGCCAACCGCTAGAAGCTATCTTTTAATCGGCCAGGGGTGCGGTGGGGTCCTCTTGCTTGGGAATGAGGAAGCGCAGCGTAAGGCCCTGGACCAGGATCGAGAAAATCACCACCGTGTAGGTCATGGTCAGGACCAGGTCGCGGCCCTCCCCCGGCGGCAGGGCCAGGGCCAACGCCACGGACACGCCGCCGCGCAGGCCGCCCCAGGTCATGATTGCCACCGAGCCCTTGGGAAACGGACGCAAATGGCGCAGCGACGTCACCGGAATGCTGACCGCGACCAGCCGCGCCAGGAGCACAATGGGAATGGCGATGAGGCCCGCCTCCAGGTAGATCGTCTCCAGGCTGATGATGAGCACCTCCAGGCCAATGAGCACAAAAAGCACGGCGTTAAAGATTTCGTCGATCATCTCCCAGAAGCCGTCGACGCGTTCGCGGGTGCGCTCGCTCATGGCCAGCTCGCGGCTGTGGTTGCCCATCAACAGGCCGGCCATGACCATGGCAAGCGGGCCGGAGGTGTGGAGGAACTCCGAAAGGCTGTAGCCGCCCATCACGATGGCCAGGGTGATGAGGACCTCCACGATGTAGTCGTCGACCCCCTTGCAGAGGATGTGGCCCATGTAGCCGAGCAACAGGCCCAGCAGAATGCCGCCGCCGGCCTCGATCAGGAACAGCTCCATGAACATGCCCGCCTCCAGGTTGTGCTCGCCGGTGAGCACACCGAGCAGTCCCAGGAAAAGCACCACCGCGACGCCATCGTTCATGAGCGACTCGCCGGTGATCTTGGTCTGCAGCTCCTTGGGCACGCCCAGACTCTTGAGCAGCCCCAGGACCGCGATGGGGTCGGTCGGCGAAATCAGCGCGCCAAAGAGCAGGCAATAGATGAAGTCGACGTGCGCGCCGAAGAGCGTGAACGTCGCCTGCATGGCCACGGCCACGATGATGGCCGAGAGCACCGTCCCCGGCGCGGCCAGGATCAGGATGGTCCATTTGCTGCGGGCCAGGTCGTGGAGGTTGACGTGCAGCGCGCCCGCAAAAAGCAGAAAGCTGAGCATGCCGTTGAGCACCGCCTTTTCGAAGTCGACGCTCTCCACCAACGCGCGGGCGTCGTGGGCGAAGAGGGGGCTGAACTTGCCCGCCGCAATCAGGAGCAGCGAAAAAATCAGGCTGATGAGCATGAGCCCGATCGCCCGCGGCAGGCGGATGAAGCGGGTGTTGATGTAGGCGAACGCGGCGCTGAGCGTAATGAGAATGGCGGAGAGGTTGAAGAAGCCCATCGCGCTGCTATCTAAGCACTTGGCCCGGCGCTGGCAAGGCCGCCGCCCGCCCGCGCCGAGCAAAAACTTGCCGCCCCCGCCCAATCGCGGGAAGTTGAAGGGATGGACGCCGACGTCGAAACCTTTGACTTTGGCCGGCCCGCCGCCCGCGGCGCTTGGGCGCGCTGCCTGAGCCACCTGCCGGAGGGCGAGGCCGGCGAGGAAGAGTTCACCACCATGGCGCGTGCCCTCTTTGCCTGGCAGTTCGAGCACTGCGAGCCCTACCGCCGCTTGGCCGAAGCCCGCGGCGTGACCCCGGCCAGGCTCGCCGACTGGCGTGACATCCCCGCCGTGCCGCAGCGCCTGTTTAAGGAGATGCGCCTCTTTAGCCACGAGGGGCGCGCGCCGGGCCGGGTCTTCCACACCAGCGGCACCACCACCGGCACGCCCGGCAAGCAGCACCTGCTCGACGACCGCATCTACCGCCAAACCGCGCTGACCGGCGCCCAGGCCGCCGGGCTCTGGGACGAGGATCACCCGGTGCCGGAGCTGCAGATCCTGGCCCCGCCGCCGCGCGAAGCCGCGCATTCCTCGCTCAGCGCCATGTTTGAATACTGGTGCGAGGCCGCGCTCGAAGCCGAGCGCCGCGAGAGCGCCTTCTGGGTGCGGGGCGAGCGGCTGATGCTCCACGGCCTGCGCGAGCGCCTGGAGGTGCTCGCCGCCGAAGGCCGTCCGGTCGGCGTCTGCGGGGCCGCCTTCAGCCTGGTGCACTACCTCGACGCCTATTCCACGCTGGACCCCGTGCCCCTGCCCCCGGGGAGCTGGTTGCTCGAGACCGGCGGCTTCAAGGGCCGCAGCCGTGAGCTGCCCAAGGACGAATTCTACCAGGCGCTGCGCTACCTTTTCGACCTGCCCGAGGACGCCCTCTGGAACGAGTACGGGATGACGGAGCTCTCCAGCCAGGCCTACGCCCGCGGCGTCCACGGGCGCCACACCGCCCCGCCCTGGGCGCGCGTGCTCGTCATCGACCCGGAGACCGAACGCGAGGTCGAACCCGGCCAGCCCGGTCTGGTCCGCTGGATCGATCTGGCCAACGTCGACTCCGTCCTGGCACTGCAAACCCTCGACCAGGCCGTGCGCCACGAGGAGGGTTTCTCCCTCATGGGCCGCCTGCCCCAGGCCGACCCCCGCGGCTGCTCCCTCGCCGCCGACGACTACAAGCCGGAGACGCGCTAGCCGGACCGAATCGTCTCTCTACCCGAAGCCGATAGCCGCCGCTGATCCTAGCGGCGGAAGGCGTTACCCGTCCGGCTTTCTGAGGCGGGCAAGGGAGGCCTAGCAGCCTGCGTCGCCCGCCCTACCTCTTCTAAGCAACACCACAACCCGGTGGCCGCTTCCTGGCTCAGATCCTTTTCCCAAGCCCCAACTTTTCTTTGTCGTGGGACGGCGGACGGTCTGTATTTTGAAGGCATGACGACGAAGGAACGCCTCGCCATACTGGCCGATGTCTGCACCGGTTTCCCGGAGCTGGGCGTGGCGTCGAAAGGCGACCTGGAGGCCTGGGTGGCGGCGGAGCTCGGCGCGGTCGACGCCCTCGAGCGCTGGCAGCCGCACGCCGGCGGCAAAACCCGGACGCTGCCCCCTTCCGCGCTCGCCCACGTGCTAGCGGGCAACCTGCCGGTCAGTGGCCTGCAAAGCGTCCTTGTCGGCCTTGTGCTGGGCGCGCACAACGTGGTCAAGCTCCCGACCGAGGAAGGCGACGCGCCCGTCGCGCGGCGCCTGCGGGAATTCACCAGCGCCCTGCCCGAGGGCCTGCGCGCCACCGTCGCCCTGCGTAGCGACCTGCCCGACGAGGAACTGCGCGCGGCGGACGGCGTCATCGCCCACGGCTCGGACGAAGCGATGGCCGCGATCCACGCCCGGCTGCGCTGGGACCAGCGCTTCCTCGCCTACGGGCACAAACTCAGCCTCATTTGGATGAGCGCCGACGGCGCGGCTGACGCGGACATCGTCGCCGCCACCGCCCGCGACGTGGCCGCTTACGACCAGCGCGGCTGCCTTTCGCCGCAGCTCATCTTTCTGGCGCCTGGGCTGCACGGGGCGGCCGGGCGGGATTTCTGCGATCGGCTCGCACAAGCGCTGCAGCGGGAGGCCCAAACCCAGGCGCCCGCCCCGCTCAGCCCGGCCGAAGCGGCCGCCATCCACGAGGCCCGCGACACCGCGGCGGCTAAGGGCGCGCGCCTTTGGCAACCCGAAGACGACGGCCTGGCCTGGACCGTCGCCTGGCGTGCAGAGAGCGAGTTTGCGGGCTCGCCCGGCGGACGGTTCATCCAGGTGCGCCCGGCGGAGCCGGCCAACCTGCCCAATTTGCTGCGCCCCTTGCGGGGAAAGCTCTCCACCGTCGGCCACGGCGGCGCGCTCGAGAGCGTGGTGCAGGCGGTGTTCGTCGCGCTGGGCGTCCACCGGTTTTGCCCCGTCGGCCACATGCAGGCGCCGCCGGTCTGGTGGCACCACGACGGCCGGCCGCAGTTGGCCCCGCTCGTCCAATGGGTGGACGCGGAAGCTTGAAGTAAAGGTTTTTTCGTTCGCAGGTTGATGCCGGCGTTTAGATCCGGCGGCTACGGGGCTATGGTGAGGCCAAAACAGACGGAGGGTCGAGCTTCCGCTCGACCACGCAGAACCGTCCGGCTTCGCGCGGCGGAGCGGGATGCCGAATGCCAGGTCCTCCGCCCTTCGTCTCGATCCCATGCCTGTCCCTGATGCAAATCCGTCCGGCTTCCAGTGGCAGGGCGAAAGTGCCGACCGCTAGGTCCTCCGCCCTCCGTCTTGATCCGATGCCTGCCTCCGATGCAAACCCGTCCGGCTTCCGGTGGCGGAGCAGGAGCTCCGCCCTCCGTTTCTCATCGTCCGTTCACGGCTGTCCCGCGCCGAGCAGTGGTAGCCGTCGATGTCCCCATCGACGGTGCTCCTTGCGTTTCCTTCGTGGCAAGGCGTTCCGCCGCTGGGGTCAGCGGCGGCTACCGGGCCAAGGGAAGATCAACACACCGTAAATTCCGTTCATTCCGTCTCGATCCGATGCCTGTCCTTGATGCGAACTCCGTCTTGATCCGACCGCCTACCTCAAAAAACCAAATCCGGTGAATCGTGTGAATCATGTCCAAAAAATGAATCCCACGGCAGTTCGATGAGTCGTGTCCAAAGAAGGAAAATCTGTGTCAATCGGCGAAATCTGCGGATTCAACCGACCGAAAGCGCAAAATCGCCACCTTGACCGCGAAATCGCCCCAAAATCGCGTTTTTTCAAAAAAAAAGAACGCACCTAGCACACCTAGCACACCTAAGACTAACGGAGGGTGGAAAATCCGCGGTATGCTTGCACTCATGAACCCGAAATTTGAATCTAGCAACCCCGGGGCCTGCCCTGTACAAGGAAAGGCTCGCGTCCGCGTCAGATGAGTCAGATGGCTCAGATGCGTCGAAAACGACAAACAGCGAATGACAAGATCATAGATCAAGGCAGCCCATTTCAGCATTTACTCCACATCAAAGCGACGACCACGACCAGAACATGAAGAAGAAACCCGCCAACGCGACCAAGCCCGTTTGGGTGGTGAAGATCGGCAGCGGCCTGCTGACCGCCGAAAACGGCCAGCTCGACGCCGGCAGCGTGCGCCGTCTGGTGGGCGAGGTGGTGGCGGTGCGCGACCGCGTGGACGTGGTGCTGGTGAGCTCGGCCGCCATCGCCAGCGGCATGCGGGTGCTGCGCCGCAAGCGGCGACCCACCACGATGGAAGAGCTGCAAGCCTGCTCGGCCATCGGCCAGCCCAAGCTGATCGCCACCTACGAGGAGGCGCTGGCGGCGCACGGCCTGCACGTTGCGCAGATTCTGCTGACCTACTTCGACCTCGACAGCCGCTCGCTGCGGGTCAACGCCAAGCGCACGCTGCAACGGCTGCTCGCCCTGGGCAAGGTGGTGCCGGTTATCAACGAGAACGACACCGTGAGCTACGAGGAAATCAAGTTCGGCGACAACGACCAGCTCTCCGCCCACGTGGCCGCGCTGATCGGGGCGGAGCGGCTGGTGATCCTCTCCAACGTGCCGGGACTGACCCGTCACAACGGCCGGGGC
This sequence comes from Verrucomicrobiota bacterium, assembly GCA_038745425.1. GTDB lineage: Bacteria > Verrucomicrobiota > Verrucomicrobiia > Methylacidiphilales > UBA1321 > CAWUJC01. The sequence goes on along the minus strand of JBCDLL010000006.1, from coordinate 40,369 downwards.
CGGGTCATCCGCCGGGTGCGCCGGATCGACGCGCAGATCGAGGCGCTGGCGGGCGGCACCGAGAGCCAGCGCTCGGTCGGCGGCATGGTGAGCAAGCTCAAGGCGGCGCGCATCGCGGCCACGGCGGGCGTGCCTACCCAGATCGCCCACGGCGCCCGGCCCGGCATCCTCGACGCCATTTGCCAAGGCCGCCAAGTGGGGACACAATTCGAACTCACTCCCGAAGCATGAACATTTCCTCCGAAATCCAAGCCCTCTGCAAGCGCGCCCGCACCGCCGGCCACGACCTGGCCCGCCACGACGGGCCCACCATCAACCGCGCGCTCGGCTACATGGCCGATTACCTGCAAGCGCAAAAGGGCGACATCCAGGCGGCCAACGCCCGCGACCTGGACGCCGCCCAGGCCGAGGGGCTGACCGGGGCCAAGCTCCAGCGCCTGAACCTGGACGACCGGGTCTTTGGCCAGATGGTGGAAGGCATCCATCAGGTGATCGAACTGCCCTACCCGGTGGGCGAGGTGCTGCGTGAGTGGAGCCGCCCGAACGGCCTGCACCTGCGCAAGATGCGGGTGCCCATCGGGGTCATCGGCATCATTTACGAAAGCCGCCCCAACGTGACGGTGGACGCCTCGGTGCTGTGCCTGAAGACGAACAACACGGTGGTGCTGCGCGGCGGCAGCGAGGCCTTCCACTCCAACCAGGCGCTCTGCGAGGCGCTGCGCGCGGGCGCGGTCAAGGCCGGCCTGCCGGAGGACGCCGTGCAACTGCTGCCCACCACCGACCGCGCCGCCATCACCGCGCTGTGCCACCAGGACAAGTACCTGGACCTGATCATCCCGCGCGGCGGCGAGGGGCTGATCCGCACCGTGACGGCGGAAGCGCGCATGCCCGTGCTGAAGCACTTCGACGGAATCTGCCACGTGTACCTGCACCGCGAGGCCGATCCGGCGATGGCGGAAAGCATCGTGCTCAACGCCAAGTGCCAGAAGCCCGGCGTCTGCAACGCGGCCGAGACGCTGCTGGTGGACCGCGACGCCGCCCCCGAGCTGCTGCCCCGACTGGCCAAGGCGCTGGCCGCCGCCGGCGTGGAACTGCGCGGCGACGCCGAAGCCGTGAGCTTGCTGGAACGCGCCGGGCTGGAGGCCTCCCCCGCGAGCGAGGACGACTGGAAGGCCGAGTATCTGGACCTCATCCTGGCGGTGAAGATCGTTGGCGACGTCGAGGAGGCCATCGCCCACATCCACCGCTACGGCTCCGCCCACACCGACGTCATCGTGACCGCCAACATCGCCGTGGCCGAGGAATTCCTGCAGCGGGTAGACTCCGCCGCCGTGATGTGGAACGCGAGCAGCCGGTTCCACGACGGCTTCGCCTTCGGCTTCGGCGCGGAGATCGGCATCAGCACGGACAAGCTCCACGCCCGCGGGCCGATGGGCCTGGAGGAACTCACCAGCTACAAGTATCTGGTCAGCGGGCAGGGACAAGTCCGCGAATAGGGGTATGTTGGGCTCTCCCGAAATGGATACGACTCACCCGCCCGCGACCGCCCTTTCCCCGCTCGAACGCGCCCGCCACGTGCGGAGGCAACTCCCGCCGCAGGGGCTCTTTGCCGGCCGCCAATGGCGCATCGCCACCGGGGCCTTCCCCCTGCTGGAGGGGCACGTGCGGCTGCTCGAGCGCCTGGGGGAAACGCTCCACAGGTTCACGCAGGCCTGCAACCTCCTCTACCGCCACAGCCTGGAGGGCAAGGAGCCGGGCTGGATCGCGGAGCTGGCCGACCGGGGCAAGCCGGCCGACCTGCTTGGGCACGCCCGTCACCCGCGCGTTAAAGGCCAGGTCGCGCCCGTCATCCGGCCCGACCTGGTGCTGCTGGAAGACGGCTTCGCGCTGACCGAAATCGACAGCGTGCCCGGCGGCATCGGGCTGACACAGTGGCTCAACACGACCTACGCCGGCCTGGGCGAGCCCGTCCTGGGCGGCGCCGACGGCATGCGCGCGGGCTTCCGCCGCGTCTTCCCGGAGGGCGACGTCGTCATCAGCGAGGAGGCGGCCGATTACCGCCCCGAGATGGAGTACCTGGTCGGCGCCCACCACGTGAAGCGCGCCGAGGACTACGCCTGCCAGCCCGGGACCACGCTCTACCGCTTCTTCGAATGCTTCGACTGGGAGGCGCTGGGTGGCATCCGGGCCAGCTACGATCCGGCCACCGTCAAGATGGTGCCGCCGCTCAAGCCGCAACTGGAGGAGAAGCTCTGGCTGGCCCTGTTCTGGAACGCGCACCTGCAGGACTTCTGGCGCCGGCACGTCAGCGAGCGCGGCGTCAAGCTGCTGCGGGAGGTGATCCCGTACAGCTGGGTGGTCGACCCGGCGCCGCTCCCGCCGCAGGCCGTCCTGCCCCGGCTGGAAGCCCCCGGCTGGGACGCGCTCAAGGACCACGGCCAAAAACGCCGCGACTGGATTCTGAAGCTAAGCGGCTTCCACGAAAACGCCTGGGGCGCGCGCAGCGTCAAGGTCGGCTCGGACCTCTCCACGCCGGACTGGGCCGACGCGCTCGACGAGGCGCTGGGCAGCTTCCGCACCCACCCCTACATCATGCAGGAGTTCAAAAAGGGGGCGCTCTTTGAACAGGACTACGTGGACCCGGAGGTGGATCCGGATGCGGCGGTCACCCTGCGAGGCCGCGCGCGCGTGAGCCCGTACTACTATGTGCACGAGGAAAAGGTGACCCTGGGCGGCGTGCTGGTGACCCTGTGCCCGGCGGACAAGAAGCTCCTCCACGGCATGCGCGATGCCGTGATCTCCCCGGCGAAGGCGGCGTAGGAGGCGCCCGCAATCAACCTGGTTGCCATCAAGGGGAAGCTCGAATGCGAAAAGAACGCGCAAGAAGTGAAACGGCTGTTTGTTCCGCTCCATTGGAATCGAAAAGCTGGCTATCCCGTAAGGTGGGTATTCGCGACGTCCTGCTGTGTTCGGGCGCACTGGTTGCCGGCTGCACGTACGTGGCCTTTTGGGATGTTATCTGGGGTGCGGCGTTGCCGGAAAGAAAAGCAACGCTCTGGGAAATCCCGGTTATGCTGCTCCTCGCTATCATCGCTTGGTTTCTCGCGATAGCCGTCCATGAAATCGGCCACTTCGTTGGTGGTGTTCTGAATGGAGCCCGTCCCTTTGCTCTATCGATCGGAACGGGTCGCCCCCTCCTTCGGTTCCGGTGCTTCGGGGTGCAAGTGGTTATCGGATGGTTTTGGTCGTCGGGCTACGTGTTGGCGCAGCAACTCAATTCCTCCGGTTACCGTAGGCGAAAAGTCCTGGAAGTTTTTGCGGGATCACTGGCAAATTTATTGGTTGCTTGTGTCGTGCTTGCATCCGCCCGTGGAGCCGATTATGCAGCTTGGCTTGGAGGAGACGGCAACTTTTTCGCACAGCTTTTTCTCGGGTTCTTTGTGGCATTTAACTTTTTCGGAATTGTGAATCTGATACCGGTCGACTCCCAAAGTAGCATCGCCCCTCACAACGACGGATTGCTGATCTATCAGCTCCTGACAATGAACAGGAAGGAACTGAAGAAAAGCATGGAAGCCGAAAAGTTTGTTTCCTGGCAGCAGGTTGCGGATGACGGGACGATCAAACTGCGACCGGAGAGGGTTCGATCCCTCTCGTGGAAAAGTGACGATCCAACCGAGCTTCTCGTTCTCGCATCCTACGTTACTGAAGGGGATCCTGCTGAGCGTGATTACCCGCTGGCGGCACGGATTTACTTTCGGATCGCCGACGAACCCGCATTGGAAACCTCTCTTCTGGAACCGAAGGACGCACTGGACTGGGCTCTCTCCATGGCGCTGCTCGGCAACGTAATCGCCACGACCCACCGGGATCGGGCCGAGGCCGACGCGCGCAAGCTGGTCGCCATGGCCCCGCCGGATGACGCCGCCGCGAAACTCGCGCACGAAGACACTTTGGGTACGGTGCTGATCGAATTGGGCAAGTACGGCGAAGGCATGGCGTTGCTGGAGCGCGTTTATCGGGAGACCAAGAGAACCGCCGACCAGCAATACAGTTCCGCTTACCTGGCCTTGGCTTGCGCCTTGCTGGGACGAAGCGATGAAGCAAAGGTCTGGCTGGACAAAGCGCAATTCCTGAATGCGCCGCTTGAGATCACCACCCGCGTTGAACGAGCCCTCGGGGAAACGTTGGGAAAATCCACCCTCTCGCGAAAAGGCAGCGAAGATGAATCCGCCGCCCACCCCGACGCGGAGCGCGGGCGGGCGGGCCCGTAGGCCTAGTCCTCTTCCGGCTGGCCGAAGTGGATGCCGATTCCGTTGCGGATGCGCACCACCTGGCCGACGGCCCCGGCAACGCCGTCATCTCTCCGGCGAAGGCGAAGGCGGTTGGTGATTAGCGCCGGCGACGGCGCGCCAGGAGCAGGGCGGCGGCGCCGATCAGCATGGCGGCGGTGGTCGGCTCCGGAATGACCGAGACTTCGGGATCGGGAAATTCGTCGATCAGGTCGTCGACCGAGTTGAAATTCCCGTTCAGGTCGAGGCCGCGCAAGCTGGAGGTGTTGCCGAGGTTGCCGATGATGCCCCAAACAAAGACAAACTCCTGCACCTCGCCGTAGTTGATGCCGAAGAAGCCCTCCGGGTCGGAGATGCCGCTGCCGCCGGCGTTGGCGAGCACCTCGATGCCCGGCACGCTTCCGCCCGGCGTGGTGATGGTTTCATCCGTGGTGACCTCGAGGTGGGTGGGGTTGTTCGTCACCGTCGTGATGGGCGTTCCGTTGACCTGCTCGATGACCATGAATTCCTGGAAATTGGACTCCTGCTCGATGTCGACAAAGAGCAGGCTGACGTCGGTGACCGTCAGGGGATTGTTGGTGCCGCTTTCCAAAAACTCGACCCGGAAGGTGGCGTTGGCGTTATCGATGGAGGCGTTCTCCATGCCGATGCCGATGCGCAACTGGCCCAGCGGCGGCTCGGGTACACCTGGCTTGCCGGCGCGAATGGTCGCCACGTTGGCGTTGTCGGTGGCCAGGAGCGTCAGGCGGAAGTCCACGGCGGTGCCATCGTCGATACCGACATTGGCGTAGGTGTAGGATTCGCCGATCGTTGCCGGGAGGGTCGGACCGCCCGGCTGGTTCTCGCCGTTGAAGTCAGGCGGAAAGAGCAGCGCCGTCGCATGGGCCGAGCTAGCCGTCGCCAGGCAGGCCAACGCCGCCACCAAAGCGCTTCCGCGTCGGAATTTTTTGAGGGCATAAAGCATCCCCTAGTAGATCGGCTGCCTGGAAAGATACTTTAGGAGAATCCACGCACCGTGGCGGAAGCCGGTCAGGGAATCTCGCACAGGGCTCTGGGGGGCAATCGTTTACTGTCCGAAGTGGATGCCGATTTCTTTGGCGATGCGCACCACTTGGCCAGCCGGGTTAACCGTCTTGAGCTGGCCGACCGCCTCGGCGATCGGCACCGAGCCAATCTCGTAATTCTGGTAGCTGACCATCTGGCCGAACTTTTCCTCACGGATGAGGTCGACCGCGGCCACGCCGAAGCGGGTGCCGAGCATGCGGTCCAGGGTAGTGGGCTGGCCGCCGCGTTGCAGGTGGCCCAGGACCACGGCGCGGGTTTCGCGCCCGGTTTCCTCCATGATCTGCGTGGCCAGGGTCTCGCCGATGCCGCCCAGGCGGTGCTCGGTGCCGCCCTTGCCCTTGAGCGAGATGTCGCCGCCCTCCGGCTTGGCGCCCTCGGCCACCACGATCATGGTGGAAAGGTAGCCCTCCTCAAAGCGGCGGTCGACGAACTTGCAGATGGCCTCGAGCGAGTAGGGAATCTCCGGAATCAGGATGGCGTCGGCCGCGCCGGCCACGCCCCCGTGCAGGGCAATCCAGCCGGCGTGGCGGCCCATCACTTCCACCACGAGCACGCGGCGGTGGCTGGCCGCAGTGGTGTGCAGGCGGTCGAGGGACTCGCAAACGACCTGGGTGGCGGAGTCGAAGCCGAAGGTCATGGCGGTGGCGGAGAGGTCGTTGTCGATCGTCTTGGGCACTCCGACCACGGGCATGCCCCACTCCTGGAGTTGCTCCGCGGTGGTCAGCGAGCCGTCCCCGCCGATGACGATGGTGGCGCTCACGCCGAGGCCCTCCAGGGTCCGCTTGGCCTCAAGCATGATGTCGTCGGGCACGCGCGCCTTCTGGCCCTCGGCCACCTTGCCCGCAAAGCGCCCCCGGTTGGTGGTGCCCAGAATGGTGCCGCCCAGCGAGAGAATGCCGGCGCAGCCCCGGGCGTCGAGCTTGCGGTAGCGCACCGGGTTGAGCATGCCTTCAAAGCCGTCGACAAAGCCGATGACCTCCCAGTTCAAGTTGTAGGCCGCGGCAACGGCAGCCCGGATGACGGCGTTGAGGCCGGGGCAGTCCCCCCCGCTGGTGAGAATGGCAATGCGTTTACGGTCGTCCATGGCAAATCCCTTAGCGGCTGGCGTGCCATCCGGCAACGATTTAAACCGGAATTTGCACGTTCTTTTTGCCTCTCACAAAAGACGTGACGGCCTCCGCTAAAGTGGCATCATGCACGATCCATTATGCGCCGCGATTTTGACCCCGATGAGCTCGAGCTCATGGACTTGCCCAATCCCGATCCCAAGGACCTGGAGGACGACCTGACCAATCTCGGCATCATCAACCGCTGGTTCGGCGGGACCAAGAACATGCTGGCCGCGCTCGGCCGTTTGGTCGCCGGCGCGGAGACCTTTACCGTGGTGGACCTGGCCACCGGCTACGGCGACCACCCGCGCAATATGGTGAAGTGGGCGCGCGGCCAGGGCAAGCGCTGCCAGGTGATGGCGGTGGACAACCAGATGGACACCCTGGTGATGGCGCGGGAGGCCTCCCGCGCGACGCCGGAGGTGGCCTTCATCCAGGCCGACATCCGCAAGCTGCCCTTCAAGGACAAGGCGACCGACTTCACCTTCTGCTGCCTGGCGCTCCACCACTTCAGCGAGACCGACGTCGTCAAGGTGCTGCGCGAGAGCCGCCGCATCGCCCGCCGGGGCACCGCCGCCATGGACTTGCGCCGCAGCCGCCTCGCCTTCCTCGCCGTCTGGTTGCTGACCGAATTCATCCTCCGCGCCCGCATGACCAAGCACGACGCCCGCATGAGCATCCGCCGCGCTTTTACTGGCCAGGAACTTAAAATTCTGGCACATCAGGGCGATTGGACCAATTATGAGCATTCCGTGCTCCCATGGTTTCAGCAGGAAATCCGCGCCCGCATCCCCTCATGAACCGCACCAATTCCATCGTTATCCAGGCTCCGCTCCACGACATCTTCGAGGTGGCGAGCGACCTGGAAAAGTGGCCCGACTACCTCAGCCACTACCGCTACAACACCTTTCTGTCGAAAAAGCCCTGGGGCGGCATCGTCAAAATGTGCGCCGTGCGCGACTTCATCACCACCAGCTGGATCAGCGAGTACCGCATCAAGCCCGAAGAGGTGCAAATGGAGTTCAACCACCTGCGCTCGACGCTCAACGCAACCCGTGGCATGAACGTTATCTGGTACTTTAAGGAAACCGACGGTGGCGTCCAAATCGACATTGTCCACGTGCACAAGTTGAACTGGCCGGTCATTGGCGGCCTGGTCAACAACTACATTGTCGGCTGGTTTTTCATCCACAACATTGCCAACAAGACCCTGGCGGGTCTGAAAAAAAGAATGGAAAAGAAAACATCGTGAAGAGACGAGTTGTCATTACCGGCGTGGGCGCGGTCACCTGTATTGGGACTGGGCGCCAGGGCTTCTGGGACGGAATCAAAAAGAAGCGCTCCGGCATCAGCTTCATCAACCGCTTTAACGCCGAGGTCTACAACGCCCGCTGCGCCGGGCAGATCCACGACTTCGTGGCCAGCGACTACTTCCCGCCGCACAAGCTCAAGCGGCTGGACCGCTACAGCCAGTTCGCCCTGCTCATCGCCAAGCAGGCGCTGGACGACGCCGGCGTGGCCTACTCCACCGACGAGCCCACCTTCGACGTCGGCTGCTCCTTCGGCACCGCGCTGGGCGGCATCACCACGGCGGAAATCCAACACGAGCGCTTCATCGCCGAGGGCCGCAAGTCCATCCCCCCGGCGCTGGCGCTCCAGGTCTTCGGCGGCTCGGCCCACAGCAACATCGCGATCAACTACGGCCTGCGCGGCTACGGCACCACCAACTCCAACAGTTGCGCCAGCGGCACCGTCGCCATCGGCGAAGCCTACCGCGTGATCCGCGATGGCCTGGCCGAGAAAATGGTGGCCGGCGCGGCCGAGGCCCCGCTTTCGCCGCTCACTTACGGCGCCTTTGACGTGATCAAGACCATGGCGGTGGAGCAAGAGGACGCCGCCACCGCCTGCCGTCCCTTCGACGTCAGCCGCACCGGCTTCGTCATGGCCGAGGGCGGCGCCTCCGTCATGCTCGAAACCCTCGACGACGCCCGCGCCCGCGGCGCCGAAATCATCTGCGAGGTGGTCGGCTACTCGCTCAACAACGACGCCCACCACATGACCTCCAGCCTGCCCGGCGGCGCTTCCGCCATTAAGGCGATGGAGGATTCCATCAACGAGGCCGGCATCGAGCCCGGCGACATCGACTACATCAACGCCCACGCCTCCAGCACGATGATGAACGACGACAGCGAGCGCGACGCCATTATCAAGGTCTTCGGCGAGAAGACCCCGCCGCTCTCCGGCACCAAGGCCTACTACGGCCACCCGCTCGGCGCCAGCGGCGCCATCGAAGGCGCCATCTGCGCGCTGGCCATGCAGGAGAGCTACATCCCGCCCACCCTCAACTGCCACCACACCGACACGCCCGAGGGCTTCGACATCGTGCAGCTCGAGGAACGCCACAAGGAGATGACTTACGTCCTGAGCAACTCCTTCGGCTTCGGCGGCATTAACTCCACCCTCGTCTTCAAGAAGTACGACGGATCCTGAGTCGGTTGGCGCCGCCACCGCCCGCTCGTTTTAAAAACCAAACAAGTCACGCACGGCCGGGCAGCCTCGGCCCGTTCGTGTATATTTGGGAGATGGCTCCGCGCAAGCTCTCCGTTCAAGACCAGGTCAAAGGACTGATCCTCGCCTTGGTTGCGTTCGTCGCCTTGGGCGGAACTGCGGCATGGTTGCTGCCCGAGGGTAGCTTTAAAGTGTGGTTGATCTTGTTGATCGTTGGCAGCCTGTTTGCCGTCGTAATGGACTTTGTCGTGGCCAGCCTTACAAAGGGGCTAAGGCTGGCTCTGAAGACTTGTGTCCGGATTTTTCGAGGCGGGCGGTAAGACTAGAAGCTATCCCCGTAAGCGACGCCGGGATTCCAACAGCGGCAACAAAATCCCCGGCGGAAAAACGATCAGCGTTTCAGCATCAGCACGCCCCACATCCGGCCGGTCTGGCCCTTCTCGCGCCGGTAGCTGTAGTAGCGGTCCAGGTTGGCGCCGGTGCAGACGCCGCAGTCGGCATAGTCCCTCACCCCGGCCGCCCGTGCCTGGCGGCCGATCTCGTCGGCAAAAGCCACCTCGTAGTGCGGCGGGCGGATGCAGGGCCCAAGCTGCACCCGAAGGTTGGCCGGATCGCAGCCAAAGTGCGCGCGCAGGGCCGCCACCGTCTCGCCGGTAATGTTCGCCTCCGTTCCCTTACGTCCCGAGTGCGCCACCCCGATCGCGCCACGGACGGGATCGTGGAAAAACACCGGGCCGCAGTCCGCCACCCGCACGATCAACGCAAGGCCGGGCTGGTCGGTCACCAGCGCGTCCACCTCCGGCACCGGCTGGCGCGAAGGCGTCTCCACCCGGGCGACGCGGTTGCCGTGGGGCTGCTCGCCGATGGCGGTTTGATCCGCGCGCACGCCCAGCTCGCCCAGCGCCGCTTCCAAACGCGCGGCCACCTCCCCGTGCGCCACCCCTTCCCAGCGGCCGGAAAACCCGTGCACGATCCCCGGATGCGCAAAGGTTTCGAATTGCTGCCAGTGCTCCACGCGGCGGAAGATACCGGTCCTGCGCTCCGGGTCAACCGCGCGAGCGGCGAAGTCGTCTCGAACCCCCCTCAAAACGCGGAGCGTGAGAGGCCGGCGCTAGACGTAGCAGGAGCTTCCGGCTCTTTGTCCGTTTGTCCTTTTGGAGCTTAGTCCGTTTGCAGCTTTGTCAGCCTGTCCGTTTTCCAAAGCTAGGGTCCGGGCGGGGGCTGGGGACCCACGATCGGCTTCTTTTTCTCTTCCTCGGACGGCAAGGGCGCATCCAAATCCATCGGAATGGCCGGAACCTCGGCGGCTTCCCCCGCCTCGGGCACGGTCACGCTGCCGCCGTCCGCGTCCAGCTGCACCTCCACCGGCTGGAGCAACGTCGGCAGGGGCTGGGATCGCAACTGCGAGGCCGGCGCGCGTTTCTCCAGCACAATGCTCCCGTCCTTATTCCGCACCGCGATGGACGTGCTGATGCCGATGGCGTGCTCCAGCTCGGCCAGCGCCACGCTGTAATCGAAGCGGGCCTCGAGCTGATTGGTTTGCGCCTCGGTCAGGGCAAAGCGGCTGTCGAGCGTGTCGAGCTGGATGCCCACCCCGGCGTTGAAGCGGGCGATCGCCAGGCGCAGGCTCTCGGCGGCGCTCTCCACGTTCTTGCGCTGGCTGGCCTCAAACTCCACCGCCTCCACGAGCTGCGAGTAGGCTTGGCGCACCTCCAGTTCCACCTGGCGGCGCAGGTCGTCCTCGTCGTTCTCGGCCTGGGCGATTCGGGCGCGGGTCGCGTCCATCTGCCCCTTGGTTTCAAAGCCGTCAAAGATGGCCCACTCGGCCTGGATGCCGCCGACGAAGCCGTCGGTGCTGCCGCCGAACTCGCCCAGGCGGTTGCCGATCACGTCGTAGCCGCCGAAAATGGAGACCTCCGGCAACAATCCGGCGCGGTCCACGTCCAGAGTCTTGCGTTCGATCTCCACCTGCCGCCGGCTGGATTTGAGTTCCGGCCGGTTGGCGCGGGCCTGGCGCATCGCCTCCGGCAGGCTGTAGATCTTGCTCGGCGCGCCCAGCGTGCCCGCCACCCGGAAGGGCAGCAGGTCCGGCCGCTGCGGATCGGCGTCCACCGCCATCAGCCGCGCGAGCTCGGCCAGCGAGACGCGCAGGGAGTTGCGCGCCCGGATCAGCGCGGGCTTGGCGTTGGCCAGCTCCACCTCGGCTCGGAGCACGTTGAACTTGGTGGCGGTACCGGCGCGCCGGCGCTTCTGCTGGTTGGCCAGCTCCTCTTCCAGCAGGCGCACGGAAAGCCGGTTGACCTCGATGAGCGCGCGGCTGACGAGCACGTTGTAGAAGGCGCGGCGCACTTCCAGAATGGTGTCGTCGATCGCCGTCTGCAGATCGAAAAAGGCGGCCTCCTCCTGCAAGCGGGCGATCTCAATCGCCGCGCCCACACGCCCGCCGGAGAAGACGAGCTGCGTGACCTGGATGCCGACGTTCCAGGTCAGGCCCTGGGGGTCGCTCTGGCTGGTGTCGACCTCGGTCTCCGGCAAGCCCGGGATCGTCGGGAAAATATCCCCGCCCAGGGGCGACTCCAGCCGCGCGTTCTCCTCCGCCTGGAACTGCCCGCTGGCGGTCACGTTGGGCAGGGCCTGCGCCGTCACCTCCGTGCGCACGCCGCGGATGCGCTCAATCTCCCGCTGCGCGTTGAGCACGCGGGGGCTGTTGCGCAGGGCGCGGTTGACGCAGTCCGGCAGTGAAAAGGTAGGCGCGTCCGGCGCGGCGAAATCGAGGCGGCCTTGGGTGACGTCCTCGGCGGGCTCGAGCTCGATCGGGTCGCCGGTGTCGCGCACCAAGCGCTCCTCCTGAGCCGCCGCGGGCAAGAGAAGGGCGGCCAGCAGAGCCAGCGCGCTAAGCGGCGCTCGAACGAGCCGCGCTGCGCTGCAGAATCGCCCGGTAAATCCGGACCCAGGCCTCCTGGTCATCCGGCTCGAGTTCTTTGAAGGTTTCCTGCACATCGTTGACGATTCCGCGCTTCATGCCTTCCACCAGCTCGCGGCCCTTGTTGGTAATCTGCACCAGCACTTGGCGCCGGTCGCGCGGGTGGCTGAAGCGCTCCACCAGCCCAGCCTCAACGAGGCGGTCCACCAGCCCGGTGGTGGCGGGCGTGGTATGGTGCATCAGTTCCGCGAGCTGCGACATGTTAAGGCCGGTGCTCTGGTTGAGGAAGCCCAATAACGTGAACTGAGGAATGCTGATGCTGCCCTTGTTCACCTCTTGGGACAGCTCCACCAAAAAGGTGCGCTGCAGTTGAGTGGCGATTTCGGCAATTTCTTGGGCCAGAGCCTCGTTGCTAAAAGATGTGGTCATGGAATAAGAGTCCCCTACTTGAGGGATTCTGAAAACTAACACAGCCGCATGGGGCGGCAAGCGAAGTTGCCGGAACTGTTTACCTTAACTTACCGGACGGTAGTGGCGCGTCAACGGTTCAATTTAAGGCCTCAGCGCCTGGATGGTGATCTCCACCCGCCGGTTGGGCGCCTGGGTCCGGGCGTCGCCTTCGGGCGCGACCAGGGGGCGCGATTCCCCCACCCCGCGAGCCTGGAGTTCGTAGAGGTTGGTATCCAACTGGCGGGCCAGCCAGAGCTGCACGGCGCGCGCCCGGGCGGTCGAGAGCTGCTGGTTGTAGTCCTCGCGGCCGATGGTGTCGGTGTGGCCCTCCACCTGCACGCGGGCGGTGGTGTACTCCCGCACCATCCGGACCGCCTGCTGCAACAGCGGCAAGGCAGCCGGCTGGAGTTCCGCGCTGTCGAATTCAAAGATGACGTCGCTGGGCAGGCGCAGGAGGATGGGCTCCGGCAGGCGGGCGTTGAAGCCCGGATCGGGCGACTGGAACTCCGTCACAATCTCGTCAAAGCCGGGGAGCGCGTCGCCGCCCGGCGCGGGCAAGCCCCGGACCCCGGGCAGGCCGCCGGGACCGGGCGCCGTGCCCTGGCCGAGCGCGGCCTCGGGCAGCTCGACCTCGCTCAGCGCCGGCGGCAGCGAGGACGCCGGCCCCACTTCCAGCCGCGCGACCTCGGCCGCCAGGTCCGCGTTTTGGGAAATGGAGAACGGGCTCGAGGGTACGCTGATGAGCCGGGCGGTCGCGGTGGCCTCCGGCGGCGCCGGCACCGTCAGCTGCGGCTGGCTTGATTCCAGCGCCCGGCGCACCGCCTGGCCGTCGGCCGCCATCAGCCGTCCGGGGTCGGCCCGCTGGGCGACCGGCTGTGGGCTGGACGGCAGCCGCGCCGCGCCCTTCAGCGCCATCGGGTTGATCTCCACCCGCTTAATCTCGAAGGGCTCGCTCCGTTTTTCGACCACCGCGGGGATCGCATACTCGTAGATGTAGACAAAGGTCGACCACATCAGAATCACCAGGTGCACCACCAGCGAAATAACCAGCGCCAAGAGCGCCAGCCGCCAAAAGCGGGAGCCGCCGGGCGAGCCCACCTCCAGCGTCCAGCCGCCGGAGTCCGCGCCGGCCGGAGCGCTAGCGATAGTCGGGGTAGCGGCGGCGAAGCTCCTCGCGGGCCTGGCTGGCTTTTTCCGCCTGCCCGGCGCGCTGGTACGCTTCCCCGGCACGTTCGAGCGCCCGCGGGGTGATCTGGGGGTCTTCATATAAAAGGCTGAGGGTGGAGTACACCTTGGCCGCCTGCGAAAAGTCGCCGCGGGCCAGGTAAATGTCGCCCAACAGCGCGCGGGCGCGAGCATTCTGCTCTCCCTCGGGCGTTTGCACCATCGCTTTTTCCACCAGCGGCAGGGCGTCGTCCGGCGCGGCGGCGCCGAGTTGCGCTTGGGCCAGGGCCAGCAGCACCTCGGTCGCGTCGGCCAGGTCGGGCTTGGCCTGGCGGTAGCGCCGGTAGCTCTCCACCGAGGCGGCGTAGCGGCCCTCGCGGCGCTGGGCCTCGGCCAACTCCCACCACACCGGCACGGCAAAATCGCCCGGCTCGGGATGGGCCGCGACCAACTGGAAGTACTCCGCCGCCCGGGCGAACTGCTCGTCGGCGGCCGCCTGGCGCCCGAGCCAAAAGTAAAGCGCGGCGGGCAGCGGCCCCGCGGCGGGATCCTTGGCGGCGGCGGCGTCGTACTCGGCGCGGTAGCGGCGCGTCGCCTCCGGCTTTTCCTGGGTAAAGGAGAGCAGGGCGAGGCGCTCGGTGGCGAGCAGGTAGTGGCTCTCGGCATCGAGCTTGCGCGCGGCCAGCAAGGCGGGCTCGGCGGCGGCGAAGTCGCGGCGGGCGAAGGCGTCGTCGCCCAGGACGAACTGCGCGATGGCCGCGATCTCCGTCTGCGGGTACTCCTGCAGCAGCCGGCCGAAGGCTTCCACCGCGCGCTTGGTGTCGCCGGTTTGCTGTGAGAGCAGGCCCACCTGCTCGAGGGCGGACTGCCGGGCTTCGCTTTCGGGCGGGGCCGCCGTCAACACCAGCTCCCACTGGCGGAGCGCTTCTCTGGGCCGCTGGTTGTTCTGGAAGGCGAGCGCGGCGCGCATCCGCGCAAGCAAAAGCTGCTCGCTCTCGGGGTAGTCGGCGATGTATTTGAGGTAAGCGTCCGCCGCCGCGCCCCACTTCTCCTGCTCGTAAAGCGCGCGGGCCAGCTCGAACTGGATTTCATCCGCCGGGAGCTTGTCCGCCAACTCGCCGGTCACTCCCTGCAGGTCGCGCCAGATTTTCTCCGCCTCCGGGTAGCGCTGGGCCCGCGTGAGAGCCTGGGCACGGAGGTAAAAAACGAGCGGCTGGTAGGGCGCGCGCGGGTAGGCCGTGAGGTAGGCCTGCGTGTCCTCGAGCAAATCCTCCGGCGCGACCTGGCTGCGGGCGACCAGCCGCTGGTACCCGGCGTAGGGGGCGATCGGGTGCTGCGGGTAGGCGCGCAGGAATTCCTGGAAGCCCTGGTCCGCCGCGCCGTATTCGCCCAGGGCGTAGCGGGCGGCGGGCACGCCGTAGAGCACGTCCGGCCGCATCGATTCAAGGAACTTGCCCTCCTCGCTCTCGGCCAGCTTGAGCAAGTCTCCGTGGCGCTCGGCCTGACTGTAAATCCGAAAGAGCCCGGAGTTGGCGGCCGTGCGCCACTCGCCGGAGGACGCCAGCAACCGCGCCCGCCCAAAGTAGCGCTCGGCGTCCGGGACTTGCTCCATCTGCAGGGCCAACCAGCCGGCGCGGGCGGCGGCCATGGCCTGCACGTTCCCGTCCTTGGCGAGGGAGAAGGTGCGCTTCCAGGCATCCAGCGCTTGCTGGCGGTCGCCGCTTTGTTCGTAGCTCTGGGCCAGGGCCTGAGCCACCGCCGGCCAGTAGAGTTTGGCCTCCGGATTTTTCATCAACGCTTCAAGCTCGGTCCGACCCTTGGCGGTTTGGCCCTCCTGGAGCAGGCTTAAGCCGTAGAGGTAGCGGGCCGCCGCCAGCAGGGAGGCTTCCGCCTTGCTCTCCCCTTCCAACAGCGGCCTGAGCACGCTCACCGCCTGGTCAAACTGCCCCGCCTTGTAGGCGTAATTGCCCAGGCGCAGCCGGGCGTTGTCGGCCAGTAGGCTGCGTGGATAGGCCTGCAGGAAGTAGGCGTAGGCGGCCTGGGCGTCCTTTTCCCGGCCGAGCAAACGGTAGCACTCGGCCACGCGATAGAGCGCTTCCTCCCGCCGCGGCGAGTTGGGGAAGCGCTTGACCAAATCGGTGTACTCGGAGAGCGCGGCGGCGTAACTCTGCTGGCGAAAGAGCAACTCCCCGCGCTCGTAGAGGGCGGTGGCCGGGGAGATGACTTGGAGTTGCCCTTCCGGGACCGCCGCCACCGGCGCCTTGGGCACGGCCGGCGCCGGTTGGACCGGGGCCGCCGGGCGGACGACATCGGGCCGCACAGGGGGCTTGCCCTTGCTGGAGACGGCGTCGCGCTGGGCGCCCGTTTGCGCCAAAGCCGGCAGCGCGGCGATCAGGGCCGCGGCCACGCTAAGCCAAAACGCCTTCAGCTGCCGCCACCCCCTCCCGAGCCCACCTCGTCGCCGGAGTCGGTCGCGAAGGCCACATTCCAGAGGTCCGCCCCGCGGCAGGCGTCGAGCACGCGCATGACGTATTTGTACTCCACCCCCTGGTCGCCGCGAATCGTGACGGCCTGGTCGGGGAATTCCTCGACGATTTTGGTCAGGATTTCCTGCAACTCCTGCTGGGTAATGGAGCGGCGGTTGAGAATGATCTCGCCGTTGGAGCGCAGGTTGACGATGACCTCGCCGGGCATTTTGCGGGGCTCTTCGGCATGCTTGGCCGCGGGCATCTTGATGTCGATGTCGCGCTCATACCGGGTGATGTTCCACGTCAGCAAAAAGAAGGTCAGCAGGAACATGACCACGTCGACAAACGGGGCCAGTTGGAACTGGATCGGCTCGGTGCTCAGGCGCTTGCGGAAGTTCATTGAAAGTGGATCAGGCGCGGCCCCCCGCCCCCTGCTTGGACGCACGGAGGAAGGGCGCGATTCAGCCCCTCTTGTCTAAGTCAGTCCTTCCCATTCTGCACGAAGTTTCCTAAGCTGAAACCGTTCTTACCGGAACTCCCCACCAACCATGCCACCCTCCCGAAACTGGCTTTGCTCGCTCGGCCCTTTCCTGCTGGCGGCGCTAGCGTTGGTGGCACTGGGCCCGGAATCCGCCCTGGCCGCCAAGAGCGAAGCCAAGTCCTGGTACGATGCTCTGGACGTCGGCCGTCGTACCATCACCATGGCAATGGTTTTCACCATCATCGGCATTGTCATCTCCTACCTGCTGGTGGGACGCGGGGCGCGGGATCTCCTCGCGGCCGGGTTTAGCTTTGGCTTCATTTTCTACTCCAACCCGGAGGTGTTCGAGAAGCCCGGCCCGGCCCTGGAAGAGCGCTGGCTGATGCTCTCGAGCCTGCAGCCCGACGAAACGATGCTGTTGTCGATCCTGTTTCTCTTGGTGGGCCTGTTTTTTCTGATCAAGGGCCTGGCCGTCTTGTTCGAGCACCGCGTCGACGAGTAAAGGGAGTGCACGGGAACTGTGGTCCTGCCTCGCGAGGAAGACTACGACGCCGACGCCGCCGTCTTCTCGGCTTGTGGCTCCGCGCCGTTCTTCGCCAGCGCCTCCGCCAGACAACGGTCCAGCACGGTCATTTCCACCGGCTTGACCAAGTGCGCGTCGAAGCCCGCCGCCAGGGACTGGCGCCGGTCCACGTCGCGCCCGCGCCCGCTCAGGCTCACGGCGACGAGGTCCCCGTTCCCGGGCTCGGCCCGAAGCGCGCGGATGAGCTCGAGCCCGTCCATATCGGGCAGGCCCAGGTCGGAAAGAATGATCTCCGGGTGCTCCCGGCGGGCCGTTTCCAGCGCCTCTTTGGCGCTGGTGGCGGTCAGCACCTGGCACTGCCGGCGCCGCAAAATCCGCGCCAGCACCTCGATGGTATCGGTGGAGTCCTCCACCAGGAGCACGCGACGGCCGCGCAGCAGGTGGCGCTCCGGCTTCTCCGCAGCGCGAGCCGGTGGCGCGGTCTCCGCGGTGCTTTCAACGCGGTTGGGCGCGAGCGGCAGCCAAAGGGTAAAGGCCGACCCCTGGCCCGGGCCTTCGCTGCGGGCCTCAATGCCGCCGCCGTGGAGCTCGGCCAGGCTCTTGGCGATGCTCAAGCCCAGGCCGAGGCCGCTGACGCCGCGGCCCAGAGCGGAGCGCGTCTGGTGGAACATCTGGAAAATCTCGTTCAGCTCGTGCTGGTTGAGGCCCACGCCCCGGTCCTCCACCGTCACACGCACTTGCTCGTTGGCGCGCAACAGGCGGACGGCGATGGCGCTGCCTTCGTCGGAGTACTTGCTCGCGTTGTTGAGCAGGTTGGCCAGCACCTGGGTGAGGCGCGCCGCATCCACGTTCAGCCGCAGGTCTTCGTCAAGATACGCCACCTCGCAGCTTTGGCCCCGGCGCTCCAGGCCGGGCCGGACGCCGTCGACGGTCTCGCGCAACCACTCGTTAAGACTGACGGGCGCGCGTTCCAGCCGCAGCTTGGCGTTCATTAGGGAGGAGAGCGAGAGCAGCTCGTCGATCATGCGCGAAAGCGCCAGGGCGTTGCGCTCGATCACGGCCAGGGCGTGCCGGTCTTCCTCCTCGAGGCTTTCCTCCATCTGCATGAGCTGCGCGCTGGCCACAATGGGCGAGAGCGGCGTGCGCAGCTCGTGGGAGAGCTGGGCCAGAAACTCATCCTTCATCCGGGACGCCTCGTTGAGCTGCAGGTTGGTTTCCTCCAGCTCCTTGCGCAGGGCCAGCTCCTCGGTCACATCGCGGAAGATCACGACCGAGAGTTGCGTGCCGCCCAGCCCCTGGCCGACCACCGCCCCGCCGCTGAAGGAGACCAGACGGGTGCTGTTGTCCGGCCGGCGCACGTAAAGCACCTGGTTGCTGAAGCCCTCGCCGCGGAAGGCCCGGTTAAAGGGGAACTCCTCCCAGGGGATGGTCTCGTGGTCGAGCCGGCGGAAGGCGAAGGCCCCGGGTGCGCGGTCGATCCAGTCCTGCACCGATCCGAGGTTGCGGTGGCCCAAAATGGTGAGCGCGGCCTGGTTGGCGCGGATGACGGTGCCGCGCTCGTTGAGCAGCAGCAGCCCGTCCGGCATGCGGGTGATGATGGTCTCGAGCTTGGTGCGCTCGGCCTCCTCCTTGAGCAGAGTGACCTGCAGCTTTTCGGTCTGGGCGTCGACGCGCTGCTCAAGCTGCTCGTTCATTTCGCGGAGGTCTTCCTGCTGCTGCGAGAGCGTGCGGTTCTTGTCCTCAAGCTCTTCGCGGCTTTGCTCAATGCTGGCGGCCATGCGGTCAAAAGCGTCGCCCAGGCCCTCGATTTCGTCGCCGGTTTTGAGCTTGGCGCGGGAGGAAAAATTACCGTCCTGCAACCGGCGCACCGCCGCCCGCAGCTTGACCAGCGGCTGGACGATCGAGCGCCCCACCGCCCATTGCATAAAGCCGGCCAGCACCATTACCACCGCCATCAGAATCCAAATGGTCATCACCTGGTCGTCGCGTTGACCAGCGTGGGCCGCCTGCAAGCTGGCGACCTCGCTACGCAGCTCCTGGCGTCGTTCGGGGGAGAGGTCCGTTCCGGCCAGGGCTTCCACCCGGCGGGCGACCTCGTCCTCGTAGCGGGTGTTATGGGCCAGAATGCCCGGCAGCGAAAACGCCAGCGCCGCCAGCAGCCCGACGGTCAAAATCAGGCACAGAATCATGCGGGTGTGGATGGCGAGGGGCTTCTGCATGGGCCTTGCGCAAGCGGACGTTTGGGTAGCTTAACCCCTTCCGCGGCCCAAAACAGCGCTTTTTCGCGATCCACCGAGGGGGCTAATCGGGGCTTGGATTGTGTTGCCGGGCGCTTCTAGTCTGGGGCTGGCTGTCCCGGACAGGCGCGCGCGCGAACCGGGAGCTGCCCGCCTCCGCCCATGAATCGCTCGTTCTGGTCCCTTGTCGCCGCGCAGTGCCAGGTGTTCATCAACGACAACGCCGCCAAGCTCCTGCTGATGCTGCTGGCGTTGAAGGTGCTGCCGGAAGGGCCGGCCTACCAGCTCAAAGCCCTGCTGGCGGCGCTCATTATCCTGCCCTTTGTGGTGCTGGCGCCGTCGGCCGGTTGGCTGGCGGACCGCTTCAGCAAGCGCAATGTGCTCTACTATTCGCAGTGGGCGCAGGTTTCGGT
The DNA here is from genome assembly GCA_038745425.1 of Verrucomicrobiota bacterium. GTDB lineage: Bacteria > Verrucomicrobiota > Verrucomicrobiia > Methylacidiphilales > UBA1321 > CAWUJC01. Next base: position 20,736 of record JBCDLL010000006.1, on the reverse strand, counting down.
CATGCTCATCATCGTCCTTGGGGCGTGGATGCACAGCCTGCTCATCTGCGTACTTGGCTTCACCATTCTGGGTTTGCAATGCGCGGTCTTTGCCCCGGCCAAGCAGGGCATCATCAAGGAGCTGGTGGCCAAGAGCCAGTTTGGCGCGGCGGTAAGCTGGATCGAAGCGACCGCCATCGCCAGCATCCTCCTGGGCAATCTGGTCGGCGGCTTTGTCTTCGACACCGCCTACAGCTGGACACTCACCGGCAGCGAAGGCAAGCTGCTGGCCCAAAATCCGCTGGACCTGGCCACCCCGGCCGAGGCCGCTGCCGTGGCCGAAGGCACCCTGCGCGCCCAAACCTGGATGAGCAGCGCCGCCGCCAACGCCGCCTGGGACGCCGCCATCGTGGCCGCCGCCTTCCTCGCCCTGCTGGCCGCGGTCGGCTGGTACCTCTGCAGCCGGATCACCTACACCCCGCCGCAGAGCTCCGAGCCCTTCAAGACCAAGCTGCTCTGGGAGCACTTTCTCCAGCTCAAGGACGCGCTCGAGCACCGGCCCGTCATGCTCTGTATCCTCGGCTACAGCTACTTCTACGCCCTGGCCGCCGCGCTCTTCCTCACGCTCATCGACGTGGCCAACCTTTCCGACGGCAGCGATACCGGCACCGTAACCGGCATCTACATGGCCACGCTGGGCCTGGGCTTTGTGGCGGGCAGCTTCCTCGGCCACCGGCTCACCTTCCACCACATCGAGCTGGGGCTGATCCCGATCGGCTCGGTCGGTCTGATTTTCTTCACGCTGCTGCTGGGCATCATCCCGTCTTGGAGCAACTTTTTCACCGCGGCGCTCTTTATGCTGGGGCTTAACGGCGCCCTCTTTGCCGTGCCGCTCAACGCTCACTTGCAGGACCTCGTCCCGGCAAACAAGCGCGGCCGCATTCTCAGCGCCAACCTGCTGATGACCAATCTGGTGAGTTTGATCGCGGTGGCCGTTTACTACTTCGCTTCGAGCTGGTTTGGCATTCCACCTTCCTACCAATTTTTCGTCTATGCCGTGCCCACAGTTGCGGTAAGCTTGATCGTCATGTGGCTGCTCCCCGAGAACCTACTGCGCTTCACCATTGGCCTCATCGCCCGCTGCTTTTACCGCGTCCGCGCACGCGACGAGGAAAAACTCCCCGAAGAGGGCGGCGTGCTGCTGCTGCCCAACCACATCTCCTACATCGACGCCATTGTGCTGCAGATTGCCTGCCCGCGGCCGATCCGCTTCCTGGTCTGGGAACCCTTCTTCCAACGGCCCGTCCTGGGCTGGATTCTGCGCAACCTGCGCACCATCCCGATCAGCCCCCAGCGCTCGAAGGCGGCGATCGAGCTCACCACCCAGGCCCTGCAAAAGGGCGAGGTCGTCTGCCTCTTCCCGGAAGGCGCGCTGACCAAAACGGCCAGCCTGGCGCGGCTCAACCGGGGCTACGAGATGATCGCCAAACGCGCGGGCGTGCCCGTACAGCCCGTCTGGCTGGAGAACCTTTGGGGCTCCATCTTCAGCTACTGGGGCGGCAAGTATTTCTACAAAATTCCGCGCCAAATTCCCTACCCCGTCTCCGTCACCTTTGGCGACCTCATCCCCGCCGAGGACGCCAAAAGCGACCGCGTCCGCGCCGAGCTCTACCACCTGGGCGAGCGCGCCTTCTCCGACCGCCCGGAGCTTAAGAGCCACCTGGGCTACGAGGCGATCAAGGGCCTGCGCCGCCAGCTCCTGCAGCCCGTCTTTACCGACTCCTTCCAGGACGACCGGGAGGTCAAGGGCGGGACGCTGCTCGCCGTCAGCTACCTCTTTAGCCAGTGGTTGCGCGACCACGTGCCGGAGAAACGCGTCGGCGTGATCCTGCCGCCGGGGGCGGGGGCCGCCATCGTCAACCTGGCCTGCGTCCTGGCCGACAAGACCCCCGTTAACCTCAACATCACCGCCGGGCGCGCCGCCAACGAGAGCGCCCAAAAGCGGGCCAACCTGCGCACCATCCTGACCGCCGCCGCCATGGTCAAAAAGTGCCCGGCGGACTACCCGTGGACGGAAAACCGGGTGGACGTGGTGCCCGTCCTCAAGGGCTTCCCCAAGTGGAAGATCGTCCTTTGGTTGGGCATCTCGTTTGTCTTCCCCTCCCCGCTCCTGCGGCGGCTGATGGAAGTGCCTGGGCGCGGCGGCGACCGCGAGGCCGCGCTCCTCTTTACCAGCGGCAGCAGCGGCGAGCCCAAGGGCGTCGTCCTCAGCCACCGCAACATCATCGCCAACACGGCCCAATGCTCGGCCGTCTTCAGCACGCTCGACCTTCAGAACCTGCTCGGCTGCCTGCCCATCTTCCACAGCTTCGGCTTCACTGTCACCTTCTGGTGGCCGATCATGGGCGGGCCGCGGGCGGTCACCTACCCCAGCCCGCTCGAGACCAACAAGCTCATCGACGTGGTCGAGCGCCACAAGGTGGAGCTGATGATCAACACGCCCACCTTCCTGCGCGCTTACCTCAAGCGGGCCAAACCCGAACAGCTTGCAAGCCTGAGCTTCGTCGTGACCGGCGCGGAAAAATTGCCCCGCGACCTGCTGGACGAATTCGAGAAAAAGTTCGGCATCGAGGTCTGCGAAGGCTACGGCATGACCGAGGCCACCCCGGTCATCTCCGTCAACCTGCCCGACCAACCGCCCAGCCCGGCCGCGCCCGACGGCGTGCTCGCCCGGCGCATCGGCAGCGTGGGACGCCTGCTGCCCGGGCTCTCCGTGCGCATCCGCGATCCGGAAACCGACGAAGACCTCTCCCTCTTCGAGACCGGCATGCTCTGGCTGAAGGGCGCCAACGTCTTCGGCGGCTACCTCAACGACGAGGCCCGTAGCGCCGAGGTGCTGGAGAACGGCTGGTACAAGACCGGCGACATGGCCCGGATGGACGAAGACGGCTTCCTCATCATCGAGGGGCGGCTCTCGCGCTTCAGCAAGATCGCCGGCGAGATGGCCCCGCACGGCACCATCGAGGAAAAGGTGCTGCAGGCCCTCGCCGAGACCGGCGCCAACGCCCCCAGCGAGGACGACGACGCGCCGCAAGGCGTGGTCGTGATGGGCGTGCCGGACCCGGCCAAGGGCGAGGCCATCATCCTGCTCGCCACCCAGCACATCGACCTCGACGCGCTCCGGCCCAAGCTGCTCGAAAAAGGCCTGCCCAACCTCTGGACCCCCAAATTCGTCAAGCGGGTCGAGGCGATCCCCCTGCTCGCCTCCGGCAAGCTCGACCTCAAGGCCTGCCAGAACATCGTCGCCGAACTGGACCTCCAAGCCGAACTCGCCGCCGCCAAGGCCGGGGCGTGATACTGTCCAAGGCAATAACCACCATCGGTGCGCCTATGTACTTGCCTCGGCCAGACTAAGTACCATACGGTATAACCATGCTCGCCCGCGCTTTTTTTGCCTTCATTATCGTCGGCTTTTGCCAGTACCCACTACGCGCAGAAATCATCACACGCGGTAACGTACCGGATGGCGATCCTTCCACTTGGATCTCAAGACCTCTCATCACGATTGGTTCCGACGAATATGGCAGTTTAGTTGTAAATGGCGGCAGTGTGCTTGACTCCCCGCAGGCGCGCATTGGAGTATCCTTCAACAGCTCAAAACCCGCTTGGGGCGAGGTAACCGTGACCGGGCCTGGCTCAACTTGGAACCTTTCCGTTCAAGATTTTTCCTTCCAAGATATGCTTATTGGGTGGGGAGTTGCCGCCAGGGGCAAACTGACCGTCTCCAATGGAGGCTTGGTCACGACGACATCCGACGTCGAACTACATGGATCTTTAACTAATGATTCACCAGCCGTGGTTCGCGTAACCGGGCAGAATTCGCGCTTGGAAATCGATGGCTGGCTGACGGTGAGTCCAGGTCCGGTTGGTAACGCGAGGTTGATTGTGAGTGACGGCGGTTACGTGGTAAGCGAACGTGCATTTCTTCGTCCTTACGCAGGCGAAGGTCACACCCTCGTCACAGGCCAGGGTTCCGTTTTGGAGTCTAAGGCAGACCTGTCGATTGGGCCTTCGGAGCCCGCTTCTCTATTCCTTGGAAGCGGCAACGCTTCGTTGACGCTCGGAGCAGGGGCTACAGTTAAAACTGGATCACGATTCACACTCGGCGAAGATTCGCCCATGTATCTACAGGTTAGTGGAGACAACATGGTTCAGGTAGGGGGTGAATTCACGATCCTGGGTAACCTACACCTCTACGCCCACGGCTTAGCCACTGGCCCCCTAAAACCAATCTCTGCTGCAGAGGGAGTTAATGTCATCCAAGCTGGTGAAGTCATATGGGAGAGTCCTTCCGGAAACCCCTCTAACGATATCGTCGCAAAAGGTGGCAGCATTATCACGCACGGTGGCACCTGGGACGCCGCTTCCGAAACGTTCACTCCCTACTCAATCATTGACGGAGGAGAAGGCCTTGAAAATCAAGATGTCAGTAACCAACGTTATAGTTTTGCTTTCGACGACAGCGTACAGGTGGTTGCTGGGTTTTCTTCGGACGCCGGTCAAATCGATTTCTCGGTTAACGACCTCTCTTTGAGCACACTCAACCAACTCAAGGTCCTGGGAGCATACCAGTTCCTGACCGATCTTGATGATAATGAAATGACCATCTTATCCTTTTTTATTGGAGATGGTTACAAAGACAGTCAGTTAGCCTTTTGGCATCAGGAAGGAGTGGGCGAATGGAGCTTACATCATCCGGACATCTATAGTTATTATGACGGTTGGGTATCTTTCTCGGTTACTGAGTTTAGCAATTACGCAGTGACCGTGCCGGAGCCTGGCACCGTGGGTTTGCTTTTAGTTGGCACCTTGTGTTTCCTCGCCCGTCGTCGGCGCTTCCGTGATTGAGTCCGGCGGCCGCGTCGTCTAAGCCGGAGTGATGGCGGTGCCCTTTGGACTCAAGCTGCTCGGCGCAGGCGCGCTGGTGGGAGCGGCGATTTGGCACGCCTGGCCGTACCTGGACGTCGCGCGGGCGCAGGCCAAGCTCAAGGTGTACGGACCGAAAACCATGGCGGACCGGCTGGCGCAGTTTGGCCCGGCAGTCGACGCCCGGTTGGCCCCGCACTTCGAGCGCGCTGGCGTGCCCTACCCGCCTGCAACCGTTGTCCTGGCCGGCTATAAGCGCGAGCGCGTCCTGGACGTCTTTGCCGCGGGCGAGGACGGCAACCTCGCCTGGGTTCGCCGCTACCCGATCCTGGCCGCCAGCGGCGGGCCCGGCCCCAAGCTGCGCCAGGGCGACTACCAGGTGCCCGAGGGCCTTTACCGCATCGAGCTGCTCAACCCCAACAGCAAGTTCCACCTTTCCCTGCGGGTCAATTACCCCAACGCCGCCGACCGCCGCCGCGCCGAAGCCGAGGGGCGCACTAAGCTGGGTGGCGACATCATGATCCACGGCAAGGCGCTTTCCGCCGGGTGCCTGGCCATGGGCGATCCCGCCGCCGAAGACCTCTTTATCCTGGCCGCCCGCACCGGGCACGAGAACCTGGAGGTGATCCTGGCCCCGAGCGACATCGCCCGCGCCACGGCCGACCCGGCCCAGCTGCAACGGGTGACGCCGTGGTACCCGGAGCGCTGGACCGCCATCCAGCAACGGTTGAGGGCCCTGCCCCCGGCGCCGCCGATGCTCACTGGACCCCGCGCCGCGGCGACGCCATAGTACGCCATGCGCCACCCCAAGGAAGTCCAGTTCCACTTCACCTCGGCCGGGCACCGGCTGGCGGCGGTCCACCATCCGGCCAGCGCCGAGAGCATCGTCGTCATGGCCCACGGCTACACCGGCGACAAAACCGAGCACCTGCGCCTGCTGGTGACCCTGGGCCGCGCGCTCGCCGCAAACGGGATCAGCGTGCTGCGCTTCGACTTCATGGGCTCGGGCGACAGCACCGGCGACTTCCATGAGATGACGCCGAACACGGAGGTGCGCGACCTGCACGGCGCCATCGACTGGGCCCAGCGCCTCGGCTACCGGCGCGTCGGGCTCTTTGGCCTGAGCATGGGCGGCGCCGTGGCCATCTGCACGGCCGCCCAGCGTCGGCCCAAAACCATCGCCACCCTGGTAACTTGGAGCGCGGTGCCAGACTTCGCCTGGTGGGTACGCGACCTGCGCGAGCGCCCGCGGCCGATCGACTTCAACGTGTGGAACGGCGACGCCTTCTATACCGACCTGCCCCAGCCGGACGTGCCCGCCGCCTTCGCCTCCCTGGAAATCCCGCGCCTGCAGTGCCAGGGCACCGAAGACTTGCCGGAGTTCCGCGAGCGTTTCGAGGCCTTCTTCGCCCAGGCCCCCAGCCCGAAAAAGCACCTGGTCGTCCCCGGCGCCGACCACACCTTCACCACCCCGGCCCACCGACAGCAGGCCGCCGACGCCACCGTGGCTTGGTTCGAAAAATACCTGAACCCGCCGCCGGCCATCTAGCCGGCCACAAAAAAACTTGGCCCGGCCCGCGCGGGTGGACTATCCTTCTGGGTTCAGCAAATGGCGGGGTAGCCAAGTGGTAAGGCAGGGCTCTGCAAAAGCCCCATTCGCCGGTTCGATTCCGGCCCTCGCCTCGTTTTCCAACTTGTTCACGGAAAACAATTTACAAGGCGGCGACCGAGTCGGTTCAAGCCAGACTTCAAGCTGAAAACCTAGCACACGACTAGTACCGGATAACGCTCCGGACATGCAACCTTCTAGTCATTAGGCAGTTGGAGCGGTTGGCGATAGGCTTCATTCAAGCCAAAGAACCGACCATGCGCTACACGATGTTTCGCCACAATAACGGGATGTACTACCTGCAGAACCGCGAGACCCGCCGTCAAAAGAGCCTTCGGACCAAGGACAAGGCGAAGGCCCAGCGCCTCCTCAACGAGCGCAACCAAATGGAGGACAACTCCGCGGCGCTCAACTACGAGCTGGGCACCGCTTACCTGACCGCCGCCGATCCCGAAATGGCCACCCGCACCTGGGAGTACGTCGCGCGGAAGGCCATCCGCAAAAATGACGCGCCCAGTACCAAGGAGCGGAAGGAGACGGCCCTGAGGCAACGTGACCTTCAGGGCCTGCTTCGCAAGCCGCTGCTGAAAACCTCCCCGGAGTACCTGCTGGAATTGCTGGAAGAGGTCTGTCCTTCCAGCAACACCTTCCTGTGGCGGTGGCAAAATTTTGCACTTCGCATGGGTTGGCTTCCCCGGCCCATTGTTCCTCCGATTTGCTGGCCGAAGCCGAAATACGGACTCAGGCGGGCCATCACCAAGGAAGAATATGAGAAGCTCAAGGCCTCATGCGTGAAAGTACCCCAGTGGGCGGACTTTCTGGAGTGTCTTTGGTGGACGGGCTCGGCACAGGGAGACATGGCCAAGCTGGACGCAAGCAAGGTCGATTTCGAAGCCAATACGGTGTGCTTCCATCGGGGGAAGATCACCGATCCCGACAAGGGATGGGTTCACATTCAAATGGGCCCCACGTTGAGAGCCATCCTTCTGCGTCGCCGAAACAACGGTGGACATTTCTTTCCCGAACTCGCGGCAATGAAGACCGAGCATCGGGCCAACTACTTCAAGCGGCGGTTGGACCGCTTGGGTCTGGACACGCGCGTTACGCTGCATTGCTACCGTTACGCTGTCATTCAACGCTGCCGCCAATGCGACTATCCCGAGAGACTGGCCAAAGCACTTGTCGGTCATTCCCGATTCGGCGGCGGCAAACCACCGGATGTTCATGACGCCTACCTGCGCAATGGAAACACGCACGTTCCGTCACTGGAGCAGTACGAGAATCGGGACCAGGGCTGCGCCAAGATCATTCCGTTTCCCGGCCACGGGGGCGCCGCCGCTTAGCGTCATTCTCTGTTTCCTTGGCCTCGGCCTTCTCCCTGGCCTTGGCATTCCGCTGCCGGTTGTAATCAAAGATGATGCGTGTTGCTTTGCTCATCCATTCCTCATCGTCCATCTTTCGAAAAAGCGTGGGCCCGTGCACGTAGCGATCCTGGTTTTTGTCGGGCTCTCCCAAGTAGCTGAGTAACCCGTGTTCCACGAGAAGAGTCAGTTCCCGGATGGAGCAATTCATGAAGTAGGCTGCTTGCTCCCGGTGAAGCCGCCGAGGGACCAGCGTCGAGGCGATCATCTGCTGGAAAAGCCCAAGGAACTTTTGCACCTCAGGATCCTCATTCGGATTCCAGCCAGTATTGCGTTTCCGCGCCATAATACCTGTCGTGTCGGTATTGGCTGGCAAAAGCAAGGGGCTGTGGACATTCAGCGAAAATTTTTTTAGCTGATTCTCAAATGCTTAACATTGATTCCGACAGACATTTACGTGATTTTGAAGGGAGAGTGATTCCTCCGCACCCACCAAAGGGGCACCTTTAGGATATGTAAAACCTAAGTTGATCCCGGTCTTTGGGCAGACTTTTGCCCGAACGGAACAGCACCTATTTTCCTCGGCGCTCGGTTTCGCCGAAGAGATCGCCTACCTGACACTCCAGAGCCCGGGCGAGGATCGCCAGCTCATGGGTGTCGATTTCACGGGAGCCGACTTCCAGCTTGTACACCGCAAACTTGGAAGCCGAACGCCAACCAAGTTCCTCCAGTCTTCCCGCCAAAGCTTCCTGAGTCAGTCCCTGGTTTTTCCTCAACTGCGCAATCCGCTCGCCCACCTTGGGATCGGGAACTTCATCGGTCGAATGCTTGATGTTGGGCATGAGTCTCGCGGCTGGGACGGCCCTCATCGTGAGGGACAGCTTATCTCCTGTAAGCTTCGCTGAAATAAGTAGCCGATAAAAGCTATTTCTTGATTGCGTTGAGTAGCCTTTAACGGCTACTTTCGAGGCGCGGTCATCAATCCAGGCGGCAGCGAAACGAACAAAGGAAGCCCACGGTGAAACAAGGAGCAGTGCAGACCATCACATCCCTGCTGGATGACTACGGGAACCGTTTGAATGGTTTCCGTACGTCGGCCCTGCGCCTCGCCAGCAAGATTGACGAGGTTGCCGGCGGCGCGGTGACAATCGATGCCTCCAGTCAGGGCATTCAACTCTCCATCGAGCGCGATCCTGGTGAAGCCTCAATCGTGGTGGAGCTTTTGATCTCACTATCTGCTGACCGAGCGTCGGCGGGCGGGATCAAGATTTATCGCGAGAAGATCGAGAACTTCGAGGAGTGGCATTTCGACAATCCCGAAGAGGCCATCCTCCACCTCGTTTCCGTTCTGGAAAATCCGCAACCCGTGAATCCCTAACCGAAACAAAACATGACGCGCTTTCTATCGATATCCTTCCTGTTGCTTTTGACCATCCAGCCACTGGCCGCTCAGACGATTGTCATCGAAGACTTCGATAACTCGGGTTTCGATTTCTATACCGCTGGAGCAAGCGATTGGAATACTTCGGCTGTTATTGGCCCCTCGTATTTAACCATCGGCCCCAACGCCATGGGTAACGGCAATGCAACGATCAGCAGATTCTTTCGGACCATTCCCGATTTGACCGGGATCACGGAGATTCAAATCGATCTTCGACTTGGCAGCGGCAATCAAGTGAACCAGATGGGATTCTATATTGCCGATGCCTTCGATCCAGTAACCAACCCCGATCCGACTTCGTTCCAATGGGCGTTCACGGTTCTTGATGAGGGTCTCAACACCGGAGATTTCACCACGGTTTCCTTTGATCTTTCCAATCCAGACATCGTGCTTGGAGACGGGACTCTTCAATTAGACAACATCCAAGAGCTGATCCTCATCGGCGGGGCCGTTGCCGAAGAAACGCTCGATTTTCGCATGGACGTTGACAACTTGGTCGGCGTTGTTCCCGAGCCAACATCACTCGGACTGCTCAGCGCGGGACTGGCCACATTGGTTTGGCGGCGGCGAAAGGGGACGCAATGAACCAGTCCCAACAGATCCCAGGCTTTGGCGAAATTCCACCAATCCCTGGGGCACAAGAACAACAAGCCAATGCCGCTTCAATTCCGGGCAAACCGTCCCTTTGGTGGCTTGGCCGTATTGCCATGCCTCTGGTATTGGTCGCCATGGCCGGACTCGGAGTGCTCACGTCCGTTGCCTCCCATCCAGTCTATACACTCGAAGACCCGCAGATGGGGACTGCGGCCAATGGCTTGGGGATTGGATTGTGCCTTGCTGCCTTGATCCTGGTGTTGCCCTGCCTTGGCTTGCGCGCCAATCCGTGGTTAACCATTGGCGCGGCCTTAATAGCCTTCGTTGGTTTTTTTGCAGGCTCGGCCATCCACGGAAATGCGCTGGCCTCCAACTTGCCTGTGATCAGCATGCCGGAATTTGGCGCCGGCAGTCGTCCGCTCATTTTCATCCTGCTCGCCTTCCTCTCTCTGGGCGGCGGTATCCTCGCCGCAATTGATGCCTACCGAACACGGCCGACAAATTGGGGAATGTGGGCCGCCTGCAGTCTCCTGCTTTTCTTCGTACTGGCTCCGTTGGTCTACATCTTTTCAATATACCGACCCCGACTTTTTCCAAAAGGCCAAGAGGCTCCCTTGCTTGGCGTTACCTGCCTGACGGTTTCAGCCGGACTTGGATTGTTCATCGGCCTCGGTGCCATGATGCTCTCATTCAAGCCGGCCACCGAGTCGAGCGCTATGGCTACGCACAATGCCATGGTCCAGCAGCCATCGACGAACCCGCACATTTCAAATGGCAGTACATCTGCATCAACCTCCCAAGCACCAGCGAGAAAACCACCCTCGGTAGATCAATACAAAAGAGGCCCCGCTGCCACACCAAACGATTTTCGGGTCGAGGGCGGCGTGCTGGAGATCATGCAAACCACCAACGGCTTGGTCATGCCGCAGGTGATCGAACTCACCTGCCGGGCGGAAACTCCGATCGCCATCACCGGGTTTGCCATCAACGGCAAGGCCATTCCCAAAGACCAACTGATCAAATTAATTGGTGGCGATTTCACGCCGTATGCCCGCGGCTCCATCCGACTGCCTGTCGTCATGTCGATCGGCGATACCCTCATGTTACTAGTCCCGCGCGGAGGAAAGCAGATGATTTACTTCGATATCCACACATCGCGCGGAAGCATCCGTTACCAGTTCCAATAGGTGTATCTGTTTTGCCATGACATGGGATACGCAGGTGCTTGTTGCTCAGAAGGGACAAACTCTTGGCCCGATGGATTTACGCAAACTGAAGGCCGTTCTGGAAAAAATCGGCGGACCTCCCCATGACGCCGTCCTCCTCCGTGACCGCGAAGAAGGCTGGATTCCACTTCAACACGCGACGGATTTGATCAATGCAGAAGTCCCGGGCTTTTGGCCACAAAACGCGCCTCCGGCTGCTGTCCAGCAACCGCCGCAAGCTGCACCATTCACCCAACCGCAGGTACAACCACAAGCTTGTTGCCCGTACTGCGGATCTCCTCACATTGCACGAGCGGAGGTGATCTACAGCCAAGGAACAGCCACCTCTCAAGTCGAACCGGATCTCGTTTACTACGACGGCATGTCTCAAAGCATCCAAACGGTCGGCGGCGGCGAGGTCATCCACACCAGCGAACTCGCGAAAAAATTCGCACCCCCCAACGGCATGCCGATGGGATGTATGTGGCCAATGTTCCTGATCGGCTGCGTTGTCACCTTCCCATTTGCTCAACCCATTGCCGCGGTTATGGGCAGCGAAGATAATTGGCCCGGTTTCCTACTTGGCGGCGGTTTGGTCATCATGTTTGTCATCGCCGCCTTGTACCGAATTTTTATTCTGGAACCTCAACTGACCGAATACCGCAAGCAGTGGGGCTGCCTCCAATGCGGAGCCAAGTGGAAGCCGTAATTGACGCTGGCGTATGAATTGTCTCTCTGGCGCGAAGGCTTGCTGATCGGGGATGGATCGGGCAGCCTGGAAGCTGATTTTCTATGCCACATGGTTCCGATACTGCCAAAAAGCATGTCGCCCGAGTCCTTGAGAAAGGTTCGGTCGAAGAGCTTCGGCAGCGCCTGGAACCGCGTTCGGATGCGCCTGCACCGCGGATTCCCGGGGCATCGCTGACCACTCCCGAAGCCATCGGGCGACGCTGGAAGCTACTGGAAAATTCAGAAAGCAAGGACATTCTCTGCCCGCCTTCTGCGGTCGGTGTTGCGGATCAGTACAAGAAGAACATCGAGAACTACATTGGCGAATTGCGCATGCCGGTTGGTCTGGCAGGACCACTACGTGTGAATGGCCTCTACGCCCAAGGTGATTTCTACCTTCCCTTGGCAACGACGGAAGCGGCGCTGGTGGCATCCTATGCCCGCGGTTGCCTGACCATATCAGAGGCAGGAGGCTGTACCTCCGTACTTTTGATGGAAGGGGTGAGTCGCGCGCCTGGTTTTGCTTTTCGCACTCTGTCCGAAGCCGGGATTTTTGTTGGATGGCTGGTGGATCAAACGGAGACCTTAAAGCAAATCGCAGGCACAACCACCAACCACGGACAACTTGAGGATGTTTCCATCCAGATCGAAGGCAACCATGCCTATCTGATTCTCGAATACACGACTGGCGATGCGGCGGGCCAAAATATGGTGACCATCGCCACCCAGGCGGTTTATGACCATGTCTTGGCTCATTCTCCCGTTGCGCCGGCGTACCACTTTATCGAGGCCAATATGTCAGGTGACAAGAAAGCCAGCGCGCAGAGTTTCCAATCCGTGCGCGGCAAGAAGGTCTCCGCCGAAGTCCGGCTGGACGCCAAGCTCCTCAAGAAACGGCTGCGCTGCACGGCCAAGGGCATGGAGAATTATTGGCGGATGTCGGCGCTGGGCGGCGTCATGAGCGGCACCATTGGCGTGCAGGGACACTACGCCAATGGACTTGCTGCCCTTTATCTAGCCACCGGTCAGGACGTGGCGTGTGTCGCCGAATCGGCGGTGGGCGTCACCCGGTTTGAAGCTAATGAGGATGGTTCTCTGTACGCATCGGTTACGCTGCCTAATCTCATCGTAGGCACCGTCGGAGGCGGCACCGGCCTACCAACCCAACGGGCAGGCTTGGAAATGCTCGGACTGGCGGGAGCCGGCAACGCCAAGGCCCTAGCGGAGGTCTGTGCCGGATTGGCCCTGGCGGGAGAAATTTCGATCATCGGGGCGCTGGCGGCGGGGGAGTTTTCCCGCGCGCATCAGAAGCTGGCGCGGGGAAAGGGGGAGCCGAGTGGTGACGCCCAATGAGCCGGCGATGCCCACCGGTTTCTTCGCCCGCTGGTGGACTTACCAGCGCGAACGCTTTCCTGTCTTCGCCCACGGAATACTGATTGCGGCGTTCAGCTCGTCGGCCGTTTGTTTTTCCGCCCTCCTGCGCGGTGCGGACACGCTTCCGCCCTGGTCAGCGTTTCTCGTCGCGTTCGTTTCTTCCTTTATCGCGTTCCTGCACCTGCGCATCGCCGATGAGTTCAAGGACTTCGAGGACGATTCCCGCTGGCGCCGGTACCGCGCGGTGCCGCGTGGACTGGTGAGCTTGCGTGAACTTGGCGTGCTGGCCGCCCTCGGTGCCAGCATCCAAATCGCCCTGGCTGTGTGGCTGGATCCGTGGCTGCTGGTCGTCCTCGGCATCACCTGGACCTACCTCATCCTGATGAGTTTCGAGTTCTTTGTCCGCGACTGGCTCAAAGCCCGGCCCTTCACCTACATGTGGACGCACATGATGATCATGCCGCTGATCGACTTCTACGCCACGGCCTGCGACTGGCTGCCGCGAGGCGAGGGCCCGCCCTTCGGCCTGTTCCTCTTCGTCATTGTCAGTTTCTTCAATGGCATGGTGGTGGAGGTCGGGCGCAAGCTGCGCGCGCCCGAGCAGGAGGAGGAAGGCGTCGAGACCTACACTGTGCTTTGGGGCCATTGCAAGGCCACCAACCTTTGGCTGACCGTGATGGCGCTCACGGGATTGACAGCTGTCATCGCGGGATGGCTCATTCACTTCCTCTGGCCCATTGCCATTTTACTGGCTTTGCTTTGGGTACTTTCGCTAATGAGAACCCAGCGCTTCATTGCCGCACCCACTCCCGCCAACGCCAAGTGGTTCGAGCCTCTAGCGGGAGTGTGGACGCTCTCCCTTTACCTCATCCTGGGTGCCATCCCCATGGCGATCCGTTTGCTAATCGACCATGGCTGATCCAACTCCCAAGCAGTTCGTGTTCGCCTGGCATCAAGATGATCCATCGTCATTCCCACTTGGCGGCAAGGCACGTGCCCTGGCGATATTGCAGGAAGCGGGGCTGCCGATTTTGCCTTGGTTCGCGGTTTTGCCTCATGCTTTCGAGACATCCAAGTCTGCCGAAAGTTCCAATGAGATTCCCTCTTCTCCATCTCCCGAGGTGATGGATGAAATTAACGCGGCGCTCAAGGAACTGGAGCAAAAGGCGGGCACCCGCTTTGCCGTGCGTTCCTCCGCCATCGACGAAGACGGCGCGGAACATTCCTTCGCCGGACAGTTGGAAAGCTACCTTTTCGTCGCGGACGAAGACGTACCAATGCGAGTGGCCGACGTTTGGGCCTCCGGCTTCACCGAGCGCATTGTCGCTTATCGCAAACAACACGGGCTTTCGCTTCCGCCGCCCGCACCTGCCGTGCTCATTTTGCCGATGATCGACGCCCGCGCCGCCGGCGTCGCCTTCTCTGCCGATCCGGTTTCTGGCCGGCGCGACACCGTGGTTGTTTCCGCCGTGCCCGGTTTGGGAAGCGGTCTCGTCTCCGGCGATTGCAATGCCGACACGTTTCATGTGAACGCGGAAGGCGAAATCACCGAGCGCGCCATCGTGGAAAAGCCGCAGGCGCACCGTTTCGATGCATCTATCACGGAAGGGGTGAGTTGCCAACCCACGGAGAACCCCGAGTCCCCTGCCATCAGCGATGACACTGCGAGGCAAGTAGCGGAACTTGCCCGGCAATGCACCCGGCATTTTGGTCGCCCTCAAGACATCGAGTGGGCCTGGGATGGCGATCAACTCTGGCTCCTGCAATCGCGCCCGATCACCTCGCTGGCGCAGGTGCCAGATCCGGACGGTCAGCTCATCCTCTGGGACAACTCCAACATCGCCGAGAGCTACAGCGGCGTCACCACTCCGCTCACTTTCAGCTTCGCCCGCTGCGTCTACGAGGAAGTCTATCGCGAGTTCTGCCGGATTCTCCGCG
This sequence comes from Verrucomicrobiota bacterium, assembly GCA_038745425.1. Lineage (GTDB taxonomy): Bacteria > Verrucomicrobiota > Verrucomicrobiia > Methylacidiphilales > UBA1321 > CAWUJC01. The sequence goes on along the minus strand of JBCDLL010000006.1, from coordinate 5,580 downwards.
TCCCGGAAGCCGACATCATCCGCGGCGCGGATACCTTCCGTTGCATGCTCGGGCTCATGCGGGGGCGCGTCTACTACAACCTGCTCAATTGGTATCGTGTCCTCGCCATGCTGCCGGGTTTCGACCTCAACCGCAGCTTCATGGAGCAGATGATGGGTGTGAAGGAGCCGCTCCCCGACCGCTTGGTGGAGCAGGTCCTCGGCGAACGCGAAGCCGTCTCCAAGACCACCAGCTACTGGCGGTTGGGACTGACCACCGCCGCGCTCATCCGTGCGCACTGGAAGCTACCAGAGACACGCGAGGCTTTTATGGACCGGCTGAACGCGGCGTTGGATTTGATGCAAGCCACGCTGGAATCCATGCGCCTGGATGAGCTCGCCGCACACTATCGCGGGCTCGAACGCCAACTCATCACCCGCTGGGACGCACCGCTCATCAACGACTTTCTGGCCATGATTTTCTTCGGCCTGCTACGCAAGCTTTGCGCCAAATGGTGCGGCGATGACAACGAACTCCTCGCCAATGAATTGGTCATGGCGGAAGGCGGCATCATCAGTGCCGAGCCCGCCCGGCGCATCCGCGAGATGGCGCGACTGGCCAAAGATGATTCTGAACTGATTGGAAATCTGGAGTCGGGAACGCAGCGGGAAATTGAAAGCGCGCTGGAAAGCTGCCCCAAGATTAGGGCGCAGGTTGAAGACTACCTTGATGTGTTCGGCGAACGCTGCCTGGAGGAACTGAAGCTGGAAACGCTCACGTTGGCCGATGATCCCATGATGCTCTACCGCTCCATCGGCCAGCTAGCCCGCAGTTGGTCGGAACAGCCGGTGAACCGCGAGAAATCCAAGCCTGACTCATCCAGCAAGGATAAGGATCCGGCGGAAGACCGCGCGCTACGGACCATCGGGGGTAATCCGCTCAAGCGCTCTGTTTTCCGCTGGGTATTGCGTCATACTCGCGGGCGAGTGCGTGACCGCGAAAACCTGCGTTTCGAGCGCACTCGAATTTTCGGACGCGTCCGCCGCGTTTTTCTGGAGATGGGCCGGCGCCTCTTCGCCGAAGGTCGGCTGGACGAGCCGCGCGATGTCTTCTACCTGTCTCTCGATGAAATCCTTGGCTACGTCGAAGGCACTGCCGTTTCCTGGGAGCTGCGCCCCATTGTCACCGCCCGGCTCGCCGAGTTTGCCGCGTACCGCGAAGTCGAACCACCCGCCGGCCGGTTCGAAACCCTGGGTGCGCCACCCATCGGCAATTCGCTCCAAGGCACAGCAAAGCCCGGTGTCGATTCAACGACAGATGCTTCCTCCGATCGTGTTCTTCAAGGCATCGGTTGCTGCCCCGGCATCGTCCGGGCTAAAGCGCGAGTGATTCTGGATCCCCGCGGCGCGACTGTCTGTCCAGGCGAAATCCTGATCGCCGAACGCACCGACCCCGGTTGGATCATGCTCTTCGCCTCGGCGGGTGGAGTCGCCGTCGAATACGGCAGCCTGCTTTCCCACTCGGCGATTGTGGCGCGAGAGCTAGGCATCCCCGGCATCGTGTCCGTTCCTGGCCTGACCCATAGGCTCCAGGATGGTGACCTCGTCGAACTCGATGGGGCAAAAGGCACCATCCGCAAACTAGAGCAGGGGGAAACATGAGCTCGCCGGTCCAAGCCGACTTTACCCGCATCCGATATGCCCAGGTTTGGGAGGATGCGGACATTCTGGTGGCGGCGCTCAAGCCCGCACCGGGCAAGCGGATGCTCTCGATTTCTTCCGCCGGTGACAACGCACTCGCTTTGCTGAGCCAAGGGGCGAAGGTCGTCGCCATCGACCTGAACCCCGCGCAGCTCTTTTGCCTGGAGTTGCGCGTCGCCGCTTATCGTCATCTGCAACATGGAGAATTGCTCCGGCTGATCGGCTCTCGCCCGGGCGAAGACCGGGAAGAACTTTTCGCCCGATGTCGACCAGACCTGTCGGATGATTGTCGGCGATTCTGGGATGGGCATCGCGAGGACATTCGCAACGGCATCGGTGGAGCAGGCAAATTCGAACGCTATTTCGCTGCGTTCCGCGAGCGGGTGCTGCCTTGGATTCACTCACATGCCACCGTCGACCGGCTGCTGGAAGGGGGCGACGTGGAGAAGCAGACGGCGTTCTATGCATCCACTTGGGACAGTTGGCGGTGGCGCCTTCTGTTTCGGGTCTTCTTCTCCCGCTTTGTCATGGGGCGCATGGGCCGAGACCCCGCTTTCTTCAAGCACGTCGAAGGCTCCGTCTCTGACCGCATCCTTGAGCGTACCAAGCATGCTTTGACGCAGATTGATTGCGCCTCTAACCCATATCTCCAATGGATTCTCACGGGCACACATACGACCGCTTTGCCGTATGCCCTGCGGCCTGAAAACTTCGACTCCATTCGCAACAATCTCGACGGGCTGACATGGAAGCTGTCTTCGATTGAGGATGTTTTGGAGGATGATCAAGGTGGAGGCTTTGACGGCTTCAATCTTAGCGACATCTTCGAATACGTGGATGAAGCGCACTTCCATGCCTTGCTGTGCAAATTAGACCGTGCAGCTAACCCGGGAGCTCGCATGGCCTACTGGAATATGCTGGTGCCAAGAAGCCGGCCTCCAGAAATGGCCGATATCTGGGAACCTAGAGATGAGGTGGCTCATGAACTTTTCCTGCAAGACAAAGCCTTCTTTTATAGTCGCTTCGTCATCGAAGAAAGGAGAGCCAGAGCATGATCCATCCTGTGCTTGGCATCCTCGCCGTCTTTGTCGGTTTGCTCCTATTGATTGGATTCTTACGTCTGGCCCAAAAGCAGTGGAATTTGCATCCAGAGTTTGTCCGCAAATGCGCGCATGTGCTGATGGGCTTGGTCACACTGAGTTTCCCCTGGTTGTTTGATGAGTTTTGGCCGGTTCTCGTGACAGGAGCATTAGCTTTAGTGGCACTCATTTCGTTACGAACGGTCACTACCTTGAAATCTCGACTGGGTAGTGTGCTTGGCGGAGTCGAACGCGAGTCCTGGGGCGAGTTCTACTTCCCCATTGCCGTTGTTCTTGTCTATTGGCTGGCAGAAGGCGACCCGCTTCTCTATGTCGTCCCGATCTTGATCCTGACACTGGCGGATGCCGTCGGTGCCTTGGTCGGTACTCGGTATGGCTTATCAAAGTACGAGACCGATGAAGGGCGTAAGAGTTATGAGGGTTCGCTCGCCTTCTTCCTGGTGGCCTTTTTCGCCGTCCATATCCCGTTACTGCTGCTCACGCCGACCGGGCGGGCCGAGTCCTTACTTACGGCGCTCACCTTGGCCTTTTTGGTCACCATGATGGAGGCTTTGGCTTGGCGTGGGCTGGATAACCTCTTCATCCCGATCACCGCATTTTTCGCGCTCGACCTCTATCGTCACCTGACCGCCGGTGCGTTGCTGGAGCGTTTTATCGTCCTCATCATTCTGGCAACCATTGCCCTCATTTGGCGCAAGCATACCACTCTGACGGATAGCTCGGCACTGGGCGGAGCCGTCTTTGGTTACATCACCTGGACCTTGGGTGGTTGGACCTGGTTGGTCGCCCCACTCATTCTTTTTTTGCTCTATACCAAAATCGGCAAAGAACAGGGCAACAAGCTTTCCTCCCGCGACATGCAAGCCGTCATCCGTGTGATGAGCGGTCCGATGATCATCCTCTTTGTCGCCATCTCGATCCCGTGGGCGGCATTGATTGCCGTCTTCTACGCCGCCTTCGGAGCGCATTTGGCTAACGTCTCCGTCTCGCGCGAACACACGGTCCATTGGGAGAAGACGCCGCTGAAATTTCTCGCCAAGAGCATCCTGATCTCCTGGTTGCTTTTTGCGGCACCCTATTTGGCCATCATGGGGCTGACTTATGCGAATACGGCCATCGCTCTACTGATGCTCTTGCCCGTGGCGATTTCGGCGGTGATCTTTTATCGAACGATTCGTTACTCAAAAATCGGAGCCGATTGGAAGATTGTCTGGTTCCGGGAAGGAGCTTTGGCACCGGTCAGTGCGGCCGTTTGTGTGCCGCCTCTTTTGAGCATGGGAGGTTGGACATGAAGATAAAAAAAGAGACCAATCCGAACAACATGCCAGTCGCCGCAGATGCTTATCTCTATTCCTCGGAGACCGCGAATGATCAGCCTCTCGCATCGTGCGGTCTCTGGTGGAGCAACACACCTGCTTTGGAAGGCAAGAAGGTTGCCGCCTTAGGTGCTTACCAAGCCCAGAGTCGAGATGCCGCATCGCAGTTACTTTCCGAAGCGCTGGAACAATTGAAGAACGTTGATTGCAGCATGGTGATTGGCCCAATGAACGGCGATACGTGGCATTCCTACCGCCTCATGACGGAAGCTGGTGATGAACCACCCTTTTTGATGGAGCCGTGGAATCCAACCGAATGGCCTCAGGATTTTCTCGACGCTGGTTTTCGCCCCCTGACAACTTACTTCTCTGCTCGCACGAACGATCTCACCACCCGCGATTCGCGAATTCCAAAGGTACAAGCACGATTGGAAGCGAATGGCATCCGCATTCGTCCGTTTCGCTTAGAGGAATTCGAAGCCGAGCTGGATCGCATCTTTGATGTCTCGCTTGCCTCTTTCCCCGCCAACTATCTCTACACTCCCATCAGCCGGGAAGAGTTTCATCGCCTTTACCTTCCGGCAAAGCCTTTAGTGCATCCCCAGCTTGTGCTGATAGCGGAACAAGGAGATGAGCCGGTTGGTTACGTATTTGCCTTGCCGAATGCCAAACCGGGGAGCGATCAAATGCCGTCGGATATCATCGTCAAAACCTTGGCTGTGCGACCCGGGCGAGCTTATGCCGGTCTCGGCGCATGGCTGTTGGACGAGGTACACACCTACGCTCACCAGCTGGGCTTTCGCTCGGCGATTCATGCGCTGATGCATGAGAACAATAACTCGCTTAATCTGAGTGGGCGCTCCTCTACCATCATCCGTCGCTACACCCTCTACTTCCATTCGCTCGCATGAACTTGATGGAAGTGCTCAGCGAGCAAGCCAAGCAGGCATCCAATCGCCCTGCCATTATTGAAACCAAAAGCGGCCAGGATCGTGTGCTGACTTTCGCAGAACTTGAGGCGGAGGTCATCCAAGCTGCTGCGATCATGCAAGCCGCTGGACTCAAGAAAGGTGATCGAGTCCTCTTTCTACAGGGGGTGAGTACAGAACTCTACTTGGCTCTCTTAGCCGTCTTTCGCCTTGGTACGGTGGCCGTGTTTGTCGATCCTTCCGCCGGATGGAAGAAGCTTCGCCAAGCCACCGATTTAGCCAGTCCCTCAGCGGTGGTTGCTGGATTCAAGGGGCAATTCGCCAGTTGGTTGATGCCGGAACTCTGGTCCTGCCGCCAACGATTCGCTGTTAGCTCTAAGTTTTGTTTGCCGGGATTCCAGCGGTTGGACCGCAGAAACCATGCTCATCGTGAAATCCCCATCGAACCTTGCGAGGGGGACGATCCTGCTCTCTTAACCTTTACGTCTGGCAGCACGGGACGCCCGAAAGCTGCCTTACGCACCCATGATTTCTTGCTGGCCCAACACCGCGTCTT
>JBCDLL010000005.1:0-78973 GCA_038745425.1 Verrucomicrobiota bacterium | reverse complement strand
TCCCGCTTCAGGCGCGCTCCACCCACCAAGCGGTGGCGGGCGCGGGGGTGGGGACTTCGCCCACGGTGGGGGCGTCCTGGAGCTCGTAGCTCTTCGGCGAGGCGTCGGCCTCGCGCAGGGCGGCGGTGATGGCGCTGGCCAGCGCGGCGCGGTCGAAGGCGGCGCAGTTGGTCGAAACGAGCAGACGGCCGCCGGGCGCGAGCACTTCCCAGCACAATGCGATCAGCTCGGGCAGGTCGCGCTCGACGCGGAAGACCTTCTTCTTGCTGCCGCGTTTGCCGCGGGAGAAGGTGGGCGGGTCCAGGACGATCCAGTCGAAGCGCTCGCCGCGTCGGGCCAGCCTCGGAAGCACGGCAAAGGCGTCGTCGGCCAGGAAGCGCTGGCGCGGGCGGCGGTCGCCGGCGTCCGGGTCTGTGGCCAGGCCGTTGAGCGCGAAATTGGCGCGGCCGCGTTCCAGCGCCGGCCGGGCCAGGTCGACGGAGAGCGTCTCCGCCCCGCGCGCGGCGGCCGCGACCGAGAACGAGCAGGTGTAGGCGAAGAGGTTGAGCAGGCGCTCGCCGGGCCGGGCGGTGGCGACGCGCTTGCGGTTTTGCGCTTGGTCCAGAAAGAGGCCCACCGTGTAGGCGCCGAAGTCGAGGCCGTAGCGCAGGCCGTGCTCGCAAGCTTCGCCCGGGGCGTCGGCGGGGGGCGCGTCCGGCGCGCGGTGGATGAGCTCCGGGGCATGCTGGTCTCCCCCCGCGGCGACCAGTTCCCGGAGGAAGACCCGGGCCAGCGGGGCCTTTTGCCGCTGGCACCAGTCCCGGATCAAGTCCAGTGACCGCGCGTGAGCGTCCGCGCCCGGCACGGCGGAAAGGAGGAAGTCCGCGCCAAAGCGCTCGATCCACCACCCGGCGTCGGGGTCGGCCGCGAGCGGATGGGCAGTGGTCGGGGGCAGGGCGGGCATGGCGGCAAAAGGGGCTCCGAAACAGCTTAACCGGTTTTTCCCCTTGGCGCGGACAAGAACATTGGTAAATTATGGCTGGTGCATCCCATGACTGCCTCCCCCTACCTCCCCAAGCTCGTTCTGCTGCCCGCCGCCGTCTTTGCCCTCTGCCTGGCCTTTCCGCTTGCCGGCTGGAGCCAGGAGCAGGCGCCGGACGCCGAAACCGCCACCGACGCCGCTGCCGAAGTTACGGTAGACAAGTCCCTGAGCCCGGCCGACCAGGAACGCGCCGAAAGGCTTTTCCAGAGTGCGTACCGCTTTTTCCTCAACGAGAAGTACGCCGAGGCCCTGCAAAAACTCGATGAGCTCAATCAGCTCGCGCCTGAAAATTCCTCCGTCGTGAACCTGATCGGGGCGATCAAGACCAAGCAGGGCAAGTACGACGAGGCCGTGACCGCATTCCAGAAGGCGGCGGAATTCGCCCCCGATGACTTCCGCCCGCGCTTCAATATCGCCGAGGTCGCTTTCCTCCAGAAAGACTACGGCAAGGCGCGTGCCGGTTTTGAAAAGCTCCTGGAGGAAGACCCGACCAACGAACTCGCCGCCTACAAGGTTTACCTGACCTATCTGCTGGAGGACAACGACGCCATGGCCAATCTGTCGATGAAGAGCTTCGACGAGTTCTCCGACTGGCCGACCTATTACTTCGCCAACGCGGCCAAGGCCTTCGACGCCGGCCGCGTCGACGAGGGGCAGGATTGGATTATTTCCGCGCGGAAGATTTACCCCGGCAACCGCAACGCTCTCTACGCCGAGACCATGCTTGACCTCGGCTGGATCGAGCAGGAGCACTTCGACCGGATCAAAGTGACGGCGCGTGAGGCCGTGATCGACTTCGACCAGCCGCTCCAGGTGCCCAAGGAGATCGCCAAGGATCTCGGGATGCTCCGTCAGGCGCAGCAGCGCAAGCGGGTCGACGGTAAAGCCCCGACGGCGACCAAGCCGTTCGAAGCCTCCCAGGCCGACGTGAACCTGGAAGAAGAGTAGCCGCTGCGAATCTTCCCGGCTTCAATTACCGGCGCGGCGTTTAGTCCGCATAGAGGATGCGTCCGCAGTTCTCGCAGAGGGAAAGCCGTTCGTCGGAGCGCGCGGAAATCTCGGTCTGCGAGGTGACCTTCATGTGGCAGCCGGTGCAGATGCCCTGGCGCACGGCCACCACCACTTCCGGCCCCTTGCGCTCGTAGAGTCGCTCAAACAGGCTGCGGTCGTCTTTCTGCACCTCGCCCTGCGCGGCGGCCAGCTCCGCGGTGGCCTCGGCGGCGCGCGCCTTCAGCCCGGCCTCCTTTTGCTCGAAGCTGGCGATCTTGTCGCGGTTGCGCGCCTCCACCGCCTTGAACTGCTCTTTCTCCTTTTCGATGTCGCGCAGCGCCTCGTCGTAGGCCTCCATCAGCTCCAGCTCGCGGTCCTCCAGGGCGGTGATCTTGCCTCCGGTCGTTTCGATCTCGTGGGTCAGCGCCTGGTACTCCTCGTTCTTGCGGGTCTCCAGCTGCTGGGCCTTGTAGCGGCCGATCGTCTCCTCGAGTGACTCCACCTCCAACTCGAGCTTTTTGCGCTCGGCCTCGATCCGGCGGGCGGCCTCCTGATGGGCTTCCAGCGTGGCGGCGTCGGCCTTGATCTGCGCCTCCAGCGCCGCGCGTTCCCGGGGCAGGCGCTCCAGGTTGGACTCGGCTTTGGCCAGCGCATTTTGGCGGTCTTGGAGGATGAGGAGGTTTTGCAGGCGGGGGGACATCAGGCTTGGGAAAGGGACTCCGGCTTTTTCCCGGAGAGGAGTTTCTCGGTGTATTTGGCAAGCAGGTCGAATTCCAGATTCACCCGGTCGCCCGGCTGGCGCTCGCGCAGGCAGGTCACCTCCCGCGTGTGGGGGATGATCCAAATGCTGAAGACCGGGCCGTCGACGTTGACCACCGTCAGGCTCATGCCGTCGACCGCGATGCAGCCCTTGGGCACCAGGTAGCGCCCGGTGTCGGGCGGCCCGGCCACCTCCAGCTCAAAGTCCTTGCCCACCGGCTCAAAGCGCCGGACCTCGCCGGTGCCGTCGATGTGCCCGGTCACAAAGTGGCCGCCCAGGCGGCTCTCCGGCGTTAGCGAGCGCTCCAGGTTGACGGTGCTGCCCGGGGGCTTGCCCTCCAGCGTGCCGATGTTGGTGCGCTGGGCGGTCTCGGCCAGCAGGTCAAAGCTCAGGCGCGGGCCGTCCACCTCCACCACCGTCAGGCAGCAGCCGTTGACGGCCACGCTGTCGCCGGGCTTCACGCCCTCGGCCAGCGGCCCGGCGGCCACCCGCAGGCGGATCGCCGCCTCGCGCGGCTCGTAGAGCTCCACCGCGCCGGTGCCTTCCACAATTCCAGTAAACATAAAACGTCTCCGCGTAAACCTATCGCGCTTTCAGCGCTTGCCAACCCTTTCCCGGTGCCAAAGCCCGGCCAGGGCGGGGCGACGGCCGGTCGCCAGCAGGCAGAGCAAGGGGAGGGAAAGGAAGGCGGGGCTCACGGCGGGTTTAGTGACGGTTAAAGGGCTGGCCGTCCGGCTGGAAGCGCGCCCGCAGGTACGCGTCCAGGCTCGCGGCGGTGATGCGCAGGTGCAGGCGCCGGCCGTTGGCCGAACGGCCCACGTGACCGGCCTCGAGCTGGCCGCATTCAATCAGGTTGCGCACGGTGGTTCTGGAGACATCGAGCAGCTCCGCCGCCTCTCTCACCCGGTAAAGCCGTCGGCGCTCGGCCGTAGGCAGAAGGTGAGACGAGACGGGCGAAACATCGGGACGAACAATGGACATATCGGTAATCATGATTCCGTTGAATTAAGGTGAAAGTAGGAATACTTTAAGCCGAATCTGCTGTAATATCAACAAATAATTGCAAATAAATTCAATATTCCGTTCATTTGACTCAGTATCAACGCTTTGAAGACCTTTTTCTATTCGGAAATGAACTTAAAAGTGCGCAAAAGAGAATTAAGGCAGAGGGAATCAGGCAAAAGGGACAAGGCAGAAGGGATATGGGACAAGGCAGAAGGGATATGGGATAAGGCAGAAGGGATATGGGACAAGGCAGAAGGGATATGGGATAAGGGAGAAGGGGATGAGGATGAGGCAGAGGGCAAAAGGGTGGGATCAAAACGGAGGGCGGAGGTCCTCGCGGCGAAGCCCGGTAGCCGCCGCTGACCCTAGCGGCGGAAAGGAACGGCCGTGGATGGACGATGAGAGACGGATGGCGGAGCTCCTGCTCCGCCACCGCCAACCGGACGGGCCGCGTGGTCGAGCGGAAGCTCGACCCTCCGTTGGCTTGGCTTGACCTTGTGTGGGTAGCCGCTGGACTTAGCAGTCGGCAGCTTCCCAGCGGCGGAAAGGAACGGCCGTGGATGGACGATGAGAGACGGAGGGCGGAGCTCCTGCTCCGCCGCCGCCCACCGGACGGGCCGCGCGGTCGAGCAGAAGCTCGACCCTCCGTCGGCTTGGCTTGACCTTGCGTGGGTAGCCGGGCCTAGCAGCCGGCATCGCCCGCCCTGCCACTGCCTAGCGGTGCCCGGCCTCTTCCCGCCAGACAAAACGCCGGGGCGCGGCGGCCCACTCGGCGGCGTAATCGATCCCGATGCGCGGGGTCACTTCGATCTCGGCCTCCGGGACGGTCTGCCCGGTGGTTTCCAGCCAGAGCCGGTCGCCGGTCAGGTCCAGGCGGTTGTGGGCGCGGGTGCTGATGCCGAGGGCGGCGCCGACCTTGCCCGGCCCGTTCGACCAGGCCCGGCGCGGCACGCCCCGGCGGCGCCGGGCCACGATGGCTTCGCCGGGATCGCCGGACCGGACCCGCACCGCCCGGACCAGCACGGCCATGGGTTCACCGGCCGGGCCGGTCACCACGTTAAAGAGATGGTGCAGCCCGTAACAGAGGTAGACGTAGCTGATGCCCCCGTTGGCGAAGAGCGGTTCCGTGCGGGCGGTGCGCCGGTGGCCGTAGCCGTGGCAGCCCTTGTCCTCGGCGCCGCCGTAGGCCTCCGTCTCGGTGATGACGGCGCGGACCAGTCCGGCTCGGCTGCGCACGCAGAGCCGTTGGCCCAGCAGCGCCCGCGCGGTCGCCACCACGTCCGGCTGGCGGTAAAAAGTCAGGGGAAGCTTGCGGGACATGGCCGCGTTCAGCCTGCCAGCATTTCCCCACCGGCGAAAGCCCGGGACACGGCCACTTTCGGCAGCGGATTTTTTTCGGCCCGCGCTGCAAGTTCGCGCCGCCGAAGCGTTTTATTTCTGCGTGCGCGGAGCTTCGCGACACTTGCCTTCAAATAGCGGGCTTGGGCATTTGTTGGGCTCCGCGCACGTGTTCCCTCTTTCAGAAAAATCGACGCAACCTTTAGACAGAAGACAGTTTCAACCCTCCTTGTAAGCAACCCAAGTTAGTCTCTCCCACCTGGGGCCGTTTGGCCCCTTCCTCCCACCAAGCCGGCCGGTTCCCCCCAACCGGCCGGCTTCTTTTTGGGCGTCGGCGGCCGCAACGCCTTCCCGGGCCGTTGCTATTTGGCGGAAAACTCCTCGCAACGCGGGCGATTGGCCATTATGAGATAGCTTCATGCCTACCCATCCCCTTTGGTCGACGATGAACCCGGTGCGGGCTCACGCCATTCTCACCGACACCCAGCGCGGCAACAAGCGCATGTACCGCAGCGTGGTGGAGAGCCTCGCGCCCGGCATCGGGCGGCGCGTGCCCGTCATTATGGAAATGCCCAAACTGGAGCGCCACGCCGCCTTCGCCCAGCTGCTGGCCCAGCCCATGGCGGAGGACCTCGGCTTTAACGTGCTTAGCCAGTGGCTGGTGCAGGAGCACGCCCCCATGCTTTGCGACTGGCTCGACGCGCTTGGCATCGGGCACGACGAAAAGGGCTGCGCCAAAAGCTTCCCCGATTGCCCGCCGGCGGAAAAAATCCGCGCGGCGGCGGACGCCCTCCTGGCCAAGTACGAGCCCGAGCTGGTGACCGTTTACCTGACCGCCTTCAACGAGATCGACGAAGTGGGCTGGGAGCCGCTGGCCAAACTTCTGGCCGAAGACGCCCGCCTGCAGCTCGCGGCGGCCGACCCGCCGGAAGGGGTGGCCAAGGGCACCGGCGAAGGATCGCCGGAAACCTAAGCCCGCCGCCGGCGCAGGAGCAGGAGGCCGCCGAGGCCAAGCAGGGCGGCGGAGGAGGGCTCCGGGATGATTGAGGCGGCCTCGATGATGCCGGCGGCAAAGGCGCCGCCTTGCCCCTGCCACCCCGGGGAGATGACCCCGGAGACGTTGGTCACGTAGCTGCTGGTGGCGTCGGAGGTCGGGAGATTCTGGGCCGGGCCTTCCGCGGTGCGGGTCAGCCCGGTGGCAACAGCGTCGTCAAAGAGGTCGACGTTCATGTCGAAATAGAAGGAGCCCTGGGGGAAGTCCGTCCCGCCGAAATCGACCGTGCCGTTGGTCAGCAGGTACGATTGGAAGTCGCCCAGGCTGTCGTTGAAGAGCGCGTTGGAAACCTGCACGGCGGTGGCCGCGATCTGCGGCTCGTCGCCGTCCTGGGTGGTGATCTGCACGCCGATGTCGGCGGTGGTGCCGACTTCGTTGCCGAGGTTGACGATGAAGACCGCCGCCTGGTTGGTGCCGAAGGTGGTGTCGGCCAGTACCTGCGCGCTGGTGCCGTTGTAGCTCACGCCATTGATCACGAAGATGTCCTCCGAAGCAACACCGACAAAGAGCACGCTGTCGCTGGCGCTGTTGGTGGTGAAGGAGTAGTTCTCCGTCACCGTCGTGTTGTTGGCTAGCGAGCGCACGCCGAGGCTGAGGTTGGCGGTTTCCACCACGACTTGGGCCGGGGCGGTGGCAAGGCTGAGGCCAAGGGCGAAGCAAAGAGCGAGCGCGCGGAGGGTCTTTTTCATGGCGAAGCTGGGTTGAGTGGAGCATGCCTTTCCCCGCCGCCGGAGGCAAGCCGGATGAAGCCGAAGCCCCGGAAAGGGAACGCGCCTACTCCGTGCGCAGGGCCTCGATCCGCCCGCCGCGCAGAGCCCAGCGGGTGGCGGCCCAACCCGAGAGCATCGCCGCCAGCAGCGTGGCGGCCAGGATGGCCACCAGCAGGCCCCAGGGCGTGGCGGCGGCCTCGCGCGTGAGCGTCGGCAGCACGGCCAGCGCGGCGGTCAGTGTGCCGAGGCCGACCGCGCCCAGCCCGAGCCAGCCCGCTTCCATCAGGGCAAGCCGGCGGCGCCGTTGGGCGGTGAACCCGACCGCTTCCATCAGCGCGAACTCCCGGCGGCGCTCGTTGAGGTTGCGCGCCAGCACCACGCCCAGGCCGGCGCTGCCCAGCACCAGCCCCAGGCCGCCGAGCATCTGGAAGATGGAAATGTAGGTGTTCTCCACCGCCTGGAACTCCGCCAGGCGCTGCGCGGCCGGGACCATCTCCCAGCCGTAGTCCTCCAGCGCGCGGGAAAGCTGCACGGAAAAGCGCTCCAGGCGCGGCGGCGGCACGTGCAGCAGAAAGAAGCGCTCGCCGCCGAGCGAGGGGTACTTGGCCGCCAGCTGGTCGTCCGCGATGAGCAGGCTGCCCTGGAGGAGCGAGCCGCCCACCGTGGCCACGATCCGCACGTTGAACTGCCGCCCGCGCTCGTCGACGTAGGGCAGCACGTCGCCGATCTGCTTGCCCAGCGCCCAGATCAGCGTGTTTTGGTCGGCGATGACGGGCAGGGCGCCTTCCCCGCCCGGGTCGTCCACGTTGAGCAGTTCCCAGCGCCGGTCCTTGTCCAGCCCGCCCATCGCGCCGGTAAAGCGGAAGGTGCTGGGCATGAGGTCCGCCGGGCGCACACCGAGCAGGCGGGGCTCCATCGCGCGATTCAGGTTGAGGCAACTGGCGTCGTCGCCCGGGCGCACGCGGAAGGAGACGGCGCGCACGTCCTTCATCAGCGTGGCCGAGAGGCCGAGCGCCTCCTGCCCCGTGCGCGTGCCCAGGTCGTCGTAGAGGGGCAGGCTGGAGGAGGCCACCAGGTTGAACCCGCCGGTGCCGGGGCTGGCGCCCGCGCCCGGGCTCTGGCGGAAGGCGCTTACCGCCATGACCATGAAGACCCCGGCCGACAGGATGCCCGCCGTCGCCAGGCTGCGCCCGCGCCGCCGGGCCACGTTACGCCAGCCGAGCCCGGCCAGGCGGTGCAGCGGGCGGGTCACGTAGCCGGTTAGGCGCAGGAGCAGCGCCGCAAAGCAGAGCCCGGCCGCGAGCAGCAGAAAGCCAAGGCCGAAGAAGACGCCCGCCATCAGTCCGGGGTCGCGCGGCTGGTCGCCGCCCAGCACCAGCATCGGCAGGAGGGCCGCGCCCGCCAGGCAGGCCAGGCCCAGGACAAAGCTCCAGGACGGTCCCCGCCGCCGCGTCGGTAGGCCCGCCGTGTCGAGGTCGGCCTCGCCGGCGAGCAGGGCCCGCGCGCTGTGGATGGACTGGCGCCGCGTGGCCAGCCACATGGCGCCGAAGGCCAGCAGCAGGCTGGCGGCCATCCCGCCCAGGACGGACTCCGGCGTCGCCGCAAAGCGGAAGTCGACCAGACCGACCGCCTCGTTCCAGATCGTGCCCAGGCCGAGCAGGACCAGCCGGGTGTAGGCCAAAGCCGCCAGCAGCCCCAGCAGCGTGCCGATCGCGGCCAGCGCCAGGCCTTCGGCCAGTAGCAACCGGCGCACCGTCCGCGGGCGGAAGCCCACCGCCAGGAGCGTGCCGGCCTCGCGGTTGCGTTGCTCGACCGAGAAGGTAAAGAGCAGCGCGGTGAGCGTGGCCGCCGCGATGAGCAGGAAAAAGCTGAAGGCGAGGAAGAGCTGGCCGAAGTCGATCGGCGAGCGCGCCGCCTGTTCGGCCAGGGCGCGGGTGGGCTCCAGCACGAGCCCCACTTCGCCCGGCTGGAGCTGGCCGCGCAGCCGCGCGCCGACCGCCTCGGGCGTGGTCAGCCGGGCCGGGTAGCGCACCGAGGTGAGCTCGCCCCAGCGGTTGCCCCAGAGTTCCCGCCCGGCCGCCAGCGGGATGAAGGCCTTGGGCGTGCCGCGGAATTCGTCCCAATATTCCTGGTCCTTGTCGCGGAGCAGCTCCAGGTCGATGGGGATGCCGGGATCCCAGTCCCCGCAGTTTTCGGCGTCGACCAGGCCGGGGAAGGCGGGCATCCAGCGCGCGTCGTTGGCGGCGCCCTCCATCGGCACGATGCGTGCGACGGTGAATTCCGCCTCGCGCTCGATCAGTTCGCCCCGCTCGCCCAGGACGAAGTAATCGATGGTGACGGGGTCGCCCACTTGCAGGCCCAGGTCCTCGGCCAGCCACTGGTTGGCCACCAGGTCGCGCGGGCCGGGCGGCTCCGGCCCGAAGAGCTCCGGCGAGCGCTCCACCGCGGTGACGACGGAGTAGGGCGTGACGTTGTCGCCGCTTTTGAGCGCGTTGACGAAGTAGCTGAGCACGCCGTTGGCGCCGGAGCCGGCGCGGCGGGCGGCGCTCTCGATGGCGGGGGGTAGGAAGATGCGGCTGGTGGTGAGCTCCACTTGGCCCCGGTTGTGGAGCTTGCGCACGCCCAGGCCGGCGTCGGCCAGCGTCCAGTTTTCTGCGAGTTTTTGCCCAAGCTCGGTCGGCTCAAGCCGGCCGTTGAGGGGCGCGGGCACGCCCAGTAGCAGCAGGTTGATGCTGTTGAGCTCGCCCAGCCGCTGCTGGAGCAGTTCCAGCGGGACGAAGACGTTGGCCGGCGGGAGCTGGCCGGACTGCAGGCTAAAGTCGCCGAAGTCGTCGGCCGAGACGATGCGCGCGACCCGGCCGCGGATGGGCACGGCGGTGGCGCGCGAGCCGGAAAGCGGGGCGTCGCGCGAGAGGGCGCCGGGCTGCTCGACCCGCACGATGAGGGCGTCGCCCATTTTAAGCTGGAGTCGTCGGGCAAGGGTTTCGTTGACGGCGAGGCCGTCCGCGGGCCAGTCCGGTCCGCCGACCAGGCCGTCGCGCAGGATCGGGTCGGTGTCGGCGCGGCGCAGCAGGTCCTCGGCCGGGGAGAGGAGGGAGTAGGCCGGCGTAACCCCGAGAACCTGCACGTCGTTGGCGCGGGCGCTGCCGTCGGGCCGGGCGGCGGCGCCAGGCAGGAGGATGGCGGGGGCGACGGCCTCGCGCCCGTCCGGGGTCAGTTTGGTAAAGGCTTCGGCCAGGCTTTGGCGGAAGAAGCGATCCCCGGTGGAGAGGCTGTAGTCGACGCCGCCGATGCGGCGCTCGGCCAGGGCGGAAAGCGTGGCGCGGACGGAGTCCCCGACGATGAGCGCGCCCAGGATGACCATGGCGCCAACGGCCGCGCCGAGCACGACGCCGAGGTGGGCGCGCCAGTGGTGGCGCAGGCCGGCTAGGATCAGGGAGGGGAAGCTCATGGCGCCAGCGGCGCGAGGAGGCGGCCTTCCTCCAGTTGCAGCGTGCGGTTGGCGCGGGCGGCCAGTTCGCGGGAGTGGGTGACCAGCAGCAGGGTGATGCCGTGCTCGCGGTTGAGTTCCTCCAGCAGGTCGGCCAAGCGGTCGGCGTTGGCGTGGTCGAGCGAGCCGGTCGGTTCGTCCGCCAGGAGCAGCTTGGGCTGGTTGACGAGGGCGCGGGCCACGGCCACGCGCTGGCGCTCGCCGCCGCTGAGCTCGGCCGGGCGGTGGTGGCCCCGGTTGGCCAGGCCCACCTGGCGGATGAGCTTTTCCGCGCGCAGGGTCAGCTCGGCGCGGGCCTCGCTGCCGGGAGCGGCCAGCGTGGGCAGGAGCACGTTCTCCAGCACGGTGCACTGGGGCAAGAGGTGGTGAAGCTGGAAGACGAAGCCGACGGTTTGGTTGCGGAAGGCGGCCAGGCCCTTTTCGTCGAGCTCGCTCACGTCGTGCCCGTCAATGCGGACGGTGCCGCCGGTGGGGGTTTCCAGCGCGCCGATCAGGTTGAGCAGGGTGCTTTTGCCAGAACCGGACGGGCCGACTACGGCCAGGGATTCGCCCGCGGGCAGCTTCAGGTCGAGGTCACGCAGGACGACCACGGGATCGGTGCCCGAGGGGCTGTCGTAAACTTTGGAAACGCCGGAAAGGTCTACCAACATAGCGGGTGGTGAGCTTTAAAACCTACAATGGTTTGCGCAAAGGGAAAGGGCTGGAATCGCGCCCGCCTCAAGGCGACGCTTCTCCGGCCAGGCGCAGGATGCCTTCCTGCAGCCGGCCGATGACGACTCCCAGGTCGGGGCCGGGCACGGTCAGGCCGTTGTCGCCGATGACGAGAAGACGGTTGTGCCGGGCGGCCTCGGTCGGGCTCCAGACGGGGCCTCGGCGCAGGCGTTCCCACTGGGCGCGGAGGGCGGCTTCGCTTTCGCGGCCCGGGCCGCTGCTGACGATGACGAGCTGCGGGTCGAGCGTGATGATGGCCTCGTTGCCGAGGCGGGGCCAGGGCGTGTCGAGATCGTCGGTGATCTGCGGCAGGCCGAGCGCGGCGACAAGGTCATAGGGGAAGCTGCCCGGCCCGGCGGCGTAGGCGGGCTCGAGGTCGAGCATGACGGCGGTGCGCCAGCGGGGGAGGTCCGGGTCTTCGGCGTGGATTTGCAGGGCGAACTTGAGGTGCTGGTAATTCTGCTCGGCCAGGTGCCGGTGACCGGTGGCGGTGCCGAGGCGCAAAACGGAATCCAGCACCCCCTGGAGGGATTCGTGGTCGTGGACTTGCACCGGCCAGCCCTGGCCGCGCATCTGCTCGATGGTGGTGGCGGGCGTCATGGTGGTGGCCAGGATGAGGTCCGGGCGCAGCTCGGTGATGAGCTCCAGGTTGGGGGTATCGATGCGGCCGACGTTGCGCGGGGCGGGCTCGGTGGTCGCGGGCCGGCAGTGCTCGCTCACGCCCACGAGCTGGCCGCCGGCGCCGATCGCCTCCAGCCAAGCGGTGAGGCTGGGCGCCAGGCTGACCACGCGCTGGGCCGGGGCCTCCGGGCGGGCCGACGGCGCGGGCGGTTCCGCCGAGCAAGCCGCTGCCAGCGCGCCAACGGCGAGCAAAAGCAGCGGGAGCAGTCTTGACGAAGATTCCGGTTTCATTACATTCGCATGTTGATATTTGGACGCCTGATACGTCCCCCAATGCCATGAGCGCGAAAGAGAAGTCTGCACCGACGAAG
This sequence comes from Verrucomicrobiota bacterium, assembly GCA_038745425.1. Classification (GTDB taxonomy): domain Bacteria; phylum Verrucomicrobiota; class Verrucomicrobiia; order Methylacidiphilales; family UBA1321; genus CAWUJC01. Next base: position 66,902 of record JBCDLL010000005.1, on the reverse strand, counting down.
AAGGAAGCCAAGCCCAAGGCGGCCGCCAAGGCCGAGACGAAGGCGGAAAGCAAAGCCGAGAGCAAGCCGGAAGCCAAGGCCGAGGGCGCGTCCGGCGAGGGCGGCACCGAGAGCAAGCCGTCCGGCGAGAGCGCCGGCTCGACGGCCGGTGCTTCCGGCGGCATCCAGAACGGCAAGGGCTCCGCGCCGCGCAACCTCAGCCCGCGGTTCCGCTCCAATTACGACGGCATCAAGTGGGAAGGCGGCAAGAAGCGCGGCAAGCGCCAGGAAGGCGTCAAGTTCGTCAAAACCTACTAACGGATAAACGGACAAACTGGCAGGTCGTTAAACTGACAAAGGGCCGCGCTGCCGGCGAGCTGATTTCCCCGTCATGAACCCGCCTCCCGCCGTTGCCGGCATCGACCACCTCAATATCGTGGTGCGCGACCTGGACCGCAGCCTGGATTTTTACTGCCGGCTGCTGGGCTTTCGCGAAGTGCTGCGCACCACGCTGGAGGGCGATTGGATCGGACGGATCGTGGGCCTGGAGGGCGTCCGCGCCGAGGTGGCCTTTGTGGTGGCGCCGGGGGGCGAGCCGAGGATCGAGCTGCTGCGCTACCACCATCCCGGCGGCGAGCCGGTCGCGCGCAACTCCCAACCGAACACGCCCGGGCTGCGGCACATTGCCCTGCGGGTGGCCGAGCTGGCCCCCCTGATGGAGCGACTGCGGGCCGAGGGCGTGGCTTTCTTCGGCGAGCCGGTAAAGGTGCCGGGCGGTGCGGTGCACCACGAAGCCGGGGAAAAGGAGCTGGTTTACTTCACCGACCCGGACGGCGTTATTCTGGAGCTCTGCCAGTACCGTTAATTGGACGTGGGGGTGGTCTTTCCCTCGGACTTGGTTGCGTTGAGCGCCTGCACCACGGGAGCGGTGATGTCGGTGGCGTTCTGGGCGTAAAGCACGTCGCTGGCGCCGGGGTTGGTCTTGCTCTGGTTTAGCACCAGGTCGAAGCCCTTCTCCTTCCCGTAGTCCTTCACGTACTGGCAGACTTCCAGGAGGATGTTCTCGTTGAGCCGCGAGACCTGCTTCTGCAGCTTGGCGGCCAGGTCCTTCTTCTTGGCCTCGAGGCCTTCGCTGTGGGACTTCACGGCGCGCACCTTCTGGTCAAACTCCTGCTTCATGACGTCGGCCTGGGGATCGTCGGGAGGGGTGCTGCGGGCCTTTTGCTGCAGCTTCTGGATTTCGTCGAGCATGGCCATGCCGCGGTCCTGCTCGTTCTTGATGGTTTCCTGAACCTGCTGGGTCCAGGAGTCGATTTTGATCCTGGCTTCGGCGGTCTTGTAGTATTCCTCGATGGCCTTGTCGATGTCCACGACGGCGATCTTGAGCTGGCCGAAGGCGGGGGCCAGCAGCGCGAGGCTGAGCAAAAAGGTGCAGAGCGATGTCTTCATGTTGGCAGATTAAGCTGCCTGCGGGCACACATGTCAAGCGGCTTGGCCTTGTCTTGTGGGCTCCGGGTCGCCAGAGTGCGGGGGAGGAACACCTGAGCGCATGACCGAAAACGACCCGCCCGAGAAAAAGCCCCAGACGGGTGAGTCTCCGGAGCCCGAGGCTAGCGCGGGGCCTTCGCTCACCGGCGAGGCTTCGCTTCCCGCCGGCGGGGGAAAGCCCGCCGCTGCGGAGCAGGGGGCGGAGCCGGAACCCGCGACGGGCGAGGCGCCCGAATCCGACGTCATCGCCTCCGCGGCCGAGCAGCGCCGCAAAGATCGGCGCCTGCGGGAGCTGGCCGAGCGTTACCGGGACATCCAGGAGCCACTGCCGGCGGCCGATCCCGACCGCCCCGCCACCTGGCAGCAGGACATCTTTACCACCTCGGCCTGGCACCGGCACTTGGTCTTTTTCATCGCGGCGATGGCTTTGGCCACGGCGGCGCTCTGGTTCTACTACGCCGCCGAGACGGCGGAACTCTACCTGGACTTTCTCCACACCGAGTATCCCTGGCTGCTGTTCATCCTGCTGCCGCTGGGCTTCATGGCCATTACCGTGATGCGGGACAAGGGTTTTCCCGGCACCCAGGGTACGGGCATTCCGCAGACCATCGCCAGCTTGCGGATGCGGCCGGACCTGCGCGACACCGTGCTCTCCTTCCGCATCGCCATTGGCAAGGTCTTCCTGACCACGCTCGGCCTCTTCAGCGGGGCGAGCATCGGGCGCGAGGGGCCCTCGGTGCACGTGGGCGCTTGCTTCATGCACATCTGCCAGCGCTTTGCCCGCTTCCCGAAGAACCTGACCGACCGCGGGCTGATCCTGGGCGGAGGGGCGGCGGGCATCGCGGCCTCCTTCAACGCGCCCTTCGCCGGGATCGTCTTCGCCTGCGAGGAAATCGGCCGCTCCTTCGAGAAGGAGAACATGGGCACCATCATCCGCACGGTGGCCATCGCCTGCCTGGCGGTGATCGCCGCGCTCAACGACAACTACCTCTTTTACGGCACGGTTAAGACGAGCCTCTTTGAGCCCTGGCAGTGGCTGATCGCGATCCCGGTCATCGGCATCATCGGTGGTTTTCTAGGTGGGTGCTTTTCCCAGTTGCTCAAGCTCACCATGCCAATAGTGGCGCGCATCGCCCGCCAGCACGGGCTCAAGGTGGCCGCCACCATCGGGCTGGTGCTGGCCGGGGTCGCCATGATTTCCGGCGGCGAGAGCATCGGCAGCGGCTTCCTCGACGCCCGGGCCATCCTCCAGGGCGAGGACGCGCACCTCTCGCCGCTCTACCCGTTTTACCGCGCGCTGGTCACCTTCATCACGCTGCTCAGCGGCATCCCGGGCGGCCTGTTTGATCCCACCCTTTCCACCGGCGCGGGCCTGGGCAAAAACATGGTGCCGATCTTTGAGCTGATCGGGCCGATCAACCCCGAGGCCGTCGTGATGATGGCCATGGTCGCCTACTTCACCGGCGTGGTGCAGAGCCCGATCACCTCCATGGTGATCATGGTGGAAATGACCGCGGCGGTCACCATGAGCCTGCCCCTGCTGGCCGTGGCCATCATCGCCTACGAGGTCTCGCGCAAAATCTGCCCCACCTCGCTCTACGAGAGCATCGCCGACGAGTTTTTGGCCGCCCGGCGCCAGCAACTCGCCGAGGAGGAAAAGGCCCGCCAGAAGGCCTCCCAGCACCTCCACGAAAGCGGCGGCGGGATTTAGGAGGAGGGCTGCCCGGGCGATTTGCCGGTTTTTGAATCCGGGAATGAGATGTTGGAAAACCAATCCGAAGTCTCGTTCGCAGAAAGATCGTGAGTGGCTTTCAATAACGCATCTGTTGCTTCGCTTGCTTCCTGAAACGCTATTTGGGGGTCAGATTGCCTTCGAGCGGTCACTAGCTTTGATTCCCAGTCGGCGATCAAATACTCAAGGGTCATCTTTGCCGTAATGCGTTTCTGCCAACTGCTTTGCCAGGTAAAGAAGGCATTCAGACCTGTTAGAATGCTGATGCAGACAGCGATTACGGACACGACGATTTCCTTTTCGGGATTTGACATAAGACCACGGCTGGCGGCTAGAAAAGGAATGGCGGCACTGAAGACAATCGCCAATGTGCCGCAGGTACGGTAGGCCCGGCGTGGCAGGTTAGCGTTTTTACGGTACCAATCTAATGATTTGTCTGCGTACTTTTGCTTGAGTTCGATTAAAGAGGAAAAAGGATCTTCTGTATTCTGCTTTTGTTCTTCGTTCATCAATCATGATATGAAGCAGCCGCGTTAGAAAATCACTAGAATTCTCCAGATCATATAGATTTATGGCTCTTTTACTGGCGTGCATCATCTATAACGGACGGGTCAGGAGAGTCCCTCAATCCTCTGTCGCCGGTTGCGCCTCCTTTTCCGGCAAGCGGCTGACGGCCGGGTAATTGGGACCGGAAACCTCAGGGCGCCGGTAGGGTTAACAGCCGCTGCGACGGATCGAGTTTCCGGGCCAGGTCCTCTGCTTCCTGATCTGTCATGCCGCCGCCAGAGATTTGAAAATGGGAACTGAATGTCCCCCGAATGAACGGTGCAATGATGACATCTCCCTCGACAATGATCGCGAAGCGTTCGCCGTAATTGGCCGCAGTGGCGGCCAGCATCTTCTTGCTGCCGGCTGGGGTCAGGGTGACGTCCACCGCGGCGTTGCCATTCGCAGACAAGCCGCGTCGCGCGCTTTCAACCTCGAATTCCGTCACTACCGGGGTTTTGGCGACGTGCAGCGTTTCCTGCGAGCCGTCCTCCAGTTGCCGGGTCATTTCGCGCGAGTCCTCGGTCGGGTCCGGGTAAACGAGCGCCACCTCCAGCGTCGGTCCCGCTCCCCTCGCCGGGATGATCAGCAGCAGGAGCCAGAACAGAGCGGCGGCGAGTTTCATGAAAAGAGATTCACGGTTCCTTGACCTTCACCGCGGGCGGCATTTCGCCGATCAGGAAGGTGTGTTTGCCCTTGGCGGCGATTTTCGAAATGGTCTCCATGTATTGGAAAAAGCGGATGGAGTCGTCGCCTTGCATGAGCTCGGCGGCGTTCTTGAGGGCGCGCGCCGTGGCCACGGCGGTCCGGGCGTTTTCCAGATCGGTCTTGGACCGGATGCGGGCCTCGAGCTGCTTGGCAAAGAGCTCCTGAATACTCTTGGGGAAGGTGACGTCGAGCATCTGCGCCTTGAGCACTTCGATCCCGTAGGTTTCGAGTTCCCGGTTAATCTCATCGGAGGAAATCTCCTCCCAGTCCGTACGCTTTTCGTTGATCTGCTCGCTGTCAATTTGGGAGATGTCCTGGCGAATTTTGATTTGCAGCGGGTGGGAGATGTAGCGCTGGGCGAGATCGAGGAAGGGGTATCGGGCGTCATCAAAGTTGAGCTTGGCGATCAGCTTTTCGGCGTCGACGAGGCGATAGGTGATGATGAAAGAAAAACGGAAGGCGACGTTGTCCCTCGAGAGCACTTCCTGGTTGGTCACCGTTGCCTGTTGCTCGGCCGTCGAGAAGGTGAGGAGTTCGTACCGGTCGAAGGGGTCAAACATCCGGTAGACTCCGGGTTTGAGCGTTTCTTGAAAAACCTTTTCGCGATAGAGCAGGCCGACCTGGTTCGGGTTGACCTCGAGTCGTTTCCGGAAGCGGGGAATCAGGCGCATGGGTGGCTTTTAGGGTTCAGAGACGAGAGACGCCAGCGGCGAGGGGAGGCGCGTTGAGGAGCGACGCATCGCTCCGGTATCCCGCGCCCCGCAGGCTCGACGCCGGCTGAGGTTTCCCTCTGTCTCTCGTCTCCTTTTCTTTGGTTGTGTGCCAATACAAGATGGGAATCGAACCCAATGGGAATCCGGCTCCGCAATACCCTGGAGAATGCTGGATTCCCGTTTTTCCAGGTGGCGGTTAGAGTCTTCATTCCTGCTGGGGGCCTCCCTACCACACCTCGGGCAGGCGGTAGACCTTGCGGCGGGGGGCGCGGTTTTCTTCGGCCTGTTGGTAGACGGGCACGGCGCCGCGGCCGTTGTGGGTCGGGTACATGACCCGGCCGTTGGGGCTGTAGAGGTGTTCGCCAACGGGGTGGCCGTCGGCGTAGTCCTTGTGGCTGGCCTCGGCGATCTTGCGCGCGCGGGCGTCGGCCGCGGCGTGGGCGCGTTCCAGCTCGCCGAGGGTCTCCTGGAGCGAGGCGAACCGCGCGTTTAGCCGCCCCTGCCGGGCGTAAAGCGCGGCCACCCGCGTGACGTAGGCGCCCTGGATGGCCCCGCGCGTGGCGGGTCGGTACCGGCCCCGGGCCAGCAGCACTTCGGTTTCGCGGCCCAGGCGGTCGAGGGCGGCAGCCAGCTCGGCGGCGCTGGTGAATTGCCCCAGCGCGGCCTCGCGCAGGGCGTCCATCCGGCCGGTCTCTGGAGTCTCCAGCGTCGGGGCGGGCTCGGCTGCCAGCTCGGCCTGCAAGGCGTCGATCCGAGTCTCCAGCGCGGCCAGGCGCGCTTGGATTTTGGGTGAGGCTAGCGCCACATACTGCTGGTGTTGAGCTTGTTGCGCGTGTTGACGTTCGGCGGCGGCGCGGGCTTCCGCCTGTCCCGGTGCTTCGATCGATCGGTAAAGCAGCACGCCCAGCCCTCCGAGCATGGCCACCATCGCCAGCGCCGTGAGCACCTGTAGCGCGCGCCGCAGGCGGGGGTGCATTGCCGCGTCCAGTTCCAGATCCTCCCGGCCCATGCGGGCATTCTCACGCCAACCGGAGGCGGCAGCAAGCCCGGATTTTTTCCGCCTGGGCTGCATTGCGCTTGCATTTTGGCCTCCGCGCGCGAGTGAGTAAGTGACGTGAAAATTTGTCTGACCGGAGCCAGCGGCAACTTGGGCCGCGTGACTTACCAGCTGCTGCAAAGTGAGGGACATGAAGTCGCCGCGACCGATTTCACCCGCCGCCCCGGCTTCGAGCTCCCGGTGCACGTCTGCAATCTGGTCGCCCGCGAGCCCATCTACGAGTTCGTGCAAGGCGCCGACGCCGTCGTCCATCTGGGCAACCACCCGAACCCGCATCGCGTCGATCCCCAGCGGCTCTACACCGACAACGTGGCGATGAACCTGCACGTCTTCCAGGCGGCGATGGAGAGCGGCGTTCCCCGCCTGATCTTTGCCAGCTCGCTCCAGGCCATGGCTTACTTCGACCACTTTGGCCGCCGCTGTCTGCGCGAATACGACGTCCTGCCCGTCCCCAGCACCATGCCGGGCTGGCCGACCAACACCTACGCGCTGAGCAAGACCGCCGGCGAGCAGATGCTGGACTACTACGTGCGCATGTTCGCGGGCCTGCACGCCTGCTCCCTGCGCTTCACCGAGCTTCGCGACAGCAACGAACTCTCCCCGCTGGAGTATCTGGAAAGGTCGTGGACCCATGAGAAGTACCCGGCCGAGTTCTTCTCCTTTTTCAGCTTCCAGCGCGCCGCCCGGCTGATTCTGGCCCTGCTGGAACGCGATCCCTGGGAGGGGCACCACGTCTTCCAGGCCGCGTTCAAGGAGCCGCGCTTCGACCTGCCTTTGCCCGAACTAGTCCGGCGCTTCTACCCCAACGCCAAGCTGACCATGCCCGTGGAGGAGATGGACTCGCTCTGGGAGTACCGGCCCCTGGAAGAGTTCGCCGGCTGGGACGCCAGCCGCCATGCGCACACGGTGGAGGACGGCGAACTGGCCGCCGCCGTGGGCCTCGTTCCCCGACGTTAAAGCCGGCCACGTCGCCAGATCGCCCAGGTGAGGTTGACCGCCATCAGGAAGGTGAGCACGAATCCGCCAATGCCGATGATGGGCACATCGCCCCACTTGGGCGGCACGTCGGCCATCACGATTAGGGCGGAACCGATCAGCATGGCCGAAAACATCAGCCCGTAGGAGAGGCGGTTGATGCCGCGCACCAGGTCCTTGACCACCGGCTCGAGCCCCTGGTGGTCGATCTCCACGTGCACCTTGCCGCGCCGGAAGAGCCGCAGCACGGTGCGGATTTCCTGCGGGAGGTCGCGCACCAGCTGGAAGACTTCGCCGCCGGTGTCGAGGAGGTCGCGGGTGAGGGTCTGCGGGTCGAGCCGGGCGGCCAGGTTGCGCTCCACGTGGGGCCGGGCCGCGGCCATGATGTCGATCTGCGGGTCCAGTTCGCGCACGATGTTCTCGACCGTGCTGAAAGCCTTGAGCACGAGGAAAAAGTCCGGCGGGATGCGCAGCTGGTGCTTGGTCGCGCTGACGAAGAGCTCCTGCAGCACGCGGCCGAAGCGCAGCTCGCTGGCCGGGCGGTAGAAGTGCGCGTTCATGAAATAGGCCACGTCGTTCTCCAGCCTTTGGCGGTCGGGTTCGCCCTCGATCCGGGTTAGCGAGAGCATCGCCTTGGTCGCGTGGCTTTCGTCGCGCTCGGCGATGGCTGCGAGCAGGTTGGCAAAACGGTCGCGCGTCTTGCGGCCCACCCAGCCCATCAGGCCAAAGTCGAGAAAGCAGACCTGGTTGTCTTCGAGGACGAAGATGTTGCCGGGATGCGGGTCGGCGTGAAAGAAGCCGTGGTCGAGGATCTGCCCGGCAAAGAGGTCGAAGATGCGGGCGGCGGCCAGCGGGCGGTCGATCTTCATCCGCGAGAGCATCGTCTCGTCGGAGACCTTGGCGCCCTGGACGCGCTCCATCGTCAGCACTTTGGGCGTGCAGAGCACCCGCACCGGCTTGGGCACCTTCATCTCCGGTTGGTCGTGGTACTGCCAGGCGAAGCGCTCCACGTTGGCCAGCTCGCCGGTGTAGTCTAGCTCCTGGCGCACCAGCGGCGAGAGGTCCTCGATCAGCTGGGAGAAGCGCTGGACCCGCAGCGCCTCGACCCGGTGCTCGAGCGCGCCGGCCAGGCCCTTGAGGATGGCCAGGTCCTCGTTGACCGAATCGGTGATGCCGGGGCGCTGCACCTTCACCACCACGTCGCGGCCGTCCAGGGTGCGGGCCGCGTGCACCTGTCCGATGCTGGCCGCCGCCAGCGGCGTGCGGTCGAACATCTCAAAGGCTGACTCTAGCGGGAAGCCGAGCTCGCTCTCCACAATCTGCTCGACCTGCTCAAAGGGGAAGGGCGGGGACTTGTCCTGCAGCTTGCTAAACTCGTGGGTGTACTGCGGCGGCAGCAGGTCCGGGCGGGAGGCCAGGAGCTGGCCCAGCTTGATGAAGGTGGGGCCGAGGGCCTCCAGGCACAGGCGCAGGCGCGCGGCCGGGGCCAGCTTGGCCTCGGGCTCCCCGTCGCCTGCAGGACTGGTCGCGCGGGCCAGGTACTTCTGCAGCCCCAGGCGCTCGACCACGTCGTTGAACCCGAAGCGCACCAAAATGCGCACGATCTCGGCCGTCCGCGTCAGGTTGCGCACCGGCTGCAGCAGGGTCTCAAAATGGTCGCGGGACATTTCGAAACATTAGGCTCGTTTTTCTCGGGCCAAATAGCAAACCCCCATTTGCCCGGGCGGCCGCGCTTACGCCGTCAGGTAAAAGTTGGTCGCGGCCTCTTCCCCGATGCTGGTGGGGCCCATGTGCCCGGCGTGGACGCGGGTCTCCGGCGGCAAGGAGAGCAGATGCCTTTGGATGCCGCGGATGAGTTGCTCCTGGCTGCCGCCGGGCAGGTCGGTGCGCCCGATGCCGCCGGCAAAGAGGGTGTCGCCCACGATGGCGACCTTTTGCCCGGCGTCGTAAAAGGCCACGCTGCCGGGCGAGTGCCCCGGAATGTGGAAGGCGCGGAAGGTCCGCCCCGCCACGCTGAAGTCGCCCGCACCTTCCGGCGGCAGCTCGATAAGCTCATGCTCCGGCACGGTCGCCATCTCCATCCCGATCCAGGGCAGGAAGCATTTGGGGTCGGTGATCATCACTTCGTCCGCCGGGTGGATGTAAACCGTGCAGCCGTACTTCTGCTGCACGGCGGCCGCCTCCCACATGTGGTCGAAGTGCCCGTGGGTCAGCACCAGCGCGGCGACGTGCTCCACCCCGCGCTCCGCCAGCACGGAGAGGGTCTCCTGCGGCGCGTCGAAGAGAATGACGCCTTCGCCCTCCCGGGCGCGTAGCCAGTAGGCGTTGGTGGCCAGTTGCCCGCCGGTAAAATGCCCGAGTTCCATCGCGGGACGGTCCGCCGCCCGCCGCCGCTTGTCAACCAAACCCTTAGCACTCGCGCGTGACGTTGGCGCCTTTCGTTGCTATCGTTCTCCCATGAGCGTGACCGAAGTCGAGGCAGCCGTGGCCAAGTTTTCCCCGGAGGAGTTGGTGGAGTTCGAGCACTGGTTTTATATCTACAAGGAAGTGCAGAAAGGCATCGCCGAAGCCGACGCGGGCTTGTGTAAGCCGTTGAGTCTGGAGCGAATGAAGGCGGAATTGAATCGCCGCTTGGCGAACAAGCAAAAGTCTTCGCAAAGTGCTTAGGGTCTATGTCTCATCCTGGCAGAGATGGAGGCCATTTCAATCTCGGAGTATATCGCTTAGGACGATCCTCTGGCGGCACACCGGTGGTTGGAAAAGTTCTATGCCAAATGTGACAGTCTCTCTCCAAGTCCCCACATCGGCGTGCTCAAGCCTCAGGTAGGGCTGGAAGTCCGGATGTTGGTCTTTGGAAAATACCTGATTTTCTACCGCGTGAAGGCCGACGCCGTGGAAATCCTGCGCGTGCTCCATGGCGCGCGGAAGCTACCGGAGAGCGTTTAACCCGTCACCAAGCGGGGGTAGCCGTCGATGTCCCCATCGCCGGAATCAGCGAATGGGTAGAGCATCGCCGAGCCAGGGTAGGCTCCGTTGTCCTCAACGGAGGTGCTCCTTGCCTTTGTGAAAAGCCAAGCGATCCGCCGCTGGGTCAGCGGCGGCTACCGGCACGAGGTGAGGCCAAGCCAACGGAGGGCGGAGCTCCTGCTCCGCCGCGGTTCCCCGTCAGGCTTCCGGCGGCGGCGGACAAAGGGCAACGCCAAGCGGGGGTAGCCGTCGATGTCCCCATCGACGGTGCTCGTTAGGGGTACGCTTTCGGAAGAAATTTCCGCCGGTGGGTCAGCGGCGGCTACCGGGCACATGGGTTACGGCGTGGCGCTGCCTACCGCCAGGTGTGTACGAGCTACGGGAGAGCGTATAACCTGTCGCCAGACGACCGGGAGCTGCCGGAGATTTCCTAACCCGTTGCCGCGTCGGGGAAGGGCGTGACCTTGGGCGGCGCGGCGGGCTCGCCCGTTTCGGCCCGGGCTTCGGCGATAATCTGGCGGTAGGTGCGGGCGGGGCGGTCGCCGAAGGCATCGACCTCGGAGCGGGGGCGCTCGGGCCGGCTAAAGTCCACCTGGTAGAGGCCGAAGCGGGCGGAGAAGGTGCCCCACTCGTAGTTGTCGATCAGCGACCAATGGAAGTACCCGCGCAGGTCCACGCCCGCGCGGACCAGCTCGCGCACCTGCTCGGTCATCAGGTGGAGGTACTGGCTGCGGCTGATCCCGTCGTCGCGGGGCCAGGCGGGCTGGCCCACCGGCTGGCGATAGGCCATGCCGTTCTCGGTTAGGTAGACGGGCAGGCCGGCGGCGGCGGCTTCGCGCACGAAAAAGCCGAGGCCTTCGGGGCGGCACTCCCAGTCCCACCACTTGCTCAGGAAGGCCTCCAGCAACCAGTCGCGCCAGCGGCGAGGGCGGGCCTCGTAGTCGGCCCAGCTGGGGCTGCGCAGGAGATTGCCGGCCAGGGGGTCGTAGTAGTCCAGCGCGGCGAAGTCGAGCGGGGGCCGCGGCAGGGCGCAGAGCTGGCGGAGCATGCGGCCCATGTCAGGATGGTGGTAGATGCTGCGGGCCATTCGGTACTGCCAGTGCCGGATGTGGTGGCCGGCAAAGCGCTGGCGCAGGGTGCGCGGGCGCAGGCCGGCCTCGCGCAGGCGCTGGCGATAGGCGCGCTCGCGGCGGCGCAGAAAGAGGTAGGCGGCGGCCGGGTCGGAGTTGAGCTGGCCCAGCCTTAGGGTGTCGAGCAGGCCCTGGTGCAGCCAGTAGAGGTCGCTGGCGTAGAAGTTGGTGCTGACCTCCACCGTTTGCCCGTACTCCCCGGCTAGGTCGTGGAGCGCTCGATAGGCGAGCAGGTGGGCCTCCAGCAGGTGGGCCAGGCAGGTACCCGCCCGGTGGGGAGAGGGCCGCAGACCGGAGGGGAAGATGGGCAGCAGGTAGGTGCAGGCCATCAGCGCGTTGGGTTCGTTGAGCGTCAGGTGGCGGCGCGGGGGCTCGATCCCGCGGTCGCGGCAGCGCTCCAGCAGGCCGCGCCAGGCGGTGCGGACGTAGGCCGCAAAGGCTTGCGGGGTGCCGGGCTCCAGCCAGGCGTCGCGGCCCAGCCAGGCCGGATGGACAAAGTGGTGCCAGGTGAGCATCGGCTCCAGGCCGCGAACGCGGCAGGCCGCGAGCAGATCGGCGTAGCGGTCCAGCGCCGCTTCGTCAAAGGCGACCCGCTCCGGGTGCTCCGGCATGGAGGGCAGGGTGGTGACCGGCTGGACGCGCGCCCACTCGATGCCCAGGCGCAGGGCGTTGAGACCGAGCGACTGGCAGCGGTCGAGGTCGGCCTCGTAGAAGTCCCAGAAGCGGCTGCCCGCGCCGGTAGGCACCACCCGGTTGGCGCGCTCCGGCCAGGCCCAGTTGTTGTGCGGCAGGCCGCCCTCGTTGTATCCGCCCTCGACCTGGTAGGAGGAGGTGGCCACGCCCCAGAGAAACGGCGGTCGGGGGGCGGCGGTCTCCGGCGGCATCGGCGTGCCTTATTTTTTAACCCCGCCGATGAAGAGGCAGTGCACGCCGCCGAACTGCACGCTGTCCTGCACGCTCAGCCAGCGTTCCTTGACCTGCTGGCCGGCGACATAGGTGCCGTTGGTGGAGCCGAGGTCCTTGAGGAAGACACCGCTGCGGGAGTACTCGAGCGAGGCGTGGCGCTGGCTGATGGTGGCGTCGGGGATGACGATGTCGTTGAGCGTGCTGCGGCCGACGTAGGCCAGGCCGGGCCGCACGGGGAAGGTCTTGATTTCCGAGCCGAGGGTGACGCGGAGGTAGGGGTTGGTCGGCGCGAGCTTAATCGGTTCGGTCGGGCGCTCGTTTTCCTCGTTTTCGTCGCGCACGCGCGCGGCCTCGCAGAGGATCTGCACGTAGGGCATGTCGATGGTGTGGCGCTTGGGCTTCTCGCCCACGATGAACTCGGTCTGCGGGTCGCGCAGGTTGATCAGGGCGATGGCGGCCTCCAGGCCGGAGCGCAGGCCGAACTGGGCGTCGACGATTTCCCCGTCGACGAGGTTGATCCGCGCGGGCGGCGGGACGTTGGTGATGTAGATTTCCCCGGTTTTTTTGCCCAGTCCAAAGGCCTGAATTTGCTCGGCGATGCTGAGCAAGTTGCCCAGGCGAACCGTGTCACGTCTTAAGTCCGGGACCATGTCTGGATACCTTTGCGGGGAAGGTCCGGCCCGAGGAGCGAAGCCGACCGCGGGCCGCGTTTTCTCTAGTACACCACAATAAGCCTTAGAATCAAGCGAGGTTGCGGGGCCTCTCTTTTCGCCGGAGGAGAGGGGCCGGTCTTCCGGGGCCGGCGTGCGGTTGGGCGCGCCGGCCGGGCGGTTTTGCCGCGCTTGCTAGAACGGCGTGGTCAGGCTCGGGAAGAACGGCTGATCGTAAATCGAGGCCGGGTCCAGTGTCGGCTGATTGAGGATGTCGTAGAGCGGATCGAAGCTGTCGGTCGGGTTGAAGGTGCCCGGGAACTGGACGAGCGAGGTGTAAATGCCCCAGTAGGGGTTGTAGGCGAAGTCGTTCCATTCCCCGTTGTTGAGGATCTGTTCGCGCCCGATGGTGGGGGCCGCCGCCAGATAGGCTTGCTCCTCCTGGGTGAGCGGAACGCCGCGGGCCATCTTGGAGAGAATGTTGTTGATCTTGCTGTTGTTCTCGCCGGCGAGGGTCACGATCTCGTTGATGAGGGCGGAGCGCTGGACGTCGGTCATGTCGTCGGTGCTGATGAAGCTGATCTGGCCAGCCTGGGTGGTGTTGGCGCTGCCGAGCAGGTTACCGGCGAGGTCGAAGAGGAAGACGCGACCGGCCACCACGAAGACGTACATCTCGTTGGAGCGGTAAAGCGTGGCGTAGTCGGTGCCCTTGGCGGCGGCGATGCCAACCGGCGTGCGCACCTTGTAGTCCTGGCGCTGACCGCTCTTGCGGCCCACCTTGGAGAAGACGCAACCGCGGGTCAGGTCGACCGTGGTGGCTTGGGTGCCCTGGGTGGCGTTGTGGTTAAACTTGGCGGTGGAGTTTTCCGTCAGGCGGGCGGAGTTGACGCCGCCGATGAAGACCGCTGCGCTGGAGCCCGAGGTCGTGCGGACGGTGGCGCCGTTGGGCACCAGCATGCCGTTGGTGGCGCGCTGGGTGCGGCCGTTGGGCAGCTTGAGGGTGACGGGCCCGCGCACTTCCACCAGCTTCATCTGGTTGGGGCTGACGCTGGGCAGGCGGCCGCTCGGCGGGGTGATCGGCTCGGCCCAGAAGCGCACGTTGCTTGGCGTCATCGTGATGGCGCTGGTGAGCAGGCGCGAGGCCGTGCTCCCGGCCATGCTGCCGGAGCCGGGGCTGCCGGCGGCACCGTTGCCGGAGCCGTTACCCGAGGCGGGCTGGGAAGTGTTGCTGGCCAGCGTGGGGCTGCTCGAAGCGGGCGCGCTGGGCTGGGAGGTCTGGGAAGGGGCGGGCTTTTGCGTGGTGGCGGGAGCGCTCGGCTGCGGGTCGGAGGTGTTCGCGGCCACCGTGGAGCTGAGGCGGTTCCCGTTGAGCGAGACCATGCCGAAGGCGCCGGGGTCCACGGAGACGGATTTCTTGTTGCTGGAAAAGGTGACCGTGACGCTGGCCTTGTTGTCGGCGTAGACGCGGTTGCCCGCCACGACGAATTCGATGGACTTGGGCTGGTTGGGATCGGGTGCCAAGATGGCGGAGTAGCGCTTGCTGGTGTCCTGCCCGTAGCTGACGATGAAGCTGGTGGCGTCCACCTTAACCGGCTGCTGGATCGCGCCCGGCGCGAGGTCGGCCACCACGTTGTTTTTGACGTCTTTGATGATGAGGTGATCCTGGGCGCCAACTTCGAGCGAGAAAAGCTCGGTGGCCTGGGCGACGGCAGTCGTCCCCATCAGCACGAGGGCCGCAAGGGCCAGATGTAAGCGTTGGCGAGTCATAGTTCTTAGGTCTCCGAAGTTCAGCTTATGCAGGCTATTCAGTACGAACAAGTAAAAAGGCGGGTTTGACCCACACAATCTACGGCGTCAGATTGCCTGGAATCGCCCGGGCTGCCAAGATTTTTCGTCTCTGTATCCGAACTGGAACCAAGCGCATTTGCGCTTACTCAGCGGCTTGGACGCGCCGCAAATAGGTAATCTTTGGTATCTGCCTCAAGTACCGGTCCTCATTTTCAGTGAGCTGGTCGCCCTGCTGGAGCTTTCCGCGCAACGCTTTCAGTTTGAGGTTGATCTGCGGAATGAACTCAAGCAACTGGCTTAAAAACCGGGAATCCGCATTGATGCGGTCCATGACGTTCTCGATACGGGGGAGGTGCACGACCCGCAGCGAGGTCAGTTTGTTCGATGTCGCGTTGGCGACCTCCTTGCCGGCGGCGTCCTTGAGCACAACGCTGCCTTTGGCCACGCCCACCACCAGCCGCTCGTCCTGCAGGTAGACGACAAAGTCGGTGCCCTCGGCAACAACCTGGCCCACTTCGGTCCGCACGGAGAAGAGCGTCTCCCCGGAGGCGCGGCCGATTTTGCAGAAGACGTAGCCTTTCTCCAGGTTGACCCGGGTGGTGCGCACTTGGCTGCTGCCGGTGCCGACTACCCGGTGCTCGAGCTGCGCGGTGGTGTTTTCGCCCAGCCGCACGGAGACCTGCCCGCCTATCAGCACTGCGGCCGAGGCCCCCTCTTTGCTGGCGAGCTGGGAGCCGGCCGGGATGACGTCGCCCAAGTTGGCGGTAATGGGTTTGCCGTACTTGCCCTTGACGCCGGGTTTCTCGATTGAGACGTAGCCGAAGGTTTCGGCCAGCAGCATTTCGTCGGCGGCGACCTCCGGCAGCGTGCCCGCCACCGTGGTGAGCGGCTCTACCCAGTCGGTCAGCAGTTGGACCCAGGCCTCCTTCGGCGAGCCCTTGATGCCGCCGGGTACCAGGAAGGTGTCGCCCCGGCGCAGGTACTGGTCAGGGCGCAGGATGGCGGCATCGGGGTCGGCTTCCAGCACGTCGTCCTGCAGGGCTGGGGGTGCGTCCGCCTGCAGCTCGTACTTGGCGATGCCCGAAGCGGCGGCGGAGGTCAGCCCGGCCAATCCGGCGGGGAGACCGAGAGCGGCGGCGACGGCAAACCGGCGGAGGAAGGTCAGAGCCAGCATAGACGCATATGTAAGCGCAGGGATGCGCGCGATGCAACGCGTCCCTGTCGGCGGAGGGGCGCCAAGCTCGGTCCGGGCGCAGGTTTCGCTGTGCATCCCGGGCGCTTGGGCGTAAAAGAGGTTTCCGCTTGCAGCGTTTGTCATGAAGCTCTCTCACCCCATCTTTGCCATGGTGATGGCCGCGGTGCTGTCCCTGACCTGTTGGGCGCTCTCGCAGGTGGAGTTCTTCAAAAAAATCGAGTACGTCACGCTCGACCAGCGCTTTATGCTGCGCAACGAGCTCAACCCGCACACGCCGCACGAGGAGATTTTCCTGGCCGGCATTGACCAGAGCACGCAGGACCTGCTGGGCGCCTGGCCAATGGCGCGCTCCATCCACGGGCAGTTTGCCAAGCTGCTCAGCCTGGGCGGGCCGAAGGTGGTCACCTGGGACATCATGTTTGTCGATCCCACGATCGACTTCCTGAGTTCGCCCGGGGTGGGCAACTTCAAGTCCTACTCCAAGGAGGATTACGTGATGGTGGACGGCTTTCGGAGCTTCCCCAACCTGATCACGGCGGCCTCCAGCCGGGTGACGCCGGGCGAATACGCCCTGCCGGCCGAAGCGCTCGGCCCGACCCGCCCGCTGCCCAACGTGTCGGGCGACCCCTCCGGCGTGCTGGGCGGCGAGCACGCGGACTTCCCCTTTGCCGAGTACGAGCTGCCCCGGCCGGAGGGCCTGCCCGCCTACGTGGACTTTACCGGCCAGACGCCCAACCTGATCGCCAACTCCTACTTTGGCTTTGCCGACAACCGCGCGGCCAGCGACGGCGTCCACCGTTACCTGCCGCTTATCGTGCGCTACCGCGACAAGTTCTACCCCTCGCTGTCGCTCCAGACGCTGATGCTCTATTACGGCACCGCGCCGGAGGACGTGCGGGTGGAACTGGGCCGGCAGCTGACCCTGCCCCGGCCGGGCCAGGATCCGCTCGTCATCCCGATCGATGAGAACGGGCAGTTCATGGTCAACTACCGCCACCAGTTGGAGGACTTCCAGGGCTTGAGCTACGGGCGCATCGGCCAGTTGCTGGCCAGCCGCTCCCTTCAGGCGGAGATTGAGCCGCCACCCTCCGCCGAGGAGGAGGCCTTCGTCGACCGGCTGGCGGATTCGATCATGCTAGTCGGCTTCACGGGCAAGGGCTTTGACGTCGGCACCCTGCCGATCAACTCGCTGCAGGTGCCGAAGGTGGCCACCCACCTGAACGCACTCGACAACATCCTGAACCAGGACTTCGTCTACCCGGTCAACCCGTTCGTCTGGGTGCCGCTGCTCTTTGTGGTTATTTTTGCGATGTGCTGGATGCTGCTGGCGGCGAGCTTCCGCTGGCTGGTGCCGGTGGGCCTGACTTATCTGCTGCTCTACTCGGCCATCTCGGTCGGCTTCTTCCTCTTTAGCGAGTACTGGCTGCCGACCGCCCTGCCGCTGGGCGCGATCTTCATCGCCTTTGGCGCCGTCACCACGCACCGCTACTTCATCGAGGACCGCGACAAGCGTTTCATTAAGACCGCGATGGGCGCCTACCTGCCCCGGCGGGTGATGGAGAACGTGCTCGAGGACCCCGAGGCGCTGGCCCTGGGCGGCACCCGGCGCGAGATCACCGCGCTGTTCTGCGACATCCGAGGCTTTACCAAGTACTGCGACGCCCGCCAGCCGGAGGAAGTTGTGGCCGTGCTCAACGAGTACCTCGACGTGATGAGCGAGGTCATCCTCCGCTACGAGGGCACCATCGACAAGTACATCGGCGACTGCATCATGGCCTTCTGGAACGCGCCCGACGACCAGCCCGACCACGCCCAGCGGGCCGTCTGCTGCGCGATGGAAATGCGCTACGCCCTGGCCAACTACAAGACCACCCGCGCCGGGATTGACAACGAGCTCTTCGAGTGCGGCATCGGCATCCACACCGGCCCGGCGCTGGTCGGCAACGTCGGCGCCACCAAGCGCTTCAACTACACCGTCATCGGGTCCACGGTCAACCTGGCCGCGCGGCTCGAGGCGCTGACCAAGCGCTTCACCAGCCGCATTATCATCAGCCAGCAGACGCTCGAGCAAATCCAGGGCGACTTCACCATCACGGCTCTGGGCGAGGTCAGCGTGCCGGGCTTCTCGCAGCGCCAGTTCCTCTTCAGCGTGGAAGCCCAGCAGGACCTCTCCAGCGCGCTTAACGTGGGCCGCGCCGTCGCCGCCCAGGCCAGTGCCCAGGCCGAGGACGTTCAAATCCAGCAGCCCATGTGGCAGCCCGCCCCCCTGCCGGAAGACGCCGACATCGGCGACGACCGCGAAGACCCCAACCAGTACCGCCCGCAGAGGTAGGGTTAGGGTCCCAGCAGCCTTCTCATCAAGTCCGCCAAACCTTTGCGGTCCATTTTGCCAGCCGCCATCTCAATCATGGGGCCATGGAACTGCATGGAATCAATCTGGGTGGTTTCGATGCCGTTGACCTGGAGAAAAAAGAACGCGGAGGCAATGGCGGTTCGCTTGTTGCCGTCAACAAAGGCTTGTGCTTCCGCGAGATGATAAGCGTAAGCACCGGCAACGTTGAAGTAATCGCCTCTTTCGTAATGGTGGATCAGCTGCGGTTGGATGACCGCCGCCTCGAGCGAAGCCTGCGAACGGATTCCCCCAGAGCCGCCGTGTTCTTTCAAAGACTGGTCATGTATTTTCAGGACCCGGTCCAGCGTAAGAAAATAAAACTGGCTCATTCCGCCAGTTTTTTGAGCAGCGGTGCGTGTGCCCGGAAGATTTGCTCTTGGATCTCGTCAAGTTTGTCTTCGTCGAGAGTGGCAGGCAGCGGTCGAGCTTTCAGCCACGCGACCAGCTTTGCGTAGTCCTCGGGCGGGAGCTGCTCGATCGCTTTTTCGATTTCGGCCAGAGTGGTCACGGCAAGAAGCTAACGCACTCCGCGCCAAAAGTCACGGCTGGCGGTGGTAATCGAAGCGGGCATCGCTTGGATGCGCTGGCAGCAGGTTTGAAGGTCGTGGATCGGGGCGAGCCTTTGGCAAGTGGTGTCATCAAGAAACTGATGTGGCGCCGCGAAAAGGGCTTGCCCGGCTTGCGCCGATCCGTAAGTTTGAGGCCACTTGTTTATCCACAAGTATAACCTCAAAACCGACCCAACCATCACCAGGACACCTCCCCATGGAAATTGATCCCAAGTACACCACTCACGGCACCGTCAGTTGGACGGAGCTCCTCACCACCAACCCGGAAGCGGCCCAGAAGTTCTACGCCGAGCTCTTTGGCTGGAAGTACAACTCCATGCCCGTGCCCGGCACCGAGGGCGTCATCTACCACAGCCTGCGCACCGCCGGCGCCGACGAAAAAGACGGCCAGGGCGGCATCATGGCCATGCCCCCCGAAGTGCCGGCCGGCACCCCGCCCGGCTGGACCTCCTACGTCACCGTGGACGACGTCGACGCCAGCCTGGCCAAAGTCGCCGAACTGGGCGGCGAGGTGATCATGCCCCCCATGGACGTGAAGAGCGTCGGGCGCATGGCCTGGATCAAGGATCCGCAGGGCGCGGTCATCGCCATTATCAAATACGCCGTGGACGAGTGGAAGGAGATGGACTGCTGAGCGCATCGCGGGCAGGGTGAGAGCGTGGTTTCCGCTCTCGCCCATGTCTGCATTTTCGCACGAGACTTGGAGCGCTCGCGCTGGTTTTACGTCGACGTCCTTGGCCTGGAAATCGCCTTCCGCTTCGTGAAGGAAGGCGAGCTCTTTGGCTACTACTTCCGCCTGGGCGAGCGCCAGTTCTTGGAGGTCTTCCGCCGCGAGGAAGCGCCCGCGGAGGCGCCGCATCCCATCGCTCATTTTACGCTCGAGACGCCGGATATCCGGGCGCTGCGCGCCACGCTGGTAGAGGCGGGCATCGAGGCTAGCGAACCCAGGCTCGGCGCCGATCAGTCCTGGCAGATGTGGCTGGCCGATCCCGACGGTACCCGGATCGAAATCCACCAGTACACGCCGCAGAGCACCCAGTTCACCGGGAAAGATTGCGTGGTCGACTGGTGATGGGGCTTAGTATTCGGGCCAGGCACGGCGGGCGAGGATGTAAGCGACGAAGGCGACGAGGAAGCCGCTAAACCAGGACGTGTCGTAGTAGAGGCGGAAAAAGGCGGACGGCTCGGCGAAGCCGAAGGTGGCCAGAAAGCCCGGCAAGCTCGGGGCGATCGCGAGCCCTAAAACGCCCAGCGCCACCCAGCTCACGCCCGCGCGGTAAAGGTAGGCGCCGTCGAGCCGGTAGAGGTCGGCCACCACGAGCCGGCGTTGGCGCACCACCCAGTAGTCGGCAATCATGATGCCGGCGATGGGCCCGAGCAGCGCGCTGTAGCCGACCAGGAAGGTCAGCACGTAATTGTGCGGGTTGCGCAGAATCTCCCACGGGAACATGGCCACGCCGATCAGCCCGGTGATGATGCCGCCCATCCGGAAGCTGATCCAACGCGGTGCCAGGTTGGAAAAATCGTTGGCCGGCGAGACGACGTTGGCCGCGATGTTGGTGGTGAGCGTCGCGATGATGAGCGCGAATTGGCTCACCAGCACCACGCCGAGGGGGAAGCGGTCCAGCAGCTCGACCGGATTCCAGATCGCCTCGCCGTAGACGACCACGGTGGCGCTGGTCACGAGAATGCCGATGAGCGCAAAGCCCGTGGTGGTGGCGGGCATGCCCACCGCCATGCCCACGGTTTGGTCGTACTGGCTGCGCGCATAGCGGGTGAAGTCCGGCACGTTGAGCGCCAGCGTGCCCCAGAACCCGACGATGCCGGTCAACCCCGGCAGGAAGACGGCGAAAAAGGCGGCGCCCGTCAGGTCTTGCGTCTTCTCGGCAAAGAGCTCGCCGGCGCCGCCGGCCGCGTAGAGCGCCCAGCCAAGCAGGGCAAAGCCCACCGCGAGCAGGAAGGGTGCGCCCAGGTTCTCCAGCCAGCGGATGCACTCGATGCCGCGCAAAATCACCGCCATGTTCACCGCCCAGAAGAGCAGAAAGGCGAAAAACTGCGGCCAGGAAATACCCAGCCAACCAACCACCGCCCAATCCTCCGGCGTGACCAGGCCGAGCGAAACGAGGATGCCGTAAAAGGCGGAGCCGCCGATCCAGGTCTGAATGCCGAACCAGCCGCAGGCCACCGCGGCGCGCATCAGGGCGGGCACGTTGCTGCCGCGCAGGCCAAAGCTAGAGCGCAGCAGCACCGGGAAGGGAATGCCGTAGGCGGTGCCGGCGTGCGAGTTCAGCGCCATCGGCACGGCCACGATCAGGCTCCCGAGCAGCACGGTCAGCGCCGCCTCCCACCAGGCGAGCCCTTGCTCGATGAGCGAGCTGGCCAACTGGTAGGTGGGGATGCAGACCGCCATGCCGACCCAGAGCGCCGCGATGTCCCAAAGGCTCCAGGTGCGCCGCTCCGGCGGGACGGGGCGCAAGTCCGCGTTGGTAAAGGCATCGTCCTCGCGCATGGGCGGCGCGTACCCAATCACAATCGGCGGGTTGCGGCAAGAACCGGCCAACCGGGGCAGCCAAGCCCACGGAGGTGGCCAAGCCTACGGAGGGCGGAGCTTCCGCTCCGCCATCGCCCATTATCGTCCGTTTTTTGCGAAGCGCTTTAACTACGTTCTCGGCCCAGCAAACGCTCCACCTCCGCGAACTGGTCGGCTGGCATCGGCCCGTGTTCCAGCGCGCCCAGGTTATCCTCCACCTGCGCGACCGACTTAAAGCCCGGCAGCGGGATGATGACCGGACTGCGCGCCCACAGCCAGGCCAACGCGCCTTGGGCCAAGCTGCGGCCGTCGCAGGTCAGCACGTCGCGCACGTTTTCCAGCAGCGTCATTTTCTCGGAAAGGTGGCCTGCGGTCAGGTCCCAGCCCTGGCGCACATCGTTCGGCGGGAACTTCGTCTCGCGCGTAAACTTGCCGGTCAGCAGGCCCATCATCAGGGGTGAGCGGATCAGGCTGGCCAGATTCTGCTTCTCGCAAACTTCCAGCGTGTCCCCGTGCCCGCCAAAGACGTTCATGCCCTGTTGAATGGCGGCGCAGTGCGTGCCTTCCGCAAACAGGCGGGCGCGCTTGGCGTGGTCGGTGCTCCAGCCGTACCAGCGGATTTTGCCCGCGCTCACCAGATTCTCGAGCACGGCGCGCACCTCCTCGCCGTGTTCCGCCTCGCCGTCGTGGAACTGGAACAGGTCAAGGTAGTCGGTGCGCAGGCGCCGCAGGCTGGCCTCGCAGCTTTCGCGGATAAAGGCGGCGTCCTGCCGGCGGCCGGAGACGACCCGGGTTTCCTCGTCGAACACGTTGCTGAACTTGGTGGCCAGGATGACCTCGTCGCGCCGGCCTTCCAGCGCACGGCCCAGCAGGCGTTCGCTGTGGCCGCAGCCGTAGTTGCTGGCGGTGTCGAAGAGGTTGGCCCCAAGCTCCACCGCGCGCCCGATCGCCCGGAGCGACTCCGCGTCGTCCGCCCCGGCCCAGCCGACCGCCTTGCCGTTGCGGTAGGATTCGCCGCCAATGGCCCAGCAGCCCATCCCCACGGGGGTGACCGCCAGCCCGCTGCGGCCCAGTCGACGCTTCTCCATCATCCTCCCGGCATAGGCCCGCGCGGCGGCGCGTCAAGCGGCGCTCACTTGCGGTGGGCGCGGGCGTGGTTGGCCACCAGCCGGGGGATGTCCGTCAGGAAGTCCCAGACCGCCGACCAGCCGCCCTTCCAGAGGTCGATCGGCCGGGGGAAGCTGGCCCGCAAAAACGGTTCGGTGTGGTCGCCGGGGTGGATGCGGTCCCGGTCGGCCAGCGCCTTCTCGAGGTCCTGCGGCACCGACCAGTCTCGCCGGAAGTGGACGCAGCCCTCCGGGCTGACCAGGTAGACAAAGTTGGGCATGAGCCCGAGCCGCCGGTGCGCGCTGCCTTCGAGGTCGTCAACCAGGATGCTGCGCCACTCCCGGTGGTGGTGGCGGAGGCCGTCGGCGTGCACGAGTTTCTCGTCCTGGCTCTGATGCGCGGGGATACGCTCGCCGGGGTGGGCCTCCCGTACGTAGAGCACGGCAAAGGAGCACTCCGGGTGGCGCTCGGCCAGGCGCGCCATCGCTTCCACGTTGCGCGCGTACATTGGGCAGGTGCAGCTGCCGGATTCCAGCGCCACCCACTGGCCGGGGAAGAGCTCGTTGAGCGTGCCCGTCCGCCCGTCGACGGTGCGGAAGCGGTGCGGCGGGAAGGCCTCGCCGGCGCGCGGCCCGGCAAAGTCGCGCAGGTCGTGGAAGTCGGCCCGGAAGCGCGGGTAGTTGTAGGGGTAGGGGGAGTTGAGTTCCGGCGGCGGCGCGTCGGTCGACTCGTTTGGAGAGCAGCAGGGCGTCCTCATGGCAGTGGGAGGCCACGGGAAGCGGTTTATTCCAGACTCGGCGGTCGGGATGACTTGACGCCCGGAGCGCTGCGTTTAAAGGCCAAGTCGTAGCTAAACTTGACCGACAGGATCATAAAGAGGATCGAAATCCAGAAGTGGTAAGCAAGCACACGGTCGATATCGAGGGTATCTGAGATGGCCAAGCCGAAAAGAACGGACGTCAGTATGATGTTGAGGGTGGTAACGATTAAAAAGTAGAGGAAGAGCGCTAGGATCAGCCTCAGCGGTTTAATCTTCACCTTCTTCCTCCCCGTCGCGGTGCCAGAAGTCCTGGAAGGCGCGGTTCCAGTTGCGTTCCTCGTGGATGCGGTCGGCCAGGGCCTGGCGCTGGGCGGGCGTGGGGATTGCCGCCAGAGCTTGCGCCAGCGTATCGGTCCAGGCGGTCGCGTTGCGCGCGGGCAGGACCTGACCCTCCTCGGGCCGGGTCACCAGTTCGCGCGGGCCGCCGATGTCGGAGACGAACGCGCGCAGGCCGGAGGCCATCGCCTCGATCACGACGTTGCCGAAGGTGTCCGTCGTGCTTGGGAAGACGAAGAGGTCGGCCGAAGCGTAAGCGGTGCCGAGTTCCTTGCCGCGGAGGATGCCGGTAAAGATGGCCTCCGGCACCTGCGCGGCGAGCTCCTCCCGGTAGGGGCCGTCGCCGACAAACGCCGGGGTGAACACGGCCCCGCGCGCCTTCAGCGCCGTCAGCACCTCGGCCAGAAAGGCGAGGTCCTTCTCCTTGGAGATGCGGCCGACGTAGAGCAGCACGGGCCCGCTTGCTCCGCGCGAAGGCCAATAATCCTCCCGCCGGTGGCGCCGGTTGAAGATTTCGGTGTCGAGCCCGCGGCCGAGGATGCGCTGGCGCTCGGCCGGGATGCCGCGCTCGATCCAGCGCTTGCGGTAGAAATCGGAGTTGGAGTAGATGATGTTGCACTGGCCGTAGAACCACTGCATGTAGTTCCAGGTCAGGCTTTCCATGAGCGCGTCCTCGCTCAGGTAGCGGGCGTATTGCGGGAAGTCCGTGTGGTAGATGCCGCTGGTGGGCAGGCCCAGCACCTTGGCCGCGGCCAGCGCGCAGAGCCCGACCGGCCCGGGCGTGGAGATGATCAGCTCGGTGAAGCCTTCGCTTTCCACGTAGTCGAGAATCTCCAGGATCGGCGGCCAGCTCAATTTCTGCAACTCGTACTCGGGCAGCTCGAACTCGCCCACCGGCGGGAAGTTTTTGATCGGGATGTCGTGGATGGTGGTCTCGCCGCGCGAGGTCACGACGGTGATGTCGGCCCCCGCCCGGCGGCCGGCCTTGGTCATCGTGTGGATGGTGCGGGCGACACCGTTGACGTCCTCGAGCGTGTCGGTGAACCAAGCGCGCTTTTTGTTGGCGAGCTGCGGCGCAAGCCGGCAGGTCAGGCGCCGCGACACCGCCGCGAGCAGTTCGCGGTCCGGCGCCTGCAGGTGGAAGGCCCACCAGTAGGGGATGACGGTGCTGCCCACCGGCAGCATGCCGGTCACGGCCTGGAAGGCGTCGAGTAGGTTGCCGCGCTGGATGCGCTGGAGGCACTGCTGGCCCAGCCGGTAGGAGAGTTGGTTGGTGAGGTAGGAGGCCATGCGGAAGGAGCGGCGCTCGGCGTTGGGCTCCTCCGCGATGATCCGGTCGAGTTCCTGGCGGACCCGGGCGTCGGCAAAGAAGGTCCCGATCTCGCGCGAGAGCGTCGTCTCACCGGGCTTGAGGAAGTCGAAGGCCTGGCCGGTGCGGATCGCCTCGGTGACGTGGCCGACGCGCTCGCCCAGGCTGAAGGCGGCCGGGTTCTTGCCCGCCATGAAGCGCTCGGCCATTTGCTTGAGCAGGCTGGCGCCGAGCGGCGCACGCTCCTGGAGCTGCGTCTGCGCGTACTTGAAGACGGTGGTGTAAACGCTGGTGGAAAAGCGCAGTGGGTTGCCGAAGCTGCCCCGGGCCACGACCTCCCCTCGGTCGAGCGCGGCAAAGAAGTCGTCCAGGGTGCGGCCGGGCGCTTCGGTGTAGGCGTCGGCCACGCCCAGCCCGCTTTGGTCGTGCGAGCCGGCCACAAAGACCTTTTGGTGCGCGTCGGGGTAGGCGGGCTCGAGCCGGTGCTCCTCCGCCAGGCGGGCGATGGTCTCCGGCGTCAGCGCGCGCAGGCAGAGCTCGGCCACCTCCTGCTCCAGGGCCACGCGGCTGGCGTTGATCGTCTCAAAGTGGCGGAAAAGCAAGATGAGCTTCTCAAAGTGCTCCGCCCGCAGCGTCTTGCTGGGGTTGGCCAGGGGCGTGCCGACGGCGTGCGGCAGCCGCTGCTCGCGCAGGTAGCGGGCGGTGTCGTAAAGGTCGTGGCGCAGGCGCTGGAGCTCGCGGTGCTGGGCTTCGCTCAGCCGCCACACCAGCAGGCTGACCTCGGTGTCGTCGGGGAAGCGCGCAGTGACTTCGGTGCTAAGGAACACGCCCGGGCGGTCGGCGATCTCCAGACAGCCGTCGATGCGGTTGCGGTCGGTGATGGTCTTGAACGCCATGCCCTTGGCGTCGAGCTTGTCGTAGAGCGCCGCCGGCTCGCTGTAGCTCTGGGGCACGCCCAGTTTGCGCAGAAACCACTCGCTGGGGCGGTCCGAAAAACGGGAAACCAGATGCAGATCAACCCGCAGCATAGTCTGCATAACTTGTCGGCTTGTAGCCCGACTGCAACGCCCTTTTTACACTACGCTCGATCTGTTCGCGGATCGGCGCAAAGGTCAGATCATCCGGATGGAGGCTGATGCGCAACAGCGGCGGGCGGGCGCGCAAAAGCCGCTCCAGCAAGCGGGCGTTCCAGGCCAGCGAGCAGGTCCGGCGCCAGCTTGCCCGGGTGCTCCAACAGAGCGACTGGCTCGGCTCCGGGGCGTCGCCCGGACCACCCAGCGGCAAGAAGTGGCGCAGCGTGTTGGTGTAGGCAAAGCCGAGCTGGCGCAGCGTCGCCGGCAGGTGCGGCGCCATCAGCCAGGCCGGCGCGATGAAGCCCGGGCCGGCCCACCCCAGCTCGCCAAAAAGCGCCCGGCCTTTTTTGAGGCGGGCGGCCGCCTCCGCTTCGGTCAGGTCCAGAAATTCGGCCTCCTGGTTGGTGTAAAGCCGGGTCCAAAAGAGGTTGCCGGCGGTGGTGGCCAGGCCAACGCGGTCGTGGAAGTAGCCGTGCAGCACCAGCTCGTGCCCCTCGCGTTGCCAGCCCGTGGCCAGTTCCACCGTGCGGGGATCCTGCGGGGTGGGTGCGCCGTGGTGCCACTCCGGCACCATCAGGATGCTGGTGCGCTCCACGCCCCATTTGCGCAGGGCGCAAAGCTGGCCTCGGATGCGCTCGATGCTGCCCGGATGGGCGTCGTGCAGCGAGACGACCAGGGCGGGAGGGGAGGACGGGGAATCCATCGTGTGGAGTGAACCTATCCGGGGCGGGCTTGGGTGGTCGAGCCCCATATGCTATGCTTCGGCATGGTTCAACGCCACCAAGTCACGGTCGAGGAATACTACCGCCTGGGCGAGTCCGGTGCGTGGGGGCATCAGCCGCGAGTGGAACTGATTGAGGGAGAGATTGTCGAGATGTCGCCGATTGGAAGTAAGCACGCCGCTGTTGTTGATCTCTTGATCAAGCAGTTCACCTCGAAGACCGAGAGTCTTTACATCAGATGCCAGCACCCGATTCGTCTTTCGGAGAGCAGTGAGCCGGAGCCGGACATCGCGCTCGTGCGGGGAGAGGCTCGGGATTACGTCGACGCCCATCCCACCGCCGACGATGTCTTGCTGTTGGTGGAAGTCGCCGACACGACCCTCCCGTACGATCTTGAAACCAAGAGCCCGCTCTACGCCCGCCACGGCATTCCGGAGTATTGGGTGGTCGACACCGAGGCGCGGCAGGTGCACGTCTTTCGCCGGCCGCAGGAAGGAACCTACCTGGTGCGGGAAACGCTAACGGCGACCGACGCGCTTGATCTTCCCGAAACCCCCGGCGGGCGGATGGAGCTGGGCGAGATTTTGCTCTAGCCGCGGTGCTCGCCGGCCTTGTCGCGGTCGTGCAGGTCCAGGCCGTAGAGGACGGCGTTGGCGGTCAGGTCCTTGACGATGGTGAAGAGGTAGATGCGCTGGTCGGTGAACTGGCGGTACTTCGTCACCTCGCACTCGCTGATGCGGCGGAAGCCGTAGCGCTCGAACATGCGGTCGCCGCGGCGCTTCTCGTAGGCGACCATTTGCGCGTAAATGGCGGGCACGCCCCGCCGGGCCAGCTCGCCAAAGAGCAGGTCCACCATCGAGCGGGTGTGGGCGACCTTGCGCGCCTCCGGCCGCACGTTGAAGTGGAAGTGCGCCATGCCTTCGGGTGCCGCGGGGGTTTCCTTGCCGCCGCGGGTCAGAATCCACCGGATGTAGTCGCGCGTGGCTTGGTTGTAGGGGCGCGTGAAGTAGCGCCACAGGCCCTTGGCGGCGAGGACGGGCAACTTGAGTTTCTCGTAGGCGGCGTGCAGGCCGGGCTGGGTCGAGGCCATCACGTAGCCGCTGATCTTGCCCTCCACCTCCAGCACCACGGTGGACTCGGGCTCCAGGTCCAGGTAGTACCCGGTCAGGTAATCGGCGAAGAGATCGCGGTCCTCAAAAACCGGGTCGATCGGCTGGCCCAGAAAGCCGGTGTCGGCGCAGATTTCGCGCAGGGCGGCGCGGTCTTCCGGGCGGTAGAAGCGCACCGTAAAGGCGGCGCGCGGTTTTCGCCGGGCCGGGGCGGCGGGTGGCTCGCTCACGACGGCACCTCCCAGGGCTTTCCGTAATAGACGGGATGGGAGGCCAGCTCGTGGGCCTGGCGGTAGTGCCGCCAAAGCACCTCCAGGACAACCGGCCAGGCGTAGCGTTCGCGCACGATCGCGCTGGCTGCGCGGCCCATCGCGGGCAGGTCGGCTTCGCTCATGGCCAGGATGGTCCGCGCGAGCGCGGCGGGAGTGTTCTCCCGCGCCCAGTAGTCCCCGCCCGCAAAGACGTTGGCGTCCATGTAGCTGCCGTGGATGCCCGCCACCGGGATGCCGCAGGCCTGGGCTTCCAGCGCGACCAGGCCAAAGGTCTCGTGCACGCCCGGGTGGACAAAGAGGTCGGCCGCGCGGTAGTAGCGGGCCAGATCCTCGTTGCCCTGCAGGTAGCTCTTCCAAGTCAGCGCGCCGGTCGCGCGCCGCACGGCGGGCAGCTTGCGGCGCAGGGGACCGTCGCCCACCAGCACCAAGCGCACGTCCCGCTTGCTCTGCTCGCGCACCAGCTCAAACGCCCGCAGCAGGGTAACGATGTTTTTCTCCGGCGCCAGCCGCCCGACGTAGAGCAGCACCAGCGCGTCACGTGGCAGGCCGAGTTCGGCGCGCAGGGCGTCGTCGCGCTCGCCGGGCCGGAAGCTCTCCGTGTCCACGCCCAGGTGGACGGTGGTGGCGTTGGTCACGCCCCAGCGCAGGAGCAGGTCGCGCAGCAGGTCGCTCGGCACCAGCGTGGCGTGGAAGCGGGAGTAAAGCGAGGTGATGTAGCGTTGGGCGAATTCCAGCACCGCGTCGCGCACCCAGCGGCCGCCGTACTTGAGCACCGTGCGCAGGTAGGCTTCCGGAAAGTGGCTGTGGTAGAAGCCAAAGACGGGGATGTGCAGCTCGCGCCCGGAGCGTAGCGCCGTCCAGGCCACGTGGTAGGGGTCGCCCGCCTCGATCACGTCGGGGCGCACGTCGTCGAGAAAGTCGCGCACCCGGTGGGTGTTGAGCAGCAGGCGGTAGCGCGAGGTGGGGTTGAGCTGCGGGGCCTGGATGGTGTAGGTGTGCAGCCGGCCTTCCTGGGTGTGGCGGGTTTCGTGGCCCGGGATGATCAGGTAGTGCTCGTCCTGGGTGTGGCGTTCGATGTGCCGGCGCTTCTCGGTAATGTAGCGCTTCACCCCGCCGCTGACGGGCGAGTAGAACTGGGTCAGGTCGCAGATTTTCAAAGCGGGGCACCGCCTCCGGCCCGTCGCGTCCCTCTCAGGACTTGAGCGGGGTTCCGTTGATCTCGAAGAGCGAGGTGACCGATTCGCCGTGGTAGATGCGGCGGATGGCCTCGCCCAGGATTTCGGCGATCGGCAGCACGGTGATCTTGACGCCCTCGATCAGGCGCACCGGCGTGCTGTCGGTGGTGACAAGCTCGTCGATGCAGGAGCCGCGCAAACGCTCGTCGGCCTGCTCGGCGAACAGGGCGTGGCTGACGCAGACGACAACGCGCCTGGCGCCGGCCTCGCGGCAGACCTTGGCCGCGTTCACCAGGGTGCCCGCCGTCTCAGTCAGGTCATCGACCAGCAGCACATCCTTGCCGGAGACGTCGCCGATGAGGTACTGCGCGCTGACCTCGGTCGGGCTGGTGCGGCGTTTGGTGATCAGCGCCAGGCCGCAGTTGAGCATCTGCGCGTAGGCGTTGGCCATCTTCATGCCACCGACATCGGGCGAAACCACGATGGGGTCGTCCATGCCGAGGGTGCCGAGGTACTTGTTCATCACCGGGATGGCGTAAAGATGATCGACCGGGATGTCGAAGAAGCCCTGGATCTGCTGGGCGTGGAGGTCCATGCAGAGCAGGCGGGTGGCGCCGGCCGAGGTGATGAGGTTGGCCACCAGCTTGGCCGTGATGGGCACCCGCGGCTGGTCCTTGCGGTCCTGCCGGGCGTAGCCGTAAAAGGGCATCACCGCGGTGATCCGCTTGGCGCTGGCCCGGCGGCACGCGTCCATCATAATGAGCAGCTCCATCAAGTTGTGGTTGGTGGGCGGGCAGGTGGGCTGCACGATGAAGACGTCGCGCCCGCGGATGTTCTGGTTGATCTTGACGAAGGTCTCCCCGTTGGGGAAGGGCGTGACGGTGGCGTCGCCCAGCGGCGTGTTGAGGTACTCGCAAATGCTCTGGGCCAAAGGCAGGTTGGCGTTGCCGGAGAAGATAAGCAGGCGGTCGTCAGCGTGCATGAGGCCCCCGAGTCTGCCCGCTGAGGGGCATATCTCAAGGCCAATTTGGACTCCGCCGGACGATTGCGCCTACTCGGCCGCCTTGAACTGGGCGTAGATCATCGGGGGTGCCTTCTCGAAGTACTTGAACAGGGCCGGGCAGAGCCAACCCTTCTTGTCCAGCTGGTGGCTGTAGTAGAAGTAGCCGCCCGCCTCGGCCTCCCGGCGCTGGAAGCTGAATTGGTGCCCGGGGAAGGGGATCGCGCTAAAGATCAGGTTGAAGCCCTCCCCGGCGTTGGGGATGTCCTTGACCGCAAGCTCGATAATGGCGTCCGCGCCGAAGACAAAAGGCTCTTTGTCCAGCCCGCGCGACTCGTCGTCAAACACCCACATCCCGTTGTGCTTGTACGGGTGGATGACCATGATTGCGTTCATCTTTTTCTCTGGCGCTTCGCCATGCGCCTTCTTGGGCGGGGCGCCCGCCAAGACCAAGGTGGAAAGCCCCAACCCAAAGATTAACGCCAGCCAGCCAACTTTCACCAGCAAAGGGTAACCCTCGCCATGGGGCGCCGCAACCACCGGGATGTCAGAAGAATGTCAGCGTCGCCGACGCCAGAGCAGGCAGGAAAGGCCCACCAGAAGAAAGGCGGCGTTGGGTTCTGGAACCGTTGTTGCGCTCATCTCGATCGAATAATCACTCGAGGGGTAAGGTTCCGGATCGTCGAAGTAGTCCAGAAAGGGTGCTTCAGCTAATTCAAAGACAAAGCCATTCAGGGTATCGAAGTCGGCCGGAATGGGCTGATCCTGTAGCCACCATTGGTCGTTCTCCGAGTCGATGGCCCTGGCATCGTAAGAACCGATGGCCACGTAGTAGGTGCCAGCGGCGAGCGGACCAGTGGTAACGGTGGAAAGCAGGTCGATGTCTCCCGGTGGTATGGAACGGTCGTCGTTAAGCGCAATGGGAGCACCGGTGGCGTCAAAGAGGTACAAAATGGAATCCGGCTCGTAGAGGAAGGCTGGATAGGCCTTGTAGTCGACCACGAAGCTGCTCACCTCGAGGGTGAAGGTCGAGACCGCGGGAAGGATGATCCGGTAAAGATCGACGTCGCTGGTGATGTCGGAAAGGTTGCCGTTAAGTTGGTTGATCTGTCCAGGCACCAGGGTGGCGCTGCCCAGCGTCTGGCCCGCGTCACCGGTTTCCGTGAAGGTTTGCGCGCAGACATCTGTGCTGGCAAGGAAGGCAATCAGGCAAAGCCAGCGGCTCAGTTTTAGTGTTTTCGTCTCGCTCATGCCTTAGAGGAGTAAGTGAAACCCGCCTGAGACTCAACCTTCAATTTCCCAATCAGGAAACTAGGTCTGGGGCCTTTGCGGTTTAAAGAAACCTCACCCCAGCGGCAGTTCTTTGTCGCCGTGGCCGTTGGTGGGCGGCGCCTCCTCGGCGGCCGGCGGGCGCTCCGGCAGGGCCTCGGGGGCGTCCTCCTCCAGGGCGGAGAGATCGGCCTTTTCGATCTTGCGGAAGCGGCTGGTGAGCTTACCCGCGCTGGTGGCGACCAGCCCGGCCTCCTTGTGCGCGCGCTCGACGTTGACGGCCAGTTTCTCGATCCGGTCCTGGAACCGGTTGAAGTCTTGCCCCAGGCGCACCAGGTGCTCCTTGATGATGTGGACTTGGCGGCGGGTGGCCTCGTCTTTGAGCACCGCCCGCGCCGTGGTCAGGATCGCCATCATCGTGGTTGGGCTGGTGATCCAGACCCGCGCGCGCATTGCCTCCTCCACCAGGTCGCGGTGGTGGGCGTGGATCTCGGCAAAGACCGATTCCGCCGGCAGGAACATGACCGCGCCGTCCCCGGTCTCGCCCTCCACGATGTAGCGCCCGGCGATGTCCGCGATGTGCTTTTTGATGTCGGCCTTGAACTGGCGCCCGGCGGCGGTGCGCTCCGCCTCGGGCCGGTCCTGGTTGGTCATCGCCTGGTAGGCCTCAAGCGGAAACTTGCTGTCGATCGCCACGCAGCCGGTCGGCTTGGGTAGCTTCAGCAGGCAGTCGGCCCGGGTGCCGTTGGAGAGCGTGGCCTGGAAGGCGTAGGCGTCGGGCGGCAGCGCGTTGCGCACCAGCGCCTCCAGTTGCACCTCGCCAAAGGCGCCGCGGCTTTTCTTGTCGCTGAGCACGTGCTGGAGGCTGACCACGTTGGTCGAGAGCTTGGTGATTTCCTCCTGCGCCTTGTCGATCAGCGCCAGTCGCTTGAGCACGTCGCCAAAGGTTTCGGTCGTCTTTTCAAAGCCCTCGGCCAGGCGCTTGTCCACCTGTCCGGAGATTTCCTTGAGCCGCTCGTCTGTCTGGCCGGTCAACTTTTCCAGCCGCTTGCTGATTTCCTCCGCGTGCCGGGTTAGCGCCTCCACCACGCTGGCGGCGACCCGTTGCTGCCCGTCGGAGAGCGACTTGCCGAGGGCCTCGCGCGTTTCGCCCTGGCGCTGCTCGAAGCCCACGCGGTGTTCCTCTAGCGCGCGGCGGGTGGTTTCGCGCAGGGCTTCGGCGGCGGCCTGCTGCTGCTCGGCAAAGGCGCGCTGCAGGTCGGCGGCTTCCCGGCCCCGCCGGTGCAGCTCCTCGCGCAGCTCGCCAAAGCCGCGGGCCTGCGCCTCCAACTGGGCCTCCAAGCGCAGCAGGGCGTCGCGCGCGTCGCGGCGGTCGGCGCTTTGGGCGCTGAGCTTGGCCAGCACCACCGCGGCCAGAATCACCGCCAACACCGTCAGGCCCAGCAAGGCAAACAGGGGGCCGTGGAGCATCCAATCCATGGAGCATGGTAGTGAAACCACCCGCCAAGGGGCAATGATCGATTGCCAAGCGCGCTTCCTTTGCCAAGGTGGTGGGCATGAAGAACCCGTTCACATCCACGACGGGGCAGGGCCTGACCGCGCTTGCCGCCACCGCTTCCCTCTTGCTGCTCGCCGCCTGCGGCGGCTCGGACGCCTCCAGTGAATCGGCCGAGAGCAAGGAGGTCGACGCGCTTAAGGAGCAGGTCGGCGCGATGGAAAAGAAGGTCGACGCCGTCGCCCAGCAGAACGAGGAAACCCAGACGGAGCTGAACGAAGCCAAGAGCGCGCTGGAGCAGGAGGCCGCCCGCATGCAGCAAAAGCTCGACGATGTCGCCGCCCAGGCCGACCAGGAAGCCAAGGAGGCCCAGAACCAGGTGCAGAAGGCCATCGACAACATGAAGGACACGCAGGACGCCGCGGAGAAGGCGGCCGAGAGCGCCAAGGAGGCTCTCGAAAACGCCCAGGCCACCATGCCCGACGGCAGCTGAGGTGGGTGCACACACACCCCAATGCCATCACCGTGCGCAGGCCAGGCGATGCCCGACGGGAGACGAGCCAGGGACACACAACGTCGAGGCGAAAGCCCTCTCTTCGGTGCTGCTCGCCCTTGTCCGAGGTAGGGCGGGCGATGCCGGCTGCTAAGCCTCCCTTGCCCGCCTCGCAACACCCAACGGGTGACGCGGCGGAGCGGGAGAGACGATGCGGAAGGGATAAGGACGGGATCGCAACGGAGGGCGGAGCTCCTGCTCCGCCGCCGCCAACCGGACGGGCAACGTGGTCGAGCGGAAGCTCGACCCTCCGTCGGCTTGGCCGCGCTTGTGCCGGTAGCCGCCGCTGACCCCAGCGGCGGACCCAGCTCGACCCTCCGTCGGCTTGGCCGCGCCCTGTGCCGGTCGCCACTAGAGATTCAGCTTCGCCTTGTGCCGTTAGCCGCCGGACCTAGAGGTCGTCATCGCCCAGCGGCGGTATCTGCCCTCTGGATGGTGATTGCTCCGGGCGCATCGCGCGGGAAATCCCGCTCGCTCACCCACCCTTGTTCATGGCTTGCCACTTCTTGGCGAGGTCTTCGTTCGGCAGCCAAGAGGCCTCGTCCTTGTCCTCGCGGTAGGAGCCGTAGGGGGCAATCTCGAAAGACTTGTTGTCGCCCAGCCAGCCGTCCTTTTCCTCCAGCTTGCGCAGCTTCACCTTCTTGCCGCGGGAGCCGAGCCCGCCCTCCTCGGGGAGCCGCAGCGGGATGACGGTGCGGAAGTAGGCCTCGGCAAAGGAGCGTGTCTTGCCCACCCCGTGGCCCACGCCTTTTTCCACGATGAGGCAGACGGGCGCGTCCTCGTCGCGGGCCTCCTCGAAGAGGGCGCGGATGTTCTTGCGCCGCTCGGCGGAGTCGGTTTCGCCCATGAAGTAAACCGCGGGAATGTCCTCGGCGTCGCCCTTGATTTTACCCGCGTAGTAACCGCCTTTGTTGACCACGTAGGTGATCACGCGCTTGGGCTCCAGGCAGGCGAAGTTGTAGTTGAACTGCCCGCCGGCCGAGTGGCCCCACATGGCCAGCGGCGCGTTCTCCAGCTCCTCGCGTTCGGTTTCCTCGGCAAAATGCTCCAGCGCTTGCAATAGCACCTCGCCGCTGCCGCGGTGCGCCTCGTGGTAGTAGGGCGGCCCGCTCTTCATGCACAGGCCCAGCGTACCGAAGTCGAACTCGCGGGCCAGCTTCTGCCATCCCTTGTTGGTGGCCTGGCCGCGGCCGTCGCCGTTGATGCCCGGCACCAGCACCAGCAGACCGCGCACCGGCTTCTCACCCAGGTCGTCCGGCAACCACAGGCGGTAAGCCATCTTGTCGTACTGCCGGGCCTCCTTGCTGTCCGCCTCGTAATCAAAAACCGCCGCCGGGAGGGAAGTCGCTAGGACGCCCAGCAAGAGTAGGGAGCAACCCGCAGGTTTCAATAGGTCGCGCCGGGGGAACGCCATGACCTTTTCTTTGTAGCGGCGCGGTGGCTCCGAGGCAAGCCCACAGGCCCCGCCGTCACTCCCCCGGTAGCCGGGGCAGGGCGACGCCGTTCTTCTCCATGATTTTGCGGTAGTCGCCGCTGGCCAGGATTCGCTTGAGGCCCGTGTTGAAGGTGTCGCGCAGTGTCGGATCGCGAAAGGCCACCCGGAAGCCGGTGACCGCCGGAAAGACGTCGTGAAAAACCACCTCGTCCATCTCGTGGCCCTGCTTCTGGCTGAAGTACTTCAGGATGTTTTTGTCGATGACGGCGACCGCTTCCGGCGCGGCCCAGAAGGCGCGGACCTGGTCGGCCTGGTTGCCAAACTCGCGGTAGCGGGCGCGGGCGGGAGCGTCCGGCGCGTACTGCTTTTCAAACTCCGGGCCCAGTTCGCGCGAGGCGTCCTCCCAGGCGAACACCGGGAAGGCCGCCAGGTCGGCGATGCTTTCAATCTTCCCGCTGACGGACTTCTTTGTTGCCGCCGTGTTCTGGAAGTAGACGAAGATATCGGAGAAATAGACGCCGTCCGCCTCGTCGGCGAACTGGCGCACGCTGACCGCGACGTCGGCCTTGCCGTCGGTGATGGCGGCTTGCACGCCGTTGTACGGCAACTGCAGAACTTTCATTTCCCGGCCGGGCAGCGCCGCGCGCAAGAGGTCGGCCTCCACGCCCTTGGTCGCTTGCTCCATCACGTAGGGCGGGTTGTCCAGCGAGAAGGCGACAGTCAGGGGCTTGAGCGCGGGCTCGGCGGCCGGTAGCGCCGACGCCCCGCCGAGGGCGCCAAGGAAAACGGTGGAGAAGAAACAGAGCGTACGGTTCATGATGCCAACTTAGCCGCGAGGGCGGAGCGTGGTCAACGGACGGCGAGGCCGCGGCGGAGCGGGCCAAGGTAGGCTTTCTGATGACCAGGCGATCAACTCCAAACCGACCGCCGCTACCTGATCGAGGTTGCTCCCAAGACGGAGGCCGCCGAGGTCATCTCCGGCCTGATGACCCAGGAGCCGAGGTCGCCCTAAGCGGTGGAGCGCCGGCGGAGCGCGACCAGGCCGGCCGCGGCCAGCAGCAGCGCGGCGCTGGTCGGCTCGGGCACCACGCGGGCGTCGATGAAGTAGTCGAGGCCGTTGACGTCCTGGAGGTTGGCGTTGAGCAGGGAGGCGCCGCCCAGGTTGGGCGGGAGGAAATCCGCCAGCGAGCCATCCGCGCTTTGCGGGAAGTTGAGGCTGCCCGAGGGCAGGATGAGCTCGATCTGGAAGCCAAGCAAGTCGATGCCGTTGCTGGAGAGCCCGGAGTCGGTTTCGCTCAACGCGAGGAAGGTGAGGAAGTCCTGGCTCCCTTGGCTGAAGCCGAAGATGGAGCTGTTGTCGCCCGGCAACTGCCAGCTGCCCTGTATCGGCGTGCCGTTGCGGGTGACTTCCAGGTTGGAAAAGATGGGGATGCCCACGGAGTCGCTGTAGTCCCACTCTTGCAGGGTGGCCGTAAACTCGTCCGCGGGCGGCAGCGGGTTGTGGGCCGTCAGGGTCACCACGATTTCGTCGCCGACGTCAAAGGCGGTGCCTTCGGCGTTGGTGATCTCGCCGGCGAAGATGAAGGTCTGGCCGAGGGCGGCGGGCGCGGCGGCGAGCAGGGCGGCCAGGACGATGGCAGGAAGGCAAAAGTTGGCGGGTCGTCTCATCACTTCGTTGATGTTGGAAGGGCCGCTGGCGGTCAATCCGAATCCTCCCGCTTGGCGGCCACGAGCTCTTCCTCGTGCTCCTGCCGGTGGGCGGTTTCCTCGGGGTTGGCGAAGACGGGCGTAAGCTCCTTGCGCGCCTCCTTTTCGTGGCGGCTGCGCTGCTGGTCCATTTCCCGGGCGGTCTCGCGGAAGGTAAGCTGGGCCTGTTTGGGCTCGGCGCCGTTCTGCGGCTGCACGCGCACGTAGGAGCCGTCGCGCTGCAGTTGCCGCGCCTTCATGTTGTCTTCCAGAAAGGTCGGGATGATCGCGTCGGTCAGGCGCGCGCGCAGCCGCTCGTCCTCGACGGGGAAGGCCACCTCGACCCGGCGATGCAGGTTGCGCGGCATCCAGTCCGCACTGCCCAGGAAGACGCGAGGGTCGCCGTTGTTGCCAAAGTAAAAGATGCGGTGGTGTTCCAGAAAGCGGCCCACGATGCTGCGCACGCGGATGTTCTCGCTCACGCCGGGGATGCCCGGGCGCAGGCAGCAGATGCCGCGCACGATCAGGTCCGTCTTCACCCCCGCGCAGGAGGCTTCGTAAAGCGCTTCGATGATCTCCTCGTCGACCAGGGAATTGACCTTGGCGATGATGCGCCCGTCCATCCCGGCGCGGGCCAGGTCGCGCTCGGCCGCGATCAGCTCCAGAAAGCGCTGGCTCATCTCGAACGGCGCCACCAGCAGCTTCTCCACCCCGGTGTAGTCGCCCAGGCCGGTCAGGATGTTGAAGAGCCGGGCGACCTCTTCGGTGATCTCCGCCTTGGCGGTGATCATGCCCAGGTCGGTGTAGAACTTGGCGGTGGTGGGATGGTAGTTGCCGGTGCCCAGGTGGCAGTAGCGGATGATGCCGTCGTCCTCCCGCCGCACAATCATGAGCAGCTTGGAGTGCGTCTTGAGCCCGACCACGCCGTAGACGACCTGCACGCCGCTTTCCTCCAGTTGCTTGGCCCACTGGATGTTGTTGGCTTCGTCAAAGCGGGCCTTGAGCTCAACCAGCGCCGTCACCTGCTTGCCGTTCTCGGCCGCGCGGATGAGGCTCTTGACGATGGGCGAATTGCCGCTGGTGCGGTAGAGCGTCATCTTGATGGCGAGGGTTTGCGGGTCGCGGCTGGCGCGCTCGACCAAGTCCACCACGGCGCCGAAGCTCTCGTAGGGGTGGTGCAGCATCACGTCCCGGTCGCGGATGATCTTCAGCGCGTCCTCGTCGGGCGGAAGGTCCTCCGGCGCGATTGGCACATAGGCGCGGTCGCGCAGCTCGGGCAGGTCCAGCCCGGCCAGCGGCTGCAGGTGCAGGATGTTGACCGGGCCGTTGAGGACGTAGAGGTCCGCCGCGGTCAGGCGCAGGTTTTCCAGCAGCAGTTGCTGCACCTCGCGGGGCATGTCGTGCTGCACCTCCAGGCGCACGGCGTTGCCGCGGCCGCGCTTGCGCAGCTCTTCCTCGATCGTGCGCAGGAGGTTTTCGGCTTCTTCCTCGTCGATGTAGAGGTCCGAGTTGCGGGTGATGCGGAAGCCGTAGACGCCCTCCACCGTCAGCCCCGGGTAGAGCTCGTGCACGTGGGCCTGGATGAGGTTCTTGAGCAGGATGTAATGGAACTGGCGGGCGTTGTGGTCGGTGCTGGGCAGCTCCACCAGCCGGTGGATCACCCTCGGGATCTGCACGATGCCGTAGGTGCGCTGGCCGTTGGGCCGCCGCAGCAGCAGGATCAGGTTGTGGCTCTTGTTGCGCAGCTGCGGGAAGGGGTGGCTGGCGTCGACCGAGAGCGGCGTCAGCACGGGGAAGACTTCGCGCTCGAAATAGTCGTGGCACCACAGCCGTTCCTCGTCGGTCAGGTCGTCGTAGTCCTTCACGTAAATGCTGTTGTCGGCCAGCTCGGGCTTGAGCTCCTCGTTCCAGAGCCGGTACTGGTCCTCGTAAATCTTGAGCACCTTCTGGCGGGCCTCGGCAAAGACCTCGCTCGCGGTCATCCCGTCGGGGCCGGCGTCGCTCACCTCGTTCTCGATCTGCAGCTTCACGCCCGCCATGCGAATCTCAAAGAATTCGTCCAAGTTGCTGGTGACGATGCACATGAACTTGACCCGCTCGAGCAGCGGCTGATGCGGGTCCTGCGCCTCCTCCAGCACGCGGTAGTTGAACTCAAGCCAGCTCAGTTCGCGGTTGATGAAGTACTCGGGCTGGGAAAAACGCGCGCTCATGGTGACCGCCAATATAGGGCAGTTCCTCCTTCCGCCAATCGGTGAATTGTTTCATTTTTGTGGCGGTTGCGTTCTCCGCCGGGCCCCGGAGCTACGTCTGGAGCTTCGGCCGAGCATGTCAGCGCTAAAGATGATGGTAGATTCATTGAATAAAATGGATTCATGATGGTATTGAGACGTGGGCTGCTCATATTATTGTCAAAATAATCAACAAATAAGCTAAAAACATAAAAACTGCCTGATCCCGTTGCCGCGCAAGTCCCGGAGATGGCTTGGCCTCGCCTTAGGCCGGAAGCCGCGGCTGTCTCGGTTTCTCCACGGGCCGATAGCCGCGGCTGAGCCCAGCGGCGGAAAGGAACGGCCGTAGATGGACGCCCAAACGAACGGAGGGCGGAGCTCCTGCTCCGCCGCGTTTCCCCGTCAGGCTTCCAGCTGCGGCGGCGGAGGACCGCCGTCCTCCGTCTGTGGTCGTTTCCCGAAGGCCGATGCGTTCCGCCGCTGGGCTCAGCGGCGGCTACCGGCACAAGGCAACGCCAAGCCCGCGGAGGGCGACGGAGGGCCACGCCAAGCCAGCGGAGGGCGGAGCTCCTGCTCCGCCGCGTTTCCCCGTCAGGCTTCCAGCTGCGGCGGCGGAGGACCGCCGCCCTCCGTCTGTGGTCGTTTCCCGAAGGCCAATGCGTTCCGCCGCTGGGCTCAGCGGCGGCTACCGGCACAAGGCAACGCTAAGCCCGCGGAGGGCGACGGAGGGCCACGCCAAGCCAGCGGAGGGCGGAGCTCCTGCTCCGCCGCGTTTCCCCGTCAGGCTTCCAGCTGCGGCGGCGGAGGACCGCCGCCCTCGGTCTGTGGTCGTTTCCTAAAGGCCGATGCGTTCCGCCGCTGGGTCAGCGGCGGCTACCAGCACAAGGCAACGCCAAGCCAGGGTAGCCGTCGATGTCCCCATCGACGGTGCGCTTTGCGGGCGCACGTGGCCATCGCGTTCCGCCCTTGAGGACAAGGGCGGCTAACCGCAAAAGGCCTGCCTTAACGGGAACGCCCAAACGAACGGAGGGTCAGCTTCCGCTCGACCACGCGACTCGTCCTGTTTCCATGGCGAAGCTCGCGCTCCGCCGCGTTTCCCCGTCAGGCTTCCAGCTGCGGCGGCGGAGGACCGCCGCCCTCGGTCTGTGGTCGTTTCCCGAAGGCCGTCGCGTTCCGCCGCTGGGCTCAGCGGCGGCTACCCGCAAAGGGCAACGCCAAGCCGAGGTAGCCGTCGGGCGGGTGGCTCATCGTTTAGAGGCCTCCGCTTTGCTCCAGGGAGGCCCGGATGGCGGCTCCGGCCACGCCGGCAATCGCAACGCCCAGGAGCAGAAAGTAGGAGATGTAGCGCAGCAGCACC
The DNA here is from genome assembly GCA_038745425.1 of Verrucomicrobiota bacterium. GTDB lineage: Bacteria > Verrucomicrobiota > Verrucomicrobiia > Methylacidiphilales > UBA1321 > CAWUJC01. Next base: position 26,691 of record JBCDLL010000005.1, on the reverse strand, counting down.
CAGTTGGTGACTTTGGGGTTCATCAGCGCGTAGGCGATGTCCAGAAACGGGACGAAGGCGATGCCCAGCATCCAGAGGTAGCCCTCGTCCAGGGCGTTAACCAGCGTCATCGCCGCGCCCAGCGTCATCAGCCCAAAGGCCACCGCCATTAGGATCGTTGCCATGCCGGGATCGAGCGCAGCCAGCGCCATCACCACCGCCGAGCCGATCAGCCCGATGCCCAGCGCCACCACCGCTTTGGCCAGGAAGTTGCGGCGCGCCTCGCGGTTGTCGCGCTCCTCGTCCGTCTCTTCGCCGGGCATGACGATGCGTGCGCCCTCCGGCGCCAGCTCCGGCAGCATGCCGTACTCCGGCAGGTCGCGCAGGGGAAACCAGTCCTCGGTGTCCTTCTGGCAGATGGGCGTGTCGCCGGTGATGGCGTTCTGCTTGAGCAGCACGGCCAGCACGGGCAACTTGCCCGGCCCCTGCACGGCCTGATTTTCCTCGTCCCAGTAAAAGTAGAGCTTGGTGCTCATGCGCGTGGTCCTTCCCGGTTGCCTTAAACTAACGCCTGGCCCGGCCGGGCCAATGTAAAATTACCCGCCCCGCGCCGACCGGAACAGTTCCACCCAGGCCGCGACATCAAGCGCTCCGGCGCGGCGGTCGTCCTCCACCGGCAGCAGGTTGCGCAGCTTCTTGCGCCGTTGGGAGAAGCCCTGCTTGACGAACCGGCGGAAGGCGGCGCGCTCTGCCAGGGTGACGGCCGGTTTCGCCCGCCGCGTCAGTCGCACGGCGGCGCTGGCCACCTCTGGCTCCGGATAGAAGACCTGCGGCGGGAACAGGCGCAGGATTTCCACCCGGTACTCCGCCTGCAGGATAACGCTGAGCGCTCCGTAGCTCTTGGTGTTGGCCGGGCTGCCCAGGCGCTCGCCCACCTCTCGCTGGAGCAGAAACTGCATCCGCGCCGGCGGCGTGGGATGGTCGAGCAGCTCCATCAGCAGGGGCGTGGAAATGTTGTAGGGCAGGTTGCCCGCCACCACCGCGGGCAGCGCCTCCCGCCGGGCGATCTCGGCCAGGGCGTCGCCCTCGGTCAGGGCAAAGCGCGGTTCCGCCGCCAGCGTCTCGCGCAGGAACCGGCTCAAGCCGCGGTCGACCTCGATGGCGTGCACCGCCGCGCCGCGCGCCAGCAGCGGCCGCGTCAGCGCGCCCAGCCCGGGGCCGAGCTCGAGCACCTCCGCGCCCGCCGGTTGATCCTCCAGCACGCTTGCGGCCAGCCAGGCGCAGAGGTTGGCGTCGTGCAGAAAGTTCTGCCCAAGCTGCTTGAGCGGCTGCAAACCACGCGACTCCAGCGCCTGGCGGATTTCAGTGCGCGTCATGAGCGCCGATCTTGGCGCTCGCGCCGGGTCGGTTCAATCCCGGAACCACGCAAAGACGACGCCAAGCCGACGAAGGTCTTGCGGCGACTGGGCTTGAAGTTAGCCAAGCCAGGGTAGGGCGGGCGATGCGGGCTGCAAGGCCTCCCTTGCCCGCCACAGAAAGCCGGACGGTGGAGGGATCGGGCCGACGAGGAAGTGGCCTGCAATAGCACCAATGTTTTGGAACAGAATTTACAAGATGGAGAAGATTGGAAGGGATCGCCTTTTGCGGGTAGCCGCCCTTGTCCTCAAGAGCGGAACGCCTTTTCATGGGGCCCGGTAGCCGCGGCTACCGGAATAAAGGTAACGGAAACCAACGGAGGGCGTAGGACCTAGCGGTTGGCATGGTCGCTCCGCCGCGGCAAACGGACGGGAATCAGATTCCGCGGCTGGGCTCAGCCGCGGCTACCGGGCCGGGGGCAACGCCAAGCCAACGGAGGGCGGAGGACCTAGTGGTCGGCATTTCCGATCCGCCGCGGCTACCGGGTCAGGGAAAGAGTGGCTGATCGGGTTAGGCTACAGCTAGCGGGTGGCCAAGCCAAGGTAGGGCGGGCGATGCGGGCTGCAAGGCCTCCCTTGCCCGCCTCAGAAAGCCGGACGGTTCGGTGATTCCCGCCGCCGGGACGTCGGCGGCTACCGGGCCGGGGGGGCTCTAAAACCGCCGGACGAGCAGATCGTAGACCCGCGTGTTGGGCATGAAGCCGGAGAAGTCCTCGCTGAAAAGCCCGCCGGCGGCGATCCAGGCGGGCTCGGTGGTGGGCACCGCCTGGCGCGAAAAACGCGCGGCCAGCCCGGGATGGCGCGGGGCGGTGGAGGCTTCCAGGTAAGTGCCGCTGGCCATCCGGGCCTGCTGCCAGGCCTGCTGGGCTTCGGTTACGGGGACGGCGCCGGGGCCGGTCAGCCAAAGAGGCACCTCGAGCAGCTCGGTGGGCGGCAGGGTGGAGGGCGCTGGTTCTTCGGTGGCGGGTTTCTTCCCGCGGGTTCGCTTGGGCGCGGGCTGGTTGGCCTTCTCCTGCAGATCGGGCGTGACGGGCAGGGTGGCGCCGACCAGCTCGCGCGGCTGCAACGGGGCAAGCGTCTGCGGCTGGGCGCCGAGCGAGAAACTGTTGGTGACGACGATGAGCGCGTCCCGGCCGGCGTACTCGCGGGCCACCCGCAGGGCTTCGTCGAAGGCCTGCGCCTCCTGGATGGCCAGCTCGGTGAAGTTGTTCTCGGCCGCGCGCTTGACCAGGTCGTGCTCGACCACCAGGACGTAGCCGTTGAGCGTGAAGTTGAAGCACTCGATCGCGCGGCGCACCATCTCCGCCAGCGAGGGCTGCTCCGGGAGCCGGTCGCCGGGGCCTTCGTAGAGCATCTGTCCGCTGGAAAAAATCCCGAGCAACTTGCCCGTGCGCCAGGCCGGCACCGCCTCGAGCTCCTCCGTGGAGGTAACGAGCGTGTAGCCAGCCTGCTGCATCTCGCGGGCCACGTTGCGGCGGTCGGTGCGGCCGGCTTCGTTGGTTACGCCGATGGGGGTAAAGTCGTCCATGCCCCCGCCCATCACGATGTTGAGGCCGGTCCGGGCGAGCTGGGCGGCGGCGTCGTGCGGGTCGGCCTGGTGCTGGTGGTGACCGTAGAAGGCCAGCGGCGTGGCAGCCGTCAGCGGCGCCGTGGTGATGAGTCCGGTCGCCCGGCCCTTTTCTGCCGCCACCTGCAACAACGACTTAAGCGGCTGGCCCATGCCGTCGCAGCCCACCATGCCGTTGGGCACCCGCCGCCCGCAGGCCAGCGCTGTGGCCAGCGCCCCCTCGTCGGCCACCTCGGTGCCGGGTCCCTGCACGCTGAGCATGCCCACGCTTGGGAAGCTCTCCAGGTAGAAGATGCCGTCCTCCAGCTCGGCCCGCCGGGCGGAGGATTGCAGCAGGCCCGGCTGGGTTCGGCGCAGGGTGGCGCGGTTCCGGGCCAATTGGGTGTCGAGCCGGGCGCGGTGGAGCAGGTCCGAGTCCAGCCCGTTGACCACAAAGAGGATGATGCCGTAGTTGCGCTTCTCGACGTAGTTTTTGTAGTAAAGAAAGGCGAGGGCGCTAAACACGCCCAGGACCATCGCCGCAACTACGGGAATCCGCCAACTCATCAGGCAACCCTGAATACCCGGTCCCGGCGCGTTTGCAAAGACTTTGCGAAGCCGCGAGCGAGGGCATCGGCTCAAGCACCCCGCCGCCGGGACGTCGGCGGCTACCGGGCCGGGGGCGAGGCGAAGCCAAAGGTAGGGCGGGCAGGTCCTTCCCCGCCTCAGAAAGCCGGACGGTCCACGGATACCGTCGCTCAGAATTCCGCCGCCGGGACGTCGGCGGCTACCGGGCCAGGGGCAACGCCAAGCCGACGGAGGGCGGAGCTCCTGCTCCGCCGCGCAAAACGGATGGGAATCGCCGAGCAAAGGTAGGGCGGGCAGTCCCTTGCCCGCCTCGAAAAGCCGGACGGTGGAGGGATCTCGCCGACGGGGAACTGCCCTGTGCCAGCACCGAGGTTTTGGGACAAGATTGGGACGGGATTGCCTTTTGCGGGTAGCCGCCCTTGTCCTTGAGGGCGGAACGCATCCCGAGGTGGAGACGCCACGCACCCCGCCGCTGGGCTCAGCCGCGGCTACCGGGCCAGGGGCAACGCCAAGCCGACGGAGGGCGGAGGACCTAGCGGTCGGCACTTCCGCTCCGCGGTGCAAACGGACGGGAATCAGACTCCGCCGCTGGGCTCCGCCGCGGCTACCGCGCCGGATAGCGAATCCCGCCACCCGCTCCGTTAACTGGTGTCGCGCTTAACGAGCCCGTCCTTGACGCCCTGGTCGAGAATTTTCCAGGCATCGAGCGTCTTGCTGCTGGGGCTTTTGCGCAGGGCCACCTTGAGCGTCACCACCGGCTGCCTCACCTCGGCGATGTAGCCAGGGTTGGAGACCACAAACGCGGGCCCGCCGTAGCAGTAGCCCCAGCCACCCCCGCCATAAACGTAGGTCGTGCCGGGGATGAGCTGCAGGCTCTTGCGGGCCTCGTACTTGCTGTCAAGGATCTCAAAGTAGCGCGCGCCGTTCTTGGTCGCCAGGTCGGCTGCGCGCAGGGTGGCCAGGTTGCGGATTTCAAGCTGCGGGGTGCCGCTGCGGCCCACGTAGGCGACCTCGTAGACGCCGTCGCGGATCGGGGCGTCGGTGTAGCCGGTGCCGTTGTTGTAGGCGTGGTAAGGGCCGGCGCAGCCCGCCAGGAGCAAGGCGCCCAGGCCCAGTAGAGAGGTCAGCTTAACTTGCACTACTTAGTCCGACGTCTGGTGTCCGCCCAATGTCAAAAAAACCGGAGCGCCGGCGCGGCAAAAGCTCAGTTGGCCATCAGCATGAAGAGCATGATGACGCAGAGGAGAGTCATCACCAGCAGCACGGAGAGGCGAGTTTTGTAAGTTCCCATAAGATCGTTTATCCCTGACTTCCATCCTGGCCTTCGGCGTCTCCGGCGGCAAGCCTAATCCCCGGTTTTTTATGATTTTGGACTACGTAAATACCTGTAAAAATGAGGTTTATGTATTTACCAGAGGGTAGATGGACAGAGCGTATCATGTTTTTACGAATCAGGTGGCCGGGGCCGCAAAGGCGCCCAAAACCGGGATGGATCGCACCGCCACCACCTGCCGTGGGCGGGCGCGCGGGGTGGCCGTCGCCTGAGCCGGTCCGGGCAGGAATTCCTGTCGCTGCCAGGTGTAGGGGATGCGGGGCAGCTCAAAGCAGAGCTCGGGCTCGGCCTGGTAGGGCGCCAGCCACGGCCAGCGCTGGTCCACGGGCTGGCGCAGGCGGGGTGTCCAGGCGCGGGCGTCGCGCCGCACGCGCACGGCCCGGGCGGCGCCGCCGGGCAAGGGGTGGAGCGCCACCGGCCGGTAGCGGAGGAACTGGGCCGCCTCCTCCAACCGGGCGAAGGGCGAGCCCGCCGCCAGGCGCGGGGGCAGGGCGGCGTCCACCACGGCTTCCGACCAGTCCTCCCCGGCGTCGACCCGCAGGTAGGCCCAGCGGTCCTCGTGCTGGCACACAATGCGCGCCGGGTGGAAGTGGAAGTCGGTTGTAAGGTTGCCGCCGGCCAGGACGAGCGGGTCGCCGCACTCGCTGCGCACAAAGTAGAGGCCCTCGGTGACTTGCCCGTCCCGGCCGCGGTGGCGCACCATCAGCCGGTAGCCGATCTGCCAAAAGTCCCAGCCGGGGACGCCTTCCGGCCAGGCGGCGGGGCGCAGGCCTTCCACCTTGCAGGCCACGACGTTCCAGAACGCGAAGCCGCGGTGGGTGACCAGCTCGAGGCCGGGCGGCACCAGCGGGCGGACGGCCTCGCCCGGGCTGCGCCAGAGAAAGAGCCAGCCCCGGGCCAGGCGGCCGGTGAGGTCCACGGGATGAGGCAAAAGCGCCATGGCTAGAAACCTCCCCAGAACCAGTTAAACCGCAGGCGGCGGCGCAGCCACTGGTACCAGGTCTGGCGCGGTGGCGCGGCGAGCTTGCCGATGTCTTTCAGGATGCGCATGAGTCCTTTCTTGATGGTATTGGCCGTTTCTGTTGTTATCTAATTTTCAGGAAATTCTGAAAATTAAAAGGAAATTTTTTTATCGCTTTCCCTCCAGGCTTTCGAGTTGGCTGTGCAGGCCCAGCGCCTGGGCGGGGGATTTGGTGGCCTTGAGGAACTTAAGCGTGAAGTTGACCGCGGCGCCTTTCTGGATCCGGGCGACAGTCTCCATCAGGCGGTCGCACAGGTCGACAAAGTCGGTCAATTCCTTGAGCTGGCCGTGGAAGGCTCGGGCCGACTTGCTTTTGAGGCCCTTGGTTTGGGCGGTGCAGTTCTGCAGCGCCTGCAGCGCGGGGGTGATTTCGCGGCGTTTGCGCTCGCGGGCGATGATGCAGAACATCTGCCAGATGTCCTTCTCCGCCTCGAAGTACTCCTTGCGTTCGCCTTTGCGGATGACGCTGCGCACCAGGCCCCAGCCGGCCAGTTCGCGCAAGTTGCTGTGGGCGTTGCCGCGGCTGATCTTAAGGTCGGCCATGACCTCGTCGGTGCTGAGCGGCTCCGCGCTGGTGAAGAGCAGGGCGTGAATTTGGGCCATCGTGCGGTTGATGCCCCAGGCGCTGCCCATGGCTCCCCACTGGCTGACAAATTCATCGCGCGCGGCGGCAAGCTGCTGGTCGTCCGAACTGGTCTTCATATTTTCTACTTTCAATAAATACTGAAAATTCAAAAGCGCAAGCTTTTCTTGGAGATATTTCCCTGGGCGCATGGCAGCTAGGAGCGTGCCAATTGGGGCCGCTTTGGTGAAGGGCGCAGGGAGGCAAGGGCGGCAAAATCCAACGGAGGGCGGAGGACTTGGCGGTCGGCATGGCTGCTCCGCCGCGGGCCCATCCGATAAGCGAGGCGGCCAAGGGAGGCCTAGCAGCCGGCATCGGCCGCCCTACCACGCTTCGCGCCTTCTCACATGGGTTGTTCGAATGCGACTCTTGTCGGGGAAATGTTCCGCCGCTGGGGTCAGCGGCGGCTACCGGCAGAAGGCGGGGCCTAGCCAACGGAGGGCGGAGCTCCTGCTCCGCCGTGGAATCAAAAAGGGAATCGCATTCCGCCGCTAGGGTCAGCGGCGGCTACCGGGAAAAACCGAACGGGCTTTTAACTAATCCAGGCCGATGCCGGCGGAGGAGACGTCGATGCTGTTGGGGATGCTGCCGCCGTCCATTTCCAGGCCGATGCGCTGGGCGGCCTGGGTGTTGATCAGCTTGAGGCCGCTGGGCATGCGGTAGAGGGGGATGTCCTTCGGGCTGGTACCGGAGACGATTTTCTTGATCATCTCGCCGACGGCCTCGCCGCCCTTGCCCACGTCGGGCACGATGCAGAGCACGGCGCCGTTGTTGACCTGGTAGGAGGTGAAACCGAAGATGGGCACCTTGGCGCGCTGGGCGGCGGCGGTGACGGCCCCGAAGGCGCCGTTGGGGATGGAGCCCTCGATCATGACGATGGCGTCGGGCTTGGGGCTGAGCGCGGCCTGGATGGCGGTGGAGAGATCGCTGATGGTGTTGACTGGCACCGCCTTGAGGTTCATGCCCATCTTGCGGGCGGTTTTTTCCAGCAGCGCCTTCTGCGAGCGCGAGATGATTTCGCCCTCCACGTAGAGGCAGGCGATGTTCTTGGCGCCGTAGATGAGCTGCTTGACGTCGCCCAGGAGCATCTCGAACTCGGCCGGTTGGGTCTTGATGTAGGCGCCGGTCACGTTGGGCAGGTGCACCTCGTCGCTTTTGGCCACGTTGAGCAAAATGGGGTCGCTGACCAGGTGAAAGACGACGGGCTTGTCTTTGGCACGCTCGACGGTGGGTTGTAGGGTGACCGACTGCAGCGGCACCAGAATGTCGACGTCGTCGGCCACCGCGGCATCGACGATGCTGACCAACGTGGGAAGGTCGTTTTGCGCGCTGGTCACCTTCATTTCGTAGTCGGCGCCTTCCTCCATGCCGGCCTTGATCAGGCCGGCCTTGATCGCGAGTTCGCCGCTGTCGGCGTCGGCCGCCTCGTTGTAACGGATCAGCACCAGCTTGACCGGTCGCTGGAAGTCGTCCTGGCCCTGGGCCGGGAGGAGGAAAAACAGGGGGCCGCAGAGGGCGGCGGCCATCAGCCAAACGAGCAGCTTATTCATGGGCAAGGGTTTCGGATTAGACCGTCCCGCACCTTAGGGCTCCCGCCAGGAGGAGACAAGGAAACTCTTTGGTGGGACCAGCTCCGGCCTTTTGGATGGCGCGGGCGGGGCGGGGCTTCACTTTGCTTCTGGTGGTCGGTAACGGCGATTCCCCACCCGCGCAGGGAAACGTTTTCAAACGCCGGGGTTGGTGCTAGCGTGGCGGCATGTTGCACAAGTGCGCGCGCGGCGCGTTGATGTTGGTAGGGTTGGCCAGCCTGCTTGGGTTGGCGGCCGGCTGTGGAGGCGACCGCACCTCCGTCTACCCGGAAACCGGCGGTAACGTCGCCGCCATCGAGAACCTGCCCGGAGCCGCGAAGGAAGTGCTGCGGCAGGTCAACCGGTACCGCGCCCGTAACGGCAGGAGTTCGCTTTCCAGCGACAGCAGTCTCAACGGCGCCGCCGACGTCCACAGCCTGGCCATGGCCAGCGGCACGGTGCCCCTGGGCCACCACGAGTTCGAGCGGCGCCAGGAGCAGATGCGCGAGCAGATGGATTCGATTACCGCGATGGCCGAAAACGTCGGGCTGATCAACGGCCAAGGCATGAACAACCTGCAGATCGCGCAGGAGTTTGTCCGGCTTTGGTCGGGCAGCGCGCGGCACAACGCCAACATGCTGGGCGACTACATGATTACCGGCGTGGGCGTGGCGCGCACCGGCGACGGCAAAATCTACGTCACCCAGGTCTTCGCCAAACTGGGGCCGTAGTTAAGGTGTTCATGAGCGCGCCCGGCTGTGTTCGTCGAGCAGTCGCTGAGTCTCTTCCAAGAGGTAATCAGTGTTGTATTGGGGATCGTCATTGCTGCACCAGTCGCATGCGTTGTAGAGATCGCCCAGGAAGTAGGGATAGGCGCGGCCGGGCGTGTTGTCTAGGTAGTAGGCCTCCAGCGTCATCATCGAAGAACAAAATTCCTTGGGGAGTATCTCTTTTCGATGCAGCCGGACAATTTCCGCGCAAAGGATCTCCTTGCAGAGCCGGATGCCCAATTCCGAATCGATGCGAAAGCCGTCCTGGGATCGGCTCAACATCTGGTCGGCCAGGCGGGTTTGCAACCGCCCGAGCCCCGTGGCGTGGATCTCGTCCCAGCCCATTCCGGTTTGCTCGAAGGCGTCGCCATGGCGGTTGGCCCAGTCGAGAATCTCTTCCCTGGTCGCAACGGCCAACCGGCACCTGAGCGCCAACCTGGCGGCGGATTCCTCCATCGGTACCGCCGCGCGCCTTAGCCCAGAAAGCCTTCGTTCTTGAGGTAGCGCAGCATTTGGTCGCGCTCTTCGTCGGTCAGTTCACCGTCGACGCGGACGACCCGCTTGCCGTCTTCCTCCAGAATGGAGACGGTGTGGTTGCTGTTGCTGAGCTTGAAGGTGGCGAGCAGCTCGCCGCCCTCGGCCTCCTCCTCCGCCGGACGGGGCGAGGCGTTGACGCGCCAGACCGGGCTGGCCTGGCCGCCCTGCAGGGATTCGCCCAGGCGCTCGATGCGCTTTTGGAACTGGCGCAGCCAGATGACCCAGAGCAGGAAGAATACGCCCGCCGAGGTGATCGCCGTCAGTACCACGATCAGGGTCAGAAATTCGACTCGGCTCAGCTCGTCCATCACTGTTATGTTCCGCCCAACCGGGGTCAAAGTCAAAGCCAAGTCTCGGCGGCGCCGGGCGAAACCGCTCGCCTTGGCCGTGCCGCCGGGCAAGCTAGGATCAGCATGGATGCCTACACGCACGCCACCTTGACCGAGGCCGCGCAGCGGCTGGAGACCGGCGAGTGGACCAGTGCCGGGGTCTGCCGGGCCTGCCTGGAGCGCATCCGGGAGTTGGACCGCGAGGGACCCGCCCTGCGCGCGGTGATCGAGCTGAATCCGGACGCGATGGCGGCCGCCGCCGCCCGCGACGAGGCCTTTGCCCGCGGCGAGGCGCGCGGCCCGCTGCACGGCGTGCCCGTACTGATCAAGGACAGCATCGACACCGCCGACCGGACGCAGACGACCGGCGGTTCGCTGGCCATGGAGGGCAACTTTGCGCCGGAGGATGCCGCCGTCGTCGCGCGGCTGCGCGCGGCCGGGGCCGTGATTCTGGGCAAGACGAACATGAGCGAGTGGGGCTACCTGCGCTCGTCGCGCCCCTGCAGCGGCTGGAGCAGCCGGGGCGGGCAGACGCGCAACCCCTACGTGCTGGACCGCACGCCCTGCGGGTCCAGCTCCGGCTCGGCCGCGGCGGTGGCGGCACACTACGTACCGCTCGCGCTGGGCGCGGAGGTGGACGGCTCCGTCGTGCATCCGTCGTCGATGAACAGCCTGGTCGGCCTCAAGCCCACCGTCGGCCTCGTCTCCCGCCGCGGCGTGATGGGCATCGCCCGGCAACAGGACACCGCGGGAACCATGACGCGCACGGTGGCCGACGCCGCGCTCGCGCTCAACGTGCTGGCGGGGGAGGATCCCGGCGACCCCGCCACGGCCGCAAGCCAGGGTCACGTGCCCGCCGATTACCGGGGCTTTCTGGAAGCGGGGCGGCTGGAGGGCGTGCGGCTTGGCGTGGCGCGGGCCTACTTTGGCTTCCACGAAGGCACCGACGCGGTCGTTAACCACGCGCTGGGCGTGCTGCGCGGGCTGGGCGCCGAGCTGGTCGAGCTGCCGGACTTTGACCCCGTGCCCTTCTTCGGCGAGCAGGAGATGATCCTCTTTAAGTACGGGCTCAAGGCGAGTTTGAACGCCTACCTCGCCTCGCACCCCAAAGCGCCGGTGCGGACGATGGAAGAATTGATCGAAGCGAACCGCGCACAGGCCGGCCGCATCCTGCCGTTCTTCGGGCAGGAGGTCTTTGAAGAGGCGGTCAAGCTGGGTGATCTCGACACCCCGGAGCATCGCGAGGCCGAGGCCGCCTGCCGCCGGATGGCGCGGGAAGAGGGCCTCGACCCGGCCCTGCGCGAGCACCGCCTCGACGCGATCGTGGCGCCGACCGACGGCACGCCGCCCTACGCGATCGATCCGGTCATCGGCGACAACCTGCACGGCGGGTGCAGCTCGGTTGCTGCGATGGCGGGTTACCCGCACCTCACCGTCCCGGCCGGCTACGTCCACGGCGAGCTGCCGGTCGGCCTTTCCCTCATCGGCGGCGACTGGCAGGAGCCCAAGCTCCTGCGCCTCGGGCACGCTTTCGAAACGGCGCATCCCGTCCGCCACGCGCCCACGTTTCTTTCCACCATCCCGCTGGCCTGATTCGACCAAAAGCGTGGGGTCGTCTCGGCGTGAGGTGGGAATCGGCTTGGCGGCGCTCGTTGTCGATGATTCACCTTGCGTCGCGTTCCGCCGCTCTCCTGAGCGGCGGCTACCGGCGGAAGACGCACGGTTTGATAATTGGGTGCAGCCTCAGGCTGCCGTGACCCGATGTGGCGGGCCGGGAGAGGTGGCTTCCCGTGGAAACGTGGCGCCTTCCAAGACCAAGAGGGGAGCGCGGTCTGATAATTGGGTGCAGCCTCAGGCTGCTACAAATGGCCCATCTCTTCGCTTTCCTGGCGAAGGCGTTCCATTTCGGCGCGCCGCTCGTGCTCCTTCTTGGCGACCCAGTTGCGCCAGCTTTTGCCGCTGGCGGGATCCTTGCCGGTGAAGGCGATGGCGGTGATTTGGGGGTAGGGGTAGACCTGGGGCTGGTCGACGTTCTTCACCCACATCTCGATGAAGGGCTCGGGTACGTCGGTGTCGCGGTTGCCCATGTAGCCTTCCACGTTCTCGCCGTTCTGGAGCGTGATGGTGACGTCGCCGCGGTAGTCGAAGGCCTTGTTGATGGCCTCGTGGCGGTCCTTGTCGTCGGTGAACGTGTATAGGGCGCCCTGGAGCGTCGTTGCGTCGACCGTGGCGGGTGCGGTTTTGACTTCGGCAGGCATGAGAGTATCCAATCCTTAGGGGGTCGTTTTGTTCAGTGTAAAGGTTCCAATGTCGTAGGGCGAGCTGGAGCGGTAACCTCCAGCTATCTGGACGAAAAGTTTGTCGGAAGTTGAGACATAGTCAATGGTTTGCGCACCCGGAGCTCCACCGCCTGATTTGAAGGTAAATGTGATTTTTGGCGCCAGAATCACTGGTTTATCGGTGTTCCCGCCGGCCGTGCTTCCAGAGGATTCGACGAAAGCGTCCATTTCCATCGGGATGAACTGGCCTAGCCGATACGGGCTGGTGACGCTGTAATAGACGGTTGCCTGGACCTTGAAGGTTTTTTCCTTGGGCAGCGGGTAGGGAATCTCGGCAAGGATTCTTCCGTTGATCAAGGGGTAGGTATCGCTTGACCACTTACCCGAATAATTCACTTTTTGATCGGAAGGCTGCCCCCATGCGAACCTCAGTTCGTCTGCGATCCAAGTGGCGACCAGAAGCGCCAGAACCCCAAGGACCCCGCAGGCAAGGTAGCGGGAGCACTTGCCAAGCATGAGGTGCTTTCGGACGGCCTAGGCCGCCATGGCGGTTTCCTTCTCGCGTTTGCCGGCGGTGACGGGCTCGGCGGTTTCGGCCGGGGCGGGCGGGTCGCCGGAGCCGCTCTTGTCGATGCCGCCGTTGGTCAGCGTGAGGTAGACGGTCTGGGCAAAGCCGCGCCAGGAGCCGAAGGTCTGGTCGACGGCGCTGGGCTCAAAGCCGCAGTGCACCATGCAGTCGGCACACTTGGGGTTGCCGCTGGCGTGACCGTAGTTGTCCCAGTCGGTTTCGTCGATGTACTCCTGGAAGGTCTTGGCGTAGCCGTCCTGCAGGAGGTAGCAGGGCTTCTGCCAGCCAAACATGTTGTAGCAGGCGCTGCCCCAGGGCGTGCAGTCGAAGTCCATCTTGCCCTGGAGGAAGTCGAGGAAGAGCGGGGAGAGGTTGAAGCGCCAGGAGCCCTTGCGGTTGCGCAGGATGTCGCGGAAGAGGCGGTGGGTTTTCTCCCGGTGCAGGAAGCTGCTCTGGTTGGGGGCCTTCTCGTAGCTGTAGCCGGGTGAGAGCATCATGCCTTCGACGCCCACCTCCATCATCTCGTCGAAGAAGGCGCGCACGTGGGCGGGCTGGGCGCCGTCAAAGAGGGTTGTGTTGGTCGTCACGCGGAAGCCACGCTTGACCGCCTCTTTGATTCCGGCCAGGGCGGTGTCGTAGGTACCGTCGCGGCACACGGCCATGTCGTGCTCCTCCTTCAGGCCGTCCATGTGGACGGAGAAGGTGAGGTACTTGCTGGGCTTGAAGAGGTCGATCTTCTTGAGCAGCACCAGCGCGTTGGTGCAGAGGTAAATGTACTTTTTGCGGGCCACAAGGCCTTCCACAATCTGGTCGATTTCCTGGTGCAGGAGGGGCTCGCCGCCCGGGATGCTCACCATGGGGGCGCCGCATTCGTCGACCGCCTTGAAGCATTCCTCCGGCGAGAGGCGGCGGTTGAGGATGTGCGGCGGGTACTGGATTTTACCGCAGCCCGCGCAGGCCAGGTTGCAGCGGAAGAGCGGCTCGAGCATCAGCACCAGCGGGTAGTGCTTGTTGCCCTTGATCTTCTGTTTGAGTACGTACGAGGCGACCGTCCAGGCTTGAGAAATAGGGACCATATGGCGTCAATGAAGTTAGGTTCAACCGGGGCGCACACATGTCCCCCTTCAAACGACCAGAAGCTAAGGAATCGGCGGATTTTGTCAAACCCCGAAACCCACCACGGGTAAAAATTCGCCGGCGCAACCGGGCTCAAAGTAATTCCGCAGGAGGTGCTTAGCCAGGAGAAATCCGGGCCAGCCATTCCGGGTAGCTTTGGCTGCGCTTGAGCGGACAGCGCGGCGCCCCCGGGGCCGCAAAAATGCGCGCCGCGACGGCCTCCACGCAGCGGCGGGCCAGCTTGGGCGGACCGCCGCTAAGGGCGTTGCCGGAGGGGGCGGCGGCCTCCAGGGCCAGGCTCCACCAGGCCCGGCCGCCCACCCGCACGCGCACGAGCTCCACCCCACAGGTGGCCTCGGCCTCGCGGCGTTGCTCAATCAAACCGCTGCGCCGGTGCCAGCAGAAGTAGTGCTGGGCGCGCTTCTTGCGCACGTGGATCCAGTTGGCCGGGTCGTGGAAGAGCGGCTCGGTGACGGAGTCCGTGTCGTGCGCGGTGAAGTCCCACTTGCGCCAGGTGGCAACGGTGGCGGTGGCCCCGGGCGCCAGCTTGGCCCGGCGCGCCAAGCCCACCCGCGCCTTGAGCTGGAGCGATCCCTGCCGCAGCTTGGTGCCGAGCGTCTTTCCGCCGCCGCGCAGGTAGACGTCGGTGCGGGCCGGCTCGTCCACCAGCGCCGGGCCTAGCCCCGAGTGCCATCGCCGCACCGCTTTGGGCAGCTTGCCCGGAAAGAACCAGCGCGCTTCCACCGTCTCGAGCATGGGCGCACGCTAACATCTGGCGACCGCGGCGCGAGGCGTTTTTGGGCAGATGGCGGAAGGCAGAAGGCAGAAGGGCTAAGGGAGAAGGGCTAAGGGAGAAGGTTGCGATCAAAACAGAGGGCGATGCCAAGCGAAGGTAGGGCGGGCAGTCCCTTGCCCGCCTCACGAACCCGGACGGGGATCGTTCTCCGCCGCCGCGAACTGCCGACGGCTCGGTCCGGCGGCTAGCGGACCTTGGGATGCAGGTACGCCAATCCAACGGAGGGCGGAGGACTTGGCAGTCGGCATTCTGCTCCGCCGCGCAAACCGGACGGGGAATCGTCACCGAGCGGAAGCTCGACCCTCTGTCGGCTTGGCGTTGCCTCGCCTCCGCCACCAGGGTGGGAGGAGGATGAAGGTGAGCAGCGTGGCGACAAGCAGGACGGAATAGACAACCGTTAGTTCCTCCGGGCCCAGCTCGAAGGTGATAAGTTCAAAAATGATTTCGCCGAAACCGGATCTCAGCGAAGCGGGCTGGAGCTCTTCCGCCAAGCGCTGGCCCAGGTTGACGCCTCCGAAAAGGCCCAGTAGGTGGCCGAGCGGCAACGCCACCAGCAGCGTGGCCAGGAGCAGGTGGACCGCACGAATGAACGGATTGCGGACCCAACGCCAGCCTTTGCGGCAGCCGATCCAAATGAGGATCAGCGCCAGCAGCAACAACCAGGGCAGGAGCGTCCGGCTGACGGCAAAGCTCCAGAACAGGATTTCGTGCAGCCACACTTGCCAAAGCGGGACTACATTCACGCCCCCTCCCTCCTCCACCGCGGCGGCACCAGGATGAGCGACAGCACGATGAGCGCGAAGGTCACGGCGTAAAGCGTGGTGAAGACCCATTGCTCCCAGTCGTGGAAGAGGAGCGCGCCGACCCAGGTTTGCATGAAGGTGGCCTGCTGGTAGACCTCGCCGGCCTGTCCACCCAGCATGCGCAGGTCACGCTCCCAGGTGGTCAGCGGGCACTCGATGCCCAGGAGCGCCTCGGCCAGCACTACGGCGATGGCCAGAAAGTGCGCGCCGCGGAACCACCGGTTGCGCACCCACTGCCAACGGCGGAAGTACCCGGCCCAGATCAGCAGGAGTCCTCCTGGCACGAAGGCCACGTAGGCAAAGTGCGCGACCAGCACCGCGTCGGCCAGGAGCAGGTAAAGAGTGTCCATCGGTGCGCCTACTTGCGCAGGATGCGGTCGATCCGCATTTTCAGCAGGGCCATTTCCGCGCGGAATTTGGGGGCCAGGTGCTCGCGCAGGGCGTCGATTTCTTCCTGGTCGGCTTCGTTGCCCCTGATCAAAAGCGTGGCCTTCAGGTCGGTGTGGGGCCGGAGGTTTTCGGCCAGAATCACCTCTTCGTCCGCCTCTGGGAGATTGCCGGGGCCGATCAAAAGTGTGACGGTGACGCCGCCCGGCTTAATCTTCAAGCTGGGGGCTGGCCCGCTGGGTTGGTTGGAGGGAGCGGGCCGGGTCGCCTCGGCCTGGCGGATGTAGTTCACGCTGCCGCGCACGCTGTCCGGCGTCGATGGCGGCTTGCCCATGTAGCGCCGGGCCTGGACCATGAATGCCTGCATATCAATAAGGTCCTGGTTCCGGAAGAGTTCCTGCTCGAGCTTCTGTTGCGCGCGGAGGTCGCTGTCGCTGGTGGCGATCACCACCGGCACCGCGCGATCAATCAACGCGTGCTCCCGGGCGGCCGCCTGGACGTCCTGTGCGAAACCCTGCAGCGCGTCGTTCATTTCCCGGCGGATTTCCGCAATCTGCGCCGCGGTGGGCTCGTCTGTGGCGGCGGAAGCAGGAGACGGCAGGGCGAGGCCGATTGCTAAAACGAGCATACTCCAGCGGTGCCAAGCCAGCGAAGCGCGGCGGCGATGCCAAGCGAAGGTAGGGCGGGCAGGCATCCTAGGAATTCTCGGAGTCGTCGAGGATGACGTCGATCTTCTTTTTGAGCCGCCGGGCGGCCGCCTCGAATCGCTGCTGGAGCTTGGATCTAAGGGCTTCGACTTCCGGGCTCGTCTCGGGGTTGGTTTGGACGATGAGCCCAAAAATTAGATGGTTGTCGGGGGCGTAAAGGTCCGGGATGAGCAACTGATGGGCGAAGGTCTTCTTCAAAGTCCGTTCGGACTGGCCCGGCAGGATGACCAGGGCGCCGGCCACCGCATACAAGCCGCCCGGGGCCACGTCCATGCGGGTGTCCCGCACGGCGACCCTCTCGGGCGCGTCGGGCTTGTTTTTGACGATTTCCACCCGGTTTGCGTAGCTGACGCTTGCCACGATCATGCCCGGTTCGGTTTCCGGCAGCCGAGCTTTCTTGGCGAGTTGCGCGTTGAGGTCATCCAGGCTGCCATGATCGGCAGCGGAAAGTTGGGCGTGCTTGAGTTTGAAGAGGCGGTTCTGGTCGCCCGTGCTGGTGAACAGGGCTGCCGCCTTCGTGGGATCGATTTGCGGAAACTCTGGTGCCAGCTCAAGCAGCTCGGTGCCAAAGTCCTCCGCCGCTTCGACGATTGCCGCCCGGATGGCGTCATATTGTTCGACGGTGAAACGTGCCGGTGGCTGATCTTGGGCGCAAAGCGGACTGATGAGGCCGGGTAGGAGCGCGAAACCGAGCAGACGCCTCCTATACATACTGCACTCCCAGAAGCTGGGCGGCGTGTTCGTCGAGTTGGTCGCGGCGGCGAACCTCCTCAAAGCGCGCCAGCAAGTCGTCCACGCGCATTCGGAGTTTGTCCGCTCCGCGGAAGTCGTGGATGACGCGGCCGCGGTGCATCATGATGATGCGGTCGCCCAGATTTACCGCCTGCTGCATGGAGTGGGTCACCATCAGCGTGGTCAGCTTTTCCTTGGCGATGACCTCCTCGGTCAGGCGGATGCACTGGTCGGCGCTCTTGGGATCGAGCGCGGCGGTGTGCTCGTCGAGCAGGAGCAGGTCGGGCCGGTTCCAGGTGGCCATCAGCAGGGTCAGCGCCTGGCGCTGGCCGCCAGAGAGGCTGCCGATGTTGTTGCCCAGGCGGTCCTCCAGGCCCATTTTGAGGGTGCGCACCCGGGCGCGCAGATCGCGCAGCAAGCTGGGGCGCAGCGCCCACTGCAGCCCGCGCTGGCGGCCGCGGCTGGAGGCCATGGCAAAGTTCTCGGCGATGGTCATGTCCGGCGCCGTGCCGCTGAAGGGATTCTGGAAGACGCGCCCAAAGTGCCGCGCCCGCTTGTGCTCGGGCCACGTGGTGATGTCCCTGCCTTCCAGCACAATCTTGCCGGTGTCGACTTCGAAGGAGCCGGCGACCGCGTTGAGCAGCGTGCTTTTGCCGGAGCCGTTGGTGCCGAGCACCACCACAAAGCTGCCCGGCTCGATCTGCAGGCTGACGCGCTGGAGGGCGCGGACCTCGTTCGCCCCGCCGGGGTTGAACGTCTTCGAAACGCGCATCACTTTGAGCAGGGCGTTCTTCACGGGCGGGACCCCTCCGATTGCGGGCGGTTCTGGTTCCAGCCGCTCCAGCGCTTGATCCGCTCGATCAGCATCGGCAGGACCAGCCCGCCAAAGACGAAGATGGCGGTGATGAGGCGCAGGTCGCTGGAAGTGAAGTACGGCATGAGCAGCGCGTTGGCGATAACCAGCCGGAACAGCACCATGCCCATGACGGAGCCGGTCAGCACCAGCCCCAGGCTGCGGGAGCCGGTCAGCGCCTCGCCGATGATGACGCTGGCCAGGCCCATCACGATAATGCCGATGCCCATCTGCACGTCGGCAAAGCCCTGGTACTGCGCCCAGAGCGCGCCGGCCAGGCCGATCAGCCCGTTGGAGAGCGCCACGCCGATGATGGTGTTGAGCTCAACGTCGCCGCCGAGCGCGCGGGTCATCTGAGGGTTGTCGCCGGTCGCGCGCATGGAGGTGCCGATGCTGGTGCGGAAAAAGAGATAGACCAGCAGTAGAACCACGCCGACAAACATCGCCGTCAGCACCAGGTTAAAGAAGTCCTCCGTAAAGACCTCCCAGCCGAAGAGGTTGAAGACCGGCGCGCCGATGAAGTAGTTGCCCAGCCCCTCGGCGTAGTCGCCCAAAGTCGTCGCGGAGATCAGCGAGATGTTGCTGGTGCCCATCACGCGCAGGTTGATCGACCACAGCGCCGTCATCACGAGGATGCCCGCGAGCAGCCCGTCGATCTTGAACTTGGTGTGGATGATCCCCGTGACGGTGCCGGCCGCCGCCCCGGCCAGGAAGCCGATCAGCGACGCGGTGAAGGGGTCGAGCGGCTCCCGCAGCGTGAGCATGACCGCCGCGACCGACGCGCCCAGGGTGATCGAGCCGTCCGCGGTGATGTCCGGGAAGCGGAAAATGCGGAAGGTGATGTAGACGCCCAGCGAAAGCAGGGAGAGGATGAGGCCGAGCGTCCACGCGCTGATGAGCATGTTCATGGCCGCGCCTCCGGGTCGATCGGCCGGGCCATTTCCGCCCCGGCCACCCAGGCCGCGCCGCGGATGAATTCGCTTTCCCCCGAGCCGATGGCGTCGCGGAAGTCCGGCAGCAGGTGCATGACCCCGGCCAGGTTCTGGCCGTCAAAGAGTGCTTCCACCGTGGGCCCCAGCTCCAGCCGGCCCTTGCGCAGCGGGCGGTAGGGGAAGGCGGCGGCGTGAAAGTGGCCGAAGAAGATGTCCTGGTGCTTGGGGCTGGTCATGATGCGGACAAAGGGCTCGATTTCCGGGTCGAAGCGGCGCGAGAGAAAGCCCACCACCAGGCTGATGCCGCCGACGTGCGCCGGCTCGGCGGTAAAGGAGAACCAGTCCCGCACCTTGGGGAATTCGAAGATGCTTTCCTCCTCCCGCTGGTCCACCGGCGAGCGCTGCAGCGCGGTGCCAACCAGGCTGGCCGTCTCCGCTACGATCACCAGCACGCAGAGGTCGCTGCCGCACAGATCCAGCGAGAGCCGGGCCAGTTCGGTCAGCGGCACACGGTGGTCCGGCCGCGCGGGGTCGAAGCGGAACTGCTTGGAAAACTTGCCCCGCGCGAGCATGCCGTAAAGCAGGTTAAGCTCCGGCACCAGTTTGCCCTCGCTCATCACGTAGTCGGGCGTAGAGGTTTCGTCCGAGGGCAGGGTGGCGGCGGCTCCGGCCACGGCCAGGAATTCCCCGAAGCGGTGGCGGCAGTCCTCGTAGCCGCCGCCAAAGGCGCCCACGCCCAGGCCGGTGACGCCGTCGGCAAACTTGTGCCGGGAGCACTCCGCCGAGGTGAAGGCGCCGTGGCGCAGGTGCACCGGCTGCCCGGCCAGCTCGATTTGCAGGGTGGATTCGCGCAGGTGGTAGATGTCGTAGTGGGCCAGCTCGCTCTCGCGGTGCTCGACCTTGGCCTGCTCCGGTCCGCCGGCGGCCTCGCTGGTGCTGCGGGGCAGGGTCTGGCCGCTCAGCACGCTGCCCAGCCCCGCCAGGTCGATGACCTGCTTGACCGCCTCCGAGTAACGGGGCACGGCAAAGGAGCCCTGGATCGCCATCAGCTCCTTGTAGGCGGCCAGCAGCACGCCGATGCCCGCGCTGCTCACGTAGCTGACGCCCTCCATGTCGAGCTCGATGCGGTGGGCGCCGTCGCGGATGCAGTCGGCGATGGCCGTGTGCACGTGGCGCGACCAGGTGGCGTCAAGCCGGCCGACCAGCTTCAGGCAGAGCACGTCGCCGTCCTGTTGTTGGGTGATGTCCATCGCTTACGGGGCCGGGGTCTCCGGCGGGGGTTGGAAGGGGGAGCGCTGGGCGGCCAGGCTGCCGGAGGGGATGCTTTCCGGGTCGTGCAAAATCATGACTGGGCCGGGGAAGTCGATGCCGAGCCGCTCGGCGGTGTCGAAGTTCAGCACCACCCGCTCGAGCGCGTAGTTGCGCATGGGGATTGCTCTCGTCGGGCGGCCGCGGAGCACCTCGGCCAGCGGCCCGGCGGTTTCCTTGCCCGCAAAGTAGTGGCCCACGCCGATGCCCGCGAGCACGCCGGGGCGGCCGGCCTCGGCCGGGGCATCCAGGA
Source organism: Verrucomicrobiota bacterium (assembly GCA_038745425.1). Taxonomy (GTDB): domain Bacteria; phylum Verrucomicrobiota; class Verrucomicrobiia; order Methylacidiphilales; family UBA1321; genus CAWUJC01. Next base: position 6,249 of record JBCDLL010000005.1, on the reverse strand, counting down.
TCACGGGCACCTTGCCCTGGGCGGCGGTTTCGAGCAGGGTGTCGAGCCCCTGCCAGATGGTGTTGTCGCCCGGCACGTAGATGGCGGTGGGCCCGGCCGCGACAAGCGCTTCGGCGGCGGTGGCGATGTCCTGGGTGTTGGCCACGGTGCGCTCGGTCAGCTCCACCCCGCGGGCGGCGCAGAGCCGCCGCAGCCGGGCTACGACCTCGCTCGAGTTGGTCTCGCCCGTGTTGTAGATGGTGGCGAGCTTCTGCGCGCCGGGGAAGGTCTGGGAAAAGAAATCCATGGTCGCCTCGAGCGGCGGGAAGGAGCCGATGCCGGTCACGTTCGGGCGGGGCTGGTCCCAGTCCGTGCCCGCGCCGGCGGCGATGGGATCCACCACGTGGGTGAAGACGACCGGCTTGTTCGAGACGGCCTCGAGCGCGCCGACCAGCACGGGCGTGGTCAGCGTAACGATGGCCTGGCCCTCGCCGGCGTCGAGCGCCTCCAGGGCGGGCCCGATGTTGGCCACCTCGCCGCTGGCGTTGCGGCGGTCGATGGTCAGGTTCTCGCCCTCGACGTAGCCAAAGTCGCGCAGCCCGTCGAGCAAGCCGGCCAGGGCGGCCTCGGCGCCTTTTTCCGGCGCGTAGTAGCACACGCCAATCCGGTACTGCCGCCCCGCCTCCGCCGTGGGCCGGCCGCTGAAAACCGCGTCGCCGTCGGCGGCGTCACCCGGCGCAGTGGGGGGTGGCTCGGCCCGCACGCGGTTGGGCCAGTCGTAAATCAGCAGGGCGGCGGAGAAGCCCGCGATCAGGATCGATCCCAGGAGCAGACTTTGAAGGTAACGCAGTTTACGGCCCATACCGCTGCCCACTGTACCCGGCAGCGGGAGCGGGGCGAGCGCGAATTGTCACCGGCAAAGGCCCGACGCCGCACGCCTACCGGCTGATGTCGTTCTGCGTCAGCAGGGTGAGCCCGGCCTGGTTCAGCACGTTGCTGGCAATGTCGTGGTCGTCGACGTGCAGGGCGATGGCGGACTTGCCCCGCGGCTGGATGAAAAAGGCGTAGGTAAAGAAGATGTTGATCTCGGCCATGAGCAGGCTGCGCAGGATTTTGTGCAGGTCCTCCGCCGCGCTGGAGACCTCTACCACCACCAGCGTGCATTCGGTGTATTCGATGCCGTGCTCCTCGAGCACGTCGCGGGCGGCGTCGGGGTCGGTCACCACCAGCCGGGCAATCGCGCTGTCGGTGGTGTCCACGATCGTGAGGGCGACGATGTGGGTGCCGGCCTCGCCAAAGAGGCGCACGATCTCGAGCAGGCGGCCACACTTGTTGGCCATAAAGACGGAAAATTGACTGACGCGGCGTCCCTCCTTAGTCTTGGCTTCGGCTGGCATAGTCGTCCAGCTTAGACAGGCTTTGCGCAAGCCGTCACGTGGTTTTGTCGCCCCGGCGGCTACCGGGTCGGGGCATGCCAAGCCGAGGTAGCCGTCGATGTCCCCATCGACGGTGCGCGTGGCGGCGCAACGGCAGCGCATCCCGCCCTTGGGGACAAGGGCGGCTACCCACACAGGGCAATGCCAAGCCAACGGAGGGCGGACGACTTGGCAGTCGGCATTCCGCTCTGCCGCGCCAACCGGACAGGAATCGTCTTCCGCCGCTGGGAACTGCCGACTGCTAGGTCCGGCGGCTACCGGGCCCGGATGATGCCAAGCGAAGGTAGGGCGGGCAGTCCCTTGCCCGCCTCGCTGATCGGACAGGAATCGTCTTCCGCCGCTGGGAACTGCCGACTGCTAGGTCCGGCGGCTACCGGGCCGCGGGAAGAGAATGCAGACGGCGATTGTGTCTGGAGTTGGCCGTGCTGTGGTTAGCCGGCTTTAACCGCGCCGAAGGCGGCGAAGGGCCCGTTCTTGTGCAGGATTTCCGCCGAGGCGAAGCCGACCTCGCGCAGGAGGTCGAGATGGAACGGGGCCGAGCGCGGCGAGTCCTCCGCCGCGATGTAGGCAAAGACCTGGTCGCGGTAGGCCTCGCCGCCGAGGTCGGCCAGATATTCCCCGTAGCGCCGCCAGAGCAGGTCCTGGACGGCGGGTAGCTCGTGGCTGACCAGATCGGTGATCCAGACGCTCCCGCCCGGCGCCGTCGCGGCGTAAATCTTTTCGAAGGCGGCGCGCCAGTCGGCGTCGTCGCGCAGGTGGTGGAGCACGGCGGCGGCAATGACCACATCGTAGCTTTCCGGGTCCAGGGGGGCGTCGCGCAGGTCGGCTTGGAAGCTGCGGACCTCGGCCACCCCGGCGGCGTGCAGGCGCTCCTCGGCGCGGGCCAGCATGGGGGCGCTGAGGTCCAGCAAGTCGACGGCAAAGCCGGGCGCGGCCTCCCAGAGCTTGAGCGTATTGTTGCCCGCGCCGCAGCCGACATCCAGCACGCGGCGGATCGGGCGTCCACTGGCGGCCACCCCCGCGGCGGCCTGGGTGATGAGTTCCATCGCCAGCGGCGCGTCGATCGTCGCGCTCTGCCCGGTCTCAAGCTGGCTGAAGCGCTCGACGTCGGCGTCGAACCGGGCGCGGATTTCCTCCACGCTGCTTTTTTGGGAGAAGGGGACTTTTTCCATGAAATTAAGCCTAAGGAAAGTTCCGGCCTATCGCCACCGTTTGCTTCCGCGTGTTCCGTCGATGGGGACATCGACGGCTACCACGCTTCGCGACGAGCGGTTCCCTCGAGTGCAACGCCAAGCCGACGGAGGGTGGAGGACTTGGCAGTCGGCATTCTGCTCCGCCGCGCCAACCGGACAGGAATCGTCATCCGCCGCTGGGAACTGCCGACCGCCAGGTCCGGCGGCTACCGGAAAAAGGCGATGCCAAGCGAAGGTAGGGCGGGCAGTCCCTTGCCCGCCTCGCCTAGCCGGACGGCCCGCGGATTCCGCCGCCGGGACGTCGGCGGCTACCGGGATTCGCGACTAGCGATTCCCTCGGGTGCAACGAAAAGGCAGCGGCGGCTACCGGGCTGCGGAATGGGGGCGCGTTGAGCGCAGCGGCGTGCCGCACTACGGCACGCGGTGGCCAAGGGCGCCTTCCATCAGGCGGTACCATTGGGTGTGGCTGAGCTCGATTTCGTCGGCGCGGACGGCCTGGCGGATGCGCTCCGGGTTGGCGCTGCCCACGATGGGGATGATGCCGGCGGGGTGGCGCAGCAGCCAGGCCAGCGCGACCTCGCCGCGTTCGGCGCCCACCTCGGCGGCGACTTCGTCCAGCACCCGCAGCCGCAGAGCCGTCTTGGCGTAGTCCGGGTCGCGGCCGTTGGGCACGTAGCCGGTGCCAAGCTGCCCCGCCGCCAGCGGACCCCAGGCCAGCGGCGTGCGCTGGTTGGCCTGGCACTCGTCCAGGCAGCCGTCCCAGAGGCAGTCCGGCCGCTGCAGGCTGATCTCGATCTGGTTGACGATAAGGTGGTCGTCGGGCAGCAGGCGCTGGAGATTCTCGACCAACTGCGGGCGGAAGTTGCTGACGCCGAAGTAGCGCACCTGGCCGGCCTCGCGCAGCTCAATCAGCGTGCGGGCGACGGCGCGGTAGTCGGCCAGATAGTCCGGCCGGTGGAGCTGGAGCAGGTCGAGCGTGTCCAGCTTGAGCCGCGCCAGGCTGGCCTCCACCGACTCCCGGATGTGCGCGGGGCTGAAGTCGTAGCGGCCGGGATCGCCCGGGTTGGGCTGGTTGGGGAAGCGGATGCCGCACTTGGTGGTGACGACGAGCCGGTCGCGCCAGTCCGGGTGCCGGTCCAGGGCGTGGCCGTAGATGGTCTCGCAGGTGGTGTCGCCGTAGATGTCCGCGTGGTCGAAGAGGGTGTAGCCGGCGTCGACGGCGGCCTCGAGAATGGCGATGCCAGTGTCGATCTTTTCCGGGGTCAGGTCGGCCCGCCGCCAGGTGCGGGCGATGCGCATGCACCCGTAGGCCAGCCGGGAGACTTCCAGGTCGCTGGTGCCGAGTCGTTGGGTTTTCACGGTCCCGAAGCTGGACCCTCCGGGCCCATTTGACAACCCCCTCGCCAGGGTTACCTTCCAGCATGATTCAAAACGAACCAGGGCGGCATGAGGATGTGCTCAAGTCCGACGAGATCAGCATCGAGCGAAAACGCTTCATGTTTGACCTTAAGGAGAATCCCCGCGGCCGCTTCCTTCGCATCACCGAAGACGTGAACGGTCGGCGCGATACCATCATCATTCCGAGCACGGGCCTGGCCGAATTCCGCCGGGTGCTCGACGGCATGGTGGCGGCCGAAGACGAGTTCAGCGTTGACGGCAACGACGAGTCTCCCGATCGCGACGTCGAGACGCGGGCGGCCTGACGAGGGGGCATTTCCTCTCCTTTTTTTGGAACTCTTCGCCTTCCCGTGACGTCATAATCGGGCGTGAAGAATTCCGCCAGAGTCCTCTTCTTCTTGTTGTTCTGCCTGTTGCCGGGCACGGCGAAAGCGGGCGGTGGCTACGGCGAGACCGGACCGTACCGGGTGGAGACCTTCCGCGAAATCTGGACCGATGCCGGTCGCGAGCGCGAAGTGCCGGTCAAAGCCTATTATCCGGTGGGGGTCAAAGACGCACCGGTGATCGTTTTCTCCCACGGGTTGGGTGGGTCGCGCGACAACTACGAGTACTTGGGGCGGCACTGGGCCAGCCACGGCTTCGTCAGCCTGCACCTGCAGCATCACGGGAGCGACATGGCGGTCTGGAAGGACAAGCCGAAGGCGGAGCGCTTCGCCGCCCTCAAGGCCGCCATTACCGACATTAACGTGATCCTCGACCGGCCGGACGACGTCAGCTTTGCCATGACGCAGGTGGAGGAGCGGGTGCGGAGCGGAAGCCATCCGCTGGCCCGGGTGGCCGACGCCGGGAACCTGGCCGTGGCGGGGCATTCCTTCGGCGCCTTCACCACCATGGCGGTGGCGGGGCAGAACTTTGCCACTCCTGCCGGCCGCTTTTCCTTCGGGGATCCCCGCGCCCGCGCCGCCATTGCCATGAGCCCAAACAAGCCGCGCCGGGACCAGGACTTCGAGGGCGTTTACGCGGACATCCGCATCCCCGTCTTCCACATGACCGGGACCAAAGACACGAGCCCGGTGACGCCTTCGGTCAAAGCGCAAGACAGGCTGGTGCCCTACCGGCGCACGTCTCATCCGGAAACGCATCTGCTGGTGCTAGAGGGCGGCGACCACATGGTCTTTTCCGGCTTCCGCTGGGGGCAATTGCTGGGCCGCCCGGGCCCGGAGAGCGACCAGCGCTTTCATGAATTGATCCGCGCCGGGTCGACCGCTTTTTGGAAGGCCTATTTGCAGCAGGATGCGGCGGCGCTCAATTGGCTGGCCAACGGAGGCTACGAGCAGGCTCTGGGCTCGGACGGCGCTTATTCCAATAAAAGAGTGGAAAAAGCCAAAGCAAAAAACACGGGCCAAACACCTTAGATCGGTGTGTCTTCGCGCACGAGCTTGACGCATCCCCGGGGCCGTTCTATCTTCCTCCCAGCATGAAAGCCCTCCGCAAAATGTCCTTCGCGCTTCTCGCCGCCGGCGGCCTGATGGTCGCCGACGCGGCCGCGCAGTACGTTTACGAGGGCCGGCCGACCTTCCCGCTCGACGTGGTGGAAGAGAGCTTCCGCGAACGCGGGCCCGACGGCCAGCCGCTGCCTTCCGAGGCCGACGTGACAGGCGAGAAACCGGACCCGCGCAAATCGGTTCCGCCCATTGCGCCGCTCAAGCCCTTTGGCGTGTTCGTCATGATTGGCGAGAAAGGCCTGGTCGCGGTCAGCCCGACCGCCCCGCCCAGCCTCGGCTACGGCGAGAATAACCTTACCGCCACCTTCGAGCAGCGTGGATTCAGCACCGTTTCCGGAGACCATCAGCAGATTTTCCCCTACGGTGGCCTGGTCCTTTTTGGCTGGGAGTTTTAGGCCGGGACCGAGGCCAAAATCCGCAAATTTGGCATTGCCAAGCTTGGAATTTCCGGCATCGTTAGGGGCTCTTTTCACCTCAACCGAAATTCATCGAACATGTACGCAGTCATTAAATCCGGCGGAAAGCAATACAAGGTAAGCGAGGGCGATGTCCTCGACCTTGAGCTGCTCTCCGACCTCGACGAAGGCGCCACGGAGGCGACCATCTCCGACGTGCTCTTGGTGGGCAATGGCGATCAGGTCACCGTGGGCAAGCCCCTGGTGGACGGCGCCGCGGTCAAACTGGAGCTGTTGGAGGAGGTCAAGGCCAAGAAGGTCGTCTCCTTCCACTTCAAGCGCC
>JBCDLL010000004.1:0-87009 GCA_038745425.1 Verrucomicrobiota bacterium | reverse complement strand
GGCTTGGCATGGCCTTGTGTGGGTAGCCGCCCTTGTCCCCAAGGGCGGGATGCGCTGCCGTTGCGATGACGCCAGGCGCACCGTCGATGGGGACATCGACGGCTACCTCGGCTTGGCTTGGCCCTGTCCCGGTCGATGCCGGACCTAGCAGTCGGCATCTCCCAGCGGCGGGACGTCCCGGCCGTGAACGGACGACGAGAGACGGAGGGCGGAGCTCCTGCTCCGCCGCTGGACACGGGACGAAGGAGCGCGGCGGAGCAGGAGCTCCGCTCTCCGCTGGCTTGGCTTGGCCCTGTGCCGGTAGCCGCCGTTGACCCTAGCGGTCGAAATAGATTCCCATCCGGCTTGGCATGGCCTTGTGTGGGTAGCCGCCCTTGTCCCCAAGGGCGGGATGCGCTGCCGTTGCGATGACGCCAGGCGCACCGTCGATGGGGACATCGACGGCTACCTCGGCTTGGCTTGGCCCTGTCCCGGTCGCCCTTACTTTTCCAGGGAGCTGAAGAGGTCCATTTCCTCGGCGACGAACTTGGCCGGGCGTTTGGGGCGAGCGGGCTTTTTCCGGGCCGAATTGGCGGCCGCGTCGCCCTTCGTGGAATCGGCGCCGGTGGTGGCATCGCCCTGGGCGGTCGCGCCGTCCTTGGCGGAATCGACGGTGGACGCGCCCTCGGTGCTCCCGACGGAGTCGCCCTTCGTGGAATCTTCGGTGGCCTTGCCCTGGGCGGTCTCGGCATTGATGACGTGTGCGCCCCCGGCGACCGCCGAGCCCGCAGACGGGACCGTGGGCGTTCGCTTTCCCTTTTGCTCGGCTCTTTCCGCAGAAAATTCGTCCGGACCGGCGGGCTCGGCAGCCGCACGGGAGGCCCCCGGCGTCGCGACCCGCCTTTCCGCTGCTTTGGCGTGGTCGGCGGCAACGGGGGCCGATGTTGACCCGGCCGCGGAGCGTTCGAGCTTGCGTTTGGGACGGCGCTCGGGCGCAGGGGACGGCGTCGCGGCGGCCCCCTCTGGGGGGCGCTTGGCCAGCTTGGGCTTGCCGGTTTCGTCGAGCTCGCCTTCCTCCAATTGGCGCAGGATTTCCTTGGCGCGGTCGAGCACGCTGGGCGGCAGCCCGGCCAGCCGCGCGACCTGGATGCCGTAGCTCTTGTCGGCGCCGCCTTCCACGATCTTGCGCAGAAAGACCACCTTCTCGCCCCACTCGCGCACGGCCACGTTGTAGTTTTTGACTCCCGGCAGGCTCACGGCCAGCTCGGTCAGCTCGTGGTAATGGGTGGCAAAGAGCGCCTTGGCGCGGATTTCCGTGTGCAGGTGTTCGGCCACGCTCCAGGCGATGCTCAGGCCGTCGAAGGTGCTCGTGCCGCGGCCGATTTCGTCCAGGATGACCAGGCTGCGCGCGGTGGCGTGGTTGAGGATGTTGGCGGTCTCGTTCATCTCCACCATGAAGGTGCTCTGGCCGCGGCTGAGGTCGTCGCTGGCGCCGACGCGGGTAAAGATGCGGTCCAGCCGCCCGACCCGCGCCGACCGCGCCGGGACGAAGCAGCCGCAGTGCGCCAGCAGCGCGATCAGCGCCACCTGCCGGATGTAGGTGCTTTTGCCCGCCATGTTGGGGCCGGTGAGGATAACGAGGCGCTGGTCCTCGGGGTGGAGCCGGGCGTCGTTGGGCACGAAGCGTTCCTGGTCGTGGAGCTGCTCAAGCACGGGGTGGCGCCCGTCGGTGATTTCGAGCACGCCGCTGTCGTCCACGGTTGGCCGGGCGTAGTCGCGCTCCTGGGCCAGCAGGGCCCAGCCGGCGAGCACGTCGAGCAGGCTCAGTGCCCGCGCGGTGGCCTGGACGGCGTCGATCTCCGCTACCGCCTGCGCGCGCAGTTCCAGAAAAAATTCGTACTCGAGCTGCTGGGCGCGCTCTTCCGCGCCCAGGATTTTGCCCTCCATTTCCTTCAGCTCGGGCGTGATGAAGCGCTCGGCGTTGGCCATGGTTTGCTTGCGGGTGTAGTCCTCCGGCACGGCGTCCAGGTTGCTTTTGCTGATCTCGATGAAGTAGCCGAAGACCTGGTTGAAGCGCACCTTCAGGCTCTTGATGCCGGTGCGCTGCTGCTCGCGCAACTGGAGCTGGGCCAGCCATTCCTTGCCCCGCTGGCTGGCGTCGAGCAGTTCGTCCAGATCGGCGCGGAAGCCGGCCCGGAACATGCCGCCGTCCTTGAGCGCGACGGGCGGTTCCTCCACCAGCGCGCGGCGCAGCTCGGCCAGCAGTTCGGGCAGGGGTTGGACGGCGCCGGCCAGCTCGCGCAGGAGGGCAGGCGGCTGCGGGCGGCCGTCCCAGCCGTTGTCCTGCGGGCGGGGCTGCAGCGCCTCCTTGATCGCGGGCAGGCGCTCCAGGCTGTCGGCCAGCGCGGCCAGGTCGCGGGCGTTGCCGCCGCCCTGGCTGAGCCGGGCGATGAGGCGCTCCAGGTCGCGGATGCCGCGCAGGTGCTCGCGGAGGGCGTCGCGTTCGCGCTCGTGCTCGTGCCAAAAGGCGACCGCCTCCTGCCGCGCGTGGATGGTCTCCAGTTCCCGGGGTGGCTGGAGGAGTTCGGCCCGCAGGCGGCGGGCGCCGCCGGCGGTGGCGGTGCGGTCGATGGCGTGGAGCAGGGTGGCCTCGCGGCCGCCGCGTTCGCTCGCCACCACGTCCAGGTTGGCGCGGGTGGTGGCGTCGAGCACCAGCACGTCGTCGCGCCGGAAGCCGGCCAGCGTCCGCACGTGGGCCAGGTCGCGCTTGAGTTCGCGGGAGAGGTAGTGCAGGAGGGCGCCGGCCGCGCCGGTGGCGGCGGGGCGGTTCTCCATCCCGTAGCCGTCCAGGGACTGGGTTTGAAAGTGGTCCAGCAGGGCGAGCCGGGCGGCGTCGGGCGAGAAGGTCCAGTCGTCGTAGGGCACGACCAGCGCGTTGGCCGCGCCCGCGCGTTCGGGCAGCTCGGGCTTGGCCTCGGCGGGCACGATGATCTCGCTGGGGGTGGCGCGGCCCAGGGCGTCGGCGACAGCGGCGGGCCCGGCCAGCTCGCCCGCGCGGAACTCGCCGGTGGAGAGGTCGAGCACGGCCAGGCCCCAGTCATCGTGGTGCTGCCAGAGCGCGGCCAGGAAGTTGTTGGCCTTGGCGTCGAGCAGGCGGCTGTCCAGCACCGAGCCGGGGCTGATGATTTGGGTGACCTCGCGGCGCACGATCTGCCCCGGCTTGGGCGTCTCGGTCTGGTCGCAGACGGCCACGCGCTTGCCGGCCGCGATGAGCTTGGCGATGTAGCCCTCGGCCGCGTGGTAGGGCACGCCGCACATGGGCATGCCCTGGCGCTTGGTCAGCGCGACGTCCAGGATGCCGGCCGCCTCCGCCGCGTCGTCAAAGAACATCTCGTAGAAGTCGCCCAGGCGGAAGAGGAGGATGGCGTCGGCCGGCACCTCCCGCTTGATGCGCTGGTACTGCTGCATCATCGGGGTCTCGCCTTTGCCTGCCATCAGCCCGTGATGGTAGCGGCAGGAACGCAAAGCGCACAAGGCTGAAGGCAGAGGGCAGAAGGGATAAGGGACAAGGCAGAAGGGATAAGGGGTAAGGGTGAGGCAAAACGGATTGGGTTGGGATCGCAACGGAGGGCGGAGCGGAACGGCTGTGAATGGACGACAACAAACGGAGGGCGGAGCTCCTGCTCCGCCGACGAACACGGTACGAGGGAACGCGGCGGAGCAGGAGCTCCGCCCTCCGCTGGCTTGGCGTTGCCCTGTCCCGGTAGCCGCCGCTGACCCTAGCGGCGGAAATCGATTCCCGTCCGGCTTACTGAGGCGGGCAAGGGAGACTTAGCAGCCGGCATCGCCCGCCCTACCAGCTTTTGGCGTTGCCTTGTGCCGGTAGCGGCCCTTTCCCAACGACTCGTTTTCCCTTAGCGCGGTAGCCGCCCTTGTCCTTAAGGGCGGAACGCGCCTCTACTGCGGTGACAAGACGCCCACCTCCGTTGGGGACAACGGAGGCTACCCTGAGCCCTCTTCACTCTTGCCACGGCGGCTCCGGGCGGGATGCTGGGGAGATGTCCCCGTCCCCCGATTATCATTTTGAAGGCGGCATCTCGCGCGAGGTGCTGGAGAACTACCTGGACCGCTCGATCACGATGGGCGATTTGTGCGCCTCGCCGCAAAGGGAGGACGACCTGCGGATGCTGGCCAACATTAAGCCCAAGTTCATCGGGCGGTTGGGCTACCTCTGGAGCCAGTACCCGGCCGAGCGCAACGAGGAGCACTTCCAGGCCTGCGCCGAGATCGTCGAGGCCCACCACCGGGTGGACCCGGAGGCCGTCTTCCAGTGCTGCATCTTCGAGGCGGTCTACCCCAACGCGGTCGGCGGCATCGCGGTCCCGGCCTGGGTCTTTGAGGAATTCGGCCAGCCGGTGGAGGCGCGCAACTTCAACTTCGACGCCATGCTCTACGACGAGAACTGCGCCCGCCAGCTGGAGGAGAGCTGGTGCCCCCACCCGGGCAACAACTTCCTGCGCGACAAGTGGCGCTTCTGGCACGGGGTGACCGGCGCAGTGCCGGACATGTCCAAGCTCGAGACGCAGATGTGGTTCTACTACCGCGCGCGCCGCTACCTCGATCTCGGGGTCGAGGGGCTGCACCTGGGGCAGATTCATCTGATGGACCACAACGATCTCGACTACGCGCACTGGTGGTCGCTGCTGGAGCGCATCCGCAGCTACGCCCGGGCGCACGCCCGCCGCGGCGCGGTGATCATCGACGCGCACACCCCCGGCGTCGCGCTGGCCGACGGGCGCCTGCTCTTCGACTTCCACTCCTACCCGATGTACCCGCGCCAGCTCAAGGACCAGCCCCAGCACTGCGACCTCGTGGCCGGCCACCGCCAGGCGGTCTACGGGCGCAGCCTGGGCGGCACGGCGCCCTCGGGCTGGGCTTGCGAGCACCTGCCCATGCTGATCGAGTTCGACAACTGGGGCCCCAGCGGCCGCCCGGGCGAGTACTTCGAGGAGATGCACTACGTCTGGGGCTACGACGAGATCAACTGGCTGGCCGCGCTGCCCGAAGCCGAGCGCAATGACTTTGTGCGCTACGCCTGGAAGCGCATCCCCGAGCTCGACCCCAACTGCCACCTGCAGATGCCCGGACAGCGCAATCTGGCGGCGCCGATCGAGGGCAAGGACCGCTACTTCGCCAACACCCGCTCCGCCGCCTCGCCCACCGGCTTTAACACCGAGGAAACGATCAAGGCGATCTGGGAGGGGGCGTAGCCGTCCTCCCGTCACTTTTTCAATCCGCAGATGACGCCGATTTTCGCGGATTATTGTTTTAGAGTTTCTCGATCCGGAGCCACCGGTGCACGGGTGACGGCACCTGGGGGAGCGGATTTGAATCCACAGATTTCGCCGATTGTTTTTGGACAGGATTTGCAAGATTTACGGGATTGGGTTTCTCACCAAGGCACCAAGGCACAAAGGCACAAAGGCACAAAGGCACAGAGGCACAGAGGCACAGAGGCACAGAGGCACAGAGGCACAGAGGCAAGAAGGATTTGGACTCCGATGGATGGAATCTCTTGAGGATCGGGAAGGCGCGAAGCGTGGAAGGGCGGAGGTGCCGACTGCTAAGTCTCCCTTGCCCGCATCGCCAAGTTGGACGGGTATCGCAAGGCACAAAGGCACAGAGGCACGGAGGCAAGAAGGTTTCAGTTGACGCTAATGTGGCTAAAGGTCGCTTGGCGCGCGGCGTGGTTGGGTCTTGTGCCGGTAGCCGCCCTTGTCCTCAAGGGCGGAACGCTTCGCCGTTGCGATAACGCCACGCGCACCTCGGTTCGGGACAACGGAGGCTACCCTGGCTTGGAGTTGACCTGGTGCCGGTCGGGGCCCTTTCTCAACGCCCCGTTTTTCCTTAGCCCGGTAGCCGCCGGACCTAGCGGTCGGCATCGCCCAGCGGCGGAACGGAAAGAATGTTGATGGCCGACGAGAGACGGAGGGCGGAGCTCCTGCTCCGCCGCCGCTAACCGGACGGGTCGCGTGGTCGAGCGGAAGCTCGACCCTCCGTCGGCTTGGCGTTGATGTGTGCGGGTAGCCGCCCTTGTCCTCAAGGGCGGAACGCATTGCCATGACGGAAACGCAACGAGCACCTCCGTTGGGGACAACGGAGGCTACCCTGGCTTGGCGTTGCCATGTGCTCGGTCGGGGCCCTTTCCCAACGCCCCGTTTTCCCTTAGCCCGGTAGCCGCCGGACCTAGCGGTCGGCATCGCCCAGCGGCGGAACGGAAAGGCCGCGGTTGACCCACGAGAAACGGAGGGCGCCACAGAAAGGCCGTTCATGATCGACAAGAGACGGAGGGCGGAGCTCCTGCTCCGCCGCTGCCAACCGGACGGGAAGCGTGGTCGAGGGTAAGCTCGACCCTCCGTTGGCTTTTTGTTGATGGTCCCAATGTCGGCCAACGCCTAAGCTGACTAGGATGGGAAAGTCCGGTGGAGAGAAATCGCGGGTTCACGGTGCCCTGACCGCTGGCGGCTGCGCGTTTGGTGCGGTCGGTTTTGTCATCCTTTTCTTGGCAACGTTTTTTGTGCTCTCTGTTCTTTTCGCCAAATTCACAACCGGGGGCGGATGGGATTGGTCCGAGACCGATATTGAACAAACCCGGCAGCGGGGCACGGTGTTGGTGGCCGCCTTGGAATCTTATCGTTCGGATCACGGGACGTTTCCCGGCAAGCTCGATGCGCTGGTGCCGCGGTATTTGCCGGCCATCCCGCCGCCCGCGGTGGACGCGCCGGGTTGGAGCTATTGGCCATCGAAACGTGAGCCCGGTTTTACCCTCGGTGTCTGGGAGTCGGAGACCTACGACGACCACTTGACTTACAGCTACGCCTACAAGGAGTGGTGGTACGACAACGGCGGCTTCTAGAAGCTATCTCAAAACCTCCACGCGGCCCGCGTTGCGAGGAGTTTTCCGCCGTGGTTCGAAGTGAGGAAGGAGCAGGTATCAAGTATACCTGTGACTGACGAACGACAACGCCACGACAGAAAAGAACCGCAACCTCCTCGAGGCCAGTGTCTTTTGGCCGCTGGGCGGTGTTGCTCCTCGGTCGCTTATCACTTTTGATAAGCTCCCTCATCGCGCCGAGCCCAGCAGCCAAAATCCAACTGGCGCGGGCACGCGGAGATTTTGAGATAGCTTCTAGTGTTTTTTTGCTCCCGTCCGGCTTCGTGAGGCGGGCAAGGGAGGCCTAGCAGTCGGCATCGCCCGCCCTACCACCTCTTGGCGTTGATGTGTGCCGGTAGCCGGACCTAGCGGTCGGCATCGCCCAGCGGCGGAAAGCACCTCCCTTGCGGTCACAAAAGGCGCACCTCCGTTGCGGACAACGGAGGCTACCGAGGCTTGGCGTTGCTTCAAAAAACAAAAAATCGGCGAAATCTGCGGATTGAGTAACCCGCTTATCTGTTCGTTCTCGTCGCCTGGGCTTGGCGCGTTGGAGGCGCCGGAGGCAAAACTTCAAAATAGAAATCTGCGGAAATCGGCGAAATCTGCGGATTCAAAAAGCGACGCGCGGACGGCTACGCCCCCCAAATCGCCCAGCCGGCCAGCGCGGCGGCGATGACCACGGCCCAGGAGGGCGCCTTAAGGAACTGGAGCGCGGCGAAGAGGGCAAGCCCGAGGGCGAGTCCCGCCCAGTCGTGCACGGAGGAGAGGAGCACCGGGTTGTAGAAGGCGGCGCCGAGCAGGCCGACGACGCCGGCGTTGGCCCCGGCCAGGGCGGCGCGCAGGCGGCGGTTGGTGCGGATGCGGTTCCAGAGCGGGAGCACGCCGGCCACCAGCAGCCAGCTCGGCAGGTAGATCGCGGCCAGCATCACCAGGCCGCCGAGCCAGCCGTTGAGCGGCGCCGGGCCGTAGGTGCCGCAGTACGCGCTAAAGGAGAAGAGCGGGCCGGGCACGGCTTGCGCGGCGCCGTAACCGGCCAGGAAGTCGTTGTGGTTGAGGTAGGCGGGGACCATGGCGGCCTCGAGCAGGGGCAGCACGACGTGCCCGCCGCCGAAGACCAGCGCGCCCGCCTTGTAGAAGTCCGCGAACATGGAGAGGGCGCGGTCATCCGCCGCCCAAGCCAGCAGCGGCAACCCCAGCAGCAGGACAAAAAAGCCGGCCAGCGCCACGCGGGTGGAGGTCCGGCCCAGGGGCAGATGCAGCTCGGCGTCTTCGAGCGCGTCGGCGTTGGCGGGGCCTGTGACACTGGCGCGAAACAGCACCACGCCGGCCAGGGCGGCCGCCAGCAGAGCCACGATCTGGCCGAGCGCGGTCGGCTGCACGGCCAGCGGGACGGCCACCACCAGCGCGATGGCCACGTGCGCCAGGGTGGGGCAGAGCTTGCGCGCCATCGACCACACCGCGTGCGCGACCACGGCGGCGGCGGCAATCTTAAGCCCCTGCATCCACCCGGCGGTGCTGGCGGCGGGGTCGGCCCCCACGCCGTAGGCAAAGGCGATCATGATCGCGGCCGAGGGCAGGGTAAAGCCGATCCAGGCCAGAACGCCGCCCAGCCAGCCGCCGCGCATGAGGCCGATGGCGTAGCCCACCTGGCTGCTAGCCGGGCCGGGCAGGAACTGGCAGAGGGCGACCAGCTCGGCGTAGGCGGCCTCGCTCATCCAGCGCCGGCGGCGCACCAGCGCCTCCTGGAAGTAGCCCAGGTGGGCGACCGGCCCGCCGAAGGACACGCAGCCTAGCCGCAAAAAGGTAAGGAAGATATCCAGAAGGCCGGAGCGGCCGGGGGCGGGGGTGCCGTCGGTCGTAGGGGTGTCGTCAGCCACCCGGGGCGCGCCTTGGTTGGCGGGGGAGGGAGAGGCGGGGTCGGTCATGGTCCGGTCCCGAAGTTGGCAAGCCCGGCCCCGGCAGACAAGGCCACGCCGCCTTCCGTCACGAAATTGTCACCGGTGGCCTTTTTTTGATTTTGGCAAAAAGCAGCGGGCGGATTGGCGTCGCGTGGGGTAGCCGGACCTGGCGGTCGGCAGCTTCCCAGCGACATCGCGGAATAGCCGTGGATGACCGACAAGAGACGGAGGGCGGAGCTCCTGCTCCGCCGCCGAATGTTCTTTAGACAGGATTAACAAGATTTACGGGATTAACTATGAGCGGAAGGAGAAGGCAGAGGGCGCAGGGTAGAAGGGACAAGGCAGAAGGGAAAAGGGTGGGGCAACATGGATGTGGCAAAACGGATGAAGGTGGGATCGAGCCGGAGGGCGGAGCTTCTGCTCCGCCGCCGCTAACCGGACGGGTCGCGTGGTCGAGCGGAAGCTCGACCCTCCGTCTGGCTTGGCGAGGCGGGCAAGGGAGGTCTAGCAGCCGACATCGCCCGCCCTACCATTTGCTTGGCTTTGATGTATGCCGGTAGCCGCCCTTGTCCTCAAGGGCGGAACGCGTTTCCGTTGTACTGACGCCACGCACACCTCCGTTGGGGACAATGGAGGCTACCCTGCCTTGGCGCTGCCGTTTTCCGGTAGCCGGACCTGGCGGTCGGCAACTTCCCAGCGGCGGAACGGAATGGCCGTGGATGGCCGACGAGAAACGGAGGGCGGAGCTTCTGCTCCGCCGCCCTCGCTAAACGCGCTTGGTCGTACTCGCTGCCGGTGACGAACCCTCCGGCGGCTTTTTGTCGGGGCCGAGCAACAGGCGCCCGAGGTGCCCGTAGATGAGGCCGAGGGCGGCAAAGTACGGCGCGAGGTAGAGCAGCTGCACCGGTAGGTAGAAGCGCTGCAGGTAGGCCAGGGTGGCCTCGCCGGGGCTCCGGGCCGAGTTGCGCATCATTTCGTTGATCTCGAAATCGGCTAAGCCGCACATGGCCAGAAAGACGTAGGCGCCGGCCAGGGCGATCGCGTCCCAGCCGAAGGCGCGGTAGGGCTGCGGCACCCACGGCCAGACCCAGAGGGTAAAGGCCAGCACCACGATGGCGGTGGCGACGGCATCGAACGTCAGGATCAGGCCGGCGTCCCGCGCCGGCAGGCTTGCCAGCCGGTCAACGTAAGCGCCCCAGCTGCCACCGAAGGGCAGGGCGTTGAGGTGCTCGTAGTACGGGAAGGTCAGCGATAAGGGAAACGCATGGACGTGCAAGGTCAGCCTAAAGCTGGTGAACGACGAGTAGAAAACGCTCTCGGAAAAGAGGTAGGGCCACGCCACCGCCAGGATCAGTGCCTGGCCCAGCAGCAGCCAGCCGGTTTCCCAGCGGTCCGCGCGCAGGTGGGGAATCCCGAGTTGATTCTTCATTCCGGTGGATGGCGTCAGGTGATGTTTAACGCCCCTCGGCGGCGCTGACTTCGGCCGGCGGCTTTTTACTTGGCGCGAAGAGGATGCGCCCGAGATGGCCGTAGCACACCGCGCCCAGGCAGTAGCCCAGGCAGACCAGGTTGACCAATGGAAACTGCGTGTAGGGGAACCAGTAGGTGGCCGGGTCTTGCCAGATGAATTCGTATCGAGCGGGAAACGACTCCCAAAGATAAAAGCTAAAACAGAGAATGTAGAAACCGGCTAATCCCAGCAACACCCAGCCAATGGAACGCCAGCCCCGGTCTAGCCATGCCCAAACCAGAGGCAGGCTGAGCAGGGCCGTCAGGAACCAGAAGAAAACCCAAAAAGCACCCGCCAGCAGGTAGTTTCCCAGGGTTGGCTGATTGAAGTAAAAGATATCCTTGAGGTAGATCCAGGGATTATTGCTGCTTTGGTAGGTATAATAGAAAGGAGGAAAAAGGCCGGTGGGCTCGGTGATGATGACCGAAAACCATAACTCTCGGAACATGTTGAGATCATAGATTACCAGCAAGCCCGGATACACCACCGCCACCGCTTGCAGCGCCACCAGCCAGCCGAGTTCCCAGCCTCGGGCCCGGGGCCGCAGATGCCGCCACCACGTCATGGGGGCATCATGTCGGGTTCGCCCTGGCTCGCCAAGGCCGGTCTTTGAGGTCACAGTTTGTGACCTCAAAGAAGGAAGAGAGGCCAACGCCTTTCCGGTGTACGGCGCCAGAGCATCGGTCTTCTGCGTCCCTGTCTTTTGAAAGCTTGCTTCACAAGGCTTGGCGGGGGCGGATCCTCGGCTAGGTTGGCGGCATGAAAGCGGAATTGATTTGGAACGGCCAACCGGAACTGACCGAGGGCCCCGTCTGGCACGAGGGCGCGCTCTGGTGGGTGGACATCACTCGCGGGACCCTGAACCGCCTGGAGCCGGGCGGGGGGCGGCTGGAGACGCGCGGCATCGGCGAGACCCTGGGCGCGGCCGTCCCCGCTGCCGACGGGCGCTGGGTTTGCGCCGGCCGCACCGCCGTCCACGCCTTCGACTGGGACAGTGGCGCGCTCGAGACCCGGGCAAGCCTGGAGAACCAGGCGGAGTACATCCGCTTTAACGACGGTAAGACGGACCCGGCCGGGCGCTTCTGGTGCGGCACGCTGGGCATGGGCGGCAAGCGCGAGGCGGGCGCCTTCTACCGGCTCGACGGCGGCGCGCTCGCGCCCATTTTCGAGCGCGTCTCGGTTTCCAACGGGCTGGCCTGGAACGCCGCCGCCGACCGCATGTTTTACATCGACAGCCCCACGCGCCGGGTCGACGTGCTGGACTACGATCACGCCGCCGGCACCGTGGCCAACCGGCGCCCGCTGGTGGAAATCCCCGAGGAGCGCGGCGCGCCCGACGGCATGTGCATCGACCACGACGACAACCTGTGGGTGGCGCACTGGGGCGGCCACGCCGTGCATTGCTACCACGGCACCAGCGGCGAGCTGCTCGCGACGGTGGAGGTGGGCAGCCGGCACGTGAGTTCCTGCTGCTTTGGCGGGGCTAACGGCGACGAGCTCTACATCACCGCCGCCTGCGACCTGGGCGGGCGGCTGGAATCGCCCTGCGAGGGCGGCGGCGTCTACGTCGCCCGGCCGGGGGTGTCCGGCCCGCCGGTGACTTTGGCGAAGTTGTAAATGGGTCGGGAAAGCGGCCCACGGCGGAACGCCATCGGCCTACGGGTAACGAAAACAAGCGGAGGGCAGCGGTCCTCCGCCGCCGCCGGAAGCCGGACGGGGAAACGCGGCGGAGCAGGAGCTCCGCCCTCCGCCGGCTTGGCGTGACCCTTCGTCGCCCTCCGCTGGCTTGGCCTGGCCTTGTGCCGGTAGCCGCCCTTGTCCTCAAGGGCGGTACGCCTTGCCATCACCGGTATGCAAGGAACACCTCCGTTGGGGACAACGGAGGCTACCCCGGCTTGGCGTTGCCCTGTGCCGGTAGCCGGTGCTAGCGCACGGCAGCTTCCCAGCGGCGGAACGCATCGGCCTTGGGGAAACGACAACAAACGGAGGGCGGCGGTCCTCCGCCGCCGCAGCTGGAAGCCGGACGGGGAAACGCGGCGGAGCGGGAGCTCCGCCCTCCGCTGGCTTGGCTTCGCCTTGTGCCGGTAGCCGCCCTTGTCCTCAAGGGCGGTAGGTTTCCCCACGTGGCGGCAGCCAAGAAGGACCTCAAGAAAACGCCCTAAATATATATGGCGCGACTTTTGGGCCGTGTGATCCGCCTAAGACACAAAAAAAAGTGCGTTTTTGAAAAAAAAGAACGCACCTAGCACACCTAGCACACCTAAGCCTAACGGGACCCCCTTTTTTCGTGGGAAAAAAGGGGCATGGAATTACTCAGAATTCTCTCACTTATCGGAAAGCTCGCTGGATTCGTCTCCAGCCTGCATCTCATCCCCATGGTGGCGCCGGAGGTCGGCGTCATCATTTTCTTCGTCTCCTCGCTGATCAAGGACGCCGTCAACCGCATCGGTGACTTCGTCGACGACGGCAAGGAAAACCAGAGCTGGAGGGCCTAGCGCGATGGCGGCCGGTTGCCTTCCCTGCCTGGCGGTCCTCGTGGCCGTGGCCGACCTCGAGGGGGCGGAAATCCTCGCCGATTTGCGCGCGGACGAACTCGCCCTCTGGATGGTCAAGGCCGCCGCGGTGGGCGCGCTGACGCTCGTGGTGCTGAAGGTGTTTGCCCACTTCAAGCGGGTGCCGCCGATCGAGGAGGAGCTCGAGGAGCTGCTGGAAAAGCTGCGCACCGAGATCAACCGCCTGCGCCTGGAAACCGCCCAGAGCATGAAGGACCTACGCCTGCAGATCGACGGCGCCCACCAGCGCGTCGACGCCCTGACCCGCGACGTCAACGCCACGCTCCAGCGCCTGCCGGGCGACGTGGTCGACCTCCTTAACAAGACCGGCGCCATCAACGGGCGCCCCCACTTCCACCGCGACTGATTCCCCCCGAAACCAACCATCAACCCCACCCAAGACAACCAACATGACTGAATCCCACCCTACCTCCACAACCACCACCGCCCCCGAAGCCAACGCCACCGCCGCGCCCAAGGGCGTCAGCCGCGAGGCCATGCTGCGGGCCAAGGTGCTGCGCGCGCTCAAGCCCTGCGGTGAGTACTGGCTCGACGCCGACACGCTCCTGCTGCAGCTCGCCCTGACCGAACCCGAGCTGGGCACCCGCGAGCTGGCCGAGGTGCTGCAAAGCCTGCGCGAGAAGGCCTACGTGGACTTCCGCGTGGACGAAATCAGCGCCCTGACCGAATGGCGCCTGACCGCCGAGGGCCAGTACCTGGCTCGCCACCTCTAACCCGAAAAGGAGACCCCCGCCCATGACCACCCACTCACCCGAAACCCACCCGCCCGAGACATCTGCAAGCGCAGGGCAGACGCGCGCCTCTGTGGACAGGAGCGCCGCCGTCCCGGCGGCAGTCTCGGGCGTCTCGCCCGAGGCATCTAAAGGCCCCGGGCAGGATCCCCGGCGCGGCCCGCAACAAGCGTGCGCTCCTGTGGCCACGGCCTCCCCGGAGCACCAAGACGGTGCGAAGCCGGATGGCCCGGTAGCCGACAACGCACCTAGCGGCGGGCAGCGTGACGCTGCACCCAGTTTTACCCCAGGCGATGCCCAGCCGGACGGCCCGGTAGCCGCCGACGTCCCGGCGGCGGAAAACACGGAAACATCGGACCCGGCCGAGCAGCGCCTGGAAGACGGCTCGCTGGCCTTTGAGGTCGATGACGCGGGCGTGACCCACATCCGCAATCTGGCCGCACTCCGCGAGCTAAACGATACCCACCTCAGCTTCATTCTCTTCCAGCTGCGCCACGGCGTTTCGGTCAAGAAAGTGGTCGCGCAATTGCGCGAGAAAAAGGTGGAGGTGGACAAGCGCGTCAACATGCAGCGCTTCTACCGCCAGGCCGCCCAGGAGCGTTGGCGGCGCAAGTACGCCTGCTCCGCCGTCGAGGCCGACGCCATCATCGACGAGCTTGGCATCGCCTACGACAACCTCGACCACGCACTGATCTCGGGCCTGAAGCAGGAAACCTTTCGTCTTCTCATCCAGGACGAGCTTGATGCCGCGCGGGTCAAACAGTTCTTCGAACTCTTCCTGAAGGAAAAGACCAGCGCCCTGGCCCAGGCCAAGTACGAGGCCGAGCGCCAGGCCCGGCTGGAGGCCGCGCTCGACGCCTTTGCCGAGCACCTCGACGCCGACGCCCATGCCGATGCCCGCCGGCACTACGACGCCCTGCGCGCCGCCGTGCTGGAAGGTTCCACCCTCGCCGAAACGGAGGTGGCCGGATGAGCGCCCCGGCGAAGGTGACCCAGGCCCTCCTCGCCCGCGTCGACGCCAAGCGCGCCGCGCGGCGCCGGGCTCGGACCGTCGAGCTGCCGGCGATTGGTTCCTTCCGCCAGTTCCTGCGCGAACACGCGCGGGTCAAGGTGGGCAGCGGCTACGCGCCGTACACCTTTGCCGGCCGCGAACCGCTCGAGGAAATCGTCGACGTCATCGACCGCATCCTGGGCGGCGACGAGTCCGTTTCGCTAGCCGGCGGAGGGCGGCAGTCCTCTGCCGCCGCCGCTGAAGGGACGGTAAAGGGCCGTATCGCGGAAACTCGTCCAGAGGAAAACCATGTCAGCCAAGGCCCGGATCTCGCCGAAATCGCCGACCCTGCCACCGTCGACTGGCGCCCCGGGGACGGGAATCCGTCCGCACCGCAAGAGGAGGAATGGCGGCCTGGGCAGGGGGGCGATTCGTCAGCCGCCGGTGCGAGCCCAGGGCAGATACGCGGCTTTTTGGACAGGAGCGCCGCCGTCCCGGCGGCAGTCTCGGGCGTCTCGCCCGAGACATCTGCAGGCGCCGGGCAGGATGCCCGGCGCAGCACGCGAGACGCGTGCGCTCCGGTTGCCACGGCCTCGCCGACCCATCAGGACGGTGCCAAGCCGGAGAGCCCGGTAGCCGCCGCTGACCCCAGCGGCGAAGACGCGGAAACGCCCGACCCGGCCCTTGACGACCGGCCTGGCACGGAGGGCGGCGGTCCTCCGCCGCCGCCACAAACGGGAAAATGGTTCGCGGCGGAGCAGGAGCTCCGCCCTCCGTTGGCTTGGCATCACCCTGGCCCGGTAGCCGCCGGACCTTGCGGTCGGCAGCAGCCCAGCGGCGGGCAGGGGGACGCTGCACTCAACTTCGCACAAAGCGACTTTGGCCGAGACCCGGTAGCCGCCGGACCTTGTGGTCGGCAGCAGCCCAGCGGCGGGCAGCGTGACGCTGCACTCAGTTCAGCCGATGGCCACACGAAGATCCAAGGTTTGGTAGCCGCCACTGAGCCCAGCGGCGCTACGTTCACCGCCGCGCAGCCGCCGCCCATCCCCGACGCCACGCTGGCCATTTGCGGCGGCGCGCAGTTCGGCAAGACGGTCCTGATGCTCAACCTGCTGGCCTACCTGGTGGCGGTTCGCTTCCGCAATCTGGGCTACTACCTGCCCGACGACGACCTCGTCGCCGGCGTGGTCGACGGCAAGCTGCGCCCCGACGTGCTCGACCAAATTCCCTGGCTGGCGCGCCTGCTCGAGGTGGGCCGCACGCTGAGCCCGACCGGCCGCGCCGTCCACCGCAAGGGCGCCATGATGTGCACCGACGGCCGCCGCACCGCCCTGGCCTGGATGCGCGGGCTGGGCAAAATCCCCACCTCGTTCTCGATGGACGCGGTCATCCAGGACGAGAAGGACGACCTGCCCGAGGCGCGCGCCAAGTTCCTCGCCGGGCGCATGACCGCCAGCGACCTGCGCTTCTCCCTGGTGATCGGCACGCAGCGCTACCACGGCGCCGGGCAGAACCGGGAGTTCGAGCACGGCAGCCAGCACGTTGGGTTGCTGCGGCCGAATTCGTGTGGCGCTTTTCGCGCTTCGGGCTGCCCGACTTGTCGCGGCGGGATCAATCCCGAAGAGCACTGGCCTTCCGTCTGCCGCCTAGCGGTGACGGGAACGCCGCGTTCGGACGACCCCAAACTGACCCTGGAAGGGCGCTTTGAGCTCTCGTGCGGCCCGGTCGCCGCCGGTGACCTTAGCGGCGGAAACGCGGAAACGCCCGACCCGGGCGTTGACGACCGACCTGGCACGGAGGGCGGCGGTCCTCCGCCGCCGCCACAAACGGGAAAACGGCCCGCGGCGGAGCAGGAGCTCCGCCCTCCGTTGGCTTGGCATCACCCTGTGCCGGTAGCCGCCGGTGCGAGCCCACGGCAGACGCGCGGCTCTGTGGACAGGAGCGCCGCCGTCCCGGCGGCAGTCTCGGGCGTCTCGCCCGAGACATCTGCAGGCTCCGGGCAGGATGCCCGGCGCGCCGCGCCCCGTTACTATCTCGCCTGCCCGGACTGCGGCGCCGAGCTGGACCGCGCGGGCGTGCGTTTCGAGCCGCGGCGGCCCGGGCGCATCGCCGCCCGCCGGTGGAGCTTCCGCGTCTCGCAGCTCATCATCCCGGCCATCGGGCTCGGCCAGATCGTGCGCGCCTACCGCGAGGCGGTCGCCGACCCCGAAAAGATGATCGCCTTCTGCACCGACCGGCTCGCCCTGCCCAAGTCGGTCCGCCAGCAGCTCACGCCGGCCATCCTGGAACGTGCCCGCCGCACCGCGCCCTACGCCTACCGCGCCCGCCTGTCGGAGGTCCCGCCCGCCCCGCCCGGGGCGGCGCGCTTTGCCGGGCTCGACACCGGCGACCGCTGCTGGCTGGTGGTCACCGAGCAGCCGCCCGGCGCCGGACCGACCAGGGTCATTTGGGCGGAAGAGATCAGCGCCGAGCGCACCCGCGCCCGCGCGGTCGAGGTGGTGGCCGCGCTCGGCGTGCAGACCTTGCTGGTGGACGCGGGTCCGCTCCGTGACCTGGCGCGGGATGTGGTGATGACGCTGAGCGGCCTCGCCGCCGACAGCGCCCCGGCCTTTCTCCGCGACGACGACTTCATCGAGTTCGGGCGCGGCGGGCTCGTTTGGGACGGGCCGCACGCCTCGTGGCGCGGGCTGCGCGCGGCGGCGGTCGAGTTCACCCAGCGCGCGGGTGCGGGCCTGCGGCACAAGCTGGCCCGCACGCAGGACGGTCTGGTCTACCCGCTGCTGGCGGCCAACCGGGGCGAGTCGATTCAGCGCGTGGTCAACGACCTGCTGACGGCGGAAGAGGGCGTCATCGACGTGCGCACGCCCGGCGCCGCCGCCCGAACCGAGCCGGCGCTCTTGTTGCCGTGCAAATGTGCCAGCTCCCGTGAGCGCACCACGCCTTTCGCCGTTGGGGACAACGGCGGCGACCAGGTTTCGGCGACCGGCGGAGGGCGGAGCTTCCGCTCCGCCACGCATTCCCGTTCGATTTCTGGGGGAGGCAAGATCGGCGCGGGTGCTAGAAGCGCCGGACAAGATGCCCGGCGCGGCACGCGAGACGCGCGCGCTCCTGATTTCAAGGCACCGTCGAATTACGCGCAGGACGAGGAATATCCGTCGGAACCTGACGCCACCATCCTGGCCACGCTGGACGAGCATTTGCTCACTGGCAGCCGGCGCGAACCGAGCCGCGACGGCCGCAGCCTGCGCTTTGTCGGTCGATGCGAGAACCACCTGCTGCTGGCGCTGGCCTACGCCAAGCTGGCCGAGCGCTTGGCCGCGAGCGAGAGCGCGCTGGCCGCGGCGTTGGCGCCGTCGCCCGGCGGCTTCCACCCGCTCGGCGGCAAAACCGCCACCATCCTGGCCCGCCGCCAGGACCGGAGGGCCGACGGATGAGCGCGCCCTCCCGAACCCCTTTCCGCACCCGGCCGGCTCGGCGGGACCCGCTTCCGCCCGCGCCGCCGGGGTGCCTCTTAACCCCAACCCAAGAACCTATGCCTGAACCCATCCCCGAACCGCTCCACGTCCGCCGGGTCAACCGGTGGCGCGAGCAGTTCAACCCGCTGCGGGGCCTGACGCTAACCGGCGCCGTGGCCCTGCTGGAGGCGGGAGACCGGGGCGAACTGGCCAACCTGCAGTGGCTTTACCGCGCGATCGAGCGCCGCAATCCCACCCTGCGGGCGGTCAAGGAGCGCCGGCTTTCCGCCGTCACCGGGCTCGACTGGGAGATCAAAACCGCCGGGACTGACGCCGCCGCGGTCCGCCAGCGCGACGCCCTGCGCGCCGCCTACGACCGCATCGGCAACCTGCGCGAGGCCATCGCCCACCTGGCCCTGGCCGCCCTGCGCGGCTACGCCCATCTGGAAAAGCACTACGGCGCGGACGGCGGCATCGACGCCCTCCAGCCGGTGCCGCAGTGGCACCTCTTCCGCGACGGGCTCGACGGCCCCTGGCGCTACAACGCCGAGGCCCGCCCCGGCCGCGCCAGCGAAGCCGACCCCGAGCTGCCCGCGGGTGACTTTGTCATCCGCGAGGTGGACGGCCCCGTCAACGAGGTGGCGCTGATCGCGCACCTGCGCCAGACGCTCTCGCAGAAGGACTGGGACGCCTTTGTCGAAACCTACGGCATTCCGCCCCTGTTCCTCGAGCTGCCGCCCAACGTGCCGGCCGACCGCGAGGACGACTACCAACGCCAGGCCGAGGCCGTGATCGGCAACGCCCGCGGCACCATGCCCAACGGGACCAAGGTCCACACGGTGGAGACCGCCCTGCGCGGCGAGCCGCCGTTCCTGGCCCACCTGCGCTACCAGGACGAGTGCATCGTCCTGGCCGGCACCGGGGGCAAGCTGACCTTGCTGACCGAAAGCGGCAGCGGCACGCTCGCGGGCGGCGCCCACCAGCGCGCGTTCGACGAGATCGCCGCGGCCGAAGCCGGTCACATCAGCGAGGTGCTGCAGGCGCAGCTCGACGCGCCGTTGCTGGCCGCGCTCTTCCCGGGCGAGCCGGTGCGCGCCTACTTCGAGCTCGTTTCCCGCGAGATCACCCACCCCGGCGAGCTGGCCGAGCAGGCCGAGCGCCTGGCCCGGGCCGGCTACCGGGTGGAGCCCGCGCAGCTCTCCGAGCGCCTCGGCTACACCGTGCGCGCGGAGGGAGCGAGTCGCCGTTTTGAGGCGGTGCCGCCTTCCGACCCGCGCCAGACCGAACCGATCCGCCGCTCGTCGGCGGAAGAAGCGGTCGTTCTGCGTAATCGCCGGGAATCGCATCCGTCCGGAGAGCGGCACTCGGTGGCGCCGTTGCAAACTGAACCGGTGAATGCGGCGGAGCAGGAGCTCCGCCCTCCGCCAGAAGGCGTTACCTACGCTTCTGTGGGGCCGACCCGACCGATGCGCAGCTCTGTGGAACCGGTCCGGTCGATGCGCGGCTCTGTGGACAGGAGCGCCGCCGTCTCGGCGGCAGACTCGGGCGTCCCGCCCGAGTCGTCTGCAGGCGCCGGGCAGGATGCCCGGCGCGGCCCGCAACAAGCGTGCGCTTCTGCGGCCACGGCCTCGCCGACCCACCAGGACGATGCGGAGTCGGTCGGTCAACAGAACCTCAATCCCAACCCGGAGGTTTCCCGATGACGACCACAGAGAAACCGATCCCGATCACCACGGAAACCCTGACCCCAACGACGACGGAGAATCCGAACCCCGCGACCGCGTCGAACCCGATCCCGACGACCCGCCTGGGCTTGGCCCACGGCTTCCACTTGCCGGACGACGGCTGGGTGCACATCGCTCCGCTGGGGCGCTTTGACCACCCGAGCGGCGTTGTCCAGGTGCTGGACGCGGCGGCGCTGGAGTCCATCGCGGCGGCCTTCCGGGCCGAAGCCGGGGCGGAGAACTTCCCCGGCCTGCTGGTGGACTTCGACCACTTCTCCCACGACGGGAGCAAGCCAAGCGAAGCCGCCGGCTGGATCAGCGCGCTCGACGCCCGGCCCGACGGCCTGTGGGCACGGGTGCGCTGGAGCGACGCCGGCGAAGCCGCCGTGCGCGGCGGGCGTTACCGCCTGGTCTCGCCGGTTTGGAACGGCGCCGAGGGCGTCTTCTGGACCGAGGACAAGGCGACGCTCTTCCGCCCCGGGCGGCTCGACCGCGTGGCCCTAACCAACGACCCCAACCTGACCGGCCTGGTGCCGCTGACCAACCGCCAGCAGCCCGCGCCGGACGCCAACCCCATCCCCCCCAACCCCATGAACTACCGCAACGAACTGCTGCGGCTGCTCGAGCTCCCGGCCGAGGCCGGCGACGAGGAAATCGCCGCCGCCCTGGCCGAGCTGACCGAGCGCCTGCGGCAACTCGACTCCCTGGAAACCGAAACGGCCGAACTGCGCGAAGACGCGCTCGAGGCCGACCTGGAGGAGTTCGCCGACGTGATCGCCGATCCGGCCGCGGTGCGCGAGCAGCTCATCGCCAACCGGGCCGGCACGCGCCGCCTGCTGGCCGCGCTGCGCCGCGCTCCGCGCCGGCGCCCGCTGCACAACCGCGGCGCCGCGCGCATCCCCGCGGGCGTGCCCAACAGCACCGAGGCCGAGACGCGTCGCGCCCGGCGCATCGCCAACCGTGCGCGCCAGCTCCAGCGCGAGCTGCGCGTGGGCCACACCGTGGCCTTCAACCTGGCCCGCGGAGAAATCCTCCACGGCTAACCCCAACCCCCAAAGATTGAAACCATCATGAGCCAATCCAACACCAAAAGCGGCGACCTCGTGTTCGCCGCGGGCGAGGACCTGACCAACAAGGAAGGCCACCTCGTCAAGCTCACCCACGACAGCGGCACGCCCGAAGTGAAGCTGCCCGAAGCCATCACCGACCGCGCGCTCTACGCCGTGGTCAGTGGCGGCGCCGACACCGAAAACGTGCAGCTGCGCCCGCTCTCGGGCGAGCGCAACGTGCGCGTCGTGCTGCTGGGCACCTGCAACCCGGGCGACGCCCTGGTCCTGGCCGACCCGGCCACCGCGGCCGACGCCGGCAAGCTGCGCGTGCTGCCCACCGCCGCCGGCACTTACCACGTTCTCGCCATTGCGGAGGAAGCGGGCGCCGACGGCCAGTTGCTGGCCATCCGCCCCTACGCCCCCGGCGAGGTGGAGGTGAGCGCCTAACCCCCAACCCCCAACTGAACCAAGACTATGAGTAACCGACTTGCCAGCATCAGCTCGAGCCCCGTGATCCGCGAATTCGCGCAGGGCGCGGCGCAGCACGCCATCCAACCGGTGGCGGAATTCCTCGCGCCGACCGTCCCCGTGGCCACGAGCATCGGCAAATACAAAATCTACGACGAAAAGAACCGCTTCCATCTCCCGGACACCTTCCGGGGCATCGGCGGCCGGGCGACGGAGCTCTCCTTTGACGTGAGCGACGCCACCTACAACTGCCAGCCTCACGCGCTGGACTACCCCATCGACCATCTCGAGGCGCTGGAGCAGGCCGGCATCGAGAACGCGCTGCAGGAAGGCGCCACGATGATCGCCGAGGTGGCCGCGCTCGCGCACGAGAAGAGCGTGATTGACGCCGCCCTGGCCGCCGCCGGACTGGGCGACGATCTGGACTGGACCGGCTCGAGCGCGACCGACCCGGTCGACGACCTCGACGCCAAGATCCTCGACGTGATCAAGGCCGCCAAGTACGGCAGCCTGATGGGCGTGGGCGTGCTCTTCGGGGCGAGCGCCTGGAAGCTCTTCAAGAACGCCAGCCCGGTGATCGACCGCTTTACGGTGGGCCACACCGCCGCCGAAAGCGCGGTGGCCGTGCCGACCGAGGCCGACGCGGGCACGCTCTTTGTGGGCCGACCGCAGGTGCGCGCCAGCTACATGGTGGCCGACGCCGCCGCCGAGGGCCTGCCCGAGGACGTCAGCTTCCTGCTCGACTCGACCGTGCTGGTCTTTGCCCGCATGGAGCAACCCACCCGCCGCGACCCGTCCTTCATGAAGACGTTCCGCCTGATGAACCAGTACATGGTTCCGGGCAGCTATCTGCGTGAAGACGGCCGCGTGGAGGTGGCCAAGTTCGACTGGAGCGAGGACGTCAAGGTGACCAACTCCAGCGCCATCGCGCGCCTGAACGTGAGCTAACCGCAACCCTTGCCACCCTTTGGCCTGGCCGGGTCCGATCCCCGGCCGGGCACGAGGGCGGCGCCGAAAGGAGAACCACTATGGCATGGATCACCATTACCGAAGCCGACGTGCTGACGGTCCTGAGCGGGCCGGAGCTGGCGGCGTTCCGGACGAAGGCCACCGCCGACGGCCAGGCGGATCCGCTGCCCGCCGTCATCGCCCAGGTCACCGACTTGGTGCGGGGGCACGTGGGCATCTGCGGGCGCAACCGGCTGGGCGCGGGGGCGACGATTCCCGGCAAGCTGCTGGCGCCGTCGCTGGACTTGATTGCCGAGCGCCTGCCCCGGCGCGTGGGCCTGGACCTGACCGAGGGCCGGACCGAGGCCGCCGACCGCGCTTATCGCGTGCTGGAGGCCGTCGCGCGTTGCGAGTTTGCGGTGGAGGCGCCGGAGAGCGCCAGCGCCGAGCAGACCGCCGGACCCGCGCCGCAAATCCACGCGCGGCCGCCGCAGTTTCAACGCCACGACCAGGAGGGCCTGTGAGCGCGGTGCTGACGGACCTGCAGGAGGAGATCGCCGCGCGGCTGCGCGGGGACGCGCTCTTTGCCACGGTGCCGGTGCTGAGCGAGCGCCCGCGCGACCTCGGCTACGAGGTCGACCGCGCGGTCGGCGCGCTGGGCCTGGCGATCATTGTTTCGCCGCCCGGCCCCGCCGGTTACAGCGCAACGGGCCGGCCCGCGCGCTTCGAGGACATCACCGTGCTCATCCGCGTGATCGAGGACCCGGTGCTCAACGAGGAAGGACCCGACGGCCAGAGCGCCGCCGAGCGCGTCCTGGCCTTGCTGCACCGCCACCGGCCGGAGAGCGTCGCCAGCGCGATGCACGCGGCGGCGGACCCGGTCCGGATCGTCGTGGAGGAGCGCCTCGTGGTGCGCGAAGTCACCCTGAGTACCGCCGAACCCAGCCCCGCCTAGCCTTATGAGAATCACCATCAACCAAACCGTGCTCGCCACCGACGCCGCGCCCACGCGGGTGCGCAACTTCCGGCTCGAGAGCGCCCGCGAAGTGCAGGAGGGCAAGTTCCTCCGCGCCGTGGCGGCCTCGTTCTTCGACCGGGCCAACGCGCAGACGCGCGTGAGCTTCGAGGTCGTGCGCACCCACCCCAGCGGGCGGGAGGCGGAGGCCTTCCTGCTCGGCCACGGCAGCGACGTGCCCGCCAGTGGGCTGGCCGTGTTTACCGCGGTCGGCGACTCCGGCCAGGCCATTACCCGCTATCTGAACGCGGCGGTGGTCGAGGCGATCGAGGGCAGCGGCGCGGGCACGAGCACGCGGCACCTTTACGTGCTGCGCGGCGGCGCGCTGCAAACCCTGCCGCCCTCCGGCTAGCGCCAAAAACAGTCAAACGGACAGACGGACACAAAATCAAACGGACAAAGAACCAAACGGACAAAAATCTATGGCAACCTTACCCAGACAACGCATTCGCCTGCGGCTCGACACCGCCGGCTCCGACCAGGCGCTCGACGAGCGCACGAGCGCGGCGCCGGTGCTCTGGCGCGGCACGGATGTGCAATTTGAGCTCGGGCTCTTCCGCGGTGCCACGCTGCTGAGCGTGGCCAACCTGGCCGCCGTCACCCTGGAGGTGAAGGCCAACAGCGTCGCCGGCCTGGTGGGCGGTGCGCTCATGCAGGGCAGCGACGGCAGCCCCGACGACACGCTGGCCGCCGAAACCTGGGCGGACGAAACCCAGCAGCACGCGCTCATCGCCTTTACCGGCGCGGAGACCAACCTGGACCTGGGCGACGGCAACCGCGAGCAAACCTTCTGGCTCGTCGCCAGCGCCACGACCACCGACGACCCCACCCGCACCATCGTGCTGGGCAGCGCGCTGCTAACCATCCGCGAGAGCGGAGCCGGCGCCGACGCGCCTACGCCCAGCCCCATCACGGAGTTCTACACCAAAACGGAAACGGACGACCTGCTCGCCGAGACCGCCCAGGTGCGCTTTGGCATTACCGGGCTGACCGGCGGGACCGCCGCCGACCTGGACGGTCAGGCCACCACCGGCTCGGGCAGCGGGGGCTTCGCGCCCGGCGCGGCCGTGCTTTTCAAAGACACGGCGGCCGACGAGGTCAAGGGCTTCCACCTGCGGACCGGCGGCGCGGACAGCGCCAACGGCAGCACGCTCATCGCCCCCACGGACGATGCCACGCTGCTGTGGGAGCAATTCCTCTAGAAAACGGACAAACGACAGACTGACAAACGAACAAACCTTCAAAACAAACGAATCATGAAAACAAAATCCTACATCTTCCTGCTGGCGCTGCTGCCGGCCTGGCTGAGCGCTTGGCCGCTCCTGGCGGGGCCCATCGTGCCAGTGAAGATCGACAGCGGTGACAACACTCTGGAGGTGCCGGACACGGCCGCCTTTTACGCGGCCAACCCGCCGGACTTCAGCCAGGTCACCGGTACGGCGACGGTGGCGCAAATGCCGCTCAAAGTCGTCTATAGCGACTTGGAAAACAACTTTACCGCCGGCCAAAACTTCACCAACGGCACGGTCTCGCTTTCCAACACCAACCTGGAGCTCAGCGCGGCCAGCGTGCGCACGTTCGCCTTTAGCGGCACCAACATTCGCTGGCGCATTGGGACGGTGGTCGGCGGTGATAGCGTCGACGGCCTGCTGGTCTTTAGTGGCGGCCTGCCTGCGGAGAGCGGCTACGGGACCGCCGGCCAGGTGCTGGCCACCAACGGGACCGGCGACGGCCTGGAGTGGGCCGACAGCGCGGGCGTGGACGAGTCCGACATCTTTGGCGGCGTGGCCACGGCCACGCCCACCGGCACGAGCCAAACGATTGACTTCGCGGGCGAAAGCAACGCCGGGCTGGACCTGAGCTCGGCTTCCGGCGACGTCACGCTGACGCTGGCTAATCTGGTCGACGACAAGATCTACACCCTAACCATCACGCAGGGCTCGACGCCACGCGACGTCATCTTCCCGGCCGGGACGCTCGGCAACAATAACGGCGGCGGCAAGGTGAACGTAAGCACGGGCGACGGCGCCATCGACACCGTCACCTTCCGGCGCAATTCCATTATCGGCGCGGTGGAGATCATCGGCATCAACCCCAACCTGGGAGACGACAGCTGATGAAATGGTCTCTCTTTTTCTTGATCTACCTAGCCTTGCTGGCCTTTCTTGCGCCTGCCTCCAGCGGTCGAGCCCAGGGCTTGGGCATGGACCCGGCCACGGCCGCCTTCTGGCGGGCGGCGAGCGCCACGCGCGGCTCCGCGCCCACGCCCCAGGAGGTTGCCCGCACCATGGGGCTGCAGGCCCGCCTGGTACAGGAGGGTTTGTGGGATGACGCCGCCGTTTTCCTCTTCGTCGAAGCTACCGGCACGACCGCGCGGCCCTTCGGCGGCTGGACCACCAACACCATGACGCTGATCGGTGCGCCCGCCTGGGTGCCCGGCGGCGGACTCGACTTCGACGGCACCAATGATTACGCCACCGTCAGTTTACCCGGTTGGAACAGCCAGACGGCAGTGACCAACTTGGCGCGCATTGTGCCCGACAACCCCGCCCAAGCGGACTCGACTAACCTGCGCATTTTTTCTTGGGGAAATTTTAGCCTGAACCGTTTTTACGGCACCTCATCCCCTACGAGCGCTTTATCGAACGAGGTTTGGACCTCGGTGGCGCGGATTGATGGCCAAAACCAGGTGCGTTACTTGGGCGTCGACGCGGCCGACCTGGCTTGGACGGCGGGCGAGGATTTTGTCGCCACAACCGCTCTGACCACTTCGGGAGTTTCGCTGTGGAAGGGTACCGCGAGCATCCCCTACCAGCTGGAAGACGCGATGACGCCCTCAACCGACGTCACCCCGGCGGCGATTAACTGGGCCGCAAATGAGTTGGTTTACATGGGCGCGTCGTTCATTAGCAGCCCCGTCGTTGGTTACGATGGCGAACTCAAAGTTTGGGCTGTGCTTAAGGCCGAGTTGACCACCTCTCAGCGCGAGTGGCTCACCGCCTGGACGGAGGACTGGCCATGAGCGCGGCGGACTTTGCAAGCGCGCCGGGCAACTGGGCGTTCACGGCCGCCACGCTGGCGAGCGTCGACAGCCTGCGCACTACCTACGGCGCCGAACTTGAGGGGCAGACGACTTTGTTTGCCGACAACGAGGTGGCCGACCCGGCCCGGCCCCGGCGCCTGCGCCCGCTCACGATTGCGGCAGGGTCGGTCCACGTCCACGCGCTTTCCGACGGGCGATTTGGCGTGTTCGGCCTTTACCCGACGTTGGCTTTGCTGGCCGCCTTTGAGGCCGAAACGGTCGAAGCCGAGGAACTGAGCGACGGCGCCTTCCGCGCGCTGTTGCCGTCACCGGAGGCCCTGACGTGAACCGGCTGATTCTGCGATCCCCCGGCGAACTGGAGGGCGGCGGCCTGGCCGGTGAGCTTGAGCAGCTCCGCGCCGAAGTGCGCCGGGCCCGCGAGCTCCTCGACGCCAGCGCGGCCGACCTTCGCGCCCGGACCGAAACCCTGCAGCGCCGAGTGGACGGACTCGAGACGCGGCTCAACCACCTGCGCACGCCATGAGCACCTGGACCCTGACCGATGCCGCCGCCACCGAGCGGAGCTTTGCCGACTGGGGCCTGGCTGACCTGAGGCGCACGCTGCGCAACCTCGGCGCCGACGTCGTCACCTTTACCGCGCCCGGGCGCGCGGTCGAGGCGGACCCGCTCTTTGCCCACGGCACCACCGTCGTCATCAAGCGCGACGGCGAGCGCTGGTTTGAAGGGCGCGTGGTGCGCATCCCCGTGGCCGGTTCGCCCGAGGCGGAGGAACAAACCTACCAGGTGGCCGGTCCCTGGTGGTACCTGGACGACCTCGTCTACCAGCAGGACTGGAACCAGCTCTCCGACTTCGGCAACAGCTTGAGCCCGCTCGAACGCGTCCGGCGCAGCCGCTCGATTTTGGGCATGAGCGCGGACGGCGAACGCATCAGCAGCCGTCTGCAGATTCAGGATGCGGTCAAATACGCAATTGGCCAAGGGCGGCCGCTGCAACTGGGCACGGTCCAGCCGACCGCGGACGTGCCTTGGGACGAGTACCAGGACGCGACCTGCGCGGAGGTCATCCGCAAGATGCTGCGCTGGACGCCCGACGCGGTGACTTGGTTCGACTACACGACCTCGCCGCCCACCCTGGAGGTGCGCCATTTGGACAGCCTGACCGCGCGCACGCTGGACCTGGCCGCCAGCCCGGCCCGGATCGAGGATCTGCGCATCGTCCCGCGGGAAGACCTGCGGCGCAGCGCGGTCGAGCTGATTTACGAACGCACCGACACCGTCGACGGCAACGACTTCGCGCGGGTCTTTCGCGACATCCATCCCCCCGGTGCCAACCCGCAGGGCGTGGGCGCGCTGACGATGACGCTGGAACTCGGCGGCGGGAGCAAGACTTACCAGCGCCAGCAGGTGAAGGTTGACCCGATCGTCGAGGACGGCGTGAACTGGTGGAAGGGCAAGCTTCCCTGGCTGCGCGACGTCGCCAACCTGGTGATCAGCAACGGTGCGGTCGACGACGAGGATCTGCCCAACGAGCTGATCGAGGGGTCGGTCTCCAGTTGGATGGACGAGGAGGCCGGGCCGGTCGAGGTCACCGCCGAGGCCTCCTACGAGGTCTTGGCCGACCCGGGACAGCCCTTCGATGAAACGGACAATCCGGTGATCGATAAACGCTCGCGCGTGAAGCTGAGCACCCGGGTACGCGGCACCACCGCGGCCACCCGGCTCTACGCGCGGCTGCGCAGCTTCACGCCCGCCGAGGTGCAACCGGTCGGCTTGGCCGAGGATCTCTACAACGCGCTCAACCCGCTGCAGCACGAGGGCCGGCTGGTCCTAGTCGAGGCGGAGGCCGGCGCCTTCTCCTGGCTGGGGTCGCGCCTGCAGCTCACCGGCGGGCGGGCGGAGTGGGCCTCCATGCGCGCGATGGTGCAGCTGGTACGCGAAGACGTAGCGGCCGGGCGCACCGAGATCAGCTTCGGCCCGGTCTCGCCCCTGGGAGCGGACGATCTGCTGGAACTGGTCCGGGCCAACCGCGGCCGGCGGCCCACCTTCCGCCTCTCCGAACGCAAGGACGGCCGCCCGGGCGGCGGCGCGGAAACGGACGGCCCGGACGCGACCGCGGGCGACAGCCCGGATTTGAGCGGCGGCGCGCCCGCCCAGTTCACCGTGCTCGATACCGAGGGCAGCGGGCGCGTTGTGCTCGACAGCGAGGACTGCGACGACCGCGAGCTGCGCGTGCGCGAGGTCGACGTCTGCGACAACGGCGAGGCCAAGAAGATGCTCATCGTGGCGAGCGAACCCTACACCCCCAGTTAAGCCATGAGCCTGCATCTTCTCAGTCCCGACACCGGCGGCACCTGTTGCGAATGCCGCAGCGAGGTCTGCGACCCTTGCAGCCTCTGCCCGACCGGGCCGACCGTCAACCTGGCGCTGGCCGGCCTGACCGCCTGCTGCAACAGCTCCAACCAGCTCCTGCTTGGGCTGGAAAGCCTTAACACCTCGCACGTGCTGGCGCAGGTCGGCCCGGGCGAGTACGAGCTCGAGCTCGCGGACGCGCTGACGCTGCAAAGCTACCTGCTGCCGAGCTGCCAACTGCCGGGCTCCAGCCTCGGCGGCATCGACGTGACGATCGCATTCCTCTGCCTGGACGATTTCGCCGAGCTGATCATCCGCATCTCCAACGGCGGGGACGTGCTCTTCTTCGACTCGATCGAGACGCCGGCGACGGAGGGCGACCCCTTCGTCTTCAACGGCAGCCCGAGTTGCACCGCGTTCCAACCCTTCACCTTTGGCGGCACCGCCATCCTGACGCCGTGACCGCCACCGGGAAGAAACCTTGCTGTCAAGCAATTGGTCCGCCGCGAGCCCAGCCGGCCAGCGGGTTGACGCTCCAGCAGAAGGCCGCCCGCTTGGCCCACGCCCTGCGCAAGTGGCGCCGGTCGGGTGCGCCGCTGGTCGCCCGCGACGTCTACCGCCGCCGCCTGGACGTCTGCCAGGCCTGCGCGCACTACCGCGCCGAGGGCAACCTGGGCCTGGGCGAGTGCGCCGTCTGCGGCTGCACGCGGGCCAAGCTGTGGCTGGCGACGGCGGCCTGCCCGCATCCGGAGGGCGTGCGTTGGCGCGCGGAGGCGACGTGAACCGAACCCTGGAACAAGCTCTAAAACCCGACGTAGAGCAGCGTGGCCGCCACGCCCAGGCCGAAGCCAAAGCCCACCGCGAGGATGATGACCAGCAGGCTGGACGGGCCCTTGTCCGCCGCGGGGGCGGCCGCCGGGGCGGGGTGAGGCGTTTCCATCGGCTGGGTGGTGGCCTTGGGAGCGGCCGAAGTGGTGCCGTAGACGTGCATCCACGGGCGGTGCCCGCTGGGCGTGGCGGGCATCGGGCCGGAGGCACGGGTGGACTTGCCGTAGGAGTCGGGCCCGCTCTTGGGCGGCTTGGCCCCGGGCACGCCGGGGGCTCCTTCTCCCGCCTGCTCATCCGCTTCCTGCGAGCGCCGGGAGCCGGGCGCGGCTCCGGCGCGCAGCTTCTCGCCCAGCTCCTCGATCTGGCCGGTGTTGAGCCCGGTGCGGCGGCGGCCGGTGGCTTGGCTCTCGATCGGCGGCTGCGGCGTCAGCGGCTTGGAGTCCGCGTTGCTGGCGGGCGCCGTGCCGGGCGTGGCGCCCGGCGTCAGGCCGCTGAGGTCCGGCAGGGCGCCGGATTCCTTCAGCTTAAGCCCGATCTCTTCGAGCGGAACCAGGTCGGTGGCTTTGCGCAGCTTGGCCTTGGGCGGGCGGGCGTCGTCGGCGCGGGCAGCGGAGGTGGAGGCGTCGTCGCTCGGGGCCTCCAGCCGGAACGGCATGCTGCCGAAGTAGACGACATCGCCGGGGGTGACCTGGATGCGCTCGCTGACGAGCTGGCCGCGCACGGCGGTGCCGTTGGAGGAGCCGTTGTCCTCCAGGAAGATGTCCTGGCCGGTGTTGTAGATGACGGCGTGGTAGCGGCTGACCGAACCGTGCGCAACGCAGAGAAAGTTGTCCTCCTCGCGCCCGATGCTGAAGGAGCCGGACGGGATCAGCGTGATTTCGCTGTTCTGGATGTTACGCAGGTGGAAGACCACGCCCCGAATCTACCGCCCCGGCGGCGGTGCACAAGTCCCCATCGCAGCGGCAGTTGCGCGCCTGCGGCGTTGACGCGCCGGGGCGCGGCGCGCTATGCTTTCGGCAATGGCGCGTTCTCTTTTGGCCCTGGCCGGGGTGGCGCTGCTGGCGGGTTGCGCTGGCAGCCAAACCGATTACATCCCCAACCTCGATCCCGTGGTGGAGAGCGGCGGGGGCGGCAAGGTCAAGGTCATCGACGGCATCCAGATGTGGCGGGGCGGCTCGCCGGAGAAGCCCTACGAGATCATCGGCACGATCCAGGACGAGCGCGTCGCTTCGCCGGACGCGGTCAACGGGCTCAAGGAGAAGGTACTGGAGATGGTCCGCCAGTACGGCGGCGACGGCGTTATCCTGGTTTCGAGCAAGGCCCACGACGTCACCCAGCAGGTGACCACCGCGTACCCGGTTTACGATCCCTTCATGTACGGGCCGTGGATGGGCGGGATGTACGATCCGGCCTTCGGCCTGGCCTACTATCCCGACGGCGGGTTCTTTTATCCGCCCACGCAAACGGTCACGCAGAACGTGACCGAGCACGTGCTTACCACCGAGCTGCAGGTCTTCAAGTACGTGAAGTAGGTCCGGCGGGCCCGCCCGGCGGGGCGCTTTCTTCCCCCGGAGGCGGCGGAATGTGCTTGGCCAGTTCGCGGACGGCGGCTTCCTCGCCGGAGGCGCGCGGCCGCAGCACGAAGCCGGCCGCGCCCGCGATGAGCGCCACGCTGGCGACGAGCCCGGCCAGCAGGCCGACCCGCAGCCAGAACTGCTCTTCCAGTGGCGGCCCCGGATCGGCCGCCGCGGCGGACGCGGGCGCCGCCTCATCGGCGGGAGCCCGGCTGCCGGGAAGGAGCTTGTGGAGATGATGGCGACGCACGTCGCGCCGCGCCAAACGGATTTCGCCCAGGAGCGTGCGGTAAAGCTCGGGGTCCTCGCGGGGGAGCTGGTTCTGGATTTGGTCGAGCAGGGCAAGGGCGCCGTCCTCGTCGGTGCGGCCCAGGGTGAGGGCGGGCTGCATGCGGCTCCAGAGATCGCGTCGCTGCTCGTCCCAGTGGGCCTCGCGCAGGATGAGGTCGAGCTGGCGCAGCTCGCTGGCGGGCAGGTCGGGGAAGTCGCGGCGGACGGCCTCGGCGGCGGCTTCGCCCACCACCGGATCGGTCCGGGCGAGGCCGGCCAGGTCGCGCTTGCGCTGGAGGTAGTTGGAGAAGTGGGTGCGCAGGTCCTGCTCGATGGCGGCAAGCTGTTCCAGACCAAGCGCGGCCAGGCTGGGGTGGTCGGCCTGGCTCTGGATGTGCTTGCGCGCGGATTCCAGGTAGCGGGCGGCCTCGAACCCGCGGCGGGCGCGCAGGTGGGTGGCGGCGGCGTTGCGGTAGGCCACGGCCAGCGCGATGAGCGCCTGGCGGTACTGTTTGACCACGAGCCGCATTTGCTTCTCCTCGGAGACGGCCTCGGGCCGGTCGGAATCGCCCCGCTCCAGGCTTTCCTTGAGGTTGAGGTGCTGCAGCCGCAGCAGGCGCAGCTTGCCGCGCAGGTCGTCGATTTCCTGCTCGTACTCGCGCATCAGGATCCGGAGCCGCCGGTCGCGCTCCAGGGCCTGGATCTGCAGCTCGATGATCTGGTCCTCCTGGTAGTTGTCGGCGCGGGCGACGGGCGCGCCGGTGTCGTCGTCGCGCAGCGGCGGGCGCATGAGCGGCTCCAGGCTAAGCGCGGCCGTGGTCGGGATGGGGTTGAGCCAGTCGAGCAAGCGGTTGAGTTCGCCCTGGCGCTCGGCGAAGTCGGTCCACTCGATGGGCACCTCGACCTCGCTGTTGTAGACTTGGAGGCGGACGGCGTTGCCCTGCACTTCGAGCAGCGGCAGCTCGCGGTCGCGCTCCAGCTCGATCTCGCCCATCTCCACGCCCTTGCGCTGCAGCACGGTCGGGGCGAATTCGGTCAGGCGGACTCTGGCGGGACGGGTGAGGTGCTCGCGCAGTTGGTAGACGAGGTCGG
The DNA here is from genome assembly GCA_038745425.1 of Verrucomicrobiota bacterium. Classification (GTDB taxonomy): domain Bacteria; phylum Verrucomicrobiota; class Verrucomicrobiia; order Methylacidiphilales; family UBA1321; genus CAWUJC01. The sequence continues at coordinate 54,578 of JBCDLL010000004.1, read as the reverse complement.
TGGCGTTGTGCGGGATGATGCCGTAGTCCGGCGTGAGGCCGCGGCTGAGCTTGCGGATGGCCAGCGGGTCGAGCCGGCCCTGGTGGTCCTGCGGCAGGGCGTTGATGGCGTTGCGCACCTCCACTGGCACGATGACGCCCTGGGTGGTGACCTCGTGCAGCGGCAGGCTTTGGCCGCGCTTGAGGGTAAGCGCCCGGCCGCGGCGCGCGTTGGCGATGGCCGGAACGATGTTGCGCTGGATGACCACGGTGGGCGGCAGCAGGTGCGGCTGGCTGAGGACGGCGTTGAGGTCCACCAGCTCGAGGATGCGCGCAATCACCTGCGCCTCCTGCTGGATGCGCAGCAGCCGGTTTTCCGGCGTGTCGGGGATGTGGGCAAACTGGGCCGGCAGCGGCCACGGCAGGCCCAGCAGAACGGCGGCAAGGCCGGCCCGACAGGCCCCGCGCCAAGGAATCCAGGAGGCAAAGGAACGCTGCATGTTGAATCGGGATTATTACAGATTGGAAAACATTTGACGAATCATTGGAAGCATCGCCGTCTAAGACGTACCATTACTGAACTCCGCGAGAAGAGTGCCAACCGGGAATACCGCCCGGCGCTGGCGCCTCTCACTGCAAACAACCTAGAAAAGGACCCCCGTTATGACCCGTTTGAAACGCCGCCTCACCACCCCGGTAGCCGCCCTGGCCGCGCTGCTGCTGGCCGCCGGCTCGCTGCAAGCCGCCGGCGAAAGCTGGATGGACAACTTCAAGGAAGCCCAGGAACTGGCCAAGAAGCACAACCAGCTTATCCTGGCCGACTTCACCGGCTCCGACTGGTGCGGCTGGTGCATTCGCCTCGACAAGGAGGTCTTCTCCAAGCCGGAATTCCAGGAGTACGTGAAGGACAAATTCGTCCTCGTCGAGCTGGACTTCCCTCGCCAGAAAAAGCAGGAGCCCGCGATCGAAAAACAGAACAAGGAACTGGCGGAAAAGTACGGCGTGCGCGGCTTTCCGACCGTGCTGGTGCTGAAACCGGACGGCGAGGTGGTCGAGCAACTCGGCTACATGGAGGGTGGCCCGAAAGCCTTCATCAAGGCGCTGGAGAAAGCCAAGGACAAGGCCTAGACCGGCTCTGTTCCCATATTCATTTCCTCCCACCAAAAAAGGCGGCTCCGGTTGGAGCCGCCTTTTCCGTTTTGGTGAAGTGGGAGGAACGGGCGCTAGCTGCCGCTGCTCTTGCGGGCGGCGTCGGCCAGCGGGGTGGAAAGATAGCGCTCGCCGGTGGAGCAGGCGACAGTGACAATGAGCTTGCCCTTGTTCTCGGGGCGCTTGGCGACCTGCACCGCGGCGTGCACGTTGGCGCCGGAGGAAATGCCCCCCAGGATGCCCTCTTCCGCGCTCAGGCGGCGGGCCATGGCAAAGGCGTCGTCGTTGGAGACCTTGACCACGTCGTCGACCACGTCCAGGTGGAGGTTGTTGGGCACGAAACCGGCGCCGGTGCCCTGAATCTTGTGCGGCCCGGGTTTGACCTCCTCGCCCGCCCGGGTCTGGCTGATGACGGGGCTGTCTTCCGGCTCGACGGCGATCGCCTGGTACCCGGACTTGCGCTGCTTGAGCACCTCGCTGACCCCGGTGATGGTGCCGCCGGTGCCGACCGCGGAGATGAAGATGTCGATCTCGCCGTTGGTGTCGGCCCAGATTTCCTCGGCCGTGGTTTTGCGGTGGATTTCCGGGTTGGCCGGGTTGTTGAATTGCTGCGGAATGAAGGCGTTGCCGTGCTCTTTGGCCAGGGCGTCGGCCTTGCCGATGGCACCCTTCATGCCGTCGCCGGCCGGGGTCAGCACGAGCTCGGCGCCGAGCAGGGCGAGGAGGGTGCGGCGCTCCAGGCTCATGCTTTCGGGCATGGTCAGCATCAGCTTGTAGCCCTTGGCCGCGCAGACGAAGGCCAGCGCGATGCCGGTGTTGCCGCTCGTCGGCTCGATGATGGTCGTCTCGGGGGTGATGCTGCCGTCGCGCTCGCCCGCCTCGATCATGGCTCGGCCGATGCGGTCCTTGACGCTGCCGAGCGGGTTGAAGAACTCGCACTTGACCGCGATGGTGGCGTCGAGGCCCTCGCTGATGCGGTTGAGTTTAATGAGCGGGGTGTTACCGACGGTCTCGGTCACGTCGCCGTAGGTTTTTTTGTGCAAAACGGGGAATGGGTTGGCAGTCATCAGAAGGAAAGGTTGATCGATTATGTCGGGATTGCAAGTGCGGTGGGGAACATTCCGTGACAGGCGGCTCCGGGCCGTTTTCTGGCATCCTTATTGCATTGAGTCCTCTGGAATCTTTTCTAGGATCAAAATGTGAACGGGCGGACTCTCCCCATCGCTCTCCTTGCCCTGCTGCTGGGGCTGCCAGGCTGCGGCCAGCAGGCTGGAGACGGCCTGGCCGGGAACTCGTCGGCCAACGGCGCCGTCGATGCCTCGGAGAACTACTACTTTGGCAAGTACCAGGAGGTGGTCCGCATCCTGAGCCGGCCGCTGGCCCAGGAGGTGCACGTGGAGCAGGTCCTGGTCGGCGAGAACGAAAACGGCCTGCTGCGGGTCGGCCTGGTGCTCATCACCCAAAGCGGGCGCGAGGCTCGGCTCCAGGCGCAAACGCTCTACTACGACGCCGAGATGCGGCCGCTCTTTTCCGGTCCGGAAAACGACCAGCACTGGCTGGACCTGACGATGCAAAGCGTCGGGCCGACGGACTACTTCTCGCAGGCGATCAACCCCTCGGCCCGGCACTTCCGCATCCGCCTGCGTTACGCGCCCGGGCAAAAGCCCTTCGACGCCGCCGCCGTGCAGCGCCGCCGGGAGCAGGTCCGCCGCCAGGTCGCTTCCGGCAACGTCGGTCCGGAAAACCCGGCGGGCGAAATGGGCGCCTCCAACCCAACCTCCAGCAGCGCCAGCTCCAAGCGCTAGGTGGAACTCCCGAGATGCTGGCCGCCGCCCCGCCCCAAGCGCTGACCCGCGACCAGTGGCGCCAGCGCGCCCGCCGCCACGCCGAACGCCTGCGGCCCTGGCTGGAGCCGACGCGCGCCCGCCGGGCCGCCGGGCGCAAGCATCCCGTCTGGGACTTCCTCTTTACCTACTACTCGCACCGGCCGGCGGAGTTGGCGCGCTGGTCGCCCGGCGCGGGGGTGGCCCTGTTCGGCGCGGACGAGGAGACGTTCCCGCTCCGGCGCGGCTTTGCCGCCATCGATCTGCCCAGGGGCCCCGCCCGCTGGCTGGATCCTGAGGCCCTGCCAACGAAGCTGCGCGCCCGCGCGGCCGAGACCGCCGCCTTTTTGCGCGCCACCGGCGACCGCGCGCCCAACTTCGCCTGCCACGGCCTGCACGAATGGGCCATGGTCTACCGCGCCGCGCCGGAGGCGATCCGCCACGCCGGCGTCCCGCTGCGCCTGGGGCCGGCCGGGACGGACGCGGTCGTGGAAGCCCGCCCGCTGGCCTGCTCGCACTTCGACGCGTTCCGCTTCTTTACCCCAGAGGCCGGGCCGCGCAACCGCGGCGCGCCCACGCGGGAGCGACAGATCCAGCTCGACCAGCCCGGCTGCGTGCACGTCACGATGGACCTCTACAAGTGGGCCTACCGGCTCTCGCCGTGGCTGGCTTCGGAGCTGGTCGCCGAGGCCTTCGAGCTGGCCGCCGCCGCCCGCGAGATGGACATGTGCGCCAGCCCCTACGATTTGCGGGCCTTTGGCTTTGCGCCCATTCCTGTCGAAACGGCGGCCGGCCGTGCCGAGTACGAGCGCCGCCAGCGCGAGCTCACCGCCCGCGCCCGCCCAGTGCGCGTGGCGCTGATCACCGCGCTGGAGCGGCTGGCCGCGGACCCGGTTTGATCGGGTCGTTGCCTGGCGTGGGTCGGGAAGGCGCGAAGCGCGGTCGCCTCCGTTGTCCTCCACGGAGGTGCTGCTGGCCGGGGAGACATGCCCGTTGTTTCCGCCCTTGGGGACAAGGGCGGCTACCCCGCTGGCGCGGAAAGAGAGGAGGAGCGGCTGTCCGGCCGGCGCGGCTCTGAGCTTGCCCCGCCGGGGCCGCTTGCCTAGCTTCGCCGCTGATGTCGGAAGCTGCCAACGCCAAGCCGAAGTGGTTCGTCTGGGGAGACTTGGACGGCTTCTTTGCCCTCTTCATCGACAGCCTGCTGCAGCTGCTGCTCATCACGGTGTTCTGCACCACGCCGCTGGTGGGCCTGCCGGTGGAGCTGGTGGTCGGCACCATCCTGCCCGGGGCGGCGCTCTCCATTCTGGTCGGGAATTTTTACTACTCATGGCAGGCCATGCGCCTCGCGCGGCGCGAGGGCCGCGACGACGTCTGCGCGCTGCCTTACGGAATCAACACGGTCAGCCTCATCGCGTACGTCTTCTTTATCCTGGCACCGGTTTACCAGACGCATCGGGCGGAGCTGGGCGACGCGGCCGCCGCGACGCTGGCCTGGCAGGTGGGGCTGGTCGCCTGCTTCCTGGGTGCGCTGATGGAGCTGGCCGGCGCGCTGGTTGGCGACTGGGTGCGCCGGGTAACGCCGCGCGCGGCGCTGCTTTCCGCCCTGGCGGGGGTTGCGCTCACCTTCCTTTCCATGAGCTTCGTCTTCCAGATTTTTGCCAATCCGGCGATCGGTTTCCTGCCCATGCTCATCATTCTGATTGGTTACGCCTCCGGCGTGCGCTGGCCGTTGCGGTTGCCTTCGGGACTGCTGGCGTTGCTGGTGGGCCTGGCGCTGGCCTGGGGTTTCTACTTCACCGGCATCGGGATTTGGTCGCCGCCGGACCGCCCGGTCGAGCCGGGGCTTTACCTGCCGCAGTTCGTGGCGGGCGATCTCTTTGCCTTCCTGCTCGACCCGCGGGCCTGGCAGTACCTTTCCATCATCGTGCCGATGGCGCTCTTTAACGTGGTCGGCTCGCTCCAGAATTTGGAAAGCGCCGAGGCCGCCGGGGACCGCTTCCCGACGCGCTCGTCGCTGGTGGCCAACGGCACGGGCAGCGTGGTCGCGGCCCTTTTCGGCAGCCCGTTCAACACCACGATCTACATCGGCCACCCCGGCTGGAAGGCGCTGGGCGCGCGCATCGGGTACTCGGCGGCCAACGGCTTGGCCGTGGCGGTGGTTTGCTTTCTGGGCATCATCACGGCGATTGAGGAGGTGGTGCCGTTGGAGGTCACGCTGGGGATTCTGCTTTGGATTGGCATCGTGATCACCGCACAAGCGTTCCAGGCGGTGCCTTCGCGGCACATGCTGGCGGTGGCGCTGGGCCTGGTGCCGTGCCTGGCGAGCTGGGCGCTGGTGCTGATCGAGTCCGCCCTGCGCGCGGCGGGGACGACCCTCTTCGCCACGCAAGGCAAGTTCATCGGGCAGAACGTTTACATTGAGGGCATCATCTCGCTGGACCGCGGGTTTTTGCTCACGTCCATGATTTACGCGGCGGTGCTGGTGTTCGTGATCGAGCGCCGTTTTGGCCTGGCCGCGGTCTGGATGCTTGGCGCGGCGGTGCTGGCCGCCTTCGGCTTCCTCCACGCCTACGAGTTGACTCCGGCCGGCGTGCAAAACGTGATGGGCCTCGTCGAACGCGACGGCTGGTGGCAGCCGGCGGCACCGGTCTTCACCGCCGTCTACCTTGCCAGCGCCGCCCTCCTGGCCGCGCTCTGGCGCCGGGAGAGGGGTGCGGGAAAAACCAAAAACATCCGCGAGGCCGACGGTGGATAAGTGTTGCCTTGTTCGTTAGCCACGGCTCGAGAATTGGTAAGGCGGGCGCTGCCGACTGCTAGGCCTCCCTTGCCCGCCTCAGTTGGCGAACCATAGGTGGGACCAGTCCGCAGGGGACTGGATGAGCTTGGCTCGAACGGGATTCTGCGTTTTTTTGCCTCGGCGCAAAAACTGGTAGGGCGGGCGCTGCCGGCTGCTAGGCCTCCCTTGCCCGCCTCAGTTGGCGAACCAGAGGTGGGGTCAGTCCGCGGGGGACTGGATGAGCTTGGCTCGAACGGGGTTCTGCGTTTTTTTGCCCAGGCGCAAAAACTGGTAGGGCGGGCAGTCCCTTGCCCGCCTCAGTTGGCGAACCAAAGGTGAGGCCAGTCCTCGGGGGACTGGATGAGCTTGGCTCGAACGGGATTCTGAAGAATGTAATCGGCCTTATCGCGGATGGATTCCTCTTTGCGCAAGCGATGTTCGAAAAAGTCCGCCTGCCATTTAATGCCGAGTTGCCGTGAAGTGAAGTGCTTCCAGTCGCGGACACATTTCCTCAAGGACTTGGTGCCTGGTGTTACCAAGGCGTGGACATGATCGGGCATGAGCAGTGCAACGTGGCAATACCAGTGGTTTCGGGCATGCGCTTCCACCAGTGAAGTGAGCAAAGTGGGCGCAATCTTTGGATCTGTTAGTGTGTCTTGAGTGGTTCTTCGGTCCTGGCAGATCGTGAGGAAGAATACGGGTCCATCGAGAAGGTTCACCCAATCGGGTGTTTGGTGGGGGAGGCGTTTGCGCTCGGCCATCAGGGATAGATTAACCCTGCTCTGGTTTGGTGACAGCCTGATTAAACGAGACTTCCCCGTCCGGCTTGGTGAGGCGGGCAAGGGACTGCCCGCCCTACCACGCTTCGCGTTTGGATGGTGAGAAACGTTCTTAGCGGGAATGGCCCGCCCTGCCGCGCTTCGCGTCTGGTCGGGAATAGTTCCTCTTGAGTTTTCTGAAGCGGGTAAGGGAGGCCCGGCAGCAAGCATCCCCGCCCTACCACGCTTCGCGTTTGGAGGGTGAGAAACGTTCTTAGCGGGAATGGTCAGCCCTGCTGGGCTCCGCGTTTGGTTGGGGTTGGAAGGGGTTGGCTGGTTCTCTCGCAACCGTCTAGGGCTTTTGCTGCTCTTCGACTTCGCGGCGGTAGATTTCGTCCACGCGGCGGTCTTCGGCCTCGATGCGCTTTTCGCGCACGCGGATGATGAGCAGGGTGGCTTCGTAGAGGACGTACATGGGCGCGCTGAGCAGGAAAAGGGAGAGCAGATCGCCGCCCGGGGTGATGCAGGCGGCAAAGACCATGATGACCACCACGGCGTGGCGCCGGTAGTGGGCCAGCCAGTCGCCGCTGATGATCCCGAGCACGTTGAGCACCAGCAGGACCAGCGGCAGCTCGAAGGAGAGGCCGAAGGCGATCAGCATCTGCAGCACGAACCCGATGTAGTCGTAGAAGGGCCACTGCGGGCGCAGATCGAGGTAGGCGTTGTACTCGAGGAAGAAGTTGAGCGCCAGCGGCAGGAGGACGAAGTAGCAAAAGATGACGCCGGTGAGGAAGAGCCCCGCGCCAGCGGCGAAGACCGGCAGCAGGTAGCGCTTTTCCTCCGCGTGGAGGGCGGGCAGAACGAACGAGGCCACAAAGTAGAGGATGGCGGGCAGAGCCAGGGCAAAGCCGCCAAAGAGGCCCGTCTGCATCTGGATCAGGAACGGGTCGATGACGCCCTTGGTCCAGAGGAAGTCGTGCGGGTTGACGCCGGTGGACATGAGCGGCTGCAGCAGCAGGGCGATGAGCTGCCGGGTGAAGAGAAAGCACAGGACGGTGGTGACCACGAGTGCACCGGCGCACTGCAGCAGCATGCGGCGCAGATCCTCCAGGTGGTCCAGAAAGGGCTTGGTCTCGAGGCCGTCCTCGTCCGGCGCCGGGTCCAGGCTTTCGGGCGGCTCGTCCTTTTTCTTGGCCGCGGCGGCCTCGTCCACCTGCCAAATCCGCCAAAAGCCGGCCGCCACCCCCACGGCGATGACCACGCCCAGCAACAGGTTCAACCAGAGGGGCCAGGAAGGAAGCTGCTGGCCGGCGGCGGATTCTACCTGAAGCAGTAACAAAAATTCGATCATGTTGGAGGCCAGTAATCTACCCCAGGCAGCGGCGCTATGGCCACAAAAAGGGCTGACGCGACCGTTCGATTTGATATGCTCAAACCCTAACATGGCCGCGCCGGAATTCGTTCATCTCCACGTCCACAGCGAGTACAGCTTGCTCGACGGCGCCTGCCGGACGAAGGATCTGGCGTCCAAGGCCAAGGCGGCCGGGATGCCGGCGGTTGCGCTGACCGATCACGGCAATTTGTTTGGGGCGATCGAGTTCTACAAGAACTGCCGGGCCGAGGGGGTCAAGCCGATCATCGGCTGCGAGGTCTACCTGGCGCCGGGCGACCACCGCGACCGCAAGACCCCGCACGGGCAGCCGCATTCCACCCACCTGCTGCTGCTCTGCAAGGACCGCGCCGGTTACGAGAACCTGATGAAGTTGGTGAGCGAGGCCCACCTGCACGGGCAGTACTACAAGCCGCGGGTGAGCAAGGATCTGCTGCGCAAGTACCGCGAGGGCCTCATCTGCACCAGCGCCTGCCTGCAGGGCGAGGTGGCCCGCGCCATCGCCGCCGGCGACGAAGCCCAGACCCGCGCCACCATCCAGAGCTTCGTGGACATCTTCGGCCGGGACGACTTTTACCTGGAGATGGCCGACCACGGGCTCGAGCAGCAGAAGCGCGTCAACCGCGAGCTGAAGCGCCTGGCGAAGGAGACGGGCCTTAAGCTTATCTGCACCAACGACGTGCACTACGTGGAGGCCGGTCACGCGGCCGCGCACGACGTGCTCCTGTGCATCCAGACCGGCGCGCAGATCAACGACCCCAACCGGATGCGCTATCCCAGCCCGGAGTTCTATTTCAAGAGCGCCGAGCAGATGGCGGAGCTCTTTGCCGACACGCCGGAGGCGCTCGCCCACACGCTGGAAATCGCGGAGAAGTGCAACCTGGAGATCGAGTTGGGCGTCGACAAGTTTCCCAAATTCGACCTGCCGCCGGGCAAGACCAACGTGGAGTACTTCACCGAACTCTGCCAGGAAGGCGCCCGCCGGCGCTACGGCGAGCGCGCCGCCTCCGAGGAGATTCAGGACCGCCTGAAGCTCGAGATGGACGTCATGACCGGCACCGGCTTTGTGGACTACTTCCTCATCACGTGGGACTTCATCCGCCACGCCAAGGAGCAGGACATTCCGGTCGGCCTGGGGCGCGGCTCGGCGGCTGGCTCGATGGTGGCCTACTGCCTGGAGATCACCGACCTTGATCCGCTGCCCTACGGCCTCTACTTCGAGCGCTTTCTCAACCCGGAGCGGATCAGCCCGCCGGACATCGACATCGACTTCTGCTACAACCGGCGCCCGGAAGTGATCCAGTACGTGCGAGACAAGTACGGCGAGGAGAGCGTCGCCCAGATCATCACCTTCGGCACCCTGGGCGCGAAGATGGCCGTGCGCGACGTTGGCCGGGTGCTGGGCCTGTCCTACGGCGAGGCCGACCGCCTGGCCAAGATGATCCCCTTTGACCTGAAGATGACGCTCGAGCGTGCGCTCCGCGAAAACCCCGAGCTGCAGCAGGCCTACGACGAGGAGGAGCGCACCCGCGAGGTGATCGACTACGCCAAGACGCTGGAGGGGCTCTGTCGCCAGGCGGGCGTGCACGCGGCCGGCGTGGTTATCGCCGACGGCCCGCTGACCAACAACCTGCCGGTCACGCGCGACGATTCCGGCGGCGTCGTTACCCAGTATTCGATGGACCCGCTGACCGATGTCGGCGCGCTCAAGATGGACTTCCTGGGCCTGAAAACGCTGACCGTGGTGCAGGACTGCCTGGACACGATCGAAGCGAACCACGGGATCAAAATGAAGCCGGAGGACATCCCGCTCGACGACCCGAAGACTTTCGAGTTGCTCCAGCAGGCGCGCAACGCCGGCCTCTTCCAGGTGGAATCCCCCGGCATGTGCGACGCCTGCCGGCGGATCAAGCCCGCGCGGGTGGAGGACATCATCGCCATCGGGGCGCTCTTTCGCCCGGGGCCGATGGAGTTTATCCCGCTCTACGCCGACCGTAAGAACGGCAAGGTGCCGGTCGAGTATCCGCACCCGCTGCTGGAGGAAATCCTGGAGGAGACCTACGGCATCATCATCTACCAGGAGCAGGTTATGATGGCGGCGCGCATCCTGGCCGGCTACACGCTCGGCGGCGCGGACAAGCTGCGCCGCGCCATGGGCAAGAAGAAGGTCGAGGAGATGAAGAAGCACCGCGAAATCTTTGTGCGGGGCTGCGCCGAGTATCACCAGATCAAGGAGAAGAAGGCCAACGAGCTTTTTGACTTGCTCGACAAGTTCGCCGGCTACGGCTTCAACAAGGCCCACGCCGCCTGCTACGGCGTGCTTACCGTGCAGACCGCCTACCTCAAGGCCAACTACCCGGTGGAGTTCATGGCCGCGCTCATGTCCAATGACATGGACAACACCGACAAGGTGGCGCTCTTTGTCGAGGAGGCGCGGCGCATGGGCATCGAGGTGTTGCCGCCGGACGTGAACGCAAGCGGCGTCACCTTTACCACCGGGCCGGGCCACATCCGTTACGGTCTGGCCGCGGTCAAGAGCGTGGGCCGGGAGGCCTGCCGCCAGATTGTCGCCGCGCGCCAAGAGGCCGGGCCCTTTGAAGGCATCGCCGACCTGGCCGTGCGCGTGGGCAACCGGCAGCTCAACAAGAAGATGCTGGAGGCGCTGGTCAAGACGGGCGGCTTTGACGCCTTTGGGCCGGTGCGCCGCCGGATGATGGCCGAGATCGACCCCGCCATGAGCGAGGCCGCCTCCGTTGCCCGGGACAAGGAGCAGGGCCAAGGCGGGCTTTTTGGCGACGGCTTTGATTTTCTGGGCGGCGGCAACGGCAACGGCGCGGCGCACGCCAACGGGCACGCCAACGGCAACGGGGCCGCGCCCGAGCCGGCGGAGGCGGACTGGCCGCTGGTCGAGCGCCTCGGTTACGAGAAGGAGCTGCTCGGCTTTTATCTATCCGGCCACCCGCTCGACGAGCTGGAGCCGGAGATGCGGGCGTTGCAGATGCACACGGTGGCCGGGCTCGGCGAGGCCGGCGCCAACACCGTCACCCGCCTGGCCGGCATCCTGGCCAAGGTGGAGGTGCGCACCACCCGAGAGGGCAACCGCCCCTGGGCCCGCTTTACCCTCGAGGACCAGACCGGTGCGACCGAGCTGCTTTGCTTTCCGGACCAGTACGCCGCGCTGCCGCGCATCCCGGAGGTCGGCGAGGTGGTGGTCGCCATCGGCCAGGTCGACCAGCGCGACGAGGCGCCCAAGCTCAAGCTGCAGGAGGTGATGACCATCGACGAGGCCCGCGCCAACTGTTACCGCGGCCTGCGCCTGCACCTGGATCTGGCCGCGCTCGACGCCACCCGCCTGGCCGAACTCCAGCGGATGGTCTTTGACCACCCCGGCAAGCTGCGGCTGGGCCTGCGCTGCCACCGCCGCAACGGTGGGGACACGGAAAAATTTGTCGACCTGGCGGTGGGCGAGCACATCGCGGTGGACTTCAACGCCGACCTCGCCCGCGGCCTCACCCGCCTGCTGGGCCGGGCCAGCCTGGAGGTCGTCGCCACCAAACGCCTGCCCGCCGCTGAAAAACGCCGCTGGGCGAAGCGGGCCCAGGCGTGAGGGCGGCGCCCGCTCATGCCCGGCCGGTTTTTGCTGGAGCCTCCCCGCCAATTTGGCACTTTGGGGGCGTGTCGGGATTCGTGCGCGTAGCGGGATTAGGCATGACTTGGTTGGCTGGTGCGGTGCTGCCATTGGCCGCCGCCGCGACCGCGCCGACGCCGGCCCAGGTGGAGGCCTTTATCCAGCGGGCGCAGGCGGCCGCGAAGAGTGGCCAGGCGGAACGGGTCGTGGAGCTCTTTCACTTCGAGGGCACGCCACTGGAATATCAGGCGCAACGACGGATGTACTGGGAGGCCTACCTCAAGGGCGGCCGGTTTGACAACGTGACCTTCGTCCCGATGGAGCAGGTCGAGGCGGAGTGGACCCCGCGTCGCCGGCAGATGATTTTTGAGCCTCGGACCGCCAACGGCATCACCGAGAGCAATAACCTCGATCCGGTCGGGGCGGCGGTTTTCCGCTTCAAGATTCCGCCGAACAGCGCGAATTTTCGCTCGCTGGCGGTGGGGATGACTCCGGAGGGCGAGCTGAAGCTGGCCGGCACCAAGTTGGAGGGCGAGCCCTTGATCCGCGCCGACGAGTCCGCCCCGTCCCCGTTCGAGCCCGCCGCGGTGACGCCGGAGGCGCGGGACGCTTTTCTGGACAAGGTCCGCCGGGCCCACGCCAGCGGTGACTGGAAGGAGATTGCCAAGCTGCGCGATTTCCGCGGCGCGACTCAGACGGCGGTGAACCGCAGCGTGGAACTCATCGAGAACATTTCCGTACCGATGGAGCTTACGGATGAAGAGCTAACCTTTATCCCACTGGCGCAAATCAACGCGGAGGATTATCCGGGCCTGGCCGCGCTCGCCGAGGGCCAGACTCCGGTGCCGGGACTCGAACTCAATCTCCCGCTGGTGGGTTTTGTCCGGATCAAACAAAAAACCAGAGCCGGTTCTTCCATAACCCACCCCGTGGGAATCACTGAAGAGGGCATTTTAAAGATACCCTCTCCGGTCCCGAAACCGGAGGGTTGAGCGATCGCCTCGGGCGGCGCTGGCACCGGCCGCCGCGCTTTTGGTTTTCGCGTCGCGATGGCTTGTGGCAAAATTGACGCCGCCATGGAATCCAAGCGAGCGGGATTGCTTTTTGCGCTGGCGGTGGCGGTGCTGGGCCTGCTCGGCGCGCTCTGGCTTTACGCCAACCGGGAGGCGGTGGTCTCTTGGGCGGTTTCCAGACCGGATGTCACCACATCGAGTACGGAGCCGGTGTTGGAAAAAGAGCAGCCGACCGCGAGCGAGCCGCCGCTGGGATCGTCGCCGTTGCCCCTCAAGGCTGCTGACCCTCGCGAGCCCAGCCAAGAGCAGAAGCAAGCGTTTTTGCAGAAGCTGGCCGCAGTGGTCGAAAGCGGCGACCGCGAAAAACTGCGGGAACTCTTCTATTTTGCGGATGTCCCAAGCCAGATTGCGGAGCGCAACCTCAATCATGCGGAGCTCCTCCTCGAGCCTGGATTTGGCCAGCCCCTCTATCTTACTCTTGCCCAGATGCGGGAGGTTTATGGCGTAGCGCCGGTCAAAGACTTCGGCGGCTTTAAGGCCAACCTGGAACCCACTGGCATGATCGTTTTCAACCACCGCGAGGGTGCGGATCAGCGCGGCCGTATCATCCTGCCAGTGGCGATGTCCCCGCAGGGACAGATCGTTTTCCCGGCTGAAATCTCCACCGACATAGAGTACGCACGGCTGACCGCCCTGCCCGGCAGCCGGCTATCCCAGGTGACGAGACAACCGAGCCGAAGCGTCGATTCGCCCTCGGTATCGCCGGAGCTGCAGGCCCGGCTGGACGAGTTCGAAGCCAAGCTGAGTCACGCCATCGACCATGGTACCCAGCGGGATCGTTTGAGGCTGTTTGACCTGAAAAACGCCGGGAGCAATCAGGTAAAAATGTTGAAAATCGAGCCAATCGTTAAACTCAAGCCAGGGCAGAAATTTTATTCTGTGGAATTTAAGCCCCACTATGTACCCAGGCGCCACAGCTTTCTTGGTTCAACTTGGAGCCTGACGGTGGTCGGTCGCCTGCAGATCGTCCTGGTCGGCCCTGGTCCCAACACCTTTCAATCGCAAGCCTTCACGCTTGGGCGTGACCGCCAGGGCGAACTGTGGTTCGCGGTCCGCGGCAGGCGGTAGCGGCCGCGCGCCGCTTTTGATTTTCGCTTCGCGATGGCCTGTGGCAAGATTGATGCCGCCATGGAATCCAAGCGAGCGGGATTGCTTTTTGCGCTGGCGGTGGCAGTGCTGGGCCTCATAGGCGCGCTCTGGCTTTACGACAACCGGGAAGCGGTGGCGGCTTGGGCGATGGCGCAAGTGGGCGGGCAAGTCCCGGCGGAGTATTCCGCCGAGGCGAGCAAGCCGGTTAGCCTTGATGAATTTGTCCGAGCGGTGCAGACGGCGATGCAGAGCGCGGATCTGGACCAGATTCGCAAGGTCTATCACTATGCGGGTCTTCCGCCCGAGGCGGTGGAGGCGCGCTTGGCGGAAGAGGTTAACGGTGCGCGCAACATGGTTTACGGTGAGGCAACCTACATCACAGCGGCCGAAGCCGAGCGAAGGAAAGCAGATCTCGCCCGCAGTAACATTGCGTTGAATCTCAAGATCGAGCAAAACCTGCCCTACGAGGGCTACATATTCCTGCCTTATCAGCCCCAACCTGGCCAATTGCCTTTAGTGCCTGATCATCCATATCGCCGGGCCAGGTATCTTCCGGTGGGGAAAACACCGCAGGGCGAGTGGCGGATTGCCAGTCCCAAGTTCCTGGTGGCGGCGTCGATTGACGAGGTCGAGTTGCGGATGGCCCAGAAAGGTTCCAACGCCATGGAGCGTTGGTTCAACGAGCTCCCTCAACTCCCTCCTGTGACGCAATCCCGGCTCGACAGCTTTAAGCAGAAGCTTACGCACGCCTTCAACGAAGGCAGCCGGGAGGATCGTCTGGCTCTTTTTGGTCTCGAGGAGATGCCGTCAGGAGTGAGAAGCCAGTTTATCGAGGAATTCGTCAATCGACCGGCCGGCGTGGAACTGATGCAGGTCGGCTTTAAGCAAGAGAGCTTTCGCCTCTATGACCAATACAACATGCGGGTCGCGGGTGTTCTTTACTTTGCAGTCAGTCACCCGCCATATGGGCACCAAACGCTCGAATCCTACGGGGTGGGGATCAACGAGCACGGTCAGTTTCAGTTTCCCCGAATGGTGCAAGACCCGCTCTCCCGGTCAGCGCCGCAGTAGCTTGCGCCGCACCATGGCGACGAGTTCGGTGCTCTCGCGCAGCCCAACCAGGAGCGAGGCGGCGAAGTAGCCGACCGCGGCCACGCCGATGCCGGTCAGGGTAACGAGGCAGAAGAGGAGGTGGCTCTCGAAGGTGGTGGCGTACCAGCCCGCCAGCGCGGCAATGCCCCCCAGTACGCCCAGCGCCAGCACCATGCGGGAGAGGAAGGCGACCCAGTCCGCGCGGTTGCCGAGCGGGGCCTGCCAGGCCATGTAGACGATGAGCTGGGTGACGTTGATGAGGATGACCAGGGAGACGGTCATCGCCAGGCCGGTAACGCCAAGATCGAGCCCCCAGAAGAAAACGGTGGCGAGCACGGCGTTGACCCCCACCGCGATGCAACTCACCTTGAAGGGCGTGTTGGGCATGTCCAGCGCGATGAAGCAGGGGATGAGCACCTTGATGAGCGAGTAGCCCGCGATGCCTAGGGAGAACCCGCGCAGCGCGTCCGCCGTGGCGGCGACATCGGCCGGCCCAAACGCGCCGCCCTGGAAGACGATGCTGACGATCTGCGGCGCGAGCACGGCCAGGCCGACCGAGGCCGGCAGCGTGAGGTAAAGGGCAAAGCGCAGGGCGTGTTCCACCTCGCGGCCAAAGGCGGGCAGGTCCTCGCCGGCCTTGAGCCGCGCCACCGCCGGCAGGGTAACGGTGGCGATGGCCACGCCAAAGACTCCGACCGGGAACTGAAAAAGGCGAAAGGCAAAGGTGTACCAGGTCTGGCCGCCCTCGATAAAGGAGACGAAGCCAGTGTTGACCAGGACGTTGATTTGGACCGCCATCGCGGCCAGAACGGTTGGCACCATCAGCTTGAGCACGGTCATCAGCCGCGGATCAGTGAAGGCCGCCCGCCACCGGAAGCGGAAGCCGATCTTAAAAAGCAGCGGCACCTGGATGCCGAGCTGCCCGACGCCGCCGAGCAGCGCGCCCAGGGCCACGCCGTAGATGGCCTCGGGGCCGAAGTCCGGCGCCCAGATGTTTTCCTGCGGATCAAAGAGGTAGGCCAGGCCGACGCCGCCGACCACGGCGGTGACGTTGAAGACGATGCTGGCCGAAGCCGGCAGGCCGAAGAAGTTGCGCGAGTTGAGCATGCCCATGGCCATCGCGGCCAGCGAGACAAAGAGGATAAAGGGCCAGAGAATCTGCGTGAGCTGCATGGTCAGGATGAGCTTGCCCTCCGGGTCGGCCAGCGCCGGGTTGAGGAAGAGCTCACCCCAGTCTTGCCCGGGCTCGGCAAAGCCCGGCTTGAGGATGAGCACCAGCCAGTAGCTTGTCGCAATGCCCAGCAGGCAGATACCGCCCAGGATCAGCAGGATGACCGAGACGATGATCTGCGCGAGCTGCCAGGCGCTCACCTCGCCCTCTTTTTCCCACAGTTTGGTAAAAGTGCTGGTGAAGGCCTGGCTGAGCGCGCCCTCGGCAAACATGTCGCGCAGAAGGTTGGGAATCTGGAAAGCGGCCAGGTAGGTATCGAGCCAGTTGGCCGCAAAAAGCCGGGCAAAGACGACGTCGCGGATCAGCCCGAAAATGCGGGAGACGAACGTGGCGATGCTGACAATCAAGGCGGACTTCTTACCGGCCATGAAGCGAAAAACTACAGACTTGAGACCGGCAAACGAGCAAAGAGTTTGGCTGCTCGAAACCGGCGGGCGCGTTGCAGGCGAAGCGGCCCGTCGATCGGATCGAAACAGAGGGCGCGACAGAAATGCCGTTCATGATCGACAAGAGACGGAGGGCGGGTCTGCCGACCGCTAGGTCCTCCGCCACCGCTGACCGGATGGGGACCGCGGCGGAGCGGGAGCTCCGCCCTCCGTTGGCTTGGCAACGCCGTGTGCCCGTAGCCGCCGGACCTGGCGGTCTCTTCTTTCATCGACGGCTACCCCGGCTTGGCGTAGCCCGACATGGCGCCACGAGACGGCGCGCCCCTACGCCGGGGCGGACTCCTCCTCCGGCGCGATATCCGGCGGCTGCCACTGGAGGCGCTGCAGGCGGACGGCATGGCCGGTGGCCTCGTCGAGGTCGGCGACGAGCCCGTCGGCCTGGCAGCCGTTTTTGGCGATGTGGAAGCGGTTGGGCAGCAGGGTCTGGTACTTCTGCAGCACGCTCTCCACATCGCGGCCGATGACGGAATCGTGTCCGCCGGTGTAGCCGGCGTCGGTCAGGTAGGCGGTGCCGCCGGGCAGGATGCGGTCGTCCGCCGTCTGCACGTGGGTGTGGGTGCCCACCACGATGCTGGCGGTCCCGTCCAGAAAGCGCCCCATGGCGATTTTCTCGCTGGTGGCCTCGGCGTGGAAGTCCAGCAGCACGGCGGGGGTCTCCTCCCGCAGCCGAGTCACCCGCTCCTTGATGGTGAGGAAGGGGTTGTCCACCGACGGGCCCATGAAGGTGTTGCCGAGGGCGTTAAGAACGCCCAGTTTCTTGCCGTTGCCACTCACGACGACGGAGCCCTCGCCGGGCACGCCGGGGGGAAAGTTGTAGGGCCGGATCAGCCGTGGCTCGGTCTCGAAGTAGGGCAGGATTTCGCGCTGGTCCCAGGCGTGGTCGCCCAGGGTAATGACGTCGGCGCCGTAGCGCATGAGTTCGATCGCAATCTTGGGGGTAATGCCGCGCCCGCCGGCGGCATTTTCGCCGTTGACCACGATGAAGTCGGGCTGGTGCTCGGCCTTGAGCGCGGCGACGGCGGCCTGGAAGGTGTCGCGGCCCGGTTCGCCCACCACGTCGCCGAAGAACATCACGCGAATCACCCTGCGAACCTGCCCCCGCCACCGGCAAAGGGGAAGCGAAAAGCGCCCGGCGGCTGTTGTGGCGGGCCTTTCCTGAGGGTAAGCTCAAGGATCACGAAAAGCCTCCCATCTTTCTGCGCGGCGCTGGTTTTGGCCGGTGTGGCGGCAGCGCCGACCGCGGCGTCGGACGACCCCTCGGACCACTTTTTCCAGCCGGATAAGGTGGCGCCGGAGCGGCTCAACGAGGTGCTGGGGTTGGAGCTCTTTACCGACGAGCCTTTCTTCCAGAGCAAGGAAGCCGAGGTCGGCCAGCGCGTCGGCTGGCCGGAGGAATCCCGCACCGACGAGCTGGCCAGCTACCGCCTCTATGCCGGGCCGGAGGAACGCCTGCTGGGCGCGCGGCCCTACTCCTGCGTGCTCTACGCGCGCGACGGCCAACCCATGATGGTCTCGGTCGTGTACACGAACAAGGGCGACTTCTTCGGCGGGAGCCGGGTGGGCGGCGGCGGCGGTGTGGCCTTCGGCCGGTTCGAAGACTTCGAGGAAGCGCTCCAGCAGGATGAGGAATTGCTCGAGCAGGCGCTCGCCTCGGTTCTGGGCAAGCCGCGGCGGGTCCGGTTCGGCAAGGGCAGCATGCGCGAGCGGGCCCTGCGCTGGGACTGGCGCGGCGTGGCCTTCCTGTTGTCCGCCCAGGACGACGAGTACGTGGGCCTGCGGATTGTTTCCTCCGAAATGGCCGACAACGACGGCGTGCTCGAGCCGCTGCCCGACGCCGAGTTCAAGCGCAAGCTGCAGGCGCGTGTGCAGCGGCGCGACAACGGCGATGTTATCCTGGCGCAAATCCCGATGGTCGACCAGGGTCCGAAGGGCTACTGCGTGCCCGCCACCTGGGAGCGCTACCTGCGCTACATGGACATCCCGGCCGACATGTATGTGCTGGCGATGGCTGCGCAAACCCAGGCCGGCGGCGGGTCCTACGCCGGAGTCATCGACGAGAGCGCCCAGCGCCTGGCCCGCCGGCACAAAAAGCGCGTGGAGTACGTCCGCGGTGACCTGGACCTGGAGACCGTGGCCGAGCACATCGATCAGGGCCTGCCGCTGATGTGGAACTGTCTGGTCGACCCGCGCGCGGATCACGCGATCACGCTGCGCAGCCTGCTGCGTCGGGGCGAGGTGCCCGAGGAACACGTCGGCAAGGTGGAAGAGCTTTACGCCGAGCTGGCGGAGCAGCCCCAGTCCTTCGGCGGCGGTGGCGGCCACATGCGCCTGATTATCGGGTACAACGAGCAAACCGGCGAGATCGCCATCACCGATTCCTGGGGCAAGGGCTTCGAGGAGCGCTGGATGCCGGTGGCCGATGCCCAGGCCATCCACCGGGATCGGCTCAAGATCATTGAGCCGTAGAACCTGTTTTGCGCAATAAGCGCTCGGCCCGATCAGCGGCTCAATCCGGCCCGGATTGGAGCCCCCGCAGCTCGCGGTATTTGAGCCAGACTTCGCGGGCGTTGCCGGCGGCAATCTCGAAGCCGAGGGCGCCGTCGAGGAACCCGCGCTTGAGGAGGTAGCCCTTGAGGAAGCGGGCCAGGGCGTGGCTGGCGGGGGCGAGGGGGCCGGCGGTCTTGCCCGCTTCGGCGGCGGATTCGGCCCAAAGCCGGGCGTACTTTTCGGTCCGCGCGGCGCGGTCGGCACGGTCGCGGTAGGTGAAGTGGTGGAGGTAGCCGGGCAGGCGCTCGACGGAGCCGTCGACCTCCAGGCGCTCGTGCACGCGCCCGCCGGCAAAGCGTGCGCGGTCCAGGCGAAAGAGACGCACCAGCACGTCGGGGAACCAGTCCCCGTGGTAAATCCACTGCCCCTGATAGTGGACGAGGCGGCTGACTTCGTAGCCGGCGGGCAGCCGGGCGGGATCTTCGATCTCCTTGACCAGGCGGATGCCCTCGGCCAGGGCAGGGCTGATTTCCTCGTCGGCGTCGATGCTCAGGACCCAGTCGTGCTCGGCCTGCTCAAGCGCGAAGTTCTTCTGCCCGACGTACCCGGCCCAGTCGTGGTGCTGGCAGCGGGCGCCGAATTCCGCCGCGATGGCCAGGGTGGCGTCGCTGCTGCCGCTGTCGACCACGAGGATTTCCTCCACCAGCGGGCGGACGCTCTCTAGGCAGCGGCGCAGGTTGGCCTCCTCGTTGAGGGTGATGAGGCAGGCGCTGATCCGCATCCGGCTAGTTTCTGGCTTTTGAGGCGATTAACAAGATTTTGAGCAGGAAGCGATTGAAAGGCGGAGAGAGGCTGGAATCAAAGCGGAGGGCGAAGCTCCCGCTTTGCCGGGTCACTTTCTCCCAGAATTTGATCGTCAGTGCCGCCATCGGCCGATACGCTAGAGGCATGCTGAGCGAGAACGAAGTCGAGGAGGTGGCGGAAATCCGCGCCCGCCATTTCCGGATGCAGGTTTTCCGCTTGAGTGTGATTCTGGTCTACAGCCTGGGGGTGATCCCTTTCGCCGCCTTTCTGATCCTTTCCGCCGAGGTCTGGCGGGGCAATCTGCACGAGATGCTCCCTGGGCTGGCGCTCTTTTTCGGCAGCTTCGCCTTCTTTGTGGGGGTGATTTTGCTGCAATCCGACCAGTTTGTGCGCGACAAGGAGCGGCTGGACCGGCTGGAGCGCCTATATGGCGACCAACTGCCCTGGAAGTGCGCCTCCGGCACCGAATCCGACCCGGTCGAGGACCTGCTGACGCCGGAAGTGACCGGGCACGAGCAGAAGCCTAAAGAAGCGGGCTGAGGGAATGGCCGGCGGCTTGGCCGGGAGATGGGTTTGCACGGAATGCCGGGCAGATGGCCTGGAGCCAGGGTGATGTTTGCGCGGGATAATAATTCGGGCTAGCGTTTCCCCCTCTCCGGTGGCAAAACCGGGTCCCCCGAAACCGGGGCGAACAACAACCAACAAGACGTTTATGGATTACGATTTGATTGTAGTGGGCGGTGGGCCGGCCGGCTACGTGGGCGCCATCCGCGCCTCGCAGCTGGGCGCCAAGGTGGCCGTGGTGGAAAAGGAACGCGCGGGCGGCACCTGCCTGAACTGGGGCTGCATTCCCTCCAAGGCGCTGCTCAAGAGCGCGGAGCTCTATCACCAAATGCAGCACGCGACGGACTACGGCCTGGGCTCCAAGGAAGTGGACTACGACTTCGCCAAGGTGATGGCCCGCAGCCGCGGGGTCTCCGACACCATGGCCAAGGGCGTGGAATTCCTCTTCAAGGGCAAAAAGGTGGACTACTTTGTCGGCAACGCCCGGATCACCAAGCCCACCGAGGTGCACATCAGCCCCAGCGAGTTCAGCAAGGACGACGACGATCAGATCATCACCGGCGAGCGGATCCTGCTTTGCACCGGCTGCCTGCCCCGGGAAATCCCCGGCTTGAAGACCGACGGCAAGGTGGTCCACACCAGCCGGACCATTCTGGATAACCAGCAGCAGATGAAAAAGCTGGTGGTGATCGGCGCGGGTGCCATCGGCTGCGAGTTTGCTTACTTCTTCAACGCTTTCGGCACGGAGGTCACCATCGTGGAGATGCTGCCCAACCTGTTGCCGGTGGAGGACGACGAGGTCTCCAAGCAACTCAAGCGCTCCTTTGAGAAAAGCGGCATCGAGGTGCTGACCGAAACCAAGGTTGAAAAGACCGAGGTGGGCAAGAAGGGCGTCAAAATCACTGTGAGCGGGGCCGAGAGCAAAACGATCGAGGCCGACGCCGTCCTGGTCGCGATTGGCGTGGTGCCCAATCTGGAGGGTGTCCTTGGCGAGGGCGTGACCCTCAAGACCGACCAACGCGGCTACGTGGAGACGGACAGCCGCTACATGACCAACGTGCAAGGCGTCTACGCCGCCGGCGACATCATCGGCCCACCGTGGCTGGCCCATGTCGCTTCGCACGAGGCGATTGAGGCGGTCGAGGGCATGTTCATGAAGGACAAGCAGCCGCACAAGGTGGATGTCTTCCCCGGCTGCACCTACTGCCAGCCACAGGTGGCCAGCATCGGGCTGACGGAGCGCGCCGCCAAGGAGGAGGGCCTGGAGTACACCGTTTCCAAGTTCCCCTACCGGGCGAGCGGCAAGGCCGTGGCCATGGGCGAGCCGGAGGGCTTCATCAAGCTCATCACGGGCGAGGAGCACGGCGAAATCCTGGGCGCGCACATCATCGGAGCGGAGGCCACCGAGCTGGTCGCCGAGCTCGGCCTGGCCGTGAAGCTCGAGGCCACCCTCGAGGAGATTACCGCCACCATCCACGCCCATCCGACTCTGGCCGAAATGGTTCACGAGGCGGCGCTGGTCGGCGAGGGTAATCCGATCCACATCTAATCTATGGACTTCTACGTGGTGGGCGCCATCGTCGCGGCGCTGGTCGTCGTCGTAGCAGTGGCGCTGATGCTCGCGGCAAAGTCCCGGAAGTAGGCCGGCTTGCAGGCGTGAGCCCGAAGGCGCATACTGATGACATGAGCGGTGAGGCCCAAGCCATCCTGGAACAAGCGCTGAAACTGCCCGCTCCAGAGCGGGAGTTGTTGGTGGAATTGCTCCACGAGAGTACCGTCCACGCGGATCCGGAGATCGAACGCGCCTGGATCGAGGAATGTCAGCGGCGTTCCAGCGCCGTTGATGCCGGCGAGATGGACACGCTCGCGTGGGAAGACGTAAAGAAGGGGCTGCAAGCGAAGTATCCTCAAGCCTAACCGGATGAAAGTTAAGCTTACGGAGGAGGCTCAGCATGAAGTGGAAGCCGCCTATGACTTTTATCGCTCTCGCGAACCGGAGGTCGCGGAGCGGTTTGTCAGGTGCATCGAGCGCTCCATAACGGGCATTCAACAACAGCCGACCACGTATCGATTAATTGACGGCGAACATCGACGTTGCCTAGTGAAGCTCTATCCCTACGCTATCATTTATCGGGTGCGAAGCGAATCGATCGAAATCATCGCCATCGCCCATTTGAGCCGGCGCCCCGGCTACTGGCGGCAACCCGAACCGGAGTAACCAACCCCATGGCCATCCAGCAAGACTGGCACATCCAGAGCCGCGCGACCGCTTGTGCCGGTACCGGCCGCGCGTTTGCGGAAGAGGAGAAAATCGTCTCCGCCCTGTTCTGGCGCGACGGGCAGTACGAGCGCGTCGACTTTTCCGAGGAAGGCTGGAGCCAGCGCAACGACAACATTGCTCCGCTCAGCCATTGGCGGCACAAGTTTGAGTCGCCACCCCCGCCGCCGCCGGAGCCCTTGCGCAAGGACGACGCCGAGAGCATGCTGCGTCACCTCCTGGAGCAGAACGAACCGGCGCAACGCAACGTCTGCTACATCCTGGCTCTGATGCTGGAGCGCAAGCGCCTGCTGCGGCCGCTCGACAAACAGGACGGCGAGGACGGGCCGCTCCTCATTTACGAGCACGCCGCCAGCGGCGACACCTGGATTGTCCACGACCCGCAGCTCAAGCTCGACGAGATCGGCCCGGTGCAGGACGAGGTGGTCCGGCTCCTGGACGAGGGGCTGGTGGCGGCGGAACCGACGCCCGGGACGCCGCCCGCCCTGCAGGCGGACGTTGGCGGCGACTCGAATCAGGGCGCCCCGGAAGCCCCGGTGGGCGGGCCGGGCGAGACGCCGGTCCACCCCGTGCCCGCGCAGCAGGCGGACGGCCGCGAGCCCGATGACCGGCCGGAGGACGAGGCCGAAGAAGACGACGGAAGCCGGGGACCAACCTCATGAAAGTGACGCTGACCAAGACGCTCGAGTTTGCCGCCGCGCAGTCCCTGCCGACCTTTCCGGAGGGCCACAAATGCCGCGGCCTGCACGGGCACACCTTTATCGTGGACGTCAGCGTGACGGGCGAGGTCGACCCCGAAAGCGGCATCTTCTACGACTTCGCCAACATCTCCGAGGCCGCCGCGCCGCTCATCGACCAGCTCGATCACAGCTACCTCAACGATATTCCCGGCCTGGAAAAACCCACCACCGAGCTGATGTGCGCCTGGTTCTGGGAGAAGCTTTCCCCGAAACTCCCGGGCCTGAGCGAGATTGTGATCCACGAATCGCCCCGCATCCGCTGCGCCTACCGCGGCCCGGAGGCCTGACGGCTCGCTTTCCCGCGCTGTTCTTTTCTACCCCCGCGCCACGCAGAGCACGGCCACCTCGCCCGCGCCGGCTTTCTTGAGGGCGCGGGCACAGGCCTCGGTGGTCGCGCCGGTGGTGAGCACGTCGTCAATCAGGATCAGCCGCTGGCTGTCGACGTCCTGACCCCGGCGGAGGGCAAAGGCTCGGCGCGTGTTGTCCCAGCGTTGGGCGCGGGTCAGGGTGGTTTGCTGCTTGGTGGCCACGGTGCGCTTGAGCGCTGCGCGTACGGGTAAGTCGATCTCTTCCCCGAGCCCCCGGGCCAGTTCCGCCGCCTGGTTGAAGCCTCGCTGCCGTAGGCGCCAGAAGTGCAGCGGCACCGGCACGAGCGCGTCCCACTCTTCCGCCGCGGCCATGAGGTCGAAGCCATCGCGCAGCCATTGCACCAGCCGGGGCCGCTGGTGGTAACCGCCGTTGAACTTGAAGTCGATCACCGCCCGGCGCACTTGCCCCATGGCCTCGTATTGCCCGTGGGCCCAGGCAAAGCTCCAGGGCCGGGCGACGCCGCGCGTGGTCAGGGGCTGGCCGGGAATCGGATCGGTGCCACGCAACGCCCGGGCGGGCGGGACCGCCTTGGGCGGCAGGCCGCGGAGCTTGGCCGGCGGGAAGGCCAGTGCGCTCAGGCCTTGGAGCCAGCGGCGGGCGGCGGGGATTGGCCGGGCAGGGGGGACCTCCATGTGAGCAGAATCATAACCACGAGCGCGGCCCATGTCCACGGACCGGTCAGCAGGTCGGCGCCGAGCCAGGCTTCCCGTCCGGCCGGGGTCAAATCCGTGGCGCGCGAACTCCACTGGATGCCTAGAATAAAGCCGGCGTGCAGGCCCATCGGCAGCCAAAGGCCGCCGGTGCGCAGCTTGGCTACCCCCAGCAAAACGCCGACCAGCAGCAGGGTAAAGAAGCGACCCCCGGGGAGAAAATCGACCGTTGGCAGGTTGGCCAGCGCCAGGGCTACGGAGGTGAACCCGCTGGTCCACGTGACCGGGTCGGGTTGGAAGCTCTCCGGCGCTTTGAGGAAGTGCACCCATGCGAAGAGGAACGCCGTGAGCCAAAAGCCAGCGATGCGCCCGGCTCGCTCACTGAGCGCCTTCAGCATCACGCCGCGGAAGAGGATTTCCTCGATCAGGCTCACCAGCACCGCCGCCATCAGGGCCTTGGGTAGGGCGCTCCAGAGCTCGTCCGGGATCAGTTCCCGCCAGCCAAAGCCAATCAGCAGAAAGTTGATCAGGAGGGTGCCGCTCAGCGCCACCGCCACGCCCAGGACGAGCGCCCGCCCGGCGGGTGGTTGCCCCCACCAGCCCAGCCCGCTCCAGTGCCGGATGAGGTAAGGCAGCAGGCAAAGGACGGCCGCCACCATTAGGGCGCGGTCGGTGTAGCGGCGGAAGGGGTTCTCGTCGATCGGCTCGACCGCCCAGTGGAAAACGGGCGCGAGCAGGGCGGCCAGCAGGAGGAAGCCGACCGTAAAGATCAGCGGCCCGAGCCAAAAAAGGAGGTCCCGCTTTGCCATTAGGGGAGCATCGTGCCAAATCCGCCGCCCCGGGCAACCACCAAAACGCATTGCCCCCGGCCCCCGAGTCGTCCATATTTACGGCTCCCATGACGCCGCCCATTCTGGAATTCGAGAAACCTATCGCCGAAATCGAGAAAACCCTGGAGGAGCTTAAAAGCCATTCCGAAGAACACGGGATGGAGTTCGACAAAGAGGTCGAAAAGCTGGAGAAGCGACTCGCCACCAAGCGCAAGGAGATCTACACCCATCTCACGCCCTGGCAGCGCGTGCAGATTGCCCGCCACCCCAAGCGCCCCTTTACTCTCGACTACCTGGAGCGCATCGCCGACGACTTTACCGAGCTCTGCGGCGACCGCACCTTCGGCGACGACCACGCCATCGTCGGCGGCTTCGCCACCATCGGCGGCATCAAATGCATGGCCATCGGGCACCAGAAGGGCCGCGACACCAAGGAGAACATGAAGCGCAACTTCGGCTGCGCGCACCCGGAGGGTTACCGCAAAGCGCTGCGGCTGATGCGGCTGGCGGACAAATTCGGCCTGCCGGTGGTGACCTTGATCGACACCGCCGGCGCCTATCCGGGAGTGGCCAGCGAGGAACGCCACGTGGCCGAGGCTATCGCCGTGAATCTACGCGAGATGTTCACCCTGCGCGTTCCGGTCCTGGCCATCGTGCTGGGAGAGGGCGGCAGCGGCGGGGCCATCGGCATCGGGGTGGCCAACCGCGTGCTTATTCTGGAAAACGCCTACTACGCGGTGATCTCCCCCGAGGGCTGCGCCGCCATCCTCTGGAAGGACCGCGCCGCCGCGCCCAAGGCGGCCGAGGCGATGAAGATGACCGCGCCCGACCTGAAGGAACTTGGCCTGGTCGACGAAGTGATCGGCGAGCCCATCGGCGGCGCCCACAACGACTGGGACAGTACCGCCGAGGCGCTTAAGAAGACTCTGCTCAAGCACCTCCGGGCCCTGCGCAAGCTGGAAAGCGAGGAACTCCAGCAGCAGCGCTACGAGAAGTTCCGCGCTTACGGCGCCTTCGCCGAAGAGGCCGTGGCCTAAGCGCCATGTCAATCCTCGCGCACCGTTTCGGGCAGGCCGTTAGCTGGAGCTTTTTGCGCGCCTTTTCCGCCCTTCACGTCAGCGGCGCGCAGCGCCTGCCCCGTGGCGGGCCGCTTCTGCTGTTAGCCAACCACATTAGCCATTACGACCCGCCCGCGCTCTCGGCCAGTTCGCGCCTGGTGATCAACTACATGACGGACCGGGCGATGCTGGAGGTCCCCTACTTTGGCCGCGTTCTCCGCGGCCTGGAGACCTTCCCGGTTGACCGTGATCAGGTGGACCGGGCGGCGGTCAAGACGGCGCTGACGCGGCTCAAGGCCGGGCGCGTGGTGGGGGTGTTTCCGGAGGGCGGAATCCGCGACGGAGCGCAATCCGTGCTGGGCGGCGCGGCGATGCCTCCCGGAGGCCCGGCTCTGTGGGCGATGGCGCGATGCCCGGCGGTGGTGGCCTGCATCATCGGCACCGACCAGCTTTACGTGGGGCGCAACTTCCGGCGGCGCCCGCGCATCTTTGTGCGCTACGGCGAAGTCCTGCCCCCGCCGGAACGCGGCGCCGACCGCGCCGAGCTGGGGGTCAGGCTGGCCGCCGAGCTCCGTACCCTCTACCGCGAAATCGACGAGCGCTACCAACTGACGGAAGACGAACGCCCCGCCAGCGCCCAAGCGCGCTGGGCCTCGGCTTAGCGGAGCCGCCGACGGCGCAGGGCCAGCAGGCCCGCCGCGCCCAGGAGAAGAGCCGCGCTGCCCGGTTCGGGGACGCTTGCCACGCGGAAACCGATCCCCGAAGTTGCGGTGGAAGGGGAGTTGAGGACGTTGGTGTCGTTTTTGGTCAACTCGAGGGCGCCATCGTTGAAGGCGCCGCCGCGGAGTAGCCGGTTTTGGGCCGGGTTGTTGTTGTTGCGGTTCTGGGAGGTCTCCAGAATCTCCTCGATGTTGCCGCCCTGGCCCACCGTGCCGTAGGGGCTGGCGCCACCCGCTTGGGTGATGACGGCGGGACCGGACTGGCCATCGTAAACCGCCGTGTCGGGCAGCGTGCCGCCGGCCGTTGGGCTTGGGGCAACGTTGCTGCCGGTCGGGTAAAGCAGGTAGTTGCCCGTGCCGGGATCGTAGTAGGCGGCTTTGTACCATTCGTCCTCGCTGGGGAGAAAGTAATTGGCCAGGGAATTTCGGTAGCGGTTGTTCGGGTCGTAACCGATGTCACCCGGCTGCCAAAGCTGAATATTGGAGTTGGCGCTATAGCCGGGCTGCCCCGGCTGGATTGCAAACTTGTAAGCGGCCTGGTGGCCCTGGCTGGTGTTGAGCCAGTTGACGAAGCGTGCCGCCTCGTTCCAGGAGACATTGGAAGTCGGAAAATTCGCGCCGCGGCTGGACTGCGAGATGCCCAGCCCTCCAGCGGCGTTGGCCTTGGACACCATGTCTTCGGAAACCTCGTAGGTGCTAATGCGGTACGGGGTGGCCACCGAACCCCGGCCGTTGCTGTCGGCCGCGTTCCCCGCATTGCCGATACTGACAAAGTCGATCGTAAAGGTATTACCGGCCGAGCCGAAGGTGTCCGCGAATGCGGCGCCTCCGCCGATGATCGAGAAAAAGCAAACGACGCCGGCGCAAGCGGCTAGGTTGCTTTTCCGTCGAGGAGACAGCTCCATGGTTTTCTATGTAAGGCAATTGCTTACAGAAGTAACGCTTTTTTGAGCGTGGTCGATGTCAGCGTTCGACCGGATTGCGGGGGAGGAACTGGCCCCTTCCGGCCTCGCCGACGAACTCGCCGTCGCGGACGGCGACCTGGCCGCGCAGCACCACGGTTTCCGGCCGGCCGGTGACCTCCCAGCCCTCGAAGGCGCTGTAGTCCACCTGCATGCTGTGGGTGTCGGCGGAGATGACCGACCGGGCGTCGGGATCGTAGATGACGATGTCCGCGTCGCTTCCCGGGGCGAGCACGCCCTTGCGCGGGTAGAGGCCAAAGAGCTTGGCCGCGTTGGTGCTGGCAACCTCGACGAAGCGTTCCGGGCTCAGCCGGTCCTTGGCCACGCCCTCGCTGTAGAGCAGCTTGACCCGCTCCTCCAGGGACGGGATGCCGTTGGGGATGCGGGTAAAGTCGCCCCGGCCCATTTCCTTTTGCCCGGCGAAGTCGAAGGGCGCGTGGTCGGTGGCGAGGGTGTCGATGGTGCCGTCGGCCAGGGCTTTCCAGAGGATGTCCTGGTGGCGCCGGTCGCGCAGGGGCGGGCTCATCACAAACTTGGAGCCCTCGAAGTCGGGGCGCTTGGTGTCGTCGTGGGACAGCAGCAGGTACTGGATCAGCGTCTCGATGGCCACCTCCACCCCGCGAGCCCGCGCGTCAAGGGCGGCGTCGAGCGCCTGCTCGCAGCTGAGGTGGACGATGTAGACGGGCGCGCCGGTCAGTTCCGCGAAGGTGCAGAGGTGGTGCACGCCCAGGGCCTCGACCACGGGCGGGCGGCTGTCGTGGTGCCACTCGGGATCGGTCTTGCCGGCGGCCAAGAGCTGGGCCTGATGCTCGTGGACGAGCTGGGCGTTCTCGCAGTGGGCGGTGGTGCGCACGCCCAGCCGGCGGGCCATCTTCAGCGTTTCGTAAAGCTCGTCGTCCTCGATGTGCAGGGCATCCTTGTAGGCCAGGAAGACCTTGAAGGAGGGGATCCTCTTCTGCTCGACCAGATCGGCCATTTCGGCCCAGTACTCCCGGCCGCTCCCGCCAATGCCCAGGTGAAAGCTGTAGTCGCAGGCGGCCTGCCCGGCGGCCTGGGCCATCCAGGTGTCGAAGCCCTCCCAGGGGCGCACCCCGCGGCCCGGGATGCACATGTCAAAGAGCGTGGTGGTGCCGCCGAGCAGCGCGGCGCGCCCGGCGCTGGCGTAGCCGTCTTTGCTGTAGGTGCCCATAAAGGGCAGGTAAATGTGAGTGTGCGGATCGATGAAGCCGGGGAAAACGAGCTTGCCCGCGGCATCGAGGATTTCTGCTCCAGGCGGCGCGTCCAGGCCGGGGCCGAGGCGGGTAATGGTTTCGCCTTCGGCGTAAAGGTCGGCCCGCTGCCGGCCGTCGGCGTTGACGAGCGTGCCGTTTTTGATGAGCAGGGCCATACCCGCCACGATGCCAAATTCCACGCGCGCATGAAGCCGAAAAATCCCTTGGCATTGCTTTCGGGGATGGTCCACATTGACGCCATGGCCACCAACGTCCTGGGTACCGATCTGGAAATCTGCTCCGAGTCGCCCTGCACCGGCTTTTACCGCGACGGCAAATGCCACACCGGCAGTGACGACCTGGGCCAGCACACCGTCTGCGCGGAGGTTACCCTGGAGTTCCTGGAATTCAGTCGGCAGATGGGCAACGACCTGAGCACGCCGCGGCCGGAGCTGCGCTTCCCCGGCCTCAAGCCCGGCGACCGCTGGTGCCTGTGCCGGGCGCGCTGGGAGGAGGCGCTGGCCGCGGGCATGGCGCCGCCGATCGTCCTGGAGGCCACCCACGTGAGCGTGCTCGAATTCGTCCCGCTGGAGACGCTTCAGGCCCACGCGGTTAAGGCGTGACGCGGGGCCCCGCGGATTCAAGCTGGCAAGAGATGTACGATTCCACTCCCTCCTCCGAGCTGAGCCCCGCCGTGCTCCGCGAGGCCGCCTCGCGCGCGCTGGGCGAGGACCTGGGCCCGGCTGACCTCACCAGCCTGGCCACGGTGCCGGAGGACCTCACCGCCACCGCCCAAATTGTGACCCGCGAGCCCTGCGTGCTGGCCGGGCTGCCGGTCGCCCGGCAGGTCTTTGTCGAGGCCTCGCTCTCCATGGAGATGGACGACCACGCCCGGGACGGCGACCGGCTGGAGGCGGGCGCGCGCATCCTCAGCGTGACCGGCAACGCGCGGGCCATTCTCACCGCGGAGCGCACCGCGCTCAACTTTCTGCAGCAGCTTTCGGCGGTGGCGACCAAGACGCGCCGCTACGTGGACGCGGTGGCCGGCTCCGGGGCCAAAATCCTCGACACCCGCAAGACCATCCCCGGCCTCCGGGTGCTGCAGAAGTACGCCGTGCGCTGCGGCGGCGGGCACAGCCATCGCTGGGGCCTTTACGACGCCTTTCTGATCAAGGACAACCACCTGGCCCTGATGGGCGAGCCGGGCAATTGGGCCAAAGCCGTGGCCACGGCGCGCGAGCTCAACCCCGATGTGTTGTTGGAAGTCGAGGCCGACACGGTTGCGCAGGTCCGCATCCTGGCCGGGCTGGGCGTCGACCGCATCCTGCTCGATAACATGTCGAATGAGGAGATGAGCCAATGCGTTCAGCTGGTGGCGGACGCGGCCGAGACGGAGGCTTCCGGCGGGATGACCCTCGAGCGCGTGGCGGAGGTCGCCGCCACCGGGGTGGACTACATTTCCGTTGGCGAACTCACCCACAGCCTCCGCGCGCTCGACTTCAGCCTGGAAATGGCAGCGAGCGCGTAGCGGCGAGCCCGGCGGGCACTCCACTCTTTCTTTTTGCTGGGCTCTTTGCCAACCTTCGCCGGATGGACCTCTTTGCGGTCAGCATGCCGGTGGTAGCGGCGGCGGGCGATGGCGCGCTGCCCATTCCATTGGCGATGGTGTCGGTGGGTCTGCTGGTCTTTGCCGCGCACCTCTTTGCCGCCATTTTCCAGCGGTTCCGCCTGCCGGACACGGTTTGGCTGATCGGTATTGGCCTCGTGGTCGGTCCGGTTTTTGGCCTGCTGCAGCCGGAGAGCTTCGGCGTCGTGGGCGGCATCTTCACCACCATTGCCCTGGTCGTGATCCTCTTTGAAGCCGGCCTGGACCTCAGCTTCAAGCACTTGCGTGAGTCCTTCGCCTCGACCATGCGGATCACGCTGGGCTGCTACCTGCTGACGACGGTGGTCATCACGGCGACGGTTTACTTTTTTGCGGGCTTTGAATTCATCACCGCGCTGTTTGTCGGGGCGGTTCTGGCGGGGCCCTCGCCGCCGGTCATCATCCCGATGGCCAAGTCGCTCAACCTGCGCGAGCGCAACCGGGTGCTGCTGACCCTGGAAAGCGCCCTGGGCGAGGCCATTTGCCTGGTCATCGCCCTGGCCATCCTGCGCTGGAACCGGGTGGGCGGCGACACCGAAGCGGCCGGGTCCGCCCTTGCCAGCTCGACGGAAACCCTCGGGAGCATCATCGCCGCCTTCATTATCGCCGTCATGATCGGCATCGCCGGCGGCGTGATCTGGGCCCTGATGCTGGAGAAGGTCCGTCAGCTCAAGAACACGATCAGCACCACGCTTTCCTTCGTCTTCATCATCTACGGCCTCTGCGAGATGCTCAACTTCAGCGGCCCGGTGGCGGCGCTGCTTTTCGGCATCACCATTGGCAACATCCGGATGCTGCGCAACCTGCCCATGTTCTCGGAGGAAGGGCCCTGGCAGCCCACCAACCACAGCGCCACCGAGGTGATGTTCTTCAGCGAGATCGTCTTTCTGCTCAAGACCTTCTTCTTTGTGTACCTCGGGCTGAGCATGTCGCTGACCGACCTGACCTCGGTGCTGGCGTTGGGGCTGATTGGCATGCTGCTGGTGGCGCGGCTGCTGGCGGTCAAGGCCACGTTGAACCAGGAGGTGCACATCGCCAAGGAGGGCCTCTTCCTGAGCGTGATGATCCCCAAGGGACTGGCCGCCGCGGTCCTGGCCTCGCTGGCCGCGCAGCCCCAGAGCGGCATGCCCGGCGGCGACGAGGCGGAGAACCTGATCTATGCCGTGATTCTCTACTCGATTCTGGCCTCGGCCATCCTGGTGTTTTTGATCGACAAGGCGCACATTCACCGCGGCTTTGTCTGGCTTTTCCCCAACCGCGAGGAAGAGGACGAGCGGCCGGAGGACTCCGGTACGCCGGACCCGAGTGGCGACCCGCCCGTCGCCCCCCTAGCGGAAGCGGTGCCGGCGGAACCGAAGCAAGCCGCGCAAGCGGAAGCGGCCGGGACCGAGCGCGGCGGCAACCTGGAGCAGAGCGCCCGGCGCGTGAAAGGTGTGGTGGAGGAGACACTTGAGGCCAACGAGCAAAGCGAACGCCCCACCGCGCCCCAGTCGGAGAGAGCCGGCGAGCCGAACGGCGGCCCGCCGGCGGAAAATCCCGCCCCCGAGCTGGAGGACGAGGACGGTGAGCACGAGATCCACCGTCACCCCGACCGCTCCCTGGCCGACCTGACCGTCGCGGGCGAGGAGCCGCCGCCCCAGCGCAAGGCCGATCCCCAGCCCAACCACCCGCCCGAGCTTGGCACCGGCGGCTGGGACCGCCCTAAGAAGGACTAGGCCGGGCCAGGCCCTAAGGCGGAGAGGGGACTCGAGTCGCCGGCTTTTTTGAGAAAAGTTGCGTCCTAGGCCGCTTCGCGAACGGTTTGTGCTCGGCGTATTGTCACATAAATGTAACAATACGATCCCAAGTGAAACGTGTTTATGGCACACTTTTTGACATAAAGCTTTGCTGGTTAGGGCTTTCAATCGTCTTCGCGACTGCCGGCACCGTCGCCGCGGCGGATCGGCTCGCCTGGAGCGAACCGGTGGACGGGTTCCAAATCGCGCTGGAACTCAAGCCACACCTGAACGGCCCGTCTACCAGCCGCGTGTTTCTGCGTAACCGTTCGGCCGAACCGCTCACCCTACTTCACCCGGACACACTGGTACGCGTGGGCGACGGAGCCGAGCCCCGCTTCCGCCGGGCGTTGGAGCTGAGTGCGGAGGGCGTGAGCCCGGAAGTTGCCCCGGGTCCCTTCACGCGGTTTGCCGCTCTGCCGGTGGGCCCGCGCGAGGCCATCATTCTGCAGCCGGGCGAGGTCCGCCGGTTCGAGCGCGGCGTCCCCGCCGGATTGGTCACTCTCCAGCGCTTGGCGCCGAACCGGGTCGAAGTGCTCGAGCGCGCCTTCCCGGCGGGTGCCAAACTGGTGGCCCGGTACCGCGGCGGTCGCGAGAGCTACCTGGGCGTGCCGCTCTGGCGGGGCGAAGTGGCCAGCCCGGTGCGCGCGCTCCCAGCCGACCCCGGCCCGTCGCCAACGGCACCGATTGCTTTTGAACTGCGGACGCTGAATCAGGCCGGCGAGAGGGGGAACGATTTCCGAGTGGTGCTGACCCTGACCAACCGGGGCGCGACCACCGTCTACGCGCGGCTCGTGCCGGCCGCCGACGGCCGCCCGCTTTGGACCCTGCACGATGATCCCAAGGGCACGCACACCGCGCCGCGGCCGGGCAAGTTTCCGCGCCTGGAGCACCACGTGATTCTCGAGCCGGGGCAATCCCGCACCTGGCGCCTGCGCCCGCAAGATTGGCTCGATCTCGACCAGCCGGGGGACTACGAGCTCCTCCTCCAGGCGCGCCTGCAGTGGCAGGCCGCCGCCAACTGGCGCGTCGCCTCCATGCTCAGCATGCTTCCGGCCGAGGAACTCCGGGCAATGCCGCTGGAATTGCGACACCACTTCTCGCGGCCGGAGTTCGGTGGCGGTCTGGATCGCTAGCGCGGCGCCTAGCAACGGTTGCCTTTTGCCGCCGCCGGGTTTTAGTGGGAGGCATGAAAACGCATCGCCAGGAACTGTGGTTTGAAGTGCCCAGCCGGAGAGAATTTGTTCACATCACCCCGCAGGTTGAGGAAGCCGTCCGCGCCAGCGGCGTAAGAGAGGGCCTGGTGCTGGTCAACGCGATGCACATCACCGCCTCGGTTTTTATCAACGACAACGAAAGCGGCCTGCACCAGGACTACGAGAAATGGCTCGAGGGTCTCGCCCCCGAAAAACCGTACGACCAGTACCGCCACAACGGCTACGAGGACAACGCCGACGCCCACCTTAAGCGCACCATCATGGGCCGCGAGGTGGTGGTGGCCATTACCGACGGCAAGCTGGACCTCGGCCCGTGGGAGGCGATCTTTTACGCCGAGTTTGACGGCAAGCGCAAGAAGCGCGCCCTCATCAAAATCATCGGCGAGTAAGGAGCGCCCCGTGTCGACCGCATCCCAGGGTTCCCATTTTGTCAGCGAGCGCATCCGCGTCGACGGCGGCGAAATGGACGCCAGCTACGCCACCGAAGGCGGTCCCGCACTGCCGGTCCGCTTCTTTTGGGGAAAGGAAGAAATCGAGATCGGCGAAGTGCTGCAAACCTGGCCCGACTACGGCCCCTGCAGTCACGGCAGCGGCGAACGCTACCTGCGCCGCCACTACTTCAAGGTCCGGGTCACCGACGGGCGGATTATGACGCTCTACTTTGAGCGCCACCAACCCGGTCGCCGTACCGTCACCGCCAAGCGCCGACGGCCCGTCTCGCGCTGGTATCTGCATAGCTGGGAGGCGGCGGCCTGAAGCTCCGGCTTCCGCTTGGCTCCGTTGGTTGCGGAACCCAACCGCGAAAAGAGCGCGGTCCTCTGTGGGCAGCTCAACCGTGCGTCCTGGCGCGCGGCTTAAGGATAGGTAAATTTCTTGGCGGCGTGGCCGGGGCGGCCGCCTTGCACGAGTTCGTGCGGCCCCTTCTTGAAGGTACCGGGCGGGGGCTGGCAGCCGGGGGACCAGCAGGTGGTCCGCCCGCCGATTTTCTCTCGCACGAGGGCGGCGCCGGTTTTGGGGCAGGTGCGGCCCTTGGCCCAGCGGTGGTTGAAGAGCCAGGAATCGGGCAGGCGCTTCCACTTGGTACCGATGCGTTTGAGCGCCTCGCGCGCCACCCAGCGCGTCTCCTTCCAGAGGGTTCGCATCTCGGCCTCGGAGAGGCTCCCGGCGTGGCGAGCGGGATGGAGGCCGGCGCGCCACAGGATTTCGTCCGCCATCCAGTTGCCGATGCCGGGGAAGCGCTCTTGCATCAGGAGCACGGCCTTGAGCGGCGAGCGCGTCCGGCGCCGGCAAAAGGCGGCGACGACTTCCGTGGTAAACGCGTCGCCGACGATGTCCGGCGGCAGGGAGGTCCACCACTCGGGCGGGGTCTTGCCCTGGTGAAAAAGGACGCGCCCGAAATGCCGGGTATCGGTGAAAACGGCGCATTGGTTTTCCTGCAACAGCACCAGATGGTCGTGCTTGGCGCTGCGGTAGTTCTCGAAGGCTTTCCCCTTCACGACGCGGAGCTTGCCGCTCATGCCCAGATGGATGCCCAGCCAGCAGGTGCCGCGGGTTTTGCGGAACTCAAAGAGCATTTGCTTGGCCCGCGCCGCCGAGGCCACCGGGGTGGCGCCGTCCAGGGCGTTGACCAATGCCTCAGTGTCGAGCCCGCGGAAGATGCGGCAGCGCGGATGCAGAAAGACCGCCTGCACGCGGTGCCCCAGCGCGGGATCCCACCGTTTGCGGTACCACTCGACTTCGCCCAGTTCCGGCATGCCGTTACCATCCCGCCGACCGGGCGACAACGCAACGGGATTGTGGTGTTCCTGAGCCGGCCGCGAAAAGTTCAGGCGAAGTCCTTAACGCACGATGCTGACGCGGGTGCCGAGGGGCAGCTTGCCGAAAAAGGCTTTGGCCTTGCTCCAGGGCATGCGGATGCAGCCGTGGCTGGCGGGGTAGCCGGGCAGCGCGCCCACGTGCAGGCCAAAGCTGCCGCAATTGAGCCGCATGAAGTACGGCATGGCCGAACCATACAGCGTGGAATTCCAGTGCCGGTGCTTGTTGGTGATGACGTACTCGCCGGTGGGCGTGCGGTGGCCGCGCTTGCCGGTGGAGACCGGGCTGGTCATGACGGTCTCGCCGTTTTCCTTCAACGTGGCTCGCTGGCGGCTGAGGTCGATGACGACGTGGGCCTGGTTGCCGCTGGCGTCGGGCTCCAGGCCGAGCAGGATTTGCATGGCGTCCAGGTGGTTCTGGGTGACCGCGAAGTTGATCGGGTAGAACTTCCACTTGGCCGTCATCTGATTGGTCTTGGCGCCGCCGGCGAGGAGCGCGCGGACGACCTCCGGGTCGCCGTGCGAGGCGGCGACCATCAGCGGGGTCAGGCGGTAATCCTCCCTCAGCATCTTGCGCAGATGCTTGGTGCGGACCTGCTCCAGGTACCGGGAGCTGACGGGAGTTTTTAGACGCTGGTTGGGGTCGGCGCCGGCTTGAATTAGCGCGGTGACCATGTCGGGATCGCCCTTGGCGGCGGCGCCGGCCAGGTAACTTTGGCCGTCCACGCCAACGCCGTTCGGGTCAGCGCCCATTTCCACCAGCGCGGCCACCACGCCGGCCTGGCCGGAGTGGACGGCATAACCCAGGGCTGTCTGGCCGCGGGCGTCCGCGGTTCCGATTTCGGCGCCGTGCTCGACCAGGGTTTGGATGATCTCGCGTTCGCCCTCAATGGCGGCCAGCAGAATGGGCGCCAGGCGCTGGCCGGGCGAGGCTTGGGCGCTGGCGCCCTTTTCCAGCAGGCTTTTGGTCAGCGCGTTGTCGCCGTTGCGGATGGCCAGGGCGAGGACAGTGAGGTCGTTGACCACGGGCTTGGCGGTGGCGGTTAGCCCGTCGGAAATGAGGTTGGTGCGCGGGCGCAACAGCTTGGCTGTAAGTTCGGCCGGATCATGGTTGGGTACGGCGACGAGGTAGGGGTCCTCCGGCCGGGGCGGACCGTAGGCGGGCGGCGG
The DNA here is from genome assembly GCA_038745425.1 of Verrucomicrobiota bacterium. Lineage (GTDB taxonomy): Bacteria > Verrucomicrobiota > Verrucomicrobiia > Methylacidiphilales > UBA1321 > CAWUJC01. The sequence goes on along the minus strand of JBCDLL010000004.1, from coordinate 17,852 downwards.
GGCCAGGGAGGCGCTCAGCCGGTGCCAGGCGGGGAGGGGCTCGGTGTGGTTGGCGTCAGCGCCGGCCTCGAGCAGCGCTTCGACGATTTCCCGCTGCCCGTAGGCGGTGGCGAAGACGAGGGCGGAGCAGTCCGGGGCAATCTCCGACATCGGGTCGGCCCCGGCTTGCAGCAGCTCCCGGACGGCCTTGGCGTTGAATTTGACCACGGCCATCGCCAGCGGGGTGAGGTCGGCCAGGTTGCGGGCGTCGAGTTTGGCCCCGGCGGCCAGCAACGGAGCGAGCAGGTTGTCCCGGTCGTGGCGGATGGCGCTGAGCAGGGCAGTATCGCCGTCAGCGTTGGCCGCTTCCAGGTCGGCCCTGGCGGCGAGGAGCGTAGTCAGCGCCTCCCCGTGCCCGTCGACGATGGCCAGGTGTAGGGCCGGGTTGCCCTCGGCGTCGGTGACCGCCAGGTCGTGGCCGCGGTCGGCGAGGTAGGTCACCGTTTCGCTCCGGTTGGCTTTGACGGCGGCCAGGAGCGCGGAATCGCCGCCTTCGTCCTCGGCCAGCTTCAGGTCCAGCCCGGCGGTTTCCATCAGGCGCAGCGTTTCCAGGTCGCCCTGCGCGGCGCGGGCCACGGCCTCATCGAAGGAGAGCGGGATCGCTTTTTCCTCCAGCTCGGACTGCGCAAGTTGCTCGGGGCTGGAGCAGCCGGCCAGCGCGAGCGCGGCCAATAATCCGCAGGCGGTAAGAGGGCGAAGGCTGAGGGGGGAGCGCATCGGGTGGCCGGAAGAGTTGAGCTGTTTTGCGTGGATCTCCTTTATCGGAATTTTCCGCCCCGATTTCAAGGGAGATTGGCGCCCTTGAGACTTTCTTTACAAACGGCGCGGGCGCTGGGGGCCCTGCCGGTCCCTACTCCCGGACGGCGACAGCGTTCGCGGCGGCGTAGTGCTCGGTGTGCGTGAGGCTGCAAAGCACGCGCGTGACGCCGCAGGCGTCGGCAAATTCCCGGGCGCCGCCGTGCAGCACCACCTGGGGGGCGCCGCGTTGCGCCTTGATGATTTCCAGGTCTTTCCAGCCGATGGTCTGGCCGATGCCGGTGCCGAAGGCTTTGCTGATGGCCTCCTTGGCGGCAAAGCGCGCGGCCAGGTGCAGTGGCGGGAACTTCATGGACTGGCAGTAGGCGAGCTCGCCGGGCAGGTAGATTCGGCCCAGGAAGCGATCGCCGAAGCGCTCCAGGCTCCGGCGGATGCGGTCGGTCTCCACCACGTCAATGCCGATGCCGTAAACTTCCATGGTCAGGCGGGCGGTACTTTGGTTTCGCGGATGAGCTTAACCATCTCGCGCACGGCCTTGGGCAGGCCGACGGCGACGGCGCGCGCGACCAGATGGTGGCCGATGTTGAGCACGTTTACGCGCGGCACCGTCTCCAGATAGAGGCTGGTGTTTTCCAGGTTGAGCCCGTGCCCGGCGTTAACGCGCAGGCCCAGTCTGGCGGCGAGCCGGGCGGCTCGGACGTGGCGGCGCAGCTCGCGCTGGCGGTCGCGCTTGGTGGTGGTATTGGCGTAGGCGCCGGTGTGGAGCTCAACCATGGCGGCGCCACTGTCCGCCGAGGCGCGGACCTGGTCGGGGTCGGGATCGATAAAGCAGCTCACTTCAATGCCGTTGGCCTGCAGCTTGGTCGCCGCCCGGGTCACCGCCTTTTGCTTGGCGGCCACGTCGAGCCCGCCTTCGGTGGTGATCTCGCGCCGGTTCTCGGGCACCAGGCAGACTTCCTCCGGCCCGTGGAGCAGGGCCTGGCGCACCATCTCCGGCGTGACGGCCATCTCCAGGTTCAGGCGGGTGCGCACGGAGCGGCGCAGGTCGGCCACGTCGTGCTCCTGGATGTGGCGGCGGTCTTCACGCAAATGCACGGTAATGCCGGCGGCGCCGGCGCGCTCGGCCAGGCGGGCGGCTTCGAGCACACTGGGTTCGGGTTGCGTCCCGGGCGTCGGCTCGCGGTAGCGGGCCTGGCGCAGGGTGGCGACGTGGTCGACATTGACTCCTAAACTTGGCATGAGTCCTTGACGATAGAGATGGCAAGGGCGCTTTGCCAACGGAAATGCCAGTTTTCCTCCACGCAACGCCGACCATTGCCAATTGCGCGTTCGCTTCTTAGGTTCTCCTGATGTCCACCACCCGCCACCTCGACCGCGTGCTGCGCCACGCCGAGCGCCGCCTGGTGGCCCAGGCCCACCATAAGCCGACCGACCTGCTCGACCTTTACCGGGATTTTTTGAAGAAGGAGCTCTACATGCTGGAGCTCAAGCACAAGGGCGGCGAGGGCGGGCGCCAGAACTGCCAGAAGCGCGCGGGCTTGATGACGGTGCTCCTGCAACATGTGTGGAAAACGGCGCTCGACAGCAGCCTGGCCGCCCAAGGAGAGAAGAAGGCGCCCCCCGTCTGCCTGGTGGCGCTGGGCGGGTTCGGCCGGGCGGAGCTCAACCCCTTCAGCGACATCGACATCCTCTTTCTTTACCGGCGGCAGGGGCGCAAGATGCCGCCCATTGTCGGCGACATCGTCGAGCAGGTGAGCTACATGCTCTGGGACGTGGGCGGGCTCAAGTCCAACCCCATTACGCATTCGATCGAAGAGCAAACGGATCTCTGCAACGAGGACCTGGAGACCAAGACCGCCCTGCTCGAGCGCCGCCTGCTGGCGGGCGACCGGGACGTGCTTGACGAATTTGGCCTGCGCTTCGAGCGCGCCTGCCTCAAGGGCAAGGAGCAGGCCTTCCTCGACTGGCGGCTGGAAGACCAGCGCGCCCGGCACGCCAAGCACGAGAACACGCCCTTCCTGCAGGAGCCCCAGGTCAAGAGCAGTTGCGGCGGCCTGCGCGATTTCCAGAATCTCATCTGGATGGCGATCGTCAGCCGGAACATCCGCAGCCTGACGGGGCTTCAGCACGAGGGACTCATTACCACGACCGAGCGCAAGCAGCTCGACGCCGCCTACGACTTCCTCCTGCGCGTGCGCACGGACATGCACCTGCTGCAGGGCCGCCCCGGCGATCTGCTGACGCTGCGCCTCCAAGGCAAGGTGGCCAACCGGCTGAAATATCATCACCACACCCAGCTGCGGCGGATCGAGGCGATGATGCGCGACTACTACCAGCACGCTAACCACATCTACCTCCTGACCAACTCGCTCTCCCAGCGCTTGGCGGGCCGGGAGGAGCAGGCGCCCCGCAAATTCTGGAACCTGCTCCCGGCGGCGACTCCCAAGAAGGAGAAAATCGACGGCTTTGTGCTGGAGAACAACGTCCTCGAGGCGGAGGCGCCCAGCGTCTTTACGGAGGACCCCTTCCGCCTGGTGCGCGTGTTTCTGCTGGCGCAGAGCCGCGGCGCGGAGATCGGGCCGGACCTGGGCTTTGCCATCCGCCGGCGCCTTCAGCACATCAACCGCCCCTTTATCTACCACAAGAAGACGCGGGAGATTTTGCTGGAGATTCTCTCCCGCAAGGGCCAGGTCGGCCCGGTGCTGCGGCGGATGCACGAGCTGGGCGTCCTGGGGCGGCTTTTCCCGGAGTTCCGTCCGCTGACCTGCCTGGTGCAGCACGAGTTTTACCACCTTTACACCGCGGACGAGCACACCCTGGTCTGCGTGGAAAAGCTCGACGAGATTCACGAGGCCAAGGAGGGCGTCTTTGCCAAGTACGCGCCGCTGATGCAGAAGATGGACCGGGTCTACGTCCTTTACCTGGCCATGCTCCTCCACGACACCGGCAAGAGCGCCAACGCCAAACTCCACGCCGAGGCCAGCGCCCAGAACGCCGTGCGCGTGGCCCGGCGCTTGCGCCTGCCGGTGGCGGACCTGCGCCTGCTGGTGTTCCTGGTCGACCACCACGCCACGCTTTCGGAGACTTCCCGGCGGATCAACCCGGACGACGAGCAGGCGGTGCTGAACTTTGCGCGGATTGTGCGCACGCCCGAGCGGCTCGACCGGCTGATGGTGCTGACCTTTGCCGACTTCCAGGGCACCAGCGCGGCCCGCACCCACACCGACTGGAAGGACATGCTGCTTTGGCAGCTTTACCAGCGCGCCCAGCCGGTCCTTGCCGGGGGCAAGGAGTTCAAGCAGCAGGCCAAGCGCTCGCTGATTGAGCTGCAGAAGAGCCTGACCGAGAAGCTAAGCAAGGAGCTGGATTCGGGCGAGGTCGCCGCGCATTTCCAGAATCTGCCTCCGCGCTACTTCCTCACTTTTTCCGAGGAGCTGATCGCCCGGCACCTGCGGGCGGTGCACCAGTTCCTCATCAACCAGTTCATGTTCGAGGACGCCACGCTTAAGCCGGTGGTGGTCTGGCACGACCGGCCCGATGCGGCCCACTCCGTTTGCATCGTGGTCTCCTGGAACCGGGACCGCAATCTGGCCAAGATCGCCGCCGCCCTGGCCGGGAGCGGGCTCTCCGTGCTCAGCGCGGAAGTCTTCACCCGCGACGACGACATCATCATCGACACCTTCCGCCTTTGCGACGAACGCCAGCGGGCCGTTACCGACCAACGCGACAAGGACAAAGTGGAGGCGGCGCTGGTCGAGGCCTTGGCCCGCACGCAGATCGAGCCGGCCGATCTGCCTGACTCCACACCGGTCAACCCCTTCGCGCTCGACGCCAGCGAACTGCGCACCCGGGTCACCTTCGACCAGCGCAGCTCGCGCGAGTTCACGCTGATGGACGTGCATTCTCCGGACCGGCAGGGCTTGCTGGCCCGCATCACCCGGATCCTGGCCGAGCTCGACGTCGAAGTGATCGCCGCGCGCATCACCACGGAAAAAGGAGCGGTCCTCGATACCTTCTACCTGGCCGATGACGATGGCCGCAAACTGACCGAAGACAAGCTGCTGCGCAAGATTACCCGCCGGATCGAATCCGCCCTCGCGAAGTAGATGAGCCGATCTTGGCGCCTGAATTCGCAATAATGGTGATAATCTTCGCAACAAGAGCTTGATCTCACGGGGCGCAATACCAGAAGGTACCTCGTTGGGCGGGCCGAGAACGCCACCGCCCCGCTCTTGTTAGGATGAGCGATCCTCTTGAAATCCCTATCGGCAGCCTGAAGCTGCGCGATTTGCGGGCTTTGCTGAATCCCCAGCAGGCGTTGCAGCGTATTCTGCGGGCGGCTCTGGCCACCACCAAGGGCGACAGTGGTTCCTTTATTCTGCTCAACCCCAACACGGGCTTGCTGGACATTGAAGCCAGCCACGGCCTTCGGCCCGAGGCCAAGCGCATCAAGCTGCGCCAGGGCCAGGGCGTGACCGGTTGGGTGGCCACCACCGGCCGGCCGCTGCGGGTCAACGACGTCAAGCGCGAGAGCCGCTACATCAGCGTCAACCCGGAGGTGCGCTCCGAAATCGCGCTGCCTTTGGAAATCCGCGGCCAGGTCGTTGGTGTGCTCAACATTGACAGCAAGGAGCCCAACGCCTTCTCCCCCGCCGACGAACACCGGCTGGTGACCTTTGCCTCCGACGCCGCCGAGTGGCTGAGCTACGCCTGGGAGATCGACCAGCTTCGCATCAAGGGCCAGCAACTGGGCACCCTGGTGGACATGGGCCACCTGATCGTGGCGGAGAACAACCTCGACGAGGTCCTCGACCAAATCACCAAGGCGGCCAACCGCTTGATGGCCACCCGCCTGTGCTCGTTGATGCTCGTCAGCCAGGACGGCCGCGAGCTGGTGCTGCGCGCCCATCACGGCGCCGGCGACACCTACCGCAACCGGCCCAATCTGCCGCTGGACAACTCCCTGGTGGGCGTTGTGGTCAAGCGCAACAAGCCGATGTCCGTACTCAACGTGCGTGAGCACCAGCGCTACCGGCACATGGAGGTGGCCCGGCGCGAGGGCCTGGTTTCTCTCCTGGCCGTGCCGCTGGAGTTTAACGGCAACGTGCTGGGCGTGCTGGCGGTGTACACTCAGATGCTCCACCGGTTTTCCAACGAGGAAATCCGCACGCTGACCACGTTGAGCAAGCTCTCGGCCGTCGCGATCGAAAAGGCGCGGCTCCTGCAGCGCATCATGGAGATGGAGGAGCAGTTGCGCACCAGCGAGCGGCTTAACGCGCTCGGACTGCTGGCGGCGGAGGTTGCCCACGAAATCCGCAATCCGCTTACGGTGATGCAGATGCTCTTCCACGCCATGGTCGACAACCTGCAACTGGAGGGCGACTCCCGGCGCGACGCGCAGGTCATCGCCGAGAAGATGAAGCAGATGAACCGCATCGTGGATCAGGTTCTCGGCTTTGCCCGCAGTTCCGAACCCAGCAAAGAGCCGGTCGAGCTGGGCTCCCTCTTCGAGGACATCGCGGTGCTCACCCGCCACAAGTTGCAGCGGCAGGACATCAAGCTGCGCCGGAGGATTTCCGCCGCCACGCCCAGCATTCGCGTGGACCGCTCACAAGTCGAGCAGGCGCTGCTCAATGTGATTCTCAACGCGGTGGAAGCGATGCCCGACGGCGGCACCATTCGCCTGCTGACCGAGCAACGCAAAATCGAAGGGCGGCACTACCTCGCGCTCAAAGTGCGCGACACCGGTCCCGGCATGACGCCGGAAAAGCTGGAGGAAATCTTTGCCCCGTTTTTGACCACCAAGGAAACGGGCACCGGCATCGGCCTTGCGATCGTTCGCAAGATTGTTGAGAACCACCAGGGCAAAGTGGAAGTGAAGTCCGCTCTCGGTAAAGGGACCACGTTTGCGCTCCTCTTTCCCGTGGAGAAACCCGGCGAGGGCCGGGAGAATGCGTAACACAAACGAGTTGCGCTCCGCTCTGCCGTGTGTCAATCTGCAGGTTCTTAACGTTTTAAATTGACAATACAAGACTGCGCGTTCGTCTAAGGAGGCTAAGAAGATGTTCGCGGAGGGGCTAAACTCGGAAGGGACACTTCGATGCAGGGATCAAAGGTGAATGAGGGAATGGAAAAGTCTCCGGAACACGAGCTTCCGAAACGTAAGATAACCCAGCGGGAGCGCCTGGTGCGCGCTTTGACCGAGGAAATTCTGGACGGGAAGTACCCGATTGACCGTCCCATGCCGAGCGAGAATCAGCTCTGCCGGCGTTTCTCCGTCAGCCGGGTCACGGTGCGGCTGGCGCTCGACGTGCTCCAGAACCGCGGGCTCATCCACCGCCAGCACGGACGGGGAACCTTTGTCCAGCCGACCTACAACAAGACGTTCCGCTCGCCCGCGATTCTCATGCTCGACGGCGTCAGCATTCGCTGCCACGCCTGCTGGCAGATGCTGATGGGCATGGAGGCGGAAGCCCAGGACAATGCCGGAATGATCACGCTGCTTAACCAGCCGCCGGCCGACTGGCCCGCCGCCGCTTTCAGCCAAATCGGCGGTCTCGTGGCGCGAGAGGCCTCCCTCAGCAAGAAGGACTTGGCCGTTCTGCGGCAGCAAAATCTCTCGCTCTTCCGGCTCGGCTCGGAGTTCGACTACGGCGCCTCGCTGCGCTTTGGCCTCGATCACGCCGCCGCCCGCATCATCGAGAAGGCCCGCAAAAACCGGGTGCGCCGGATGCTCTTTGTGACCATGGACGAGGACGTGGTTGGCGAAACCAAAAGCCAGCGGCTGCACGAGGAAGTGGAGAAGCAGGGCAACGAGATGGAGCTGGAAACGGTCACGGTTTCCATGAAGATGCCGGAAGCGCTCCATCAGCTCGGCGCCTTCTACGACCGCATTCGGCCGGACGCTATTTTCCTGACCTCCGAGTGGCTCTCCCCGACCGCGCACACGCTCTTCGAGCGCCGTGGCATCAAGCCGGGGCAGGAAATTTTCTTCGGCATGTACTTGCACCAGGACTGGCCCGCCATGCTTAGCCACAACCTGGCCGTCGTGCGCCTGCCTTGCTTCGAGGTCGGCCGCCACATCGTCCAGCAGCTCCAGGACTACAGCTTCCGCCCCGAGACGCTGCCGGATATCGACCTCATGCCCACCTTTTACGGGCTGCTGGCCGAGGAAGCCTGACCCGCCGCGGCGTGCGGCTTTAGCGTGATGACCAGCGGCCGGTGGTCGCTGGCGGTGGCCGAAACCAGCCGGGGCCCGGCCGTCTCTGCCGCGCGGTAGACGAAGCAAGCGTCCGGCCGCAGCCGGTCGCGGAGCGACGGCGACACCCAGATGTAGTCGAGCACGTTGTACGCCTTAGCCGGGAAGTAAAAGTGGGTCCAGCGGTCGCCATGGTAATCGGTCAGTTGCAGGTCGACGAGGGCGGCGCGTTCCGCCTCGGGCGCGGCCACGGATTGGGCAAGCAGCCGGACGCTGGCGCTGTTGGGAGTGTCGTTGAGGTCGCCCAGAAGGACGAGCGGTCGGTCCGGGTGGTCTGCCTGCAGCCGCCGGATTGCTTGCGCCAGCAGTTGGGTTTCCTCCAGGCGGATGGCCTCGTCGCCGGGCACGTCCGGGTCGGGTCCCTCGATGTCCGGCTCCCGGGCCTTGGACTTGAGGTGGGCGACAACCAGCCCCAGCTCCCCGCCGTCCGGCAGTTCAGCCGTCGCGTAGAGAAAGCCCCGCAGCGGGCGCAGCTCGACCGGTAGGGTCTGGCCGGTGCTGGCGCTCCGGCGCCGAAGGGTAAAACTGTCTTCGTCGAGCTGGCGGATGTCACGCAGCGGCAGACGCGAGAGCAGCACGTTCTGGATGCGGTCGTCCGAGCCGCGGACGGTGGCCAGGTGGGGGTAGTCCAGACCGGCGCGTTTGAGCAGCGCCGACAGCGCCCGCACGTAGCGGTCGTCCGGAGCGCTGATCACCTCGTTGACGGCGAGGATGTCGGGGTCGAGGGCTTGCAGGATGGCCACCATGGACTGGATTTCGGCGGCGGGTTTCATGATGTCCTCCCGCCGCTTGCCCGCCACGAAGTGGTCGGACACGCCGAAGTTGCGCACGTTCCAGAGGACGATGCGCACCTCGCCGGCCTCCTTGGGAGGAGGCGTGGCGCCGAGGCCGGTTGGCGCCAGCAGGATCGCCAGCAGCGCGGCCAGCCAGCGGCGGCGCGAAAGCCTCACGGCCGCGGCGTCCGGTTGTGCGGGCGGGCCGTCATCCGTGCGTCAGGTAGGTGCTGCCGCCGAGGGCGTTCTGGTAGGAACGCAGCCAGCGCATGCCCTCGCTGCCCATCATCTGGCCGTCGCGGATGGCGGCATCGATCTGCTTTTTCATCAGCCGCAGCAGCGTGGCTTTGTCGTATTGCACGTCGGCCAGGACGTCGCCGATGGTGCTGCCCTCCAGCGTTTCCTCAATGTAGAAGCCGCCGGCCTCCTCCGGGTCGAGGAAGACATGGGCCTCGTTGACCATGCCGAAGAGGTTGTGCAGGTCGCCCATGATGTCCTGGTAGGCGCCCATCAGGAAAACCCCAAGCAGGTAGGGCTGGGAGTTGAGGGCGTGGAGCGGCAGGGTTTCGCGCACCGGGGCGCGGCCGTTAATGAACTTGCTGATCTTGCCGTCGGAGTCGCAGGTGATGTCGACCAGGGTGGCCTGGTGCGTGGGCGGCTCGAGCAGCCGGTGCAGCGGCGCGATGGGGAAGAGCTGGTCCAGCGCCCAGTGGTCGACCATGGACTGGAAGATGGAAAAGTTGCAGAGGAACTTGTCGCTGAGCGAGGGCAGCCAGGCCCTCACTTCTTCCGGCAGGTCCTTCTCCTCCTGCTGGTAGGCGGCGACGATGCGTTCCATCGCCTGCCAAAAGAGCTGCTCGATCTGCGCTTTGGCCTCCAGGTCCAGCAGCCCGAGGTCGAAGCGGCTTTGCGCGTCTTCGTAGATTTGGACCGCGTCGTGGAAGACTTCGCGGCGGGTGCCCGGCTCGACCGTGTCGATTAGCTCAATGAGCTGCCCGGCCAGGCGGTGTCGCGGTTCGCCTTCGGGCCGGGCCGCCGCCGAGGTCTTCTCGATCGCGCCGAAGACGTCCAGCACCAGCACCGAGTGCGGGGCCACGATCGCCCGGCCGCTTTCGCTGACCAGGTCCGGTGCGGGCACGTTTTCTTCCTCCACCACGCTCTTGACCGTGGCGACCACGGTGCGGGTGTACTCGTCCATCGTGTAGTTGGTGCTGGAATCGTTGGCCGTGCGGCTGCCGTCGTAGTCGATGCCGAGGCCACCGCCGACGTCCAGGTAGCGCAGAGGGAAGCCCATCTGGCGCAGCTTGGCGTAGTAGCGGGCGGCCTCACGGACGGCGCGGGTCAGGGTCTGGATTTCCGGGATTTGCGAGCCGATGTGGAAGTGCATCAACTGGAGGCAGTCCCCCATCTCGGCGTCGCGCAACTGGCGGACGGCTTCCATGATCTCGCTGGTGGTGAGGCCGAATTTGGCGTTGTCGCCGCTGGAGAGCGCCCAGCGCCCGGCGCCCTTGGCCTGCAGCTTCAGGCGGATGCCCACCGTGGGCGCGACGCCGATGGCGCGGCTGACCGCAATGATGCTGTCCAGATCGCTGAGCTTCTCCGCCACCAGGACAACCCGCTTGCCCAGCTTGGTGCCCAGCAGGGCGGTCTCGATGAAGAGGCGGTCCTTGTAGCCGTTGCAGATGATGAGGCTTTCCGGGTCCTCGTGCAGGGCGAGGGCGGCAAAGAGCTCCGGCTTGCTGCCGACCTCCAGCCCGAAATGATGCGGCCGGCCCGCTTCCAGGATTTCCTCCACCACCTCGCGCAAGTGGTTGACCTTGAGCGGAAAGACGCCGCGGTAGCGCCCCGGGTAGGCCTCGCCCGCCATCGCCTCGGCGAAGGACTCGTTGAGCGTGGTCACGCGGTGGCGCAGCAGGTCCTGAAAGCGCAGCAGCAGCGGGAAGTGCAGGCCGCGGTGCCGGGCGGCCTCGACCACGGCCGGGATGCTGAGTTCGCCGCCGGCGGCCTGCAGCGGTCGCACCGTCATCTGCCCCGCGCGATTGACGTCAAAGTAGCCGCCGCCCCAGGTGTTGATGTTGTAGGTGTCGCGGGCGGCTTCCAGCGTCCAGGCGGCGTCCATGTGCATGCGCCATGCTAGAAACTATCTTCCGATTGGCAACGCGAAGGATGGCCATTTTGGAAATCGTTTTCCGGGCGCGGAGCGGTTTTCGGGGCCGGGCGCGCCGGTTGCCAAGCTTGGCGGCGCGTGGTAGTCATAGGGTTGTGAATGCCGAGGTTATTCGCGTCGAGGTGCTGGGCGTTTTCCCGACCGAACAGCAGACGCTGGCGATCTTTGTGGGCAACCAGGAAAAGTGCTTCGTCATCCACGTGGAACCGGTGGTGGGCCGGGCCATCGCCATGAGCATGCGCGGCGAGCGCAGCGAGCGTCCGCTCACCCACGAGCTGGTCGGGCTCATCTTCCAGGCCTTCGATGTCGCCCTGGAGCGGGTCGTCATCAACGACTTACGCAGCAACACCTACTTTGCCCGGCTCATGCTCAAGGCGGAGAACGAAATCCACACCAAGCATGTCGAGATCGACGCCCGCCCGAGCGATTCCATCGCCCTGGCCCTGCAGGCGGAGGCCCCCATTTACGTCAGCGACGTGGTCTGGGACGAGGTGGACGACCGCAGCGAAGAGCTCGAAAAAATCAAGCAGGCCCTGCGCGACAAGCAGCTCGGCCTGGGCGGGTCCGGCGGCTCCGGCAAGGATCCCTTCTTCGACGACGACGAGGACGATTAGGCTTTAACCCAGCCGGGGCCAGACAAAGACCCGAAACAGGATTCCGATTGTGATGAGAATCGCAATTGGGAGCACCAGCCGAAGGAGAAACTGGTCGACCGCAACGGTCGTGACAACCTCTCCCACCGTCGGACCGGCATCATGAATCGATGGAAGGAGGCGGAAGCTATCGAGCATGGTGCGCGTCTGCACCGTCATGACGCCGCCCGAGATTCCGGTTTCAAAGACTTCCAGGCACACGTACCGCTCGCCAACGACATTGAAGTAGCACCAACCGGCGGCGTTTTGGCCCTTCGCCGAAAGGAGAAGGTATCTCTGTCCATTCAGGATTTCGCTTCTTTCTGGAAGGATCTCTACCGGCAGCGTGCTGGCCTCTTCGCGAAAATTCTTGCGAGTTTGATTTAGGAACTCCTCCGCGCCGCCGGGAGGAACCCATTCGATCATGACCAACACGAACGAGCCTTGCTTCGACGCCCGGGCGCCAAAGGCATAGCCAAGGCCGTTGAAGTTAGGGTCCGTCGCCGGGTTAAAGACTTTCCAGTCTCCGGGAATTTTGAGAGAGAAGTGTTTGGCGGGCCGCTCGATGCTGCGCCATTCCTCCTGGCCCGGTGCCGGGACGGCGCTTAGCAAGAGCAGGAAGAAGGAAAACGTCTTCACGTTTCGCGGTCACGGTTGCTTCGGTGCCACCTTCAAGCTGGCGGCGATTGCTTTAAGCACGGGATCGTCGCCGGGCTTTTGGCCGGAGCGGCTGGCGTCGGCCAGTTGCAGCATGATGGCTTGCTGCCCCGCCACGCCGACGAAGGTCAGCAGCCGAGCCTGCGGCACGGTGATGGAGTACTCGTAAAAGTCCAGGCCCGCGAGCGGAGTCACCGTGCCGGGGGCGATCGTGGCGCCCTGGGCCTTGAAGGCTTCCAGAAAAATCCGGCGCACCTCTTCCTCGCTTTTGGGCAGGGTGTCCTCGGACAGGGGCGGGGAGACATTGAGCACGACCAGGTGCTTGCGGTCGGGTGAAATCGCGGTGTACTCCTGCGGCTTTTGCGGGTTCTCCTGGATTGTCCAGCTGGCGGGGATGTCGAGCGACACCGCGAGGTTACCCGCCGTGATGGTCTCGCCGCGGGCGGGCAGGAGCAGCACGGCCAGAGTGAGGACAAGGGCGGCGATCTTCATCTCGCGGGCGATTCAAGCAGATTTCTAAACTAAGCACAAACCCGGGCCGGTCACGATTTGGAGTCGCGGCCGGGGGCCAGCGGAGATGTTTTTTTCGGGGGTTTTGGCGTCTCCATTTTCGGAGCCTGCCGGCGCTTGACTTCGCGGTAATCGACGATGCGGACGGCCTCGACCGTGAGTCCGCGGCCGCGGGTAGGTGCACTCACGATTGCCTCCAAGTCCTCCTTCTTCAACCACCGGGGAATGGCAATGAACATGCTGCTGCCGTGGCCCGGCGGCAGCTCGGGCGTGAACTGGAAGTAGGCTCCCAGGTTAGGATCCGCAAAGACGGGCGGCCCGTTGTAGGGGACGGGAGGGTCGGCGACGTGGATGCGCCCGCCCTGGAAGACTTCGTTTACGCCTGGCCACCCGAGCACGGTCTCTAGCCTCTCGCCCGGAGAGTGGAGGTACATGAGCAGGTAGAACAGTTCGCGCTTGAGGTGAGGGTCTTGGGTCTGTGCCAGCTTTTGAGTCAGTGTTTCCACCGTGGCCTTCTGCCGGAGCAGCTCGCGTACTTCGGGTTGGTCGAGCCATTCCAATTCGTCGTGCGCCTCGGCGCTGGGTGCTGTCAGCAGCCCGCATGCGCACAAAACGGCCAGTATAAAGAGGCGGTTGTCTTCAAGCGGGTGCATGGCCATTTCGACGTCGCTCAAGTGGTGCTTAGCCGGTTGATTTGCACGGCGGCGAAGGCGGCGCCGAAGCCGTTGTCGATGTTGACCACGGTGACGCCGGAGCCGCAGGAATTGAGCATGCCCAGCAGCGCGGCCAGGCCCTCGAAGCTGGCGCCGTAGCCCACGCTGGTCGGCGCGGCGATGACGGGGCGCTCGACCAGCCCGGCGACGACGCTGGGCAGGGCGCCCTCCATCCCGGCCACGACGATGACCACCCGCGCGGCGCGGATTTCCTCCAGCCGGGCGGTCAGCCGGTGGAGCCCCGCGACGCCCACGTCGGCGATCAGCGCAGCGCCCTGGCCGAGCGCCTCGAGCACGGCGCGGGCTTCCTCCGCCACGGGCAGGTCGCTGGTGCCGGCGGCGACCACCGCCACCGTGCCGGGCAAGGGTGGGTCGGGCGCGCGACGGCCGAGGGTGAGCACTCGAGCCGCAGCCACGTAAAAGGCGTCGGCGGTGGCGGGTTGGTCCGACACAAAGGCCGCCTGCTCCGGGCTGACCCGCGTGGCCAGGGCAAAGCCCTCGCGGGCGTGGAGCTCGGTCAGGATGGCGGCGAGCTGGGCGGGCGTTTTGCCCGGGCCGTAAACCACCTCGCCGATGCCGGTGCGGCGGGCGCGCTCCAAATCCACCCGGGCGAAGGCCAGATCCGTTTCGGCGGGCGGGGGACCGCCGTTGGGGGAGGGTGGGCCGTTCATCAACGTTCAGCTTGCCCGAAGGCCGGCAACCTGTCCACGCTGCTGCGTCCCCGCTTGACAATCTCAGCCCAATCGCGAGTTTCGGGGGTGAAGTTACCCTCCGCGCCGGACGCCCGCCATGATCCGCTCCTACGTCTTCGAAAACGGCAACATCGTTGGGCGCAACCTGGACCTCGATGCGCTTCGGCTGGTCCGGGCCGACAAGGGCCTGCAGGTGTGGATCGACCTTTACGACCCCGACTCGGCCCACGCCAAGGTCATCCTGGAGCAGCTCTTTGAGTTCCACCCACTGGCGATCGAAGACTGCCTAGTCGAGAATCAGCTCCCCAAGGTCGACGACTACGGCGAGTACCTCTTCATCGTGATGCACGCGGTGGATTACACCCGCGGCGACACTTTCCAGACCAGTGAGATCGACATGTTCCTGGCGCCGGATTTCCTCATTACTTATCACGAGAAGGATGTGCGCAGCGTGGAGTGGTGCGTGGACCGGCTGGAGAAAAACGCGCCCATCCTCAGCAAGGGGGTCGACCGCATCGTCTACCGCCTGCTCGACGGGCTGGTGGAAAATTACGAACCTGCCATGGCCGAGCTGACGGCCGACATCACCAGCCTGGAGGACCGCATCTTCGGTAAGGACTACAACGACAGCGACGTCGTGACCGACTTTCGCGACCTGCGCCGCGAGGTCAGCCACCTGCGCCACATTATCGGCCCGCAGCGCGACACCGCCTACCGGCTCTCCCGGGGCGAGTTCAAGCAAATCCACACCGGTCTGCTGCCTTACTTCCGAGACGTGCACGACGCGCTCTACCGGCTGGAGAGGCGGGCCCACAACTATAACGAGCAGATGATGACGGCGCTGGACGTCTACCTGAACCGCTCCGGCTACGAGACCAACGAGATCATCAAGCTGCTCACATTGCTAACGGTCATCACCACACCGACGCTGCTTTTTGGCAGTTGGTACGGGATGAACTTCACGGACATGCCGATGCTCCATTACAAGCATGGGTATCTGCTCATCGGTTCGATCACGCTGATCTCGACCAGCGCCTTGGTTCTCTGGATGCGGCTCAAGAAGTGGCTCTAGGAGGGCCTTTTACGCCTTCCAGAATTCGTCGCTTTCGGCCGGGAGCGCCTCCACCATCCAGATGCGGCGGATGAGGCCATTGGTGACGGTCATGAGCTGGCCGGTGAAGTTGTGAAGGGTGCGGCCCTTGCGCTGCGCCCGGATTTCGATCATGGCCATCGCCTGGTCGGCGGAGACCTCCACGATTTGAATGGCCTTGATGCTCGGGCGGACGGTGGGGAGATCGAGGGCGTCGATCGCGGCCAGGTAGGCGTCGCGCCCGGTGAGTTCGGCTGTGCTGGCATCGGGCTGAGTGACGCCGGCGACCACGTCCGGCGCCAGGCAGGTGGCCATCGCCTCCCGGTTCGCCTCGTCGCAGGCCTCGATAAAGCGGCGGATGACGGCGGCGGGACTGGTGGTGGCGGTCATGGCGGATTCGCTCTGGCGCTCACTCCTGCCCGAGGGCTTCGGCCAGTTCCTTGAGGTAGGCGTAGGTGTAGAGGCCGGTGTTGTGGCCGTCGCTAAAGGTGAACTGGATGGCGTAGCCGCCGACCGGCGTCCAGCGCACCACGCGGATGCCGGGAAAATCCTGTTGCCCGCTCCCGCCGTGGAGCTTGCCGAGCAGGTCGCGCTCGCCAGTCTGCTCCGCGCTGCGCGAGGCCGCCCGCAGGAAGGGCATCGGGTAGTAGTTCTCCGTGCCGTCCTTCCATTTGATCGCCACCTCGTCGGCGATAAGCTCGATGTGGTCCGGGACAAGCATGCCTAAACCGCGATGTCCTCGTTCCAGATCTCCGGGTACTCCTTGATGAAAGCACCCATCATGTCGATGAGTTCCTGGTCCTGGAGCACATCCACCTTCACCCCGCGGCTGCGCAGAAGTTCTTCTTCCCCCATGAAGTTGACGTTCTCGCCGATCACCACCCGGGGAATCTTGAAGAGCAACGCGGCGCCCGAGCACATTGGGCAGGGGCTGAGCGTGGTGTAGAGCGTGGAGGCCGCGTAGACGCTGGGGTGCTGGCGCCCCGCGTTCTGCAGCGCGGCCATCTCGCCGTGCAGAATCGGATCGTCCGCCTGCACGCGCAGGTTGCGCCCGCGGCCAATCACCTTGCCGTTGTACTCCAGGCAGGCGCCGATCGGGATGCCGCCCTCGGCCAGGCCCTGCTTGGCTTCGTCGATGGCGATTTGCATGAAGGGGTCGCGGTCCATGCCTTACCACTGCCAGATTTAGCCGGATTTACAAGCCGGGCTCGAGGACTTCCCGGCCACCGCCCGTTGTCGAGGGATCGCAACGCCTTAGCGCCGGCGGCGGCGCAGGGCAACGGCCAGCGCCCCCATCAGCAGGAGGCCGGCGGATGCCGGCTCCGGGACAAGGCGCACGTTGTAAAGGGCAATATCGTTGCCGCCGGTGAGGCTGCTGGTGGCCTGGTTGCCGGTCCAGTTGGCCAGGTAGGTGATCTCCGCCACGTAGTCGTCGCCGAGCGAGACGAAAGCGCCCTCTTCCAGTCCTTCGAAGGTGGTATCGAAAGTGCCGCCGTCCTCACGGTTGATGATGTAGAAAATGTCCGAGGGATCCGGGATGAAGGTGGTGGAGAGGCTGACTTCAAGTTCGGCTCCGTCCAGAATGGTAATGCCCTCGGTGATGCTGCTGGAGTTGATCTGGTCGTAGAAGGCGCCGGCGTCGCCCGGCAGGGTGCCGCCCAGGTCGATGAAGGTGAAGGAGCTGGCCCCAAGCGTGAGCCCCTCGGTGAAGAGCAGCGTGCCACCGCGCTCAGCGACGCCCGGGTTGATCGCCCCTTCGATCGTGGTGGTAACGCGGCTTTCACCGTAGCCGGTCATGATGCCCGTTTCGGCCACGACCACGCTCGGCGTGTTCGCGCCCACCGGCACGATGAAGCCATTGATGCGCGCTTCGCGTTCGAAGGTCGTGACGTCACTGTGAGCAAGCTGGAGCGAGAAGAAGTCGACGTTTTCCGCCGCCTGGTGGAAGTTGCCGGTAAAGGTGACGCCGTAGGAAAAGCGGGCCGCGCCTCGCACGATGTTGAAGTCGCCGCTGCCAAAGTTGTTCGTGGCGTTGTTGAAGATGATGCGGTTGCCCGAGTTGATGGTGACGCCGTTGGAGGCGACCTGCGCGTTGACCGCGATCTGGTTGTTGGAATTATTGTGGATGACCAGCTCGTTGCTGCCGGTGGAGAGCGTCCCCGTGCCGTTGATCGAGTAATTGTGGTTGCCGCCCGCGCGGAGGATGCCGCCGCTGCCCACGGTCAGGACGTCGTTGACCGTCACCGCCTGGCCGCCTGCGCCGCTCACGATGCGCAGCGAATTGATCGTTTGGGCGGAACTGACCGTGGCGCTCCCGTTGACGTTGACGTTGCTGGTGGCGGTGGCGCCGGCCAGGCTGGTGTAGCCGGTAAACTGGCCGACCGCGCCGGTGCCGGGGTTGTAGATGATCCAGTCGGAGTCGTGGTAGGTCGCAAAGACGTTGCCGATGCCGTTGGTCGAGCTCAGCCCGCCACCGGGCGTGACGGTGGTGCCGGTGGTGCCGCCCGCGCCGGAGAAGCGGAAGACGCCGCCGCTGGCCCGGTCCAGGCTGGAGAGGGTTAGGCT
>JBCDLL010000003.1:0-93233 GCA_038745425.1 Verrucomicrobiota bacterium | reverse complement strand
TTACGGGCCGGAGCAGCGCCAGCAGATCCAGGCCGCTTACACCACGCTTTACGATGAAGGCCTGAACGTCGGCCAGGCGGTGGCGCGGCTCAAAGCGGACTTCCCGGACGGCCCGGTCGCCCAGCTCGCCGCCTTTGTCGAAGCGAGCCAGCGCGGCATTTGCCTCAACCGTCCGCCCCGCCGCGGCGAGGCCGGCGCGGATGAGGATTGATCGCCCGCTCCGTGGCGTGGTGCCTGTGCCGGTAGCCGCCGCTGAGCCCAGCGGCGGAAACGCCCGGACGATTTGGAATCGCCGGGAGAACCGTCGATGAAGTGCCGCATGCCAATGCCATCGACGGCTACCAGGTGAAGCGAAACACCTCGAACATGCCGTCAACAATCGATGGAGTGCTGCATGCCAATGCCATCGATGGCTATCAGGCGCGGCCCCTGGCCGGGACAACGACGCTCTCATCTCGCCACCTCGCTTTCCGTCTCGTGCGCCGCGCGGGCGCACAGCTTGCGGGTGAAGGCCGCGTCGCTGACCAGGCTGATGTGATTGGCCAGCGCCAGCCGGGGCCGGAGCGTCGCCACCCGGCGGAAGCAGCCCGGCAGCGAGGACGGGTCGGCGGTGAAGATGCCCGGGCTGGGATGGAAGAAGCCCCAGTCCATCGCGGCGAGGTCGCCCGAGAAGAGGATGCCGCGCTCCGGCTGCCAGAAGCCGCAATGCCCCGGCGTGTGTCCGGGTAGGTGGACGACCTCCAGCCCGCCCCAGAACGGCAGGCGCTCGCCGTCGGCGAGTTCACGGTCGATGCCCTGTGGCCGGTAGCCGACCAGCGGACGGCAGACCGCCTCCATCCAGTCCCCCACGCGGGACCAACCCCGGCCGCGCCCTTGGCCGGCCAGGTAGGGCGCGTCGGCGGGGTGGGCGTAGACCGGTGCGCCCGTGCGCTCGCGCCAGGCGCCCAGGTTGACCGTGTGGTCGAGGTGCCCGTGGGTGAGGAGGATCGCCTGGAGGTCGCCCCAGCCCATCTTGAGCCGGGCCAGGGCGCGCTCGAGCTGGCGCGTCTGGCCGAGGATGCCGGTGTCCACCAGCGTGCCGCGGCGGCCGCCGTTGGTCTCCTCCACCAGGAGGAAGGAGGAAACCTTCAGCGAGCGCAGCCGGACCAGCTCGTAGCGATCGTCCCGTACCTCCCCAACCGGAGGCGCTCCCGGAGCCGTCACGTTGCTTAGCCCTTCGGCCCCTCGACTTCGACCTCGATGTCCGGCCCGTCGCCGGATTTCTTGTCCGGCGGTGGTACCGCCGCGCCCGCGTTCGGGCTCGGCAGCGGCTCGCTGGCAAAGGTGAGCGCGCCGTCCTTGGCGTCCACGGTCACGCGGGTGTGGTCGGTGATCTCGCCGGAAAGCAGGCGGCGCGAGAGGTTGGTTTCCACCTGGCGTTGCAGGTAGCGCTTGAGCGGCCGCGCGCCGTAGACGGGGTCGTAGCCCTCGCGGGCCACGAGTTCCTTGGCGGCGTCGGTCAGCTCCAGCTCGATGAAGCGCTCGGCCAGGCGCTGGCGCAGCAGGTCGAGCAGCAGTTCCACGATCCGCTTGATCTCGGCC
The DNA here is from genome assembly GCA_038745425.1 of Verrucomicrobiota bacterium. Lineage (GTDB taxonomy): Bacteria > Verrucomicrobiota > Verrucomicrobiia > Methylacidiphilales > UBA1321 > CAWUJC01. The sequence goes on along the minus strand of JBCDLL010000003.1, from coordinate 91,652 downwards.
AGGGTCAGGCTCTTGAAGAGGACGATGTCGTCGACCCGGTTGAGGAACTCCGGCCGGAAGTGGGTGCGCAGCTCGCCCATCACCTTCTCGCGGGCGCTTTCCAGGATGTCGCCGTCGTTGGTGGTGCCTTCGAGCAGGTGCGGACTGCCGATGTTGGAGGTCATGATGATGATGGTGTTCTTGAAGTCGACCACCCGGCCCTGGCTGTCGGTCAGCCGGCCATCGTCCAGAATCTGGAGGAAGACGTTGAAGACGTCGTGGTGCGCCTTTTCGATCTCATCGAAGAGGATCACGCTGTAGGGCTTGCGACGGACGGCCTCGGTCAGCTGGCCGCCTTCCTCAAAGCCGATGTAGCCGGGAGGCGCGCCGATGAGCCGGGCCACCGCGTGCTTCTCCATGTATTCGCTCATGTCGATGCGCACCATGTTGTCCTCGCTGTCGAAGAGCGACTCGGCCAGGGCGCGGGCCAGCTCGGTCTTGCCGACGCCCGTCGGCCCCAGGAAGATGAACGAGCCGATCGGGCGCTTGGGGTCCTTCAACCCGCTGCGGGCGCGGATGACGGCGTCGGCGACGGCCTCGACCGCCTCGTCCTGGCCGACCACGCGCTCGTGCAGGATTTCGTCCAGGCGCAGGAGTTTCTCCTTCTCGCCCTCGACCAGCCGGGCGACGGGCACACCGGTCCAGCGGCTAACGACTTCAGCGATTTCCTCCTCGGTCACTTCCTCCTGAATCAGCCGGTGGCCGCTTTCGCGGTGGGCAAAGTTCTGCTCGTAGTCGGCGATCTGCTGCTCGAGCTGAGGCAGGCGGCCGTGGCGCAGCTCGGCGGCGCGGCCAAGGTCGTGATTGCGCTCGGCCAGTTCGACCTGCTGGCGGGTCAGCTCCAGGCTGGTGCGCAGCTCGTTGATCTGGGTGACGGCTTCCTTCTCGGCGTCCCACTGGGCCTTCAGGGCGTCGCGGCTTTCGCGGAGGTCGGCGAGCTCCTTCTCCAGGTCGGTCAGCCGCTGCTTGGAGGGCTGGTCCTTTTCCTTTTTGAGGGCTTCGCGCTCGATCTCGAGCTGCATCATGCGCCGCTCGTAGTTTTCGAGCTCCTCGGGCATGCTTTCAATTTCGGTGCGCAGCTTGGCGGCGGCCTCGTCGACCAGGTCGATGGCCTTGTCCGGCAAAAAGCGGTCGGTGATGTAGCGATGGCTGAGCACGGCCGCGCTGACCAGCGCGCTGTCCTGGATGCGCACGCCGTGGTGGAGCTCGTAGCGCTGGCTGAGCCCGCGCAGGATGGAGATGGTGTCCTCCACGCTCGGCTCGTCGACGACCACCGGCTGGAAGCGGCGCTCGAGCGCGGCGTCCTTTTCGATGTGCTGGCGGTATTCGTCCAACGTGGTGGCGCCAATGCAGTGGAGCTCGCCGCGCGCCAGCATGGGCTTGAGCATGTTGCCCGCGTCCATAGCGCCCTCCGCCTTGCCGGCGCCGACCATGGTGTGGATTTCATCGATAAAGAGGACGATCTGGCCCTCGCTCTTGGTGATCTCGGCCAGCACGGCCTTGAGGCGCTCCTCGAATTCGCCGCGGAACTTGGCGCCGGCGATGAGCGCGGCCAGATCGAGCGCAAAGAGCGACTTGTTCTTGAGGCTTTCCGGCACGTCTTGGGCAACGATGCGCTGGGCGAGGCCCTCAACGATGGCGGTCTTGCCGACGCCGGGCTCGCCGATCAGCACGGGATTGTTCTTGGTGCGGCGGCTGAGCACCTGCACGCAGCGGCGGATCTCGGCGTCGCGGCCGATGACCGGGTCCAGCTTGCCCTGGTCGGCCAGCTTGGTCAGGTCGCGGCCGTACTTTTCCAGCGCCTCGTAGGTGGCCTCGGGGTTGGCGCTGGTCACGCGCTGGTTGCCGCGCACGGCCACCATCGCTTCCATGAACTTCTTCTGGTCGAGCCCGACCTCGCGAAAGAGCTTGGCCACGGGCGTGCTCTCGCCTTCCTCAAACATGGCCAGCAGCAGGTGCTCGACGCTGGTGTACTCATCCTTGAGCTTTTTGGCCTCGTCCTGCGCCCGGACGTAGAGCGCGTTGGTGCGCTGGGTGACGACGACGCTGCCCGGGCTGGCGCCTGGTCCGCTCACTTTGGGCAGGCGCTGGAGCTCGCGCTCGAGCTTGTCGCGCAGCAGCTCCGGGTTGACCCCGGCGCGGTCGACCAGCCGCGGGGCCAGCCCGCCATCCTGGCGCAAGAGCGCGTCGAGGACGTGCTCCACGTCAATGGCCTGGTGGCCGTAGCGCACGGCGCTGTCCTGCGCCTCGCTCAGGGCAATCTGGGCCTTTTCGGTAAATTTGCTTAAATCCATATTCTAAAATCTCCTTTTCCTTTAGAGGCGCAAGTCCCGTGCTCAGTTCAAAAAAGTTGACCTAATTTCCGCCAATTGATGCTATTTCATTGTCGATAAAGTGTTTACAGAACAACATTTGCGACGCATCAATCGACCTTTGATGACAAAACCCCGAGCCGATTGCGCCAAATTGGCGCATAGCCGGGCGTTATGGCGCATCATGGAATCAATTTTAGCTGAAGAAAATATTTAATCGCTTGCTATCAAAATGGAACATGCGTAATGCAGTGTTTCCATGCGGATTTTCATCTTATTCCAGTGTGTTCTTTTCTTCTTCATGTTTGGACCCGTTCTGGGACAGGACGCAGCGGAGGAAGACAGCGGACAAGGGACCAACCCCGATGTCCAGAAGGCTCAGGACCTTGCGGAAATCGCCAAGGCCTACCGCGATCTGGCCGATGCTTACACCAGCATTCCGGTTACCCCGCTTGACGGTACGACAAAGACAACGAGTGAGGCCAACATGTCGGGCATCATGCTCGCATATGGGCAGTTGAACTATGGCGCAGACAAGATCGCGAAGGCAGTCTGTGGGAAAAAAAAGAGTCGACCCATCGTCCTGGTTGCGGGCGAGGATGAAAGCGTTGCCTTTGTGCGTTCCTATGTGACCACACTGGACATCTTGGATAACGGGGTTGGAAAACAGCTCGAGATATGGGCAGAGCGGATTCTTCCGGTTGCGGCGATCGAATTTGATGAAGACGAAACAGATGGTGCCGCTCCTTTAGCTCAGTCTGCGCTAACTCAACAACTCATTAGTCCAAATCGTCCGGAACTCTTCAACGCGGCACTGGGCGCCGTCGGCAGCGCAGGCGATCTATTGCAAGGCATTGTGGGGATTGCTTCCCTTTTTCGCGTCGACCGCGAGTACATCGGGATCACGGTGACGGGCGACGAAACGGCTCTCTGCAACGCCGTGGCCGGTAAACTCATTTCCAGCTCACGTGATATCTACTGGCCAAGCTACTTCAGCCCCAAAGAATCCACGCTATTGGTCCGAATCACTCAACTGAGCGGCTCCATGCTCAAAGTAAACACGCGAATCACACAGATCGAGAAAATTAAGGACGAGATCAAACGAATCAATGACTTGCCCAAACAAGATCCGAAAGACAAAACGCAGCTTGAAAATCTTAAGATCGAATTAAGCAAATTTGAGAAAGCAATTGATTTCCCGAAGAGAAATGAAATCGAGGACATGCGATCTCAGGCTGAAGTATTTGCGAAAAAGCCTATTTTTGAGCAGACGGACTTAACCCATTTTAAATCGCTGATTGAGGACCTGAACAAATATGAGCCTGGCCGGTACCGGCGCTACATCGACACTTTGAAGGAGCTTAAATCCAAGCTCGACAACCAAGAGGAGAAGAAAGTAACACCAACACCCGAGCAAAAAAAGGACCTCAATACAATGGTACAAATGCTGAAAAAGGACGAGAAGAACGCTGGTGCTAAGTCTTACGAGGATTTCCTGCTTTACGGTGGTCAGGCAGCCAACGCATTTAAGGAATTCATCCAGCAATTCAACGCGGCGGGCGGACCGTTTGAGTTGAAGAAGATTCTCTTAGCAGAGGCGCTCATCAAAGCGGCAGAACCAGACGATAATAAATCTGAGCAAAACACATCTCCCTGCATTCTCACTCTTTCCATTGCGAGTGCCGGAGGCGAACAGATGACGTGGCGAAGTTCCGCCCGCAGTCGGCGCGAGTCACTCGGGGGCATGGTCCTGACCTATAACTTTATCGACGCTGATAATGGGAAAATCCTTGCCGCGGCGGTCCTACCGCTCACGAGCGGTTTCGTCGAGGATGACGAGATCGGCCAGCACCTTGGCTACAAAGGTACGGTTGAAAAAACCGACCATAATAACAGCTGCAAGATCCAGGGTTGGAGAAGCAAGTAGCGGTGAAGTCTTGCGACAAACGGAGCGGTTGGGTTACTCTATTACCGCGGGCAGACCGTCGCGCCGTCTTCGGACGGTGAGGAAAGTCCGAACACCGACAGGCAGCGTGCCGCTCAGAACGGGCGGGGGCGGGCGGCGAAAGCCAACCGCCACGGAAAGTGTCGCAGAAAACAAACCGCCGATGGAGCGTAAGCTCACAGGCAAGGTTGAAAAGGCGGGGTAAGAGCCCACCGCCCCGGACGCAAGAACGGGGGCAGGATAAACCCCACGCGGTGCAAGACCAAACAGGGGCCGCGGGTCGCCTACCCGCCGGCTTGCCGGCAAGCCCCGGGTTCCGGTCGCGCAGATCAATGACGGTCCGGGCCGCTTCGGCGGCCCGACAGAATTCGGCTTACCGCCCGCAGACACACGGAGGGCGCCCTGGGAAACCGGGGCGCCCTTCCCCTGTTCGCACGGCCGGGCGATGAGGCGCCGGAGCCGACTTGGTCCGGGTTTCTATGGTTCTGGCGGCAAATACCTTAGGCATCTAAAGGATGCGCAATTCAGCGCAATTTTTGTCGTAATGAACGTCTTAAACGTGTTGCAGTTTCGACGCAAAAATGTCTAATTGGAGAGATTACGTTTTTACGGCAAAAACCGTGCCGAGCGCAAACGCATGAAGAATTACGGCCTCATCCTCCCGCTGCTTGCGGGCCTGCTTCTCGGCTCCCTCCAGGCCGAAACCATCGAAACTCTCAACGGAGTGGTCTACGAAGACGTAACGGTAACCGGCCACGACGCCAGCACCCTGCACATTCTGCACAAGAACGGGGGCGCGCGCATCCACTTCGAGCGGCTGGCTCCGGAATACCGCAAGCGCTACAACTACGATCCGACCAAGATCTGGTTCGAGAACGCCAACTGGGCCAAGCACGTCAGCGCCATGAGCGACCTGCCCATTGTCGCCGTGTTCGTCGAGCGCGACAGCGACAGGGCCTCCGAGCAGCTCTGGCAGCGCGTCTTCAACACCCGGGCCTTCAACCGGTTTGCCGAGGGCAAGTTTATCCGCCTGCTGGTGGACTTCCCCCAGACCACGCCGATGGAGCAGGACATCCGCGAGCAGAACGTGGCCATGAAGGAGGAATACCTGATTGAGCAAATGCCGGTCGTGATGCTGCTCGACTTCCGCGGCGACATCATCGGCGAGATCGAGGTCAAGTTTGCCAAGGGCGGCGACGCCGGCATGTCCACCGCCGACATGACCGCCTCGCTCGAAACCGCGCTGGCGGAGCATCAGGCCAAGCTGGACGCGGCGAAAAACCCGCCGGAGCCGCCCGCCGAAAGCGACGCGGCGGGCGAAGCGCCGGGGGATTCCGGCAGCGCCACGGCCAGTACGGCCTCGCCCCGTTAACGGCAGTCCCAACCTTGCAACCCAGCGCCACTCGTCTAAGCTAGGTACAGCAAGGAGAAAAGAAGAGGGAGATTATGCTGCGCCGTTTGTTGAATTTGATAAAGGGGTTCTTCGGCCAGGGGGTCAGCGCGATGGAGCGCCAAAACCCCGAAGCCCTGCTGGAAGTGGAGCGCGAGAACCTCAAGCAACTCGAGGTCGACTTTAACCGGAGCCTCGCCAGCCAAGCCGCCCTCAGCGAAAAGCTGATGGCCCAAGTTGGCCACCTGCGCGGGCGCGAGGACGCCCTGCGCCGCCAGACCAAGGCCGCGCTGGATTCCGAGCAGCGCGAACGCGCTGGCCAGCTGGCGCTCCAGCTCAAAAGCGTGCGGGGCGAGCTCGACGGCAACGAGAGCCAGCTTGAGGACGCCGAAACCGCCTACAAGGACCTGCTCGGCACGCGGGACAAGGCCATCCAGAAAGCGCAGGAAAAGATTCGCGAAATCGCCGCCACCATCAAAGAGGTGCAGGTGCAGGAGCGCACCGCCGAGCTGGCCGAGCGCACCAGCGGCGTCACCCGCGAAATCGGCGACAGCGCCGACACGCTCAATCGCCTGCAGGACATGGTGGAGGAGCGCCGCCAGCAGGCCTCCGCCCGCCAGCGCGTGGCCCGCGATTCCCGCCCCCAGCTCGAGGACGACCCCAACGAGGCCGAGCAGGCCGCCCTGGCTGACGCCGCCCTGGCCGAATTCGAAGCCAGCGAAGGCATCGAGGTCGAGATCAGCCCGCCGCCCAAACGCATCGCCGAAGGCGAGGGCCCGGGCAACGCCTAATTGGCGCCGACGCTCGCGCCCGGTCCCGCCCCATTCCCCGGCCCGCCCATGTCCGACTGCGACGTCCACATTCTGCACCTGCGCCGCGGCCACGAGCAGCTCGCGCGGCGAGCGGTCGAGCTGCTCAAACTGGGCGAGAAGCTGCCCAACCCGCACTTCCTCAGCGAGCTTCTCTCCCAGCCCGAAAACCTCCTCTTGGTCGCAGTCGAGGCGGACGAGCCGGTCGGCTTTCTGATCGGCTACGCCCTGCCGCGCATCGACCGCCCCCAGCCGATGATGCTGCTTTACGAAATCGGCGTGGCCGAAAGCCACCAGCAGCGCGGCATCGGCCGGCGGCTGGTGGAGGGCTTTCTGGAATGGTGCCGCAAGGAAAACGCCGCCATGGCCTGGGTCATGACCACCGCCGGCAACGCCGCCGCCCGCCAGCTCTACGAATCCGCCGGCGCGCGCGCCTCCGACCTCGGCGACGTCCTCCTCTACGACTGGCCGAAGCTTTAAGAGAGTCGATCACCGCTTGGCTTGCGGAACGCCGCCAACACGTCCGGGCGATCATTGCCTCAACGCCTTCCATTGATTCCGTTCCTTTCGTCCGAAAAAGTTCTGCCGATGGGCGATGCCGACCGCTAGGTCCGGCAGCTACCGGGCCCAGCAACGACCTCGCCCACGAGAGCGTCAATGCCAAGCAAAGGTAGGGCGGGCAGTCCCTTGCCCGCCTCGCCTCTGCGATCCGTGTGGAGATCGCTGGGACAAATTCCGCCGCTGAGCCCAGCGGCCGAAGGCGATTCCCGTCCGGCTGGCGCGGCGGAGCAGGAGCTCCGCCCTCCGCTGACTCGGCGATCCCGTAGATTTGCTAAACGCGGTTGGCTCGGCGGTCGCATGGATTTGGTAGCCATCACTGAGCCCAGCGGCGGAACGCGATCCCCGTCCGGCTGGCGCGGCGGAGCGGGAGCTCCGCCCTCCGCTTTGAAGCCACCATCTGCCGACTGGCCCTTGACCTTAGGCGAAGCCCAAGTTCTGGTTTCACGCCCCTCCTGCTTTCAAGATCTGAATTCGCAAACTTGGATGCAATCTGCGTTAATCGGCGGAATCTGCGGATAAAACCAAACACCGAACCCGAGCGCTTCCGTCGCCGGGGGATGCCGACGCCAGGTCCGGCGGCTACCGGGCCGCGGCGTCTTGGGCACTGCCCTCGCCTTCGAGTTCGCGCTCGCGTTCCTCCAGCTTCTTGGCGGCGATGTCGTCGGGCAGGGCGGAAAGCCAGACATAACGGTACATGAGCACGCGCAGCGTGGCGGTGAGCGGCACGGCCAGAATCGGCCCGAGCAGCCCGGGCAGGAGGATGGTCCAGATCAGGATGCTGATAATGACGGTCAGCGGGTGCAGGCCGGTACGGTCGCCCATGATCTTGGGCGTGACGAAGAAGCCCTCGATGGTCTGCACGGCGGAGAACACCCCCGCCACCAGCAGCGCCATGCCCCAGCCGGGCAGGTCCGGGAAGAAGAGGCTTCCGCTGGTGTAGCCGATGATGAGGGCGGGCAGGAGCGTGCCGATCACCCCCAGGTAGGGCACCAGGCTGAGCGCCCCGGCCAGGAAGCCGATGAGGATGCCGTAGGGCAGCCCAATCGCGCTCAGGCCAATCATCGTCAGCACGCCGATGACCGCGCCCACCAGCACCTGCCCGCGAAAGAACACGACCAGGTAGTAGTTGATCTCGCTGATGACCACCGCCAACTCGTCGCGCACCCAGCTCTTGGTCAGCGGCAGGTAATCGCGCCAGTTTTTGACGATGCCCTCTTTTTCAATCAGGAAGTAGAAGACGTAAATGGGCACAAAGAGAAAGCCGATGACCAAGCCAAACCAGTTGAAGATTTGCGCCACCGGCGCGACCACGTACTGGGAGAGCCCGCTGAGCTGCTGCGGCGCCTCCGAGATGATCATGTCCAGGTTTTCGTCGAACCAGTCCTTGGCCTCGGGGTGATCCTGGATCCACTCGTTGGCCCAAGCCTGGAACTGCTCGCCGTACACGCGGAGGTTTTCCGGCAGCGTGTTGATCAGCGAGACCGTCTGCTCGATCAAGGGCACCACAATGAGCAGAGTGACCACCGCCAGGACCGCGATCAGGCTCAGCAGCACCCAGATCATGGAAAGCGGGCGGGAAAAGCCGCGCCGCTCGAACCACATGATGGCGGGATCAAGGATAAAGGCGACGATCGCCGCCACCCCCAACGGGAACAGCACCGGGTAGATCAGCCCCAGCAGCTCGACCAGCAGCCAGCCCAGCGCCAGCAGAAGGCAGGCGATCAGCGCCCAGGAGAGCGCCGTCAGCGCCATCCACATGACCCGGAGCTGCTCGGGCTTGGGGAAGCCTGTCTGCTTGGGCGGCGGGCCGGACTCGTGCATGGACGCGGGCGGGTGGAACGGCGGCGGGCCTAACCGGCGGGCTTCTCCTCGGCCGACGGGTCGGCGGCGGTGGCTTCGCTGCCGCCGGGCGGGCTGGACTGCAGGGAGATTTCCAGCCGGCGGTTCTTGGCCTTGTTCTCGCCGCTGGTGTTGGGCAGGACGGGCTGGCGTTCGCCGCGGGCCACCACCGCAATGCGGTCGGCGTCGATGCCAGCCTGCTCTTCCAGGAAGCGGGCGACCACCTCGGCCCGGGCCGCGGCCAGCTCCGTGTTGCTGGCAAAGCGCTTCTTCATCGCGCCGGTGATGGGGTCGGAGTCGGTGTAGGCCTCCAGCCGAATCTCGTGGGTCTCCAGCAGCGGTTTCATCTGCTCGGCCAGCCGGGCCAGGATGCTTTCGGCCTCGGGCGTGAGCTTGAGTTCACCCGGGATGTAAATGACGGAGTTTTCGATGCGCAGGGCCCAGCCGTTGTTGCGGTTGACCACGGTGATGAAGTCCACGTCCTTAAAGTCGCGGATGGCGCGGCGCAGGCGGGTGGCGATGTCGCGCTGCAGCTCGCTGCGCTGGTTGATGATGTTCTGGGCGGCGCTGAGGTTGGTCGCGCGGCGGGTGAGGCTTTCCAGGTCGGCCTGCTGCTGCTGGATGGCCTTGTTGCGGGCTTCCAGCATCAGCTTCACGTCCTCGGCCGAGGCCTGCAGCTCCTCCACCTGGCGCTTCAGGTTGGTCTTTTCCTCGGAGAGGATTTGGTTCTGGTCGCGCAACTGGCGGGCGCGCAGCTCGTTGTCGTTGTTGGCAAAAAAGTAGTAGCTGGCCACCGTGGCGAAGAAAAGGGACAGGCAGCCCAGGAAAATATCGCTGCCGTGGCCCCGCACAAAGCGGTACCGCATCTCGGTTTGGGATTCCATCGCTGGCACGCTAGCAAAGAAAAAAAGACAAAGCTAGTCCTTCGGATCGTCTCAGGAAGTTGCCCCCGCGCCGGAATCGTCGATGGCGCACATACTGCTTGTCAATCGAGGCAAATTCGCCTTAGCATCTTGTGTCTCTGCGCAACTGCTCATATGTCAACAACTTCGATCCATCTGGCCGCCCGTCCGCTGGCCCGCGTGACGCTCACGGCGCTGGGGCTCTGGCTGCTTCTGGCGGTTTTGACGCCCGTGCAAGCGGGCTGGGAAGTGCGCGAAGTCGACGGCCAGCAGTTTGTCACGCTCCGGACTTTCTGCGAATTTTACGATTTGCCCTACCGCGATCCGGGCGACGTGAAGGATTTCGAAACCAAAAATAGTAAATTCCACATTAAGTTCAACGGCGACAGCCGCATCGCAGAGATCAATAATATCCGCCACTGGATGTGCTTCGAGGCAATGAAGGTGGAGAACGAAGACAGCGGCGACATGGAGTGGCTCATCTCCAAGGTCGACCTGATCAAGCTCTTCGAGCCGATCATGCGCCCGCACCTGATCAAGGACCGCACCCCGGTCAAGGGCGTGGTGCTCGACCCCGGCCACGGCGGCTCCGACAAGGGCGCCGTCAGCCGCCGCGGCAAGCGCGAGAAGGACTACGCGCTGGACCTCGCCTTCCGCATCGAGAAAATCCTGCGCTCCCACGGCATCAACGTGGTCATGACCCGCCGCACCGACACCTTCGTGGGCCTGCACGAGCGCACCAAGCGCGCCGCCAAGTACAAGGACTACATCTTCGTCAGCCTGCACTTCAACGCCGCCCACAGCCGGGCCAAGGGGTTGGAAACCTTTGCCTGCACGCCGCCGGGGGCACCCTCGCAAAGCTCCAAGAAGCTGCGCCGTTCCGACTTTGAGCGCCAGAACGGCAACGACGCCGACCGCCGCAACATCCTGCTCGCCCACGAAATCCAGAACGAGATCATGCGCATCTACGACCACAAGGAAGACCTGGACCGCGGCGTCAAGCGCGCCCGCTTTGTGGTGCTGCGCACTGCCGAGCAGCCCGCCGTGCTGGTTGAGGGCGGCTTCCTCAGCAACCGCTGGGAATCCGGCCTGGTCGAGCGCGCCTCCCACCGCCAGAAGCTGGCCCAGCTCATCTCCAACGGCATCCGCAACTACATGGCGCTGATGGAGCCGCGCCTGCCGAGCAAGCCGCTCACCTCCGGCCAGCCCACCATCATTTCCCAGGCCCCGCCCATTTCCGGCGGCGGCGAGAGCGACTCCCCGGCCGGCCAGAAAGACCCGCCGACGGTCATCTACCCCGCCACGTCTTCGCGCCCCTCCGGCGGCTCGCCATGAACCCGGCGCAACTGCCCGTCGGGATCTTTGATTCCGGGGTGGGCGGGTTGACGGTTGCGCGCGCCGTCCACCAGCTTTTGCCGCGGGAGGAAATCGTCTACCTGGGCGACACCGCCCGGCTGCCCTACGGCGACAAGTCCCCCGACACCATCCGCCGGTACGCACGGGAGGACCTCGCCTTTCTGCGCGAACGCCGCGTCAAGGCCGTGGTGGTGGCCTGCAACACCGCCACCGCCCACGCCCTGGACGACCTCCGCGCCGCCGCCGACCTGCCCGTGCTGGGCGTGCTCGAGCCCGGCGTGGAGGCCGCCGCCGCCGCCACGCGCAACGGCCGCATCGGCATCATCGGCACGGCGGGCACGATCAACTCGCGCGCCTACCAGGACGCGCTCCACCGGCTCAACCCGCGCCTGCAGCTCGATGCCGTGCCCACGCCCCTGCTGGTACCGCTAATCGAGGAAGACTGGCTCGACCACGAAGCGACCGCGCTGATTTTGCGCGAATACCTGGCCCCGCTGCGGGAGCTGGAGGTCGACACGCTTGTGCTCGGCTGCACACACTACCCGCTGGCCAAGCCCCAGCTCGCCGTCGCCCTCGGGCCGGGCGTCACCCTCGTCGACAGCGCGGAAAACATGGCGCAAGCCCTCCAACGCGAACTCGCCGGGCGCGGACTTCTCCGCGACGCCGAGAGCAATCAGCTCGGCCGGGTGCGCGTGCACGTTACGGACCTCTCGCCGCAGTTCGAGCGCCTGGCGCGGCGCTTCCTGGCGGACAAGGTGCACGACCTGCGGGCGGTGACGCTGCCGGAAGGCGGCGCGTGAGCCTGCGCAGCCTCTTCTTCTCACTGGCCGTCCTCGCCGCCCTGCTCGGCGCAATCCTCTTTTTCCTGAGCTTCTCCGGCGACGAGCTCTCGCGGCTGAAGGCGCGTATCGCCGAGGGCACCGAGCTGGCCAACCGCTACCGGCACGCCGAACTGGCCGACTACCTCAGCACGGATCTGCGCGAGCGGCTTCGCGGCCGGGGCATTCCCCTGCCCGTAATGCTCAAGCAACTGGCCGAAGGCGACCGGGCCGCGCAGGCGCAGTACGAGTTTGTCCGGGTGGGGGAATTCTCGGCCGACGCGGGCGAAGCCGTCGCCGAGTTCAAGCGGATCACGCCTTCGGGGCGGGCGGAGGGCTTCGAGCTTTTCTTCATCCTGGAAGACGGCACCTGGCGCGCCCACGACCGCCACGCCGAGGAACGGCTCCAACCGCGCCGGCTGCCCTTCCTGCCTTAGCCAACCGCCTACAGGCGGTCTTTGACCAGGTTGCTGCGGGCAATGAGCTTCCCCTTGCCGTTGTAGTACTGGAAGCGGATTTGATAGGTGCCCTTGAAGCTGGCGCCCATGATTTTCTCGCGCGCGAGCAGCTTGCTGGTGCCGGCCGCCACCTTCACCCGCTGCGTCAGCCGGGGGATTTCCCGGTCTACCGTGGCGGCCTTGCCCGGATAGCGCCGCCACCAGCGCCAGTCGTTGCCAAGGTAGACGTCCTTCGTGCTCTTGTTGACGCCGTAGAGGTTAACCGTGTGGTCCGGGCCGTTGCGCAGCTCAAAGGCGAAGCCCTCCGGTAGGCTGTTGGCCTCCTGAATGTCGTGGGTGATGGCCACATCCGGCGACCCATCGCTCGTGATCGTGAACTCCACCGCCGGCGAAATGGCGCGCGTGTTCTCGCCCTTACTCAGCACCCAGAAGTTCAGGTACGCCTTGTAGCGCCCAGGCAGAAGCGCGTCCGGCTTCTTGCGGTAGGTGAACTTCGTCCGGGCCAGATACTTGGAGGACGGGAAATCCGTCTTCAGTGTCGCGCCCGGCGCGAGAATTTCGTGCCCGGCCGGGACGTCGAAGGCCACGTTCTCGCTGATCTCGATTTCGTCCCCGCGATAGTAGCCCATGCGCATGTGCGGGCTGAAGACCACGTTGCTCTCCAGGTGCCCGGCCAGGTTGATCGGCTGCTTGGAGATGTTGCGCAGCGTGACGCTGAACTGCGGCTGCACGCCAAAGGGAAACTCCGGCTGCTTGGGCTCGATCGACACCTCGAGCAGGTCGCAAATCGGAGCGGTCGGGACAAAGTACTCGGCGGGCTCGAAATCCTCGAAGGGAATCTGCTCCGCCACCTTCTGCTTGGCCGCCTGCAGAGCGGGCGCGCCCAGGCTGGCGACCAGCACGGCAAACAGGGCCCGCCGGGCAAATCGGGAAATCTGCATCATAGATTCTAAGACGCCCCCCGTCAGCCGGAACGTCGGATGCGTTACCCTATCCAAGCCCCTCCCCGGAGGCAAGTTCCGCGCGCGATTGACAGCCGCCGCCCCCAAGGCGAGCTTCGGAGGCATGCCCGTGCGCGCCTCCGTTTACCTCGACCACCAGTCCGCCGGGCCGCTGCGGCCGGAGGCTCTCGAGGCCATGCGCCCCTTCCTCACAGAGCAGTGGGGCAACCCCTCCGGCCTGCACCGGCGAGCCCACCGGGCACGGGAGGCGCTGGCGCGGGCGCGGGCGCAGGCCGCCGCCTTCCTCGGCGCCCAGGCGGACGACATCATCTTTACTTCCAGCGGGACGGAGGCGGCCAATCTGGCCCTGCGCGGCGCGGCCGAGGCGATGGAAAACGCCCTGGGCGAACCTTTTCGGTCCGCAATCGGGTCCGGCCGCGAGCACGTCGGCACCATCATCACCACCCGGGCCGAGCACCCCGCAGTGCTGGCCGGTACCGAGTGGCTGGGGCGGCGCGGCTGGCAGGCGGAACTCATCGGCGTGGACAACGTCGGCCGGATCGACGGCGCCGGATTCGCCGCTTCGATCAAACAACTCGAAGCGGGCACGCCGCTCCTGGCCGCCCTGCAGTTGGCCAACCACGACATCGGCACCCGCCAGCCGGTCCGGGAGAGCGCGGCCCTGGTGCACGAGGCCAACGGCGTTCTCTTCTGCGACGCCACCGCCGCCGCCGGGTGGATGCCGATCGACGTCGCAAGCCTTGGGGCGGATCTGCTTTCGATCAGCCCTCAGCGCCTCGGCGGGCCCAAGGGCGTCGGCGTGCTTTACCGTCGCCCGGGCACGCGGCTGGCGGCGCAAACGCTCGGCGGAAACCAGGAACAGGGCCTGCGCGGCGGGACGGAAAACCTGCCCGGCATCGTTGGCGCCGGCGTGGCGCTGGAGCTGGCCGCGCGGGAGCTGGAGGAACGCATCGCCCACGCCGCCCAGCTGCAGCAGATGCTCTGGGACGGGCTGCGGGAAAAGGTCACCGGCCTGCACCTGAACGGCCCCGAGCCCGGGCCCGAGCGCCTGCCGAATCAACTCAACCTAAGCGTGGAAGGGCTGGAAGGCGAGGCCCTGCTGCTGGCGCTGGATGCGCAGGGTGTGCAGGTGCACGCCGGGGCCAGTTGCGTGGCCAAGCAGCTCAAGGTTCCGCCGGTGCTGGCCGCAATCGGGCTCGAGCCCCGCCTGGCCCAGGGCAGCGTCACGCTCAGCCTGGGGCCGGAGAACACGGAAAAGGAAATCCGCCGGGTGCTGGAGGTCTTCCCCAAAGTGGTGACGCGCCTGCGGGCGATGTCGCCCGCGCGCGGCGGCCCGCCCACCGGCGTGACGATGCCAAACGCGGCGAAGTAGGGCGCTACCGCAGAGCTCACCATCTACCCGGAAGGCCAAACTTGACGGCCTGCAGAATCCCGCCGCTGGGCTCAGCGGCGTGACGATGCCAGGAAAGAAACAGGAATTCCAACCGACGTCAGTGGAGAATCAGGCACCCGCCTGTTCCGCGGCCTGGACAGTGTTGCTCATGAGCATGGCGATGGTCATGGGCCCGACGCCGCCCGGGTTGGGCGTGATGTGGCCGGCCACTTCGAGCAGCTCGTCGAACTCGACGTCGCCGACGAGCCGGTAGCCGCGCTTGGCGGAGGCGTCCTCGACGCGGTTAACGCCCACGTCAATCACGGTCGCGCCGGGTTTGACCATGTCGGCCTTGAGGAAGCGGGCAAATCCCATCGCGGCCACGACGATATCGGCCCGCCGGGTGTGGTCAGCGATGTCCCGGCTGCGCGAGTGGAGCAGGGTGACGGTGGCGTTGGCGTGGGCGGCCTTCTGCAGAAGGATGGCCGCCATCGGCTTGCCGACGATGTTGCCGCGCCCGAGCACCGCCACCTCCGCGCCCTCGGTCGGGATGCCGCTGCGGATGAGCAGCTCGTGGACGCCGGCGGGGGTGCAGGGCTTGAAGCCGTCCGCCTCGCCCAGGAGCAACTTGCCCACGTTAACCGGGTTGAAGCCGTCCACGTCCTTCCCGGGCAGCACGGTGCTGAAGACCTTGGTCTCGCTGATCTGCTGGGGCAGCGGCGCCTGCACGAGGATGCCGTGGACGGCCGGATCGGCGTTAAGCTCGCCCAGCAGCGCGAGCAGCTCGGCCTCCGCGGTGGCTTCCGCCAGCACCAGCGTCTTGGAGATGATGCCAAGTTCGGCCGCCTTCTTTTCCTTCATGCCGACATAGGCGCGGCTGGCGGGGTCCTCGCCCACGCGGACAAAGGTGAGGCCGGGGGTAACGCCCCGGGCGGCGAGCGCCTGGACGCGGGCGCGGGTTTCCTCGTGGATGGTGGCCGCGATGGCCTTGCCGTCAATCAACTGGGCGGTGGGCATGACCGAACCTTTCGCATCGCAGCCTAAAGCGCAACGAATTTTAGACGGAAGAAACGGAATTCTCAGGTTGCGATTGCACCCAGTACGGCGCCCCGGTAGGCTCGCGGACGGTGAAACCGTTGGATCGGAAAAAGCTCTTTCTCCACAGTTTTGTGGCGGCGCTTTTCCTGGCGAGCATCAACCCGCTCTGGAGCTTCTACCACTCGGCAGGCGAGCCACCGACTCTTGCGGAGCTTCTCTCGGCCCAAGCCACGCCCTTCTTCGCGGGACTCTTCCTCTGGTACATCTTCGCGTTCCTGGGGATTTTTCGGGCCATGCAGGACGGCACATACCGGCTCTAAACGGATCTACCGCAACACCTGAAACCCCTTACGCGTAGGGATGGCCAAGGAAACCGGACATCGTGGTCATCTCGAAGCCGCGGTTGAGCAGGCCGTCGAGGATGGGGGCCACCGCCAACGCGGTGGTGCGGTGGATGTCGTGCATGAGGACGATAGAACCGGGCTGGGCTTTGCTCAGCACGCGATTGGTGACGGTGCGCGTGTTGCGGTCGCGCCAGTCGTGCGGATCCACGCTCCACATGGCCACGCCCAGGCTTTCCTTGACCGCGAGCGGGCCCTGGCGCTTTTTGGCCCAGGCGCCGTAGGGCGGGCGGAACCAACAGGGCACCGTTCCGGTCGCTTTCTGGATCGCCTCCTGGCAGCGCTCCAGCTCGGAGAGGACGCGACTGTTGGAGTAGCGGCTGAGCTTGGGGTGGGTGTAGGAGTGATTGGCGACTTCGTGGCCCTCGGCCAGGATTTGCGCGGTCAGCTGCGGGTCGTTGTTGACGTTGCGGCCGATGAGAAAGAAGGTGGCTTGGACGTTGCGGTCGCGCAGGGCCTTGAGCACGATGGGCGTGTTCTTCGGGTCGGGGCCGTCGTCGAAGGTCAGCGCGAGGCGGCGGCCGAAGCCGGGGCCGTCGGTCACGGTGGTGGCGCTGGTGTTGCGCGGGTCCACCTGAATCTGCGGCATGGCCACGGGCATGGCCCGGCGCACCTCGTCGGCAATCAAATTGCCGCCCAGCATCAGGCCGGCGGTGCCGACGCCCATGCGGCGCAGGAACTCGCTTCGCGTAATTCGCATACTTAAAAGATACGATGGTTCCGGCCGGTCTTTCAAACGTTTATTGAGGCCCGGAGCGCTTCGCCGCGTCCCGCAAGCCCGGGGCAAGCGCCCTCCGGCGAGTTTATTGCGCAGATTTTCGCGTTTATGAGCGGGAAAAGAAATATACACGCTAGACCAAAGAGCCCGCGTTTCGAACTGGCGCTCGTTTCCGCCGCAGAACTCAGCGGCGGCCACCGGCCGCAGGAGAAGCCGGGAGAGAGGCGGTCGGAACGGGATGCCCCTACCGGCGCTTGCGCTTGCGCCGGGCGGTGTAGCCGCCGCGGTGGGCGCCGACGCGGACCTGCTGGCCGATGAGAGACCGGCCGCCGTCTTCCAGGATTTGCGTGTAGGTGTAGTCGAAGTTCTCCAGCTTTTTGCGCTCGATCGGCTTGCCGATGAGACGCTCGATTGCGGCGACGTCGTCGACTTCCTCCGCGGTCATCAGGGTAAAGGCGTCGCCCTCGCTTTGGGCGCGGCCCGTGCGGCCGATGCGGTGGACGTAGTCCTCGGCGTGCTCGGGCACGTTGTAGTTGATGACGTGCGTGACGGTGGTGACGTCGAGGCCGCGGCTGGCGATGTCAGTCGCGACCAGCACCTCGTACTTGCCGGAGCGGAAGCCCTCAAGCGCCTCCGTCCGCTCGCCCTGGCTGCGGTCGCTGTGCAGCACGGTGACGGAGTGGCCCTCCCCCTTAAGCCGCGCGGTGATGAAGTCGGCGTCCACCTTGGTGCGGGTGAAGACGAGCACCGAGTCGAAGTGCGTGCGCTCGAGCAACTGGTGGAGGAGCTCGTAGCGCTGGACGCTGGCCACCGGGTAGAGGCAGTGGCTGACGGTGGTGGCGGCGGAGTGGCGCGAGCCGATCGCGACGGTCTCGGGATCCTTCAGCGCCCAGGCGGCCAGGCCCTCGATGGCCGGCGGCATGGTGGCGGAGAAGAGCATCGTCTGGCGCGGCTCGCCGGTGCAGGCGCCGATGATCCGGCGCACGTCGGGCATGAAGCCCATGTCGAGCATGCGGTCGGCCTCGTCCAGTACCAAGAACTCGACCTCGTCGAGCCGGACCTGCTTGCGCCCGTAGTGGTCGAGCAGCCGACCCGGGGTGGCCACGAGAATGTCCACGCCCTCGGCCAGCGCCTTTTTCTGAGGCTCGTACCCGACCCCGCCGTAGATGGTGAAGATGCGCAGGCTGGTGAAGCGGGCGTAGTTGCGCAGGGCTTCCTCCACCTGCAGGGCCAGCTCGCGGGTGGGCTCCAGGATGAGCGCGCGTGGCGGACCCGCCTGCGGGGGCATCAGTTTGGAAAGAATGGGCAGGCCAAAGGCGGCCGTCTTGCCGGTGCCGGTCTGGCTGGCGCCGATCAGGTCCTTGCCGGCCAGGCCGGCGGGGATGGCCTTGGCCTGGATCGGAGTCGGGTCGGCAAAGCCCATGCTCTGCACGCCGTGGACGATCCAGCCGTTGAGGTTGAGATCGGCGAAGGACATTTCCGGCTCGGGCGCTTCCTCGCCTTCGGGAGCGGGGGCGTCTTCATCAAGCGCGGGAACCTCCCCGACCGCGGGGGCGCCTTCGGCCGCGTCTTGGGTGGTGGGCTCAGGGCTTTCCGGCTCCGGCTCAGCGGGCTCGGTGTCTTCGGTTTGCGGCGGGGCGGGCTCGGTTTCCAGCGCGGGTTCAATCGCCTCGGGATTGGTTTCCATCGGCACGGCGGCGGGGGCTTCGGCGGCGGCCGGAGCGGCCTCCGGCGAGGGGGTGCTGGGTTCGGGCGGCTGACCGGATTCAGCCGTGGTCTTTTCTTCTGCGGACATAAGTATCTTTGGTGGGTTGGCCACCATAACGGATTCGCCCGCTGATGCACGAACAAATGCGGCCGGGCGCTCGCCAAAGAATCGGCACTGAATTGTCACCATTATTTGCCTGTCCGAGACAGCCGAAATCGGGTTTAATTCAGGCATGTTTCCAATCACCATGCGCGCTTTCTGCTGTGGTCTCTTTTTGTTTATGATTTTACCCGCCGAGGCGGAAACCTTCACCTGGACCGGCGGCGGCGACACCAGCTCCTGGAGTGACGCGGACAACTGGGACCAGTCCACCGCCCCCAACGCGAACGGCGACGTGGTGGTGTTCAACGATACAGGCACCTACTCCAGCAACAGTACCATTAACCTCAGCGAGGACATCACCGTCGGCGTGTTCAACTTTACCAACCTGAACCGGACGCTGACCCTGGACGGCGGCGGCACTTACGGCTTTACCGTGCACAGCACCTCCAACCAGAGCCGGGTCTTCACGGCCGATTCCAACGACGACCAAGTGGGCACCCTCGTTGTGAACGCCCCGGTCCTCCTGGATCGGGTGGATTCCGACATCTTCGACATCACCATCGGCAAGAGCTCGGTGCAGTTCAACCAGTCGGTGGGCTTGGCCGACACCACCGACGTGTTCTCGAGCTCGTTCAACAGTTCCCCCGAAAACGG
Organism: Verrucomicrobiota bacterium; assembly: GCA_038745425.1. Lineage (GTDB taxonomy): Bacteria > Verrucomicrobiota > Verrucomicrobiia > Methylacidiphilales > UBA1321 > CAWUJC01. The sequence goes on along the minus strand of JBCDLL010000003.1, from coordinate 72,268 downwards.
CAGCGGCATTTTCATTAACAACACGTTCAACACCAACGACGAGATCGATCTCAACAACGGGTCGATCTACGTCTCGGCCAACAGCAATCTCGGCAGCCAGGCCATCAACTTCGACGGAAGCCAAGCCTCCGGCTTCCGGTCCATCATTGCGACCGAAAACGCCACCTTGGGTAACGAACTCGTCAACATGATCGGTAACAGCACCAACGTCACGAGGCAACTCGGCGTCGGCAACGGGGTAACGCTTACGCTGAGCACCAACTCCATCAAAGACGAAAGCAGAGAAGCCACCTCCCTCTGGCTCTTTGTCGACAGCACGGATACCGATGCGACGGGCACCATCCAATTTACCGGTGACAACCTGCTCTCCACCTCCGACATCCGGTACGAAGTCCAGGAAGGCATCACCATGGAATTCGCTCCGGCCGAGTCGAGCGACACCCAGACCATTAACGGCAAGATCAAAAACGTCGGCGACGTCCTGAAAACGGGGGAAGGCACCACCACCCTGGTCGACATGGAAAGCAAGGGGCAGACGACCGTCAACGCGGGCACGCTCAACATCACCGGCGGCAGCGGCAACTACCAACCAACCGGCGTAACCGTCAACGGCGGCACCCTGAATCTGAATACGTCGCCGGACCTCGACACCACGGATAACGTCACCGTCACGGTGAGTGGAGGCACGCTCAATTTCAACGCCGAAATCGGTACCATCAATACGCTGGACCTCAGTGCCGGCGAGGTGGGAGTCAACGCCAAGATCGATCAAATCGAGAACCTCAACCAGTCCGGCGGTACCATCAGCTTTGGCAACAACCACGTTATTGAGACCGTTAGCACCTATCAGATTTCCGGCGCCGATGTCACGGTCGATTCCAGTTTTAAGAGCATCGACACCATCATGACCTCAGGTGGCGCTAGCGTGAACGTCTCGGAAACGATCGACAACTTGGGCAGTGTTTTCGTGGGCGGCGGCACGGTCAGTTTCAACGCTGACAACACCCTGACGGGCGGCTTCGATGGCGCCATCCTTGCGAGTGCGGGCAGCGTGCTCGTGAACGCCACTTTGACCGCCAACGACACCGTTGAGTTCATCGACGACGGTAAACTAGGCGGTACCGGCACGCTGGTCATCAGCGCGGGTCAGACCTTCGAGATGGCCGGTCGGATTGGCCCAGGCGAAGATGGTGAAATCGGCACGCTGGCGGTGGACTTCGAAGGCACCAACGCCTCACTGGATCTTTCCCTGGTCGACCGCTTGGTTTTTGAACTGGGCGCCGACATGGACTCGGACCTGTTCAGCGTGATGGATGCCGACATCAACCTTGGCGACAGCTTCTCCTTCGACCTCTTCAGCTTCTCCACCACGGATGACTTCGTGGCCGGCAGCGAGTACGTCCTCTTCACCACCACCGGTAGCTTCCTGGGCGACTTCACGAGCGATACCGGTACGGTCAACGGCTTTGTCAGCTCGCTTTTCGTCGACGGCAACCAGCTCAAGCTGAACGTCTCCACCGTCCCGGAACCCGGCACCGGCGCCCTGCTGCTGGCGGGGCTGGGAGCCTACCTCCTGCGACGGAGAAGGACGTCTCCGGGCGCTTGCGTTTGAAGCCGACGAGTCGGCCCGGGAAAGCGCCGGAACCCCGGCGGGGGGCTTTCTCCAGGGGCTGACGGCGATGGCGGTTTGAGGGGCGCTTCTTCAGGACGGGGGCTTCGCCCCGGGCCGCATTGACAGCGCCGGGCGCTGGACGAAGTTACGGCATGAAAGCACGCGCCGTCAGCCGGCTGGTCTCCGGGATGTACCGCGAGGATGCGGTCCGCACCGTGGCCAAGGAGCTACGCGACCAGCTCAAGGCCCCGCCGACCCTGGGCCTGCTCTATTTTTCTCCCGACTACGCCCGCCACGCCGCCGAGTTTTTGGAAGTGGTCCGCCTTTACGCTCAGGTTCCCGTGCTGGCGGGCTGCAGCGGCATGGGCCTGATGGGCACGAGCGAGGAAACCGAGCGTCGGCCCGGCTTCAGCTTGATGTTGCTGCATCTGCCCGGCTGCGAGGTGACTCCGTTTGCCTTTGACGAGGCGCTGCTGAACTCCGTCGAGGGCCCGGAGGACTGGGTGCAAGCCACCGGGCTGGCGCCGGACGAAGCCGACGCCTGGCTGGCGCTCATCAACCCCTTCGAGATTCCGGCCGACGAGTGGCTGGAAAGCTGGAACGAGGCCTACCCGGACACCCCCACCTTCGGCGGGCTGGCCAGCGGGCGCGTGGGCGAAAGCGAGGCCCATCTGATCCTGAACGGCGAGCGGATCGAAGCCGGCGGGCTGGCGTTGGCGCTGCGCGGCGTCGACGTCGAAATGGTCGTCTCGCAGGGGTGCCGGCCCATCGGCGAGCCGCTTACCGTGACCAGCGCGGAGGAGAACATCATGCACACCCTCGGCCACCAGCCGGCCTTCGAGGTGCTCAACACCGCCTACGAGTCCCTCACCGAGCAGGAAAAGGAGCATGCCCAGGGCAGCCTCTTTGCCGGGCTGGCTCTCTCCGAGTACGTCGACGAGTACAAGCGCGGCGACTTCCTGGTGCGCAACATCATCGGCGCCGATCCCAACGCCGGCTCCGTCGCCCTGGCCGCGCTCGTGCGGCCCGGCCAGACGGTGCAGTACCACCTGCGCGACGCCAACGCCGCCAAGGTGGACCTGCGCCTGATGCTGGAAGCCGCCCGCAAGCGCCTGGGCGACCGCCAGCCGCTGGCCGCCTGCGTCTTTACCTGCACCGGTCGGGGGCGCGGGCTCTTCGGCACCAACCACCACGACGCCGGCTTGCTCGACCAGTTCTTCCGTCACCTGCCCGCCGCCGGCTTCTTCGCCAACGGCGAGATCGGCCCCGTCGCCGGGGTCAATTACGTCCACGGCTACACCGCCAGCATCGCCCTGCTCCTGCCGAAGGAGGAGGTGCCTTCGGGTGAGGGTCAGTAAGCGGGGATGGATTGCGGCCGCGGCATCTGTTGCTCCGCCGCCGGAGGCAAGAGGTTGAGATGATTCAACCGCGGGATTTGAAGAACCGTCTCGCCGCCGCCCGGGGACCGCACCAGCAGCTCCACGTAGCTTGCGCGCGGGCCGATCAGCATCGCCTCCACTTCGAACAGCGAAAGCGTCGAGGTGTCGCGTCCCTCGATCTCCAAAATGATGTCGCCCGCCGCCAGGCCGAAGAGCTCGGCCGGTCCGCCTGGAGTTAGACTCTGCACCACGGGCCGACCGTGCTGATTGACAAGGCCAGCGGCGATTCCCTCGGGCCGAGCACGGGCCGCCTCGTAATCCAAGAAAACGCGATCGTGGGGCTTCCGTCTGAGCTGAACGGTGCGGGGCACGGAACCGTAGAACGGCTGCAAAACCAGCTCCACAGTAGTGTCCTCCGCTCCGCTCAACAAAAGGTGTAAAGCCTCCTCGTCCAAACCAGACGCTTTCCGTCCGTCCACTTCCAGGACGCGATCGCCGCGCCGGACACTCGCCTGAGCCGCTGGGCTGTCCAGCAACACGTGAAAGATCATGGGGCCACCCGGCTGCACGCCTACAGAAATGCCCACGTAACCGAGCTTTCCAGGCTCCTGCAGTTGAGCGGAAGCAACCTCTTGCGCCAGCCCTCCGGCGAGAAGGATTCCCAGCAGACCTGCGAAGAGAGAACGAGCCATGGGTTTGCAACGCCCGGCTTGGGGCTGGGAGGATGAGAGACTACCCCTCGCTGAGCGGCAGGCCCAGTTCGCGGCGCAGCTTGATGTCGCCGGGGCGGTTCTGCTGCCAGTAGGGCATGATTTTGGTGTGGGTGAGTTTGGCCTCGATCCAGCCGCCGTCCTCGGAGCGCCGTTCGCGCCAGCCGGTGATCTTGTGCGGGAAGGCAGCCTCGAAGGTGATCGCCAGCACGCGGCCCAGCTCGGGATAGGTGATGGTGTAGGTGTGGGTTTGGTCGCTGCGCTCAAGCTCGCAGACGGCCTTGGCCGGGCCGGGCCGGAAGTGGCCCATCCGCTGGTAGGTGAAGCCGGGCACCATGAGGCATTCGCCGCAGGGCAGGCCGTGCGGCGCGAGCCGAATCTGGTTCCAGATGTTGTCCTCCACCGGGAAGTCCGTCATCTTTTCCTGGCCGTCGCCCTTGGCCTGAAAGTAGCTGCGCCACTGCATGATCAGGCCGCCGTCCTTGTGGTCGAGCTGATAGAAACTCTGCCCGCACCAATCCTGCATGGAGGCGGTCACCTTGGCGGGCTGCACATCGTAGCCCGGCTCGTAAGGGGTAAAGACCGACGTCATCAGGGAGTACGGGTAGAGCCCGGTCAGGAACGTGCGCATGGCGTTGAGCTTGAGCACCGTAATCACGTCCGTCTTGGGGCCGCGGCCCTCGTACTTCACGCCGGCCTTTTCGTCGAAGGGCTCGGTCACGTAGATGAGCACGGCGTTGCCGGGGCGGGGCTGGCCGTAAACCTGCTCGGTCAGCTCGTAGCGGTTGACCTCCGCCGCCTGGAACCAGTAGTCGCGGTACCGCTTTTCCAGTTTTTCATCGGCGGCGGTCAGCGGCCCGGCGAGAAGGGCAAAGAGGCCAAGGCCAACCAGCAAGGGGTAAGAGCGCATGGCCGCCATGATGCGCAAAATTGGGCCTGCGGTCAACGGCGGCGCCCTGGCCGAGAATGCCGCACCGTGGTGCGCACTTTTTTTCGCGATTCGAGTTCGCTGGCCCGGAGCGGCTTACGTGGCCCGAAGCTTGCTGCGAATGGGCGCATCACTTGCGCGGCTCCGGCCCATCTCTAGGTTTCCTTATGGCGAGTTCCTCCGACCAGAATCTTCCCCCCGAGCCCGGCGGCATGGATCTGAATCCCGAATTCGGTCCCTCCCCGGAATCGCGGACGGACTTGGACGGCATGTCGACGCTGCAGGTTTTTGACCTGCTCACCGGCTCTTTCGCCAATTTCGGCGGCATTGGCCGCCCGCCGGAGTTCGACTACCTGCGCAACCGGATCGAGGAGATGGAAATCCTCAACGAGCAGGCCCGCCAAGCGGTGGAGAAGCTCGACGCCACCGTCAAGCAGCTCTCCAGCCCGGCCAATCGGCTGGGCACCCTGCTCGCGCTGCCCAACCGCGAGACGGCGCTGGTGGTCTCCGGCGGAGGCGAATTCTACTGCACGCTGGATCCGCGCCTGAGCCAGTCCACCCTGCTGGTCGGCACCCGGGTGCTGCTCAACGAGGCCTACGCCGTGGTCGGCGACCTCGGTTTCGACGGCGGCGGCCCGGTCGCCAAAATCCAGGATGTGCTCAAGGACGGGCGCCTGCGCGTCGGCAGCGAAACCAGCCAAAGCAATACGCTGGTGCTGCGGTCCACCCCACTGGCCAAGGAGAAGCTCAAGCCCGGGCTGGAAGTGCGGCTGGACGCCTCCGCCCGCGTCGCGCTGGAAGTGGTGGCCGAGCCCGCCGAGCGCGACCACATGCTGGAGCGCGTGCCCGAGCTGCCCTGGGACAAAGTGGGCGGCCAGGCGACCGCGCTGGAGGCCATTCGCGACGCGATCGAGCTGCCGCTGCTGCACGGCGAGCTGTTTGCCAGCTACGAGCACACCACGCCCAAGGGCATCCTCCTGCACGGCCCGCCCGGCTGCGGCAAGACGCTCATCGGCAAGGCCACCGCCTACAACCTCACCCGCCAGCTCGCGGAGAAGACGGGCGAGGACCGCCGCGAGTGCTTCCTGCACATCAAGGGTCCCGAACTACTCAACATGTGGGTGGGCGAAAGCGAGCGGCAGGTGCGCGAAATCTTCGACCGCGCCCGCGACAAGGCGCGCGAGGGCTACTTGCCCTTCATCTTTATCGACGAGGCCGAAAGCCTGCTCGGCACGCGACGCGCCGGACGCGTCCACGGACTGGCCAACACGCTGGTGCCCATGTTCTGCGCGGAGATGGACGGCATCGAAAGCCTGAGCGAAATGGTCATCATTCTGGCCAGCAACCGGGCCGACATGATCGATCCGGCCATCCTCCGCCCCGGGCGCATCGACCGCAAAATTCGCGTCAGCCGCCCCACCCGGACCGAAGCCGGCGAAATCTACCGGATCTACCTCAACGCCAATCTGCCGCTCGACAAGGCTCTGCTCAAGCGCCACAAGGGCAACGCGCAGAAGGCGGTCGACGAACTCGTCGACAAGGTGCTGGAGGAGCAGTTCGCCGAGCGCGACGACACCCGTTTCCTGGAAGTGCAGATGCGCTCCGGCCGGCGCGAGTTCCTCCACCGCGGCAACCTGATCAGCGGCGCCATCATCGCCAGCATCGTCAAGCGCGCCAAGGAATTCGCGATCAAGCGAGCAGTCGGCGCCCTGGCTCCGAAAAAGGGACCCAAAAACACCTCCGGTGGAGAAGGCCTGCGCCAGGACGACCTGTTGCGCGCGCTCGCCCTTGAGTACCAGGAAAACGACATCTTCCCGCCCAGCGACCTGACCGAAGACTGGCTCAAGCTGGTCGACTACGAGCCGGAAAACGTGGTGCGCATCTCGCCCATCCGTGCCCACCGCCAGCGCGTCTCCACCCCGGTGGCGTAGCGCTTTTGCATCCGCAGATTGCGCTGAATCTCGCAGATTTTGATCTGGGTTTCTGCCCGAGGCGGCGAGGACACCGTGCGCTGAGCCCAGCGGCGAGCAGCGTGACGCTGCACCCAGTTTCGTAGTCGCCTTCGTCCGGTTTTTAGCCGCGCCTTAACCCGGCAGCTGCCGCTGTTGTCTGCGGCGGGTAGCGACGACCGTCCGGCTAGGCGAGGCGGGCAAGGGACTGCCCGCCCTACCCTCGCTTGGCCTTGCCGGTTGCCACTGCGCAAACCTAATTGGGATCGCCAAGCCAAACGGAGGGTCGAGCTTCCGCTCGACCACGCCGTCCGTTCGTTATCCGCGGCGGAGCAGGATGCCGACTGCTAGATTCGCCGCCGTCCGCTTGCTTGACGGAAACCCAACCTTTGTGCTCTTCGTGCCTTGGTGAGAAACCCTGAGAAAACCCCGAGCGCGAATCGAAAAATTCGGTAGAGCGCAAATCGCCGAACGCGGCGATTCGACTCACTCGCATTTTGCCCGGGCGCCTGTAGGTTGCCGGGATGAAGCCCTGGGACGTTTGCTTCGGGATCGAGACCGAATACGGCATTGCGGTGGACGAGGAACCCGACGCCGACGTGGTCGAGGAGTCCATCCAACTGGTGCGCGCGGCGCGCGACTACGGCTTGCCCCACCTTTGGGACTACGGTCTGGAGGACCCGCACGTAGACGCCCGCGGTTTCCGCGCCGCCGAGCTGCTCCAGGACACCGACGAGGCCAACTTCTTCTCCCGCGACGCCCAGCGCGAGTACAGCTTTCAGGAAATCAAAAGCGACCTGGTGCTGCGCAACGGCGCCCGCTTCTACAACGACCATGCCCACCCCGAGTACAGCACGCCCGAGTGCGGCACCGTGCGCGAGCTAGTGGCGCAGGACAAGGCGGGCGAGCGCATCCTGGCTGCCTGCGCCAAAGCCGTCGGCGCCGCCACCAAGCGCACCGTGCGCCTCTACAAAAACAACACCGACTACCTGGGCCACAGCTACGGCTGCCACGACAATTACCTCGTTGCGCGGGCCGTGCCCTGGGACGACCTCGTCGCGGCGATGACGCCCTTCCTCGTCACCCGCCAGATTTACGCCGGCGCGGGCAAAGTCGGCTGGGAGTGCGAGGACTCCGTGCTGACCGCGGGGGCAGGCTTCCAGATCGCGCAGCGCTCCGACTTTTTCACCGAGCTGGTCAGCATCGACACGATGAACCGCCGCCCGATCATCAACACCCGCGACGAACCCCACGCGGAAGCGGCGCGCTACCGGCGCTTCCACGTGATCATCGGCGACGCCAACCTTTGCGAGTTCGCCACCTGGCTCAAGATCGGCGCAACCGCTCTCGTTCTCGAGGCGCTCCAGCACCCAGGCGCGACCGCCTTTTGGGAGGACTGGGAACTGGACGACCCCCTCCTTGCCCTGCGGGAAATCTCCCGCGACCAGAGCCACGGCTGGGCCGTTGAGCTGGCCGGGCGGCGGCGCTCAGACGCGGTAGAGCTGCAGCTCGCCTACGCCGACGCGGTCGGGCAAATCCTGGGCGACGGGCTCGCTGCGCACGAGGAGAAGGCGGCCGTCCTCGCCGCCTGGCGCGAGACGCTCGAGCAACTGCGGCGCGACCCGCTGGCCCTGCACGACCGGCTGGACTGGGTGGCCAAGCTCAACCTTCTCGAACAGTTCCGCGCCACCGAAAACCTGCCCTGGTCCGACCCGTGGCTGCAAAGCCTGGACCTGCAGTACCACCTCGTCGACCGCGAGGACGGCCTCTACGACGGGCTGGTGGAAGCCGGCGCCGTGCGGCGGGAAGTGGACGAGGAGGAAATCCGCACCGCGGTGAGCCAGCCGCCCGCCAGCAGCCGCGCCTACCTGCGGGGCAAGTGCATCCAGCGTTTTGCCGCCGCCATTAAAACCGCACAGTGGGACCACATCGTTTTCCAACACAAGCGGCGCACCTACCGGCTCGACCTCAACCAGGCCTTTCCCGGTCGTGAATTCGAGCGCCTGCGCGACGCCCTCGACCAAGCCCCCGACCTCGACGCCTTCCTGCGGGCCATCGTTTGACCGCGGCCACCCCCGGCACTTGCGCGCCTGCTTCGGCCAAGTAGGTTGGAGGCATGCCAGACCAGAAGCAAAAACAACGCCCGGCCGAGCCCGCTCCCGAACAGGGTGGCGGCGGAGACGGCCCTTCCGCCCCGAAGGTGGAAAAGCCCAACGTGGACAAACTGCTCAAGCGCATGCGCAAGGTGGACCCCGACCAGGCCAAGCGCTACCGCCAGCGCACCGGAGAATAGGGTGAGCGAGCAGCCTGCGTTCGACGGCGACTTCCCCGCCCTGCTCCAGCGCCGCGGCCACCCGCTGCGGCCGGAGGGCGCTTTGTCCGGCGGGAGCAACGGGCACCTCGCCGGCGGGCTCGACGCCACCCGCGCGACCACGGTCCTGGGCTTCCACTGCGCGGACGGCGTCCTCATCGCCGGGGACCGCCGCGCCACCGCCGGCAACACGGTGATTTACGACCGGGCGGACAAGGTCATCGAGCTGGACGAGGGCACGATTCTGGCGATCGCGGGCACGCCGGCCACCGCCTTCGAGATGGCGCGGGTGCTCGAGCACAGCTTCCAGTATTTCCGGCGCAGCCAGCTCCAGCCGCTCAGCCTGGAGGGCAAGGTCCGCGCGCTGGGACAGCTCCTCAGCAAAAACCTGCCGATGACCCTGCAAGGCGTGGGCGTCGTCGTGCCGCTGTTGGCGATCCAGGACGACCGGGGCGAGCCGCAGCTTTACTTTTACGACGCACTCGGCGCGCAGTTCCAGGCGGCCGACTTCGCCGTGAGCGGGTCGGGCTCGCCCGCCGCGCGCAGCGTGCTGCATTACCTCAACCGGTGGAGCCCGCAGCCGCCCGCCACGCGCAAGCGCGACGAGGCCGCGCGGCTGGCGCTGGAGCTGCTCGACACGGCGGCGGAGAGCGACACCGCCACCGGAGGCGTCGACCGCCGCAGCGAAATCTTCCCGCAGGTCAAGCTGCTCGGGAAGGACGGCATCACCGATCTCACCCCCGCCCAACTGGCCAAGCTTTTCGGCGAAGGCCACCTCCCCAAGCCGTCATGATCGGAGAAGAACCCTACCGCTGGCTGGAGGCGATCCAGAACCGCCGTGAATACATCGAGGACCAGCTGCGCCCGGCCAAGCCGGTTTTTGCCGTGGCCGGCGGGCCGGGCATCCTGCTCTGTGCCGTCTCCGCTAGCCCCAAGCTTTTTGAGGTCTACGATCACTTGGCCCTGGCCGGGTTGGGCCACCCAGCCGACCTCGAGCGCGTGCGCCAAAGCGCGATCGACGCCGCCCACGTGGAAGGCTTCACCCGGTCGCGGGCCGACGTTGGCGCGCGGCGGCTGGCCAACTACACGCTCGCCCCGGCGATGAAGGCCGCCTTCGAGCAAATCTTTGCCGCGCCGCTGCTCTTCCGCGGCGTGCTGGCCGAGCTGGGCGAAACGCCGGCCGAAGACAGCGCCTGGACGCTGGACTACGACGGCAGCTTCGAGGCGGCCGCTCCGGAGGAATTGGCCCGCGGCCTGCTGCTTAGTGGGAGAAACCGGGTTAACCAGGGCTGGACGGAGCTGGCGGACAAACCCGCCGCCGGCGATACGCTGAAGGCGCTGGCCGGGCACGCGCTGCGCGCGCTGGCCTGGGCGCAAGCCAGCGGCGACGGCTCGCCCCGCGCGGCCTGGAAGGACCTGCCCAAAACCAACGCGGAAGCGCTCAAAATCCTGGGCACGCCGCCCGCCTTCGCCCTGCTCGACCGCGCCCGGCGCAACCGCATCGCCTACCGGGTGCCCGGCGCGGCGGAACTCGGGCTCAGCCCCGGCAAACGCAAGACCGCCGGCAAGTAACGCGACCCGCGCGGCGCCCGGCAACCATGAACCCCTCGCACCGATGAAACGCCTGGTCGGACTCGAAACCGAATACGGCTGCCTCTCGCCGGAGAACCTGGGGCCGCCCGCGGTGCCGACCCAGGTGCGCGACCACATCTTCAAGCAGAAGGACCTGGGGCTGATTGATCTGCACGACCGCGACTACGACGAGCCGGCCGGCAACGGTGGCTTCCTCTTTAACGGCGGGCGGCTCTATCTGGACATGGGCCACGTCGAATACTGCACGCCGGAGTGTCTCAGCCTCTCCGACGTCGTCGCCTACGACCACGCCGGGGACGTCCTCCTGCAGAACGCGCTGGGCGAGCTCGGCTTGCGCGAGGAAGTCAGCTTCATTAAAAACAACATCGACCACTACACCTGCGCCACCTTCGGCTGCCACGAAAACTACCTGCTGCGCCGCGACGCCCCGCTAAGCCAGACCAACGTGGACACGCTCCTGGCCTTCCTCTCCACGCGCATCCTCCTGCTGGGCGCGGGCCGGGTGGGCTACACGCCGGCGCCGCGGCGGGTCTCGCGGGTGGAGCCGGCCGAGCGCGTGCGCTTCCAGATTTCGCAGCGGGCGGACTTCATCCAAACCGACATCTACGAGTGGGTGCAGTTTAACCGCGCGCTCATCAACGCCCGCGACGAACCGCTGGCCGACTACCGCCGCTTCCGCCGCCTGCACCTGCTGCTCGGCGACAGCAACATGCTGCCCTACGCCAACGCGCTCAAGGTGGGCATGACCGCGCTCGTCCTGGACCTGCTGGAGGAAGACAAGCTGCCGCGCGTGGCGCTGGCCGACCCGGTGCGGGCGATGCGCTCGCTTTCCCACAAGCCGGACGGCTCCTGGCGGGTGGACCTGATGGACGGCCGGGTGGTCAACGCGGTCGAGGTGCTGGAGATGTTCCTGGAATGCGTGAGCAAGCTCGACCTGGACAGCGACGGCGAGTGGACCGTGCGGGCATGGACCGAGACGCTCGACCACCTCCGCGGCAACCGCGACGCGCTCATCGGCAAGCTCGACTGGGTGACCAAGCGCTTCCTGCTCCAGAGCTTCGTCGAGGCCGAGCGCATCGGCTGGAACCACCCCTGGCTGGAATCCCTCGACCTGGAGTACCACCAGCTCAACCCGGGCCGCTCGCTGCTGACCGGCATCCCGGGCGCCAAGGTCCGGGAGGCCGACCTGCCCAAAGTCGCCCGGCGCGACTTCCTGACCGAACCGCCCGCCAACACCCGCGCCGCCCTGCGCAGCGAGGCCATGCGCACCATCCTCCACCAGCGCATGAGCTACGTAATCGACTGGGACCTGATCTACATTGGCGAAGGCAAACAAATCCAACTCGACGACCCCTTCGCCTGCGACCCCCGCAGCCTCAATTCCTTCCGGGTGGAGTGACGCCAACCAGCCAGGGCGACTTGAGCGATTTAAAGAAAAAGGCATCCATCAGCGACCCTCTTGCAGGCCTGCCAGGTGGCAGGACCATCCCCGGTCCTGGAATGGAGCTGTAAACTCCTGCTACGGTAGGCGCCATCCAGCCACAACACGTTTTGATCGCGACCTCAGGCGAGGTTAAGCCGCCGGGCTCAGCGGTGACGCTTGCGCAAAAGGGAAACATGCAGGCGCGCGAGCGGACGGCGCCAAGGCTGGGGCAGGTACGAACAGGCGGTGAGCCAGCCCGTGGACGGAGCGAGACGGGCGGCATTCTGCGCGTGCAATTCCTGCAGAAAATCCGCGAACCGGTCCGCCCCGTTTTCCCGGCGATAGCGCTCCGCGCCGCGCTGCGCCGCCGCCCGGTAGGGACCGGGATTCTCCGCGATTTGGGTCAGCACGTCGGCGACCGTCTGCGTTTCCGGCTCAAGGTTTTCCAAGCCCGCGGCCGGCTCGCCTTCGAATTGAGACCACTGCCACTTGGCGGCCAGTGCCGACATAGTCGTCTCGCCCGTCGCCACCAAAGGCACGGCGGCGGCGACCGCCTCGATCGCGATGGCGGAGTAGGATTCAGCGTAACGCGCCCGCTCGTAGGGCAAGACGACCACGTCGAGACGGTTGTAAAGCCGAGCGAAATCCCGCTGGCCGAAGCTGGCCTCGAGGTACTCCACCCGGGCATCCTGCTTCGCCAAAGCGCGCAAAGCGCGGGAGGTTTCGTCCTCCTGCCCGGCCACGTTGTGGACAAAGAAACGCGCCCGGGGCGAGCGTGACAGGGTCGCTTCGATGATCGGCCGGAGAAGGAGCCAGCCCTTTTCGGGGCGCTGATGTCCCAGGAAGCCGAAGACCACGCCGTCCCCGCCGGGGGGAACCGCGGGCTTGGCCCGGACGTGTACGGCCGGAGCCCGGTCGACTTCAATCCCAAGATTGGCCGTGTGACCGATGGCGGCGTCGAAAGCGACGAGCCGCAACGGCAGACGGGCCTTTTGGTATCGGGCCGCCTCTTCCCGTAGTTGGTCACCCAAATCCTGCGTGTACGGAGGCGAGAGCGGCAGTCCGATCTCCGCCACGATCATGGGCAGTCGCCGTTGGGTGATCAGGGCCGGGAGGGCGATGCGCAGGCCGGCCAGCTCGGCGCCGAAAGCCGTCGCGAGGTAAAGCAGATCAAACGGCCCGGAGGACGCCAGCTTCAAGAACTCCAGGGCGAAGCGCAGGGACTGCCGCCGGTAGGCGCGCCGCTCCGCCTCGCTGGTCGAGTCGAAGGTTTCGTAAGCGGCGTGGGCAAAGAAGCCGTGCGCGCCGAGTTCGGCCAGAATCGGCGGCTCGCACCACCGGTTGGCAAAGACCTCCACCCGCTCGCACTTGCGGCGCAGCTCCGGCAGGATGAACTCCGCCAAGCTACGGTGATGCCCCACGTTATCGCGCAGGGAAGGATCGACGTAAGCAACATGCATTGCGGAGATCGGCCCAGCCTAGGCCCGGGCACCGCCTACGGCTACTCCTTTTGCGCGCGCTCCGCCTGGTCCTCCCACTGGCGGGGGATGTCCATGGAATCGCGCGGCATTTGGGCCATGAGAAAGGCGAGCGCGTCGGCGCTGGAGTTGACCGAGGACTCGACGCGGTCGGCGCCGGCGTGACCGGCAGCGGGCTCGATCCGCAGCAATTGGGGGAACTGGCCGTTGTTGGCAAACTGCAGGGCGGCGGCAAACTTGCGCGCGTGCATGGGGTCGACCCGGTCGTCGTGGGCGCTGGACATCAGCAGCATGGCGGGATAGTCGGCACCCTTTTCCAACCGGTGGTAGGGCGAATAGCGCACCAGGATTTCGAAGTCCTCCCGCTTTTCCGGGTCGCCGTATTCGGGCATCCAGGTGCGGCCGGAGCCGTAGAGGTGGTAGCGGACCATATCCAGCAGCGGCACGGAGCAGATGGCGGCGCGGAAGAGCTTGGGCGCTTGGGTGACGGCCGCGCCCACCAGCAGCCCGCCGTTGGAGCCGCCGCGGATGGAAAGGCGGTCCGGGCTGGTGTAGCGCTCGTTGCAAAGGTACTCGGCCGCCGCGATGAAGTCGTCGAAGGTGTTCTGTTTGTTGTGGCGCATGCCGGCGCGGTGCCAGTCCTCGCCGTACTCGCCGCCCCCGCGCAGGTTGGGCATGGCAAAGCCGCCGCCGGCCTCCAACCACGGGATGATGCTGCTCATGAAGCCCGGGCCCAGGTTGACCCCGAAGCCGCCGTAACCGTAGAGGAGAAAAGGCGTGTTGCCGTTGAGGTAGGTGTTCTCCGGCAAAACCAGGAACATGCTGATGGGCGTGCCGTCTTTGCTTTTGTACTCCACCTGCTTGACGGTGAATTTGCCCGCGTCGACCGGGAATTCCGTCTTGGCCCAGAGCTCGCTCCCGCCGTCCTTGGCGCTGGTGCGGTAGATTTCAAACGGCACGGCAAAGGAGCTGAAACCGTAGAACATCTGGTCCTGGTCCGGGTTGCCGGTGACGCCGAAGACCTCGCCCAACTGCGGCAGGCGCTCGTCGCGGACCTTGGTGCCGTCCAGCTCGTAGATCTCCAGCCGGTTGGCCGCCTTTTGCAGCGTGGTCACCACCAGCCGGTTGCCGATGATGCTGAAGTCGTCGATGACCGCATCCTCCCGCGCGGGGACAATTTCCTGCCAATGCTCGCGCTCGATCGCGGAGTCTTTGGTGCGAAAGAGGCGCTTCTGCGGCGCGCCGTCGTCGGTCAGGATATAGAAGTGCCCGTCCCAGTGCTCGATCCAGTATTTGTGCTCCGTGCCGACCAGCCAGGGCGTCCAGGCCTGCTCAGTGGGTAGAGACGGCCCGACCGCGGCCAGCGGCATTGCACCGAGATTGGCCAAGTAGACATCATCGCTGACCCAGCCGTGGCTGATGTTGTGCATCAGCCACTGGCCGTCGCGGGAAATGTAGACGCCCTGGAAGGTCTGCGGATTGCCGGTGGCCGGGCGGACGACGGGGTCGTTCGCCGGGTCGGTGCCCAGCCGGTGAAACTTGCAGACGGCCATGCCCGGGCGCTCGTCAATCAGGTCCTCCTCTACCTCCGGCAGCCAGGTGTAGAAGAAGCCCGAGCCGTCCGGCGTCCAAGACGGATAGGCGTACTTGGCGCCCTCGATCACATCGATTTCGCTCACTTCCCGCGTCTCCACGTTCATTACGTAAAGGGTGGACTCGTCCGCCGCGTTGGGCCGCACCGCGTAGGCGACGTTCTTCCCCTGCCAATCTGGCACCACCGTACCGAGTGCGATGTTTTCGCCGTCGCCGCCCATGGTGTTGGGATCGAGCAGCACACGCTCCTCGCCGTCGAGGCCCTCCCGCCAGTAGTGCACCACTTTCTCTTTGTCGGCATGGCGGCGGCGGTAGAAGTAACGGTCACCGCGCTTCACCGGCGCGCTGATCGCGTCGATGTAGAAGAGCTCCTTGAAGCGCTCGGCCAGCGGGAGGCGCTGCGGCAGGCTGTCGAGGTAGGCGCGGGTCAGCTTTTCCTGGCGCCCAACCCAGGCCTCGACCTCGGGCGCGTCCTCGTCCTCCAGCCAGCGGTAGGGGTCGGCCACCTTCTGGCCAAAGATTTCCTCCACGATGTCCTCGCGTTTGGTTTCGGGGTACTTGTTCATTTCGTTGAGGCCGAGCTGGCCGATGGAGGTGGAGCGCATGGCGATGTCGTAGAAGACATAGGCCAGCAAAAAGATGATGATGGGGATGCCCATGATGGCCACCAGCAGGGTGCGCTGGCGGCGCAGCCGCTGCGGGCTCAACTCGGGCGGAGGGGAAGAAGGCATGGGATTGGGACGGGGCGGACCCTGCAACCTGCCAGAAAACGCGGCGCATTCCAGCCGGATTTGGCGGCGTGATGCTCCACCCAGTTTACTCGAAAGGGTAGCGCAGGCCCCAGGCGGCGCGGATGGTGTCGAGGGTTTTCATCACGTTGAGGGACTCCTCCAGCGGCAGGATGTCGCTATCAAGCTGGCCGTCGCGCAGGCGCTCCATCAGGTGGATCGCCTGGTAGGCGTAGGGGTGGGCCTCGGCGTGCACGCGCACGTTTTCGTAGCGGCTGCCGCCACCGACGCGGGCCGTCTCGGTGTTGAGGAAGGGCGCGTCCAGGTGGATCTGGCCCTCGGTGCCGAAGATGACCAGCTCCGGCGGCAGCGGCAGGTCCAACGTGCACTGGAAGGTCGCGATGCGGCCGTCGTCCCCGTCCCCGTAGGTGAAGGTGGTCGAGCTGGTCAGGTCCACCTTGGTCGGCGCCGGAATCATCTTGCTGAAGACGCCGGTGGGCTGCTCGCCGCCGTAGGCCATCGAGATGGCGTTGACCGGGTAGCAGCCCAGGTCCAGCAGCGCACCGCCCGCCAGCTGGGGGTTAAAGAGGCGCGACTCCGGATCCCGCTTGGCGGCAAAGCCAAAGACCGCCTGCACGTGCCGGACCTCGCCGATGCGGCCCTCCTTCAGCCAACTGCGCACCTCGTCCCAGATGGGGTGAAAGCGGTACCAGAAGGCCTCCAGCACAAAGAGCTTCTGCGCGCGCGCCTTTTCGAAGACTTCCCGGGCCTCCAGCGCGTTCACGCAGAGGGGCTTCTCCAGCAGAACGTGCTTGCCCGCCTCCAGCGCCTCCATGGCGTTGGCGTGGTGCAGGTTGTGCGGCGTGCCGATGTAGACGATCTCCACGCGCGGGTCGTTGAAGACGCCGGCGTAGCTGTCGTAGGCGCGGTCGATCCCGAAATCCCGGGCGAAGGCGTCCGCCGTCTCCTGGCGGCGCGAGCCGACGGCCGCGAGCTGCGCTTCTGGCAGCGAAGCCAGCGCCTGGCTCATCCGGCGGCAAATGTTGCCCGTACCAATGATGCCCCAGTGAAAGGTGTGCGTGCTCATGCCTCCAACCTCCGGGGCGGCTCGCGGATGTCAACGGCTTAATGGCGGCGGGAGCCAGTCGCACTAGCTCGCGCCCTTGCCGAAGAGCACCACTGGAATGGTTTTCAAAAGAATCTTGATGTCGAGCCACAACGACCAGTTGTCGATGTACTCAAGGTCCAGCTCCACCCAATCGCGGAAGTCCTTGATCTTGTTGCGCCCGCTGATTTGCCAGAGGCAGGTCAGACCAGGCTTGACGCTCATGCGGCGGCGGTGGGCAAAACTCTCGAAGTTTTCCGTCTCGTACAGCGGCAGCGGCCGCGGCCCGACCAGGCTCATCTGGCCGCGCAGCACGTTCCAGAGCTGAGGCAGCTCGTCGATGCTCGTGCGGCGCATCCACTTACCCAGGCGCGTCACGCGGGGGTCGTCCTCCACCTTGAAGACCGGCCCGCTCATCTGATTCTGCTCCTGCAGCTTGGCCCGCACCTGCTCGGCGTTCATCACCATGGAGCGGTACTTGATCATGGTGAAGGGCCGGCCAAAGAGACCACTGCGCTTCTGGCGAAAGAAGACCGGCGATCCGTCCTGAAAGCGGATGATGAGAAACAGCGCCAGGAACAGCGGGCTGAGCAGCACAATCAGCGTGAGCGAGCCCACGATATCGATCATGCGCTTGATCACCAGCTCAAAGGAGGCGTCCGGCGTGCTGCGGAAAACCAGCAAGGGCCGTTGCAGAAACTCGTCAAAGCTGGGCCGGGCGAGCGAGGTACCAAAGAAATCGGCGCTGACCCAGGCCTCGATGCCCTCGCTCTCGCAGGCGATCAACGAGTCCCGGATTTCGGGTAAGTTGGTGTGGTCCACCATAAAGATGACGATGTCGACGGAGTGGTTGTGCAGCTTGTCGATGAAGTCCTGATGCGAAATCTGGCTCAGGTCGACTTCCTCCATAATCTTGTAGGCGCCGCCGGGCACTTTGTTCATCTCCTGCTTCCACTTCTCGCGCTCGCCGCCGATGCCGCAGAGCAGCACCTGCTGGCGGGCGACCAGCCGGTTGCCGCGGCCCTTGAGCCAGAGCTGGAAGAAGTACTCGCGCAGGGCAATCAGCGAGGTGGCCAACGGCACGAAGATGACGAAGGCCATCCGGTAGATCGTGTCCTGCGGGATGCGCAGCGTGACCATGAAGATCGTCAGCAGCACCAACAGGATGAAGACCGCCTTGAAGATGCGCCAGACCCGTTGCAGAAAACCCTGCTCGACGTGCAGCCGATAAATGTCCTGGCGCTCCAGCACCAGCGGCCCCAGCGGAATCAGCAGCACAATCGCCCAGTAGTAGCTGGCGATACCCGGATCGGTGGTTACTTCGATCCCCTTTAGGATCGGCAGAATATCAAGCCGGAAGGTGTGGGCCAGGTAGAGCGCCAGGCACAGCAGAAGTGCGTCCAACACCTGAAGGACCTGCACGACAATTTCCTGATCGCGATGCAGCATGGTTTAGGTGGGTTGGGACGACGGCGCCGGGGTTTCCGCTACTTGCAAATACCAATCATAGGCAAGCCGGATTCCGTTCTCCAAGGAGGTTTTGGGAGTCCAGCCCAGTTCTCGGATTTTGCTGATGTCCATGAGCTTGCGCATGGTTCCATCCGGCATGGAGGCATCCCAGTCGATCCGCCCCTCGAAACCGACCACCCGCCGCACCGTCTCCGCCAGGTCGGCAATCGTCAGGTCCTCTCCGAAACCGACGTTGACGTGGCCGGGTGCGTCGTAGTTCTCCAGCAGGAACACGCAGGCCTCGGCCAGGTCATCCACGAAGAGGAACTCGCGCCGGGGCCGCCCGCTGCCCCAGCAGGTGACCGCTTCGTCGCCCCGCTCCTTGGCTTCGTGAAACTTGCGGATCAGCGCGGGCAGCACGTGCGAGCTCTGTAGGTCAAAGTTGTCGCCCGGGCCGTACAGGTTCGTCGGCATGGCGCTGATGAAGCTGGCCCCGTGCTGGCTGCGGTAGGCCTCGGCCAGCAGAATGCCGCTGATCTTGGCGATGGCGTAAGCCTGGTTGGTCGGCTCCAGCGGCCCGGCCAGCAGGGCATCCTCGCGCATCGGCTGAACCGCCTCCTTTGGGTAAATGCAGGAACTGCCCAGAAAAAGGAACTTCTCCACCCCGGCTTCAAAGGCCCCCCGCATCAGGTTCACCTGGATAAGCACGTTGGTTTCCAGGAAGTCCACCGGGAAGGTCTTGTTGGCCAGGATGCCCCCCACCCGCGCGGCCGCATCGATCACGTAACGCGGCCGGGTCTCCTGAAAGAAGGCGCGGGTGGCGGCCGCGTCGGTCAGGTCCAGTTCGCGGCGGGTGCGCAGGATCAGGTTGCCGTAACCCTGGCGGCGCAGCTCGCGCTCGCAGGCGGAGCCCACCATCCCCCGGTGACCAGCGACATAAATGGGTGCGTCCTTCTCCATAAACAAGACCAACGCGGGAGCGCCGGAAGATTCCACGAAAGTGCCAAGTCCAGCCCCCGGTGCAAGCCTAACCGCCCGCTCCGAGTGGCTCCATTCTCAGAGCAACCCCCGTTCTCGAAAGTCGTCCAGATGACCCCCGGCGCTCTCCTGAATCACGTCCACCATGAACTTCAGCAGGCAAACCTCCCAGCCATCGTCGATGCCCGTGAGCACAGCGGTCAGCGGGTCGTCCCGCCCTTCGGCGTCGGCCTTCACCCGGTCCACCACCAGCTCGAGCGACTCGTGCACATCGTAGGAGCGGATTTCGTCCTTGCGCACCTTAAACCCGTATTTCAGCCAGGTGAAAAGCTCCGGGTTCTGGCTCAGCGCGTGGGCAAACTCCTCCGCCTTCTCGTCGACAAAGCCTTCCAGCAACAGGCGCCGGAAATGAGCCGGCGTGAGCAGTTCCGGTTTTTCCGCCTGGATGCGCCCCTCCCGCACCCGCGAGGCGTTGGCGGCGTCCATGTCCTCGGTCACCAGGTAATAATTCACCACCGAGGTGCCAAAGGTCTTGAGCTTGGCGCGGGGGGCCAGCACCACCTTGGTGTTTTCGATCGCGTAATTGATGTCGTCGGGAGTCAGCACAAGGGGAAAGCCTAGCACGCCCGGGAGAGTCTGCACAGGGGATTGCGCCCCTCTGCTACCGCCTGGTAGATTTTGTGCAATTGCCTGAAGCCGGCGCGTTTCGTTGCCGTCTTAGGAGATGGATTGAACCTACCCTGCCTCACCACCTTCCGAGCCCTGCTGACCTTCCTGGGCGGCGCCCTTCTGTCGGGTGCCATCGTCGAGACGGTATCCGCCCATCCGCCCTACCGCCGGGGGTTCGGAGGCGGCGGCGTTTACTTTGGGCCCGCGCCCTTTTACTGCGGCCCGCCGCGCTTCTACGGCCGGCCCCGCGGTGGCTTCGGCTTTTCCATCACCATTCCCAATAACGCCTTCCAGAGCCGGCCGAGCGTCCGCTACGGCCAGTGGCAGCAGGTTCCCCGCCAGCGACAGCCCGATCCCCTCGTCCGCGACGTCCAGGGTAGGCTCTCCGCGCTCGGCTACGCCGTGGGCGAGATCGACGGCTACTACGGCCCCAACACCGCCGGCGCCTTGCGGGCGTTCCAAAACGACGCCGGCCTGCCCGCCACCGGGCGCATCAACGAAGAAACCGTGGCCGCGCTGGGCGCCCAGGCCGCCGGCCCGGGCGCGCCCGCTCCCCCGCCCAGCCAACCGGCGCCGCCCCCGGCCACGAATCCGCCCGTCCAGGAGCAGACTCCGCCCAACAGCCCGGCCAGTTCCAAGCAGGAACCGCAGCGATCCGAAGCCTACGACGGCGCCATCGACCTCGACGCCGAGTACGAAAAAGGCATTCCCACCGACAAAAAGGGCTTCGTCCAAAGCCCCTACGCTCCCGACCAAGGCTACGTCGATGTCCAGGGCTACCCGACGGGCACGCTCGTGCGCTGCCCCTACACCCAACAGATCTTCGAAGTGCCCTGATGGAGCGGCCTTAAACCCCGGCCTTGGCCTGGTGCTCCCGCAGGAGTTTTTTGGCGGCGGTCAGCTCGGCCCGCGCCTGCCGGTACTTCTCCTGCCGCGCAAAGGCGGCCTGCGCCATCGCCAGGCGCACGAAGAACTTCTCCAAAGTCACCGGCTTGGCGATGTAGTCATCGATGCCGGCTTTGAGCACTTCCTGGAGATCCTCGGGCTCGGCCCGTCCGGTGATGGCGATAACGTAGGGGTCCTCCCCCTGAGGCTGGGAGCGCAGCCAGCGGCAAAATTCCAGGCCGTCCATGCCGGGGAGATTCAGGTCCAGAGTAATGAGCGCGTACGCGTCGGGGCGGTACTTGGCGATTGCCGCCTCGGCGTCGGCGGCGGCTTCCACCGTAAAACCTCCGTCACCCAGTGCCTCGACGAACAGTTCGTTGGTCGCGGCGTCGTCCTCTACCACCAATGCTTTCATGCTCGTCGGAAAAGCTACCTCACCTGGGGCTTCGTGCAATCGCGCGCGGCCCACTTAGCTTCCCGCGGCCGGTTCCTCCGGCGGCGTTTTGCCTTCGGCAATCATCTGCTCCCGCCAGTCCGTCACCGGCAGGGGGATGAGCTTGCCGTTGGCGCTGACTAGCGCGCGGCCGCGACGCAAGTCCGCCTGGTGGCCCTCGGCGCGACAGAACTCGCCGTCGTTATCCGCCCGGGCGGAGTCGAAGTAAATGACAGCCTCGCGCTCGCTGCGCGTGTAGGTCACCGTTCGGCTTAAGCGGCTGACGGAGGCAACGTAACGGCCCGCGTCCATCAGGAAGAAAATCTCGGCCTCAATCTCCTCGGTGGCGGGCAAGCGCAGCCGCATCGCCTCCCGCGCCATCTCAAAGGACTTGGCCACCAACTCCTGTTCGCTGACTGCGCCCTGCAACGCCGGGTTGGAGCAAAAGCCGTTCAGGATGGCCATCGCGTACTCGTCGACCAGGGTCGAGCCCATTTTGCTAGAAGTCTCCGGGGTGGAATCGGACATGGCGCCCAGTTTGCGCGCAAAGCCGGTGGCGCGTCCAGTCCGCAACCGCCCCGCCGAAAACCTTTGCCGGAAAGCGGCCCGGCCCTACGCTTGCCCCATGGCGAACGCCGCTTCCCTCCAATCCCGCCTCGAGGCGCTCCTGCGCGACCTGGTGGCGACAGGCACCGAACGCGGCGCCCAGGTAGCCGTTTACCATCGCGGGGAGCTCATCGCCGACGCCTGGGGCGGCACCACCGACGCGAGCGGACAAGTCCCCATCGACGGCGAAACGCTTTTCCCGGTTTTCTCGGTCACGAAGGGCATCACCTCGACGCTTGTCCACCGCTTGGTGGAACGCGGCCAGCTCGACTGCGGCGCGCCCCTCGCCCGCTACTGGCCGGAGTACGGTTGCCGCGGCAAAGAGGCGATCACGATAGGCCAGGCGCTCAGCCACCAGGCGGGGCTGCCGCAAATGCCCGGCCACCTTCGGCTCGGCGACCTGCCGGACTGGGACCGCGTCTGCGCGGCGCTGGCGGAACTGGAGCCGCTCTGGGCGCCCGGCTCGCGGCACGAGTACCACGCCATGTCCTGGGGCTGGCTCGTCGGCGAGCCCGCCTGCCGCGTCACCGGGCTGGACTTCCCGACCCTGCTGGAACGGGAGATCAAGGCACCCCTGGGCATCGAGCGCCTCTTCATCGGCTGCCCCCGGCCTGAAGACGACGCCATCGCCACGCTCGAGGATCCCTTCGCGCCAAGCGAATTTCCACGGACCGACCGGCCGGAGAGCATCCCCTGGTGGACGCAGCCGCTCTACGACCTGATGAACCGCGACGAGGCCCGCCGCGCCTGCATGCCCGGCGCCAGCGGCCTGATGAACGCCCGCTCCATCGCGCGGGTCTACGCCGCGCTCGCTCCCCGCGGGGTGGACGGCGTGCGCCTGCTTTCGCCGGCAACCGTCGCCCGGGCCAAGGCGCCAATTCCCCTGCCCGACGGCAGCGTGCCCGAGCACGGGCTGGGCTATCTGCTTGGTACGCATAAGGCGGTCATGGGCAACCGCCCGGGCACCTTCGGCCACGGCGGTCACGGGGGCAGCTTCGGCTACTACGACCCGGAACTCGACCTCGCCTTCGGCTTTACCCACAACCGGCTGACCCGGCCCGATGACGTCCCGGACGGCGGCATCCACCAGGTCGCGGCGATGGTACGCGCTTCTCTCGCCGGCAGTTCATAGCTTGAGGCGTTTGCGGCGCTGCTTGAGGTAGAGCGGCAGAATTTTGCCCTCGATAAAGTCAAAGGCGGCCTGCTCGCCCTGTTCGAGGTAGACAATGCCGATGGCCGCTTCCACCTCGGTCGGCTGACCGATCGTGGCCAGGAAATCGTTGCAGGTGAAGTGGCGGAAGGCGTCGTCGCGCGACTCGCCGAGCGGCTCCGGGCCGGCCTCGCGCCGCAGCACCCACTGCCGGGCGTAGAGGCTCAGGACGGCGTCGCCCACCCAGGCCTGGTCGTTGGTCTCGCGCCAGGCTTGCTTCTTGGATTTCTTCATCCCCACCTGGATAGCGCAAGGCTCCCGCTTTGGCGATCTCCGGGCGGGCTTAGCCACGCCGGCGGCGGGCGAGCGCGTAAGCGGCCAAACCCAGGAAGAGCAGCGAACCGCTCGCCGGCTCCGGGACAACCGGCGGCTCGAAGAGCGTGGGCGGGCCGTTCACCAACAGATCGTCGCCGTCAAAGAGAAGGTTGCGGCCCGAACGGTTGCGGCCGACCTCGGTCACGGTATACTCGAAAACGAACTCGCTCAGGTTGTTGAACTCCAGCATCACTGAGACGTCCTCCTGATCCGGCGTCAAACTGGTCAGCCCGGCCTGGCCCACGACCTCACCCGCACCGCCGCCCGTAAACTCGACGTACTCGCCGCCGGGACCGAGCGAGGCCGCGATCTTCGTCGTGGTGGTCAGCGTGTAGACCACCGGCGAGTAGATCCTCAGGATATCCTCGTAGCCGGCGCTGCCGTCGAGGTCGTAGGAAACGATGGTGAAGGAGAAATCCACGCCGGGCTGAAAGAGGGTGGAAAACGTGCCGTCGCCGTCGTAGAGCGAAAAACGGAACCGCGTCGTGGTCCCGGCGTCGAGGTGAATGCGCACGTCGTCCGTCCCGGGCGGCGATCCGTTGTTGCCGCCCTGGCTGACGTCGCCGCCCTTCTCGGCGGTGTCCGGTTGATAGGGTCCGATCGACTCGATGCGCAGGTCCACGTCCGGGCCAACGACACCCTTGGCCACGTCCTCCACGTCAATTACCAGTGATCCCGCCGAGCTGTTGTAGGTCGCCGTTGCACCGGTAAAATCCAGGTCAAAAACCAACTGAGCTCGCAACGAGGCAACTCCCAAGCTGGAAAACAGCAACACGCTGATCGCGGTCAGAATTCTCGATTTCAGCGGCATGTCGGCGGATCGTTCGGGTTGAAGGCGCTGGGATCACCACCGCCATTCGTATCCATTTCGACCCGGCCCAGCCACTCTT
The DNA here is from genome assembly GCA_038745425.1 of Verrucomicrobiota bacterium. Lineage (GTDB taxonomy): Bacteria > Verrucomicrobiota > Verrucomicrobiia > Methylacidiphilales > UBA1321 > CAWUJC01. The sequence continues at coordinate 48,024 of JBCDLL010000003.1, read as the reverse complement.
GAGCCTTTTCTGCTCCGAACAAAATTATTGTCGCCGCCTCGGATAAAGGCACCGACCCAAGGCAACCGCACGGCAAGAATCCGGCGGCCGCTTTCTTTAACCAGCCGCGTTCTACAACCGGCTGATGATGAGGTCGCGCTCGAACATGAGCTCCTTCGGCAGATGGTCGAAGAGTTTCAGGAAAAGCTCCTGGTGGCCCAGGGTGGCTTCCTTGAAGCGCTCGTGGTCGATCGCCATGAGCGCGTTCCACTCCTCTTCGGTGTAGTCGAGTCCCTCAAAGTCCAGGTCGCCCCAGCGGGGCAGCCAGCCGATGGCGGTCTCCGAGGCGCGGGCCTGGCCGTTGACGCGCTGCACGATGTACTTGAGCACCCGCATGTTCTCGCCGAAGCCCTCCCAGAGGTACTCGCCCTCCGGGCCCTTGCGGAACCAGTTGACGTGGAAAACGCCCGGCGGCTCGCTCACCTTTTTGCCCATCAGAATCCAATGGCGGAAGTAGTCGCCCATGTTGTAGCCGCAGAAGGGCAGCATGGCCATCGGGTCCCGGCGCAGGGCGCCCACCGTGCCCTCGGCCGCCGCGGTCTGCTCGCTGGCGACGGTCGCGCCCAGGTAGACGCCGTGCGTCCAGTTGAAGCTTTGGAAAACCAGCGGCATGTCCGTCATCCGGCGGCCGCCAAAGATGATCGCGCTGATCTCGACGCCCTCGGGTTTCTCCCAGTCAGGGTCGATGCAGGGGCAATTGGAGGCCGGCGAGGTGAAGCGGCTGTTGGGGTGGCTGGAGAGCACGGGCTTGCCGTCGGCGTCGGTCTGGCCGGGCGTCCAGTCGTTGCCTTTCCAGTCGATGAGATGCGCGGGCGGCTCTTTGGTCAGGCCCTCCCACCAAACGTCGCCGTCGTCGGTCAGCGCCACGTTGGTGAAGATGGTGTCCTTGCGGCAGGAGAGCATGGCGTTGGGGTTGGTGTCCATCGAGGTCCCCGGAGCGACGCCGAAGAAGCCGGCCTCCGGGTTGATGGCGTGGAGCTTGCCGTTGGCGCCGGGCTTGAGCCAGGCGATGTCGTCGCCGATGGTGGTCACGTCCCAGCCCTGGCGCTTGAGCGAATCGGGCGGGATGAGCATGGCAAAGTTGGTTTTGCCGCAGGCGCTCGGGAACGCCGCCGTCACGTAGGTCTTTTTGCCGCTGGGGTCCTTCACCGCCAGGATCAGCATGTGCTCGGCCATCCAGCCTTCGTCCCGCGCCATCACCGAGGCGATACGCAGCGCGAAGCACTTCTTGCCGAGCAGGGCGTTGCCGCCGTAACCCGAGCCGTAGGACATGATCTCGCGGTGGCGGGGGAAGTGCGTGATGTAGGTGTTTTCCGGGTCGCAGGGCCAGGGCACGTCCTCCTGGCTTTCGGCCAGCGGGCAGCCGACGGAGTGAACGCATTTGACGAAGAGCGGGCTCTTGCCCAGCACATCCAGCACGGGCGCGCCAATGCGCGTCATGATGCGCATGCTCACCACCACGTAGGGCGAGTCAGTAATCTCGATGCCAATCTTGGCCATGGGCGAGCCGACGGGGCCCATGCTGAAGGGGATCACGTACATGGTGCGGCCCTTCATGCAGCCGCGGAAAAGCTTGAGCATTTTGTCCCGCATCGCGATCGGGTCCTGCCAGTTGTTGGTCGGGCCGGCGTCCTCCGGCGAGCGGCTGCAGATAATCGTGCGGCTTTCGACCCGGGCGACGTCGCGCGGATCGCTGCGCACGAGCAGGCTATTGGGCCGCTTCTCCGGGTTGAGCCGAATGGCCGATCCGCTGTCCACCATCAACTGGCGGATGGCCTGGTCCTCTTCCTCGCTCCCGCCGACCCAGTGGACCTGATCCGGCTCGCAGTGGGCCTCCACCTCGTTGACCCATCTGAGGAGTCTTTTGTTGGTCGTTTTACAAACTGCGGGTTGGTTGGCGGTCATCTCCTTACGTTACGGGCGAGGCGGGAAACATCAAAGAAAAAGCTAATGAAAAAGATAATTTGAAATTAGATAGACTTATTTTAGAGCCTCGGCCGCGTAAAGGGCGCTAAGCACATCTCAGCGGGCAGGCCCGCGCGAGCTCAGCCGGCTTCCACCACCCGCGGCGCGTAGGCCTCCACCTCCACCTGGCGGCTGAAGTGCGCGTGATCGGGCAGGCGGCTGGGCTCGACCAGCCCGTTCCAGTTGATGGGGTTGCTGGAATAACGCTGGATGTTGGCCCCCTGCACCCGGTAAGGCGCATGATGCACCCGGCCGGAAAAAAGCCGGTGCCGCCGCGCGTCCCAGGAAAAAAGCAGGTAGCGCTCCAGCAGGAAGAACTCGAGGCTGCCGGGCTCCGCCAGGAACTGCTCCCCCCGGCCGGCGTAACGGTAGACGGCGCGGTCCGTCTCGGCGCGGCCGCGGCGCAGGCAAGCATAGTCCACCATGCGGGACTCGTCCTCCGCTTCGTAGTCCCCGTGCGTGGAGCTCATCTCCGCGTGCTCGTAGTTGAGGTGAAAAAAGGTCCGCGCCATCCACACGGCCAGTGGCTGGTCGGCGTCCAGGCTGTAGAACCAGACGCCGGGGTTGCCGCGGGCGTCGTGGACGTAGGTGCGCACGTTAAGCTCCAGGAAGTTGGAGATACCCGGCACGGTAGGCAGAAAGCGCGGCCGCACGCCCCGCATCCGGAAGGGCACCACCCCGATGTAGGCCTTGCCCTCGTGGGTGTCGGCCTCCAGGCCGGGGGGCAGAGTTTCGTTGATGGCGTCAACCGGGAACTCCCAGTGCAGGAACAGGAGCCGGCTCCACCGCATCAGCAGGACCCAGGGGCGGTCCGGTTTTTCGCGCAGGGCAAGGCGTTGGTCCAGCGTGGGCGCGGGCATGCCGGGGCCCGCTAAAACGAGGCTTGGAACGAGAGCTGGCCGTAAGGCGCGCCGGCGTCGGCCTTGTCGAACTGGGTGTTGGCCCGGTGAAAATCAATGCGCCGGTAAGGCACCCAACCGCCGGAGAGCTTCAGCGACATCTGCGGCGTAAAGTTGTAAATCAAGCCGCCGCCGGTGCGGATCTCCGAGTAAGAGATCGGCGTGTCGTTGAGCTTGGCGTTGCCATGGGTGTTGCCAAAGTTTTCGTCGCTGCGGAAGGTGCCGCCGACCAGTTCGGCGCCGATAAAGAGCTGCAGGTTGCGGGTAACGCTGTACTCAAGCTGCGGGCGCGGCACGATGGCGTTCAGCGTCCACTTCTCGGCAAACTGCCAGCGCACGCCCGCACCGGGCAGCACCGGATACTCGCGCCATAGGTCCATGCTCAGGCCAAGCACAAACTGCAGCTCCGCGCTGTGCAGATAGGAGAAGCCCAGAACCAGCGGCACGTTGACGTCGTTCGACTGGATATCGGTATTCGTGTTGTAGATGCCCGGGAGCGCCTCAAACCGCATCAGCCATTTGTCGGAAAGCGCCATGTCGAAGCCGACAATCAGGTTGTAGTTCTGCAGCGTGTTGGGGATGGGCGCCTGGTTCGGCAGGCCAAAGGAGAACCGGTTCCAATCCACGCCGAGCCGCAGCAGCACACCATCCTCAATGGTGGGCGAAACCACGTAGGTGAGCTGGTTGTGGATGGTGTCCACGTCGCCGAAGCTGGCGTCGCCCTGCTCCATCTCCATGTCGCCGACGTAAGAGACCGACAAGCTGAATTCCTGCGCCACGGGAGCCGCCTCCGGCGCGGAAATCTCGTCGCGGATTTGCGGGTCGTCGAAGGCGAAGGGGTCGCCCTGTTGGCCCACCTGCGCGCTCAATGGCGACGCGGCTGCGAACAACAGGGACATGCCTACCAGTAGGAATAGAAGCGGAGTGCGTGAAAAGTCGGGCATAGAGAGTCTCCAAACGCCGGAATCATGGTGCCGAAAACGGAATTGGTCAAGCGCGGGCGGGCAAAATCCGGGAGATTACGGGCCGAGATCGCCCTTCTGCAGGTTGATCGTTTTGGTCACTTCCTGCTGCATCATCATGTTGGTGCCCATACGGTTAACGCCGCTCGACTTAAAAAATGGCGAGGAAAGCAGATCCGCCCTCCAGACGACGGAACCCCTCTGCCCCCCCAGCTCGGCCGGCCAAATCTGGTAAAAAATCATGTTCGTGTAGAGCCCGCTGCTAAAGTAGTACTGGAAGTCGATCACCTGCATGCCGCCGCCGCCGGGCCCGAAGTAAAGCGCGCCCAGGTTGAGCGTGCCAAAGCCCTGCACGGAGAACAGCTCCCAGTAGGCGCGGGTCTGCACGCCGCTTTTGGGGGCAAAGATGGCGTCGGCCAGCAGGCCCTTGAAGTTCTCGAACAGCTTGGGCTGGGACCGGATCAGAGCCAGGGCCACCTCGCGCACCTTTACCTCCCCGTTGCGGGTCTGGTAGGCGGGCATGGCCCGGAGGCCCTTGCTGAAATAGGTGTTGGAGCGCTCGTTGAGCAGCTGCCGCCAGAACCGCCAAACCGTCTCGGCGCCTCGCTCCCGCCCCAGCATTTCCTTCAGCAGGCCCCATTCCGCCGTACTCAAGTTAAAGCGCGGCACCGCCCGGGCCGTCTCGCGCTCCAGCAAACTGATCGCCGCCGAGCCCGGCGGCGTGGCCAATTGGCCGAAGGTCTCGGCCGTCGGCGGCGGCGAAAACCCCTGGTGAATCATCACGCCGAGAGAAGGATGCTTGGTCGGCGTCCAGCTCGCCAGCCGGTTGGCGACCGCCTCCGGCGCCACCGGCACAAAAAAGAGGCTCTCGACCCCCACATCCTGGCGGCGGCCCATTTTCAGCAACTGGGAAACCACCTCGCCCTGCGTCAATCGATCCGCGGGCAGACCAGAGAAACCGGAAAGCCCCTCCACCTGGGACGCGAGGTTGGCGCGCGCGTCCGGCGCCGTCGCCAGCCATCCGGCCACAGCCAGACCGGCAACGAGCTTCCACGCCCGTGCGTTCCACCTTGAATGGCCTCCGATGCGCATGACGGACCGTTACTTAGCGACAACCGCCTCGCTTAGTCGAGAGCGAAATGCCGCCACCCACAGCCGCCTCGCCGCGCTCCCCTAAAAAGCTTCTCAAAACCAGGGCGGGTTGATAGCCCTGCAAGCATGCTTGCGCTGGTTGCCCTCCTCGCCTGGCCCCTCTACGCTGCGCTGGGGCTGCCCTGGTTGCTGGGGCTGCGCCCCGGCTGGTGGCGGCTGGCGCCGCTGGTCGGGGCGGGTCTGGCGGGACTGGGGGCCACCTGGGCCTGGATGCTCGGCCTGCCCGCTGCCGGGGGCCTGGCCGGAGCGGTCCTTGCTGCCGCCGTCCCCGCTGCCATCTACCTGCGCAGGCCATCCGTCCGCAGGGAACTCGCCACCGCTCTCCCCGCCGTCGTCCGCGAGGGCCTGGCCTGGTATCTCCTTTCCCTTTTCGTGATGAGCCTGAGCCCGTTCCCCATTCTCGGCCCCTGGGGGATCGACTGGCACATGATGCTGCGCACCGGCGAATGCGTGCTGCTCGGCCTTCCGCTGGAGCGCTACATGCTACCCCGTCCCGCCATGGCGGGAGCGGGCGCCGTCCCGCTTTGGCTCCTGGAGCCGGGCCTGCCCACTTTCCAGGTCTTCGGCGCGGTGCTCGCGGCCGGCGGGCTGGCCGCCGGCGTCGCTCTGGCGCGCGAGACCTTCCGCCGCGACGACCACTCCTCGTCACTGGCCTCCTGGCGGCTGGCCTACCCGCTGGCGCTAAGCCCGTTCTTTCTGCTCCACGCCACCGCCTGCTGGGGCAAGCTCCTCTCCGGCGGCCTGGCCGCCGCCGCCATCGGCTTGATGATCACCCTCAACCGGCAAAGCGACCGAACGGTCCTGGCCACCTGGTGGCCGCCGGCGTTGCTTTTCGGCCTGGCCGTGGCCACGCATCCCGGAGCGCTGGTGATGCTGCCGCTGGTGCTCCTAGCCGCGCGGCCCGCCTTGGCCGAACGACTGGACATCGGCTGGTGGTGCCGCTGGGGCGGGCGCCTGTTGCTGGTCGGCCTGGCTCTCATTCTATTCTATGGCGTCTACGACCTATGGACCTCCCAGCAGTACGGCGCCGAAGCCAAGCGCGCCAGCAATCCGGCCTTCGACCCCGTGCAACGCGCCAAGTTTGGCGGCAGCGTGTTGCTCAACACCCTGGCCACGCTCGTCACCAACTTTATCAGCCTCTGGCCCTTCGATCCCGTCACCTTCGATCTCCTCCGCGCAGCCGGTCCGGACAGCACGGTCTTTCTCGTCGGCTGGAATCTCGTTATCTTCGCCACCGTTCTCGCCAGCACCTTCGTGGGGCAGTTCTGGCCCTTTCTGGCCCTGCGGGTGGAAGGCCGGGGCCTCTGGGTTTTTCTGCGGGAGCAGACCAGCATCCGCTGGGGTGTGGGCCTGGCTGGCGTGCTGGTGGCTCACGCCATCATCCTGGCCAACGTCTCCCCCCACGGCACAGCGCAAAACGCCCTGCTCGGGATCAGCCTGCTTGGCTTTGGCTGGGTGCTGGCCTTCTGGGAGCAGGCGGTGCCGGCCACCCGCGCCCGCGTGCTGCGCCTGACCTTCTACGTGGGCACGCTCGCGTGGCTACTGCCCAACGCCATCTCCCTGGTGGCGATCCGCTACGGCTTCCTGGGCGTGGGCCACCAGATGGACGACGACTACGGCTTCTACCACGCGCCGCTGGAACTCCCGCTCGTGCCGGTGACGGCCTTCCCCTGGCTGCAATTGGTTCTGCTGGGGCTAACCGTGCTCGCGTGGCGGGCTAAAGGCGATCCCGCCCGGTGACGCGAAACGGCGTGCTGAAGAGCGACTCCCCGCACTCGCGGTGGAAACGCTCCCGCAGCCCGGAGATGGCGGCGGACTCCTCCACCAGGGCAAAGACGCTGCTGCCGCTGCCGCTCATGAGCGCGTCCCAGACCTCGGGCTGCGCCTGGAACCACTCCTTGGTAGCCGGCAGCCAGAGATGCTTGCCGAAGGCGGGCGGCTCCAGGTCGTTGCGCAGGGCAAAGCCGTCCGCCGTGGTCTTGCCCTCCACGCCGGGCTTGGGGTCGGCCGCGTAGGTCCGGTAGGCCCAGGGTGTGGCAACCCCGAAGCCCGGATGCACCAGCAGGCCTTGGTAGTCCTGGGTCAACTCGCGCGGCTCGATGATTTCCCCCCGTCCCCGGCAGACCGCCGGGCGCTGGTAGATAAAGAAGGCGGTGTCGCTGCCGAACCGGGCGGCCAGTTCCGCCAGCTCGGCGTCGGAGGCGTCCGGCTTGAGCAGCTCGCGCAGCGCCAGCAGCACCGTCGCCCCGTTGCTGGAGCCGCCCCCCAGCCCGGCGCCCACCGGGATGCGCTTGCGCAGTTGCAGGTCAACCTCGGCTTGAAGGCCGTAGCGTTTCAGGAAGGCTTCCGCCGCGCGCACGCAAAGGTTGTTACCATCTACGGGCAGGTCCGGCTGGTCGCAACTGAGCGCGATCCGGCTCTCGCCGCGCGTGGATTCAACGCGCACAGAGAGCTCGTCGCCAAAGTCAATCGGCACCATCAGCATGTCGAGCTCGTGAAACCCGTCCGGCCGTTTACCGGTGATGTGCAAATACAGGTTAAGCTTGGCGGGCGAGAACAGGACGGTGGCGGGCATGACGGCGGAAAGAAAACGAGTGAAGCAGGCTCCCGGCGCTTGCGCAATGCGAGGTTGCGGTCATGATGCTGGGGAAATCTGGGGAAGTGGCGGGCGGCGGCTCTCGGCCGGGCGCTGAAAAAGAGTTTACTTTTTACTTCCTTTTATAGGAAAACTAGCGATATTGGCCCACATGGCGACCGACAAAATCATCGTCGCACTCGACTACGCATCCGCCGAGGAAGCCATGAGCATGGTCCACCAGCTCAAGGACCACATCGGCTTCTACAAGATTGGTTCCCAACTCTTTACGCTGGAAGGGCCGGCCGTGGTGAAGGCCGTCCTGGCCGAAGGCGTCGATGTGATGCTGGACCTAAAATTTCACGATATCCCCGTCACCGTCATCAAGTCGATCGAGGCGGTCAAGGACCTGGGCTGCCGCTTTGCCACGCTGCACACCACCGGCGGCGCGGAAATGATGCTGGCCGCCCAGCTCGGGACGGAAAATTCCAACCTGGAACTCCTGGGCGTGACCGTGCTCACCAGCATGGACAGCGACACCCTCGGCATGGTCGGCTTCGACCACTCCGTGCCCGGCCAGGTGATGATGCTGGCGCGCCTGGCCAGCCAATGCGGCTTGAGCGGACTGGTCTGCTCGCCGCAGGAAATCGGCTTTCTGCGCGAGATGCTGGAAATCCCGATGAAGCTGGTGACCCCCGGCATCCGGGCCAAGGACGCCGAAACCGACGACCAGCGCCGCACGATGACCCCCAGCCAGGCCCTGGAAGAAGGCGCCGACCACATCGTCATCGGCCGCCCGATTACCAAGGCGCCGGACCCGGCCGCCGCCGCCCGGGCCATCCTGGACGAGTGCGGGCTTTAGCCCTCGGCAAAAATCCCGCGCAAGCTGCCCCGGGCGCTGCTAGCATAGTGGCATGCACATCGCGGTTTTTGACACCCACGACTACGAACGCCCCACTCTGGAAATGGCCGCCGCCCAGGCCGGGCACAAGCTGACCTTCTTCGAAGAGCGGCTGCGGCCGGACACCGCCCTACTCGCCAGCGGGCACCGGGCGGTCTGCGTCTTCGTCAACGACGTGCTCGACCGGCACACCCTCGACATCATCAGCGCGGAGGGCGTGGAGCTAATTGCGCTACGCTGCGCCGGCTTCAACAACGTGGACCTCGACACCGCCGCGCGCCTGCACCTGCGGGTGGTGCGCGTGCCGGAGTACTCGCCCTACGCGGTGGCCGAGCACACGCTGGCCCTGCTGCTGGCGCTCAACCGCCGCATCCACCGCGCCCACTACCGTTCGCGCGAGCGCAACTTTTCCCTCGAGGGCATGGTGGGCACCGACGTCCACGGCAAGACCGTGGGAGTGATCGGCACGGGCAAGATCGGCGCCATCTTCGGCACGATCATGCACGGGCTGGGCTGCCGCATCCTGGCTCACGACATGCGGCCCAACGAGGAACTCGTGGCCGCGACCGGCGCGCAGTACGTGGCGATGCCGGAGCTGCTCGGGCAGTCGGACTTCATCTCCCTGCACGTGCCGCTGCTCGAGGCCACCCACCACATCATCAGCCGCGACGCGATCGCCCGGATGAAGCCGGGCGCCTACCTGCTCAACACTAGCCGGGGCGGCCTGGTCGACGCCGCCGCGCTCATCGACGGGCTCAAGAGCGGGCAGGTCGGCGCCGCCGGGCTGGACGTCTACGAGGAGGAGGCCGACGTCTTCTTCGAGGACCACTCCGACGACATCCTGCAGGACGACATCCTGGCGCGGCTGCTCACCTTCCCCAACGTCATCATCACGTCGCACCAGGCCTTCCTGACCGTCGAGGCGCTCGAGAACATCGCCGAGACCACTATGGCCAACGTCACCGCCTTCGAGAAAGGCCACGAACTGACCAACGAGCTGCGGGATTAAAGCCGCGCCTAATCAAGATCGGTGACGGCGTCCGACGGGATCCATCCTTCCCGGCCCATCAGCCGGATCCGAAGCCGGTCCTCTTCGCGCTTGATGACCTCCACCATGGTGCCCCGTGGCAGCACGTTCTGCGAAGCGGTGCCAGCCGCGGTCGTGATCTCGAAGGTGACCGCCTCGCTCAGCTCAACCACGCCGGAATCTTCGCCCATCCCGAATTCCTCGCTATTCAGTAGTTTGCTGTCTTTTTCCGGCTCCTCCAGCACCACCGTGTAGCGGGTCGAGGGGGGAGCGACCCCCTCTTCTTCCAACACTTCCACCTGGTCCTGGCCCCGCAGACCCAGCCAGCCCAGCAGGTCAACATCTCCCTTCGCGCCAAAGAAGTGGCCCCGCAAGAGCCAGACTGCGCAGAGAGCCGCCACCACCAAGCACATGAGAATGATGGGCACGCAACCCACTTTGCCGGGCGTATTTGAATCTGCAGCCATGGGACGTATCCTGGTCAGTGTCGCCGGAGGTAGCAACCAGAAGATGCGGCCGCCCGGTCCAGCCTGGAAGGTTTCAAAATCACCGCGCAAGCGATGCCGGAAGGCCCTTAACGGGACACGGCTTCCCGTCGATAGGCCTGCATCGTTTCCGCGAGATCCGTGGCCGAAGCCGGTATGGCGGCCGTTTGGCCCAGGTAACTGATGATCAGGCTTTCCCCCTTCACCGCTCGAAGCCTTACCACGGTGCCCGGGTCCAAAACCACCGTTCGGTAGCCTTTGCTCAGTGAGCTTTTGTATTTGATTCTCTCCGCACGGGTAATGGTGACGGTGCTCGGCCAGTTGCCGGCTTCATAACCGCCCGGCAGCCTCGCCTTATTGTCATAAACGAGGTGATTGCCGGGCTCTTGATCGGCAGGTGGCGCCGTGCGCTGCGGAGGCACGCCACCGGGATAGCCCAAATTGGTGTACTTGGCGGGAATCGCAATCGAATGGCCCATGTACTCAACCACCAGCGTCTCTTCCGAAGGAACTTCCCGGACTTTCACCACATCGCCCGGCCTGAGTTTGGCCACATAGACACCCTTTTTGGAGGTTCTCGGCAACGTGATGTCTAGGGCGGTCACCATGGTTGCCGTCTGCGGGTTGATTCCTAGTTCCAACGGCGTCTTCCTGGTTTCGGGAGGCTTTGGCTTCTGAACCGTGGGCTGCGACGGCTTTGGCTGAGCAGCCGGGGACGCGTGGCGCGGCGGCGTCTCTGGCGGTACCGTCTCTTCTTCAGCCAAGGGAATATCTTTGGGCTCAGCCGGTTGAGGCGAAGCGGCCGCTGGTTTCGCCTCGTCCTTCAGGCCGAGCGACTGCAAAATCGCGTCCTTGCCTTGGAAATCCGGAAGGCCTCCCCCTGCCAGGACGTATCCCACCAGCGCCGCAACCAAGACGAGGAGCAGCATTCCAAAAAAACTCTTGCCGGAATTGGAAGAAGCCACGCTCGCTACAGCCTGATTGTTTTTCGCAAACATGGCAACGCGAAAAACGTCCCGCTATCCTGTCTGCCACATGGCGGCTATGATCACCCTGAAAGCAAGATGCCAACCTGCGCCACTGCGACACTCTGGCTCGCTCAATGCGCCGTTTTGGCTCTATTTCGGGAGATTCTCGAGCCTTTTGATCACTGTGAATATCCATAAGTGACTTTGAACAAATTACTTATAGAATCATCAGCCGCCTGGGTACGCCTCCTGCGTTTAACTGGTCTATGGCAAAAGTCCTCGGAATTGATTTAGGCACGACAAACTCGTGCATGGCAGTGATGGAAGGCGGCGAGCCCTCCGTGCTGGAAAACAGTGAAGGCGCGCGCACCACGCCCTCGGTGGTCGCGTTCACCAAAAGCGGCGAGCGCCTGGTAGGCCAGGCCGCCAAGCGCCAGGCCATCACCAACCCTAAAAACACGGTTTTTTCGGTCAAGCGCTTCATTGGCCGCAAATACAGCGAAGTAAAGGGCGAGGCGGATCGCTTCCCCTACAAAATTGTGGAGGCCAAAAATGGCGACGCCCACGTGGAAGTGGAAAGCGGCGGCGAAACCAAGGTTTACAGCCCGGAGGAAATCTCCTCCTTCATCCTGGCCAAACTGAAGGCCGACGCGGAAAGCAAGCTGGGTGAGACCATTACCCAGGCCGTCATTACCGTTCCGGCCTACTTCAACGACAGCCAGCGCCAGGCGACCAAGGATGCCGGCAAGATCGCCGGCCTTGAAGTGCTCCGCATTATCAACGAGCCAACCGCGGCCTCGCTGGCCTACGGCTTGGACAAGAAGAAGGACGAGAAGATCGCGGTTTACGACTTGGGCGGCGGCACCTTCGACATCTCTGTGCTCGACATCGGCGACGGCGTCTTTGAGGTCGCGGCCACCAACGGCGACACCCACCTGGGCGGCGACGACTGGGACGACAAGATCATCGACTGGATTCTGGACGAATTTAAAAAGGATTCCGGGATCGACCTGCGCGGTCAGGCCGACGCCATGCAGCGCCTGAAAGAAGAGGCCGAAAAGGCCAAGGTGGCCCTCTCCTCCAGCCAAGAGTACGAGATCAACCTGCCCTTCATCACCGCCGACCAGACGGGCCCCAAGCATATTCAGCTCAAGCTGAACCGCTCCAAGCTGGAGCAGCTCACCGACGACCTCTTCGAGCGGACGATCAAGCCGGTCAAGGCCTGCCTGGGCGACGCCAAGCTCAACGCCAGCGAGATCGACGAACTGGTGCTGGTGGGCGGCATGACGCGCATGCCCAAGGTCATCGACACGGCGAAGGAACTCGTCGGCAAGGACCCGCACAAGGGCGTCAACCCGGACGAGGTCGTCGCCATCGGCGCGGCCATCCAGGGCGGCGTGCTCCAGGGCGACGTCGAAGGCGTCCTCCTGCTCGACGTGACGCCGCTGACGCTGGCGATCGAAACCGCCGGCAACGTGGCCACGCCCATGATTCCGCGCAACACCACCATTCCGACCAAAAAGACCCAGGTCTTCTCCACCTACTCGGACAACCAGCCGGGCGTGGAAATCGTGGTGCTGCAGGGCGAGCGGCCCATGTCCAAGGACAACAAGCAGCTCGGCACCTTCCGCCTCGACGGCATCCCCCCGGCCCCGCGCGGCGTGCCGCAGATCGAGGTCAGCTTCGACATCGACGCCAACGGCATCCTCAATGTCCACGCCAAGGACCTCGGCACCGGCAAGGAGCAAAAAATCTCCATCACCGGCTCGAGCGGCCTCTCCAAGGACGAGATCGAAGCCAAGGTGAAGGAAGCCGAACAGCACGCCGAGGAAGACAAGAAAGCGTCCGAAAAGATCGAAATCCGCAACCAGACCGACAGCTCCGCCTACGCGGCCGAAAAGCTGATCAAGGACCTGGGCGACAAGCTCGACGACGACAAAAAGAAGGAGCTCGAGACCGAAATTGAGAAGGTCCGCGAAACCCTCAAGGGCGAGGACACCGACGCCATGAAGAAGGCTTCCGACGCCCTCAACGAAAAGCTCCAGGCCATCTCCGCCGACCTCTACCAGAACGCCGCCGGTGACGCCGCCGCCGCGGGCGGCATGCCCGGCATGGAAGGCATGCCCGGCGCCGAAGGCGTCCCGCCCCGCGGAACCGCACCCGCCGAAGACGAAGGCGCCCGCGCCAAGCCGGCCGGCGACGACGTGGTCGACGCCGACTTCGAAGTCGTCGACGGCGACAAGGAAAAGAAGGACTAACCCCCAACAGATAGACGGACAGACGACAGAAGGACAAACGGACAAAGAAGCTCCAGGTGCCGGGAAGCTCCAAATATCAAGACCTGGAAGAAAGGACTTTCCGATTTGCCGCCAATTGCAGGGATTTTGTCCGCCACCTCCCGAAAACCATTGGAAACGAGAACGACGCCAAACAGCTCATCCGTTCCTCGGGAAGCGTAGCGGCCAACTACATCGAAGCCAACGAAGCACTGGGAAAGAAGGACCGCGTGATGCGAATGCGCATCTCCCTAAAGGAGGCCAAGGAATCGCACCTTTGGCTGCGGCTTTTGCAACCACACAACCCTGACCAAGAAACACTTCGCGCCGAGCTTCAACAGGAAGCCCACGAACTCAGGCTCATCTTCTCGACCATACTCGGCAAACTCCAATAGCTGCTTTTGAACTCTGAATCCTGCCCCCTGACCCTTTCTTTGATCTTTTGGAAGTCTGCCGTTTGAAACTTTACCCCCCACCCAACCCTCAACCCAACCAAGGAGAAAACACGTATGGCTAAAGTCAACGTACGTCCTCTCGGCGACCGCGTGCTGGTTCAGCAAGTCGAAGAGAAGGAGCAAGTGAAGAACGGAATCATCATCCCGGATTCCGCCAAGGAAAAGCCGCAGGAGGCCACCGTTGTGGCGGTCGGCAGCGGCAAGCGCGACGAGAAGGGCGAGAAAATCCCCTTCGAAGTCAAAGCCGGCGACAAGGTGCTCATCAGCAAGTATGGCGGCACCGAAGTGAAGATCGACGGCGACACCTACCAGATTCTGCGCGAGGACGACATCCTCGGCGTGATCGGGTAAGGCACCCACGAACCAACCAAGCCAAACCAACAATTAAGGAGTAACCAACATGGCTGCTAAACAACTTCAATTCGACGAAAACGCGCGCCAGGCCCTGCTGCGCGGCGTGGACAAACTCGCCCGCGCCGTCAAGGCCACCCTGGGCCCGCGCGGCCGCAACGTCGTGCTCGACAAGAAATTCGGCTCTCCCGCCATCACCAAGGACGGCGTGACCGTGGCCAAGGAAATCGAACTGGAAGACCCCTACGAGAACATCGGCGCCCAGCTGGTGCGCGAGGTCGCCAGCAAGACGAGCGACACCGCCGGCGACGGCACCACCACCGCCACCGTGCTGGCCGAGGCGATCTACCGCCAGGGCCTCAAGAGCGTCACGGCCGGCGCCAACCCGACCGACCTCAAGCGCGGCATCGACAAGGCCGTTGAGGCCTGTGTGGCCGAGCTGCAGAAGATCTCCAAAAACGTCAAGGACAAGGAAGAGATCAAGCAGGTTGCGACCGTCTCCGCCAACTGGGACCTGATGGTCGGCGAGATCATCGCCGACGCGCTAGACAAGGTCGGCAAGGACGGCACCGTCACGGTCGAGGAAGCCAAGAGCATCGAGACCACGCTCGAGGTCGTCGAGGGCATGCAGTTCGACAAGGGCTACCTGAGTCCCTACTTCGTGACCAACAGCGAGAACCTCGAGGCCAACCTGGAGAACGCCTACCTTCTCATCCACGAGAAGAAGATCTCCAGCCTTAAGGACATGCTGCCGCTGCTCGAGAAGACCGCCAAGAGCGGCAAGCCGCTGCTCATCATCGCCGAGGACGTCGAGGGCGAAGCCCTGGCCACCCTCGTGGTGAACAAGCTGCGCGGCACCCTGCAGGTCTGCGCCGTCAAGGCCCCCGGCTTTGGCGACCGCCGCAAGGCCATGCTCGAGGACCTTGCCGTGCTCACCGGCGGCCGCTGCATCACCGAGGACCTCGGCATCAAGCTCGAGAACATTGAGCTCTCCGACCTCGGCCAGGCCAAGCTCGTCAAGGTGGACAAGGAAAACACCACCATCGTCGAAGGCGCCGGCAAGAACGCCGACATCTCCGGCCGCGTGGCGCAGATACGCCGCCAGATCGAGGAAACCACCAGCGACTACGACCGCGAAAAGCTCCAGGAGCGCCTGGCCAAGCTGGCCGGCGGCGTGGCCGTCATCAACGTCGGTGCCGCCACCGAGACCGAGATGAAGGAAAAGAAGGCCCGCGTCGAGGACGCCCTGCACGCCACCCGCGCTGCGGTGGAAGAGGGCATCGTGCCCGGCGGCGGCGTCGCCCTGCTGCGCGCCCAGAAGGCCCTCGATTCCCTCGACCTCAGCGGGGACGAAGCCATCGGTGCCGCCATCATCCAGCGCGCTGTGGAGCAGCCCCTGCGCACCCTGGTCGCCAACGCCGGCGGCGAGGGCAGCGTCATCGTGGCCGAAGTCCGCAGCCAGAAGGGCAACAACGGCTACAACGTCGCCACCGACGAGTACACCGACCTGGTCAAGGCCGGCGTGGTCGACCCGACCAAGGTCACCCGCTCCGCGCTGCAGAACGCCGCCTCCATCAGCGGCCTGCTGCTGACCACCGAAGCCATCATCACCGAGCTTCCCGAGAAGGAAGCCCCGGCCGCGGGTGGCGCTCCCGACATGGGCGGCATGGGCGGTATGGGTGGCATGGGCGGCATGATGTAAGTCAGCCCCCGGCTAAATCCACTTAGCCCTTCAAGGCCCACTCCTCCGGGAGTGGGCCTTGTTTTTTCGCGAAGCGAAACCCTTCGGCCGGAGGCAACTTCACCCTGAACCAAAGACGGCATGGCTTCTGCTCTCTTTAGATGAACCTGAACTTGGAGGAAGCAGCCATGACGGCAATCGAAACCAAGGACCGGTGGCGGCGGCGAGCCGCCCTCGGCTACATCGAACTGGGTCTGCCGCGCGAAGCGGAGCGCGAACTGGCGGAAATGTCGCCGCTTGGTCGCTTGCACGAAGAAGCCATCATTCTGCGCTTGCACCTCGCCCAGCACTGGCACGACTGGCGCCAGGCTGCCCAGCTCAGCGAGCTGCTCGTCCAGCGCCAGCCGGAGCACCTGGAATGGCGCATTCTCCTGGCCTACTCCGTTCGGCGCTGCGACTCGCTCGACGCCGCCCGCCGCATCCTGGAAGCCGCCCTGCGCGAGCACCCGCGCGAGGCCATCCTGCTCTTCAACCTGGGCTGCTACGCCTGCGTGGCGGGCGACCTCCACGGCGCGCGCAAGTACGTCCGCGAGGCGATTCGCCTAGACGGCAAGTACGCCGAAGCGGCCGAGATCGACGGCGACCTGCTCCCGCTGCGGGGCGAGCTGCCCATCCTCGTGCACCAGGCCAAGACGCTGGCCCTGCCCGCGCCGCCGAAGACTTCCGCTTTAGCCGATGGCGCAGAAGATTGAGAACGATTGGTGGACTCTCCAAAGATCCGGGTGGGAGTTAACCCTCGCCTTCAGCGCTTGCGGGCTGTCTTTTTGGCCGCTTTGCCCTTGGCCGCGACGGTCTTTTTCTTCGCCGCCGGCTTGCGGTTGATCGCGCGCATGGCGAGGGCGATGTCATCCGGCCGGAGGATGAGGAGGCCCCGCTTGCTTTGGGGCGGGGTGGCGCAGTAGGCGTACTCGATATTGGCGCCCTCTTCCGCCAGAAGCTGGGCGATGCGAGCCAGGCTGCCGGGCTTGTTGTCGCCCTCCAGCATGAGCACCTCGGTCTCCACCACCAACGCGCCGCGGCGTTCCAGGACCAGCATTGCCTGCCGGGGCTGGTCCACCACCATCCGGACGACGGTGTGGTCGACCGAGTCGGAAGTGGTGAAGGCGTAGATGTTGATGTCGTGCTCGCTGAGGAAGTCGCAGACCGCCGCCAGCGTGCCGGGCTGGTTGGCCAGGAACAGGGAGAGCTGGGTGGCGACTTCCATGGCGGAAGGCCTTTAGGAAGCCGGAGCGGTTTTGACCTCGCCCCGCGTGGTCACGCCGGGTTTGGGTTCAGCGCCGTTCGGGCTGGGGCTCGGCTTGGCTTCCTCCTTCTTTTCCGCTCCCGGCGGCACCGCCGGTTTGGGCGCCACCTTCCAGAACTTGGGCTGGTACTGGCTCCACTGGTCGAGAATCTCGCTGGACTGCTTGCTGTCGGTCGCTTCCAGATGCCGGAAGATGAGGCTCTTGAGTTCCTGAATGTCCTCGGCAAATTCCAGCCGCTTGATCTCGATCATGTCCGGATTGTAGAGATGGCCAAACATCTCGTCTTCGTCGAGAATGTAGGCGGTACCGCCGCTCATGCCGGCGCCGAAGTTCTTGCCGCAGGGCCCCAGCACCACGATGGTGCCGTTGGTCATGTACTCGCAGCCGTGATCACCCACACCCTGCACCACCGCGGTGGCGCCGGAGTTGCGCACGGCAAAGCGCTCACCCGCACGGCCGCGGGCAAAGAGCGCGCCGCCGCTGGCCCCGTAAAGCACGGTGTTGCCGCAGATAAAGTTGCGCGACGGGTGGAAGGGCACATCGGCCGGCGGGCAGAGGATGATCTCGCCGCCGGTCATGCATTTGCCGACGTAGTCGTTGGCTTCGCCCAGCAGCCGCAGACGCACGCCGTCCACGAGGAAGGCGCCGAAGCTTTGGCCGGCGGAGCCGCGCAGGGTCACGTCAAGCGTCCCCTCGGGCATGTCGTGGTCGCCGTAGCGGTAGGCGATTTCGCCGCTGAGCATGGCGCCCACGCTGCGGTTGGTATTCTTGATCTTGTAGTCGAGCTTGATCGGCGTCTTGGTCTGCAGCGAACTCTTGGCGTCCTGGAGAATGACGGCGTCGAGCGGGCGGTCCTCCTCCTTGTCGTTGCGCTCCCAGGTGTGGTAGCGCTTGGCGGTTTCCTCCAGCTCGGGCATGGCCAGCAGGCGGGTCAGGTCGAGGGTGTTCGCCTTGGGGTGATCGGGCACCTCGCGCTGCACGAGCAGGTCGGTGCGCCCGATGATGTCGTTGATGCTGCGCGCGCCCATCCGGGCGAGAATCTGGCGGGTCTCCTCGGCCACGCCGTTGAAGAAGGTCACCACCATGTCGGGCGATCCCTTGAACTTGCCGCGCAGGCGCTCGTCCTGGGTGGTGACGCCGACCGGGCAGGTGTTGAGGTGGCACTTGCGCACATAGACGCAGCCCAGCGCGATCAACGCGGAGGTGCCAAAGTTGTACTCTTCCGCCCCGAGCAGCGACGCGATCACGATATCCATGCCCGTCTTGATGCCGCCGTCGGTGCGCAGAGTCACGCGGTTGCGCAGGCCGTTGAGCAGGAGCACCTGCTGCGTTTCGGCCAGGCCCAGCTCCCAGGCGGTGCCGGCCGCCTTGATCGATGAAATGGGCGAAGCGCCCGTGCCGCCGTCGTGGCCGGAGATGAGGATGATGTCGGCGTGGGCCTTGGCCACGCCCGCCGCGATCGTGCCGACGCCAGCCTCGCTGACCAGCTTGACGCAGACTTTGGCCCGTGGGTTGACCTGCTTGAGGTCGTAGATGAGCTGGGCAAGGTCCTCAATCGAGTAGATGTCGTGGTGCGGCGGCGGGCTGATGAGGGTGGTGCCCTCGCTCGCCTTGCGCAGCTTCGCAATCATGCCGATGACCTTGTAGCCCATCAACTGGCCGCCCTCGCCGGGCTTGGCGCCCTGGGCCATCTTGATCTCGATCTCGGTGGCGCTGGCCAGATACTCGGCGGTGACGCCAAAGCGGCCGCTCGCGACCTGCTTGATCCGGCTGTTCTTGCTGTCGCCGTTGGGCATCGGGTGGAAGCGCTCGGGGTCTTCGCCGCCTTCGCCGGAGTTGGACTTGCCGCCAATGCGGTTCATCGCGATGGCGAGGGCCTCGTGGGCCTCAGGCGAAAGGGCGCCGTAGCTCATCGCGGCGGTGGTGAAGCGCGAGCGGATTTCGTCAATCGGCTCGACCTCGTCGAGGGGGATGGGCTCGAGCCCGTCCTTGAGCTTGAGCATGTGGCGCACGGCCATGGGCTCGTTGGCCAGAAGGGCCTCGATGTAGCGGTCGTAGGTTTCCGGGTTGCCGGCGTCTTCGGGCTTCTTGAGGCCGACGTAGGCGTGGAAGGCCTGGATGACCTGCGGGGTGTAGGCGTGGGTGTCGCCGTCGCGGCGGAAGCGATACCAACCGGCGTCGTCCAGGCTGGGGTCTTCCTCGCTCTGGAAGGCGCGGCGCCAGCGCTGGAGGCTCTCCTCGGCCAGCTCGGCCCAGCCGATGCCGCCAATCTTGCTCGGCGTGCCCGTGAAGGCCGCGTCGACAATCTCCTGGCCCAGACCAACCGCCTCGAAGATCTGGCCGCCGCAATAGCTGGCCAGAGTAGAGACGCCCATCTTGGACATGATCTTCAGCAGGCCCTTGTCGACCGCCTTTTGGTAGTTTTGCGCAACCACGGCCGCGTCTTCCACCTTCTTGATCCGGCCCTTGCCGTGGAGCTCGGCCAGAGTGGCGAGCGCGGCGTAGGGGTTGACGGCGGAGGCGCCATAGCCCACCAGCAGGGCGAAGTGGGTGACGTCGCGGCAGTCGGCGGCCTCGGCGACCAGACTGCACTCCATGCGCTTGCCCACTTTGATGAGGTGATGGTGCACGGTGCCAACGGCGAGAAGCATGGGCAGGCTGGCAGTGTGGGCGTCGATCCCGCGGTCGCTCAGAATGACGATGGAATTGCCGCGGTCCACGGCTTCCTCCGCCTCTTTGCAGATTTGTTCAAGCGCGGCCTGCAATCCGGAGCCGTCCTGGTCCGGGTCGAAGTGGCAGGCGACGGTGGTCGCCTTCAGGTTGGGATCGTCGAGGTTTTTGATTTCCTCAAGCTGGGCGTTGGAGAGGCAGGGGCTCTGGATGTGGAGCAGGTTGGCGTGTTCGGGGCTTTCCGCCAGCCAGTTGCGGCGCCGGCCCAGCCACATCTCCACGCTCATGACGAGTTTCTCGCGGATGGGATCGATGGGCGGATTGGTGACCTGCGCGAAGTGCTGGGAAAAATAGGTGTAAAGGCTGCGGGCCTTCTTGCTGAGCACGGCCAGCGCGGCGTCGTCGCCCATCGAACCAATGGCCTCCTGGCCGGTCTCGGCCATGGGCAGCAGGAAGAGATCCGTCTCCTCCTTGTTGATCCCGGCGTTGATTTGCTGTTGGAGGAGGGTGGCCTCGCTTTCGGGCTCCGCATCCAGGCCAATCGGCGTTTCCAGGCGGCGCATCTGCTGATGGACCCAGTCCGCGTAGGGCTGGCGAGTGGCGTAGTCCATCTTGATCTCGTCGTTGCGCAGGAGCTTCTTGCCCTCCAGGTCGATTGCGATGATCTCACCGGGAGCCAAGCGGCCTTTCTCCACCACGTGCTTGTCGTCGAGCTCAACCACGCCGACCTCGGAGCTCATCACGAACAGGCCTTCGTCGGTAATGTGGTAGCGGGCCGGGCGGAGGCCGTTGCGGTCCAGGCAGGCGCCGACCGTCTTGCCGTCGGAGAAAGCCAGGGCGGCGGGGCCGTCCCAGGGCTCGTTGAGGCAGCCGTGGTATTCGTAGAATTCCTTGACCTCGGTCGGCATGCGCTCCTCGTGCTGCCAGGCGCTGGGCACGAGCATCATCACGCTTTGGAGCAGTTCGCGGCCGCTCATCACCAGCAGTTCCAGGGCGTTGTCCAGGCTGGCGGAGTCGCTGGCGCCGGGCTGGATGACCGGCTGGAAGAATTTGATTTCCTCGCCCCAATATTCGTGGCTCATCACCTTCTCGCGGGCGGCCATCCAGTTGCGGTTGCCCTGGATGGTGTTGATCTCGCCGTTGTGGGCCAGCGTGCGGAACGACTGGGCCAGCGGCCAGGTCGGGAAGGTGTTGGTGCTGTAGCGCTGGTGGAAGATGGCAAAGGCGGTGTCGTAGCTCTCCTGGCGTAGGTCCGTGTAGAAGCGCTCGAGTTGCGGGCTGGCGAGCAGGCCCTTGTAGACGATGGTGCGGCAGGAGAAACTCGGGACGTAAAAGTGGCGGATGTTCTCCTCCTGCGCCTTGGCTTCGACCATGTTGCGGACCAGGAAGAGCCGACGCTCGTACTCGTCGTCGCTGATGTCCTCGTCTTCGGGCTTGCCGACCAGGACCTGCTCGATCCACGGGCAGGTGCGCAGCGCCTTGTCGCCGAGCACGTCCATATTGACGGGCACCGGGCGCCAGCCAAACAGGCAGAGCCCCTTCTCGGCTAGAATGTCCTCGGTAATCTTGCGGATGTGGGCCTGGGTGTACTTGTCCTCCAAGGGCATGAAAAAGACCCCGACGCCAAGGTCGCCGTCGTGCCAAAGCTTGTGCCCGAGCGCTTCCACCTCCGGGCGGAAAAGGTCGTAGGGAATCTGGGTCATCAAGCCGGCACCGTCACCGGTCTTGGCGTCGGCGTCCATCGCGCCGCGGTGGGTCAGGGCGCAGACGCTGTCGATCGCCATCTTGAGGATGCTGTGACAGCGCTCGCCTTTGATACTGGCCACGAAACCAACGCCGCAGCCATCGTGCTCGGTGGCGGGATCGTAGAGGCCGCGCTGGGGCAGATCGCCCGCCCGGTCCAGGATGCTGTCGTTAAGTGCCATCGTCTTTTTCTCCTGTGGTTGTTCTAAATTGTCATTGAGGGCCGCGTTGGACCTTATAGCGGGCATGGTGATGCCGCTGGCTGTGAGTTCATCCGGGGCCGGTGCTCCCCTGGCAAAGCCCCTCGGGGTTTGGCGGGCACGCCCACCATATGAGCACGGCTTGTGCCGCGCGAGCTCCCTAAATTGGCGTTTTTTTACGTTTAGCGCAAGTGTGGAACCATTACGGGCTCTTATCCCGTCGCCAAACGGCCCTCTCGCAGCCACTGGTAGACCAGCAGCGAACACTCCGGGGACAGGCCCAGCGTACTTTCCGAACGGCCCGTCGCGGCGCGAGAACTCCAACCACTTTCGTAGCTGGCACCGGTAAAGAGACAGCTCACCCGGGGCCGCAAGGGCTTGTCCGGCGAGTAGGCGCGCAGAAAGTAAAAGCTGACCACGAGCTCGTCGCCCAAGGGCTGCACGCGCTCCAGCATCCAACGGCGCTGGTTGGGCGCGTGGCAGGGCAGCACCGCTTCGCGGTAGCTTTCCGCCCAACCATCCCGGCCCAGGACGAGGCCGTCCTCCCCCCCGAGCGAGGAGAGCAACGCCGCCCGGTCCATCGGGTCGCCCAGGCCAATCCGGCCGGTGCTTCGGCCGGTGCCGTTGCGTTCAAAAAACTCCTGCCAAGCGCGATTGTGGAAGCAGAGGCGGTCGTCCGGACCCAGCGCAAAAAAGACGATCCCCAGGTCCTCGGTCAGGCGCTCGGCCACTTCCCGCCGGTTAACCAGACGCGGGGCCGGCGCTGACCGCCGCCAGGGAAACGTGACCGGCCGGACCACGCTCGTCACGGTCCTAAATGCCACTTTTACCACGTTATCCGGCCGATGCCCCATAGCTACCCGCCCTCACGATAAAGCCTGGCAAGAAAAGGAGCAATCACATTGATCCGGCGTCCGCGCAGAACCTTCCTCACAAGCTCTGTTTTCGACTCCGCACCGTCACGGCGAGGTCCTGGCCGTTGCGTTCCGCCAGCTCTTGCAGCCGCTGGCGGGCCTGCTCCTCGGCCTCCTGCAGGATGCCGGAGTTCTCCGCTTCGCGCCGGGCGGTCGCTTCGAGTTGGTTGAGCAGCTTCTCGCGGTCTTCGGAGTTGATGCTCGTCAGCCAACCGGCGTCCTCCTTCATCGTCAGCGGTCCCACCCGCTCCAGCGAAAGAATCTCCGCCGGAGGCAGCTCGGCGGTGACCTCGCCCGTGCCCGGGTCGATGTTGACGACGAAGGGCTCGCCGAGGTCGAACCCGGCCTTGAAGCGATAGATCGCGCGCACGTACAACTCCTTGCCCGTCATGGGGATGTCGGTTGACCAAATCTGGCGCGACTCCTTGATCTTGATCTCCACCAGCTCCTCCTTGCGCACCACGGCCAGCTCTTCGATCGGGCTCGTTTGGGAGTAAACCACCGTCTGGTTCACTCGGATTTCCGGCCGCAGATTAAAGGCCTGGGTAAAAAGTCCCTGCACCTCGGCAACCTGCTCGTTGAGCATGGCCTGGCAGGTGCGCAGGCCCCACAAGACTAGCGCCGCCGCCACCACCAGGAGCAGCGCCAGGCCCAGGTAATGTTTAAACACGTTGGACTTGGGCGGCCCGGCGGGCGCCGGCGCATCGGGGCTAGTCGGATTCTTGTTCAAGGCGTTCGGCCACCCACTGCTTGAGCATGCTCTGGTAGTTGAGGTAACGCTGGCGGGCCAGCCGCTTAAGCCGGCTGAGCATCCGGGGGTCCATCCGCAGCGTGATGGTGGTGGACTCGGCGTGGTCCGCCTTGGCCAGGGCATTGAGCATCAGGCGCCCGTCGATCTGGTGGCGCTGCCAGTAGTCGGCCTCTTCTTCCAGCCCGGCAAACTTGGGCACTTCCTCCCAGTCCGTCAACACGGTCAGGGATTCACCTTTCTCGGGCGGAGTACTCATACGCTTTCCTTGGCCCGGCGGTCATAGAGGAAGCACTCTTCCCGGGTCATTTCCCGCGCGGTCACGACCTTGATGATTTTGCCCGTGCTGGCGTAGACGGCAAAGAGCGGCTTGCCGCTAAGGGTGCGGCCAAGGCTAAAGAAGCGTGATTGCTCGGCAAAACGGGGCGAATCCGGCAGCAGGCGCAGGCCGAAGGGGTCCTCGAAGCTCTCGCTGATCTCGTCGTGCGAGATGGACGCGCCTTCCTCCCCACCAGGGCTGGAAAACAGACTCCATTCAAATTCCATAGGCTACCGTTCTAATCGACTTGCCCCCCGAGTGCAAGCGGGCGGAAATCCATCCTTTGGATCCACCGAGCGGACTTGAACACGGAGCGGCATTCGTGCTGCCGCCGTGGGGCCTGTGGCTAAGCATAAAATGGTGGTAAAGGCATCTGGTTTACCGTACATTAAAGATAACATGAAAACGTGTCACCAAACCCCTTTTTCCAGCCGCCGCCGGCGTGGTTTCACCCTCGTTGAGCTGCTTATTGTCATCGCCGTCATCGCGATCCTGGCGTCGCTCGCCTTCCCCGCCTTGCAGTCCGCCCTCCTGGCCGCCCAAAAGGCCCAGGCCAATTCCATGGCCCAAAACCTCAAAGGCGCGATGACCACCTACATCACCGACTACGGGCGCTTCCCGGCCATTGGCACGGCCAACTCTGATACTCTCATCACTGACGCAACTGATTGGACTACGGTGAGCGCCATGCTCAATGGAGGCTTGAACGTCGATGACCTAACGGACAACGACGACGCCAAAGATCTCAACCCGCGCCAGATTGTTTATCACTCCTTTAGCCGTGACGACATTACCGGCAGCTCCGGCGTGCAACCCCATGTCGTTTCGCCCTTCTCCAACCAAGAACTCTACACGATGCAGTTTGATAACGACTACGACGGCATCCTTAACGCCCTGCCGACCAAGGATGGTGAAACCATCAAACTGCGTACCGACGTCGCCGTTTGGTTGGTTGATCCCAACGACACCTCCAGCAGCCTCGTCAACACTTTCGAGTAACCATGTCCCTAGCCGCCGCTCCAGACCTGGATACGCGCCGGAAGCGCAATCGGCGGCTTTATGTGGGTACGGGGCTTGCCGTCGTGGTTGTCTTAGCTTTGCTCACGCTTCCAACGTTCAATGGCACCTACGTTACCCAGGCCAACGCCATGGCTCACAACCTCAAACTAGCCGTTGATACTTACCAAAAAGACTACGGCCGGTTCCCCGCCATCAGCGCGACAACCGGCGACACGGTGATCGACACTCCGGATGAATGGCGCCTGCTGAGCGCGGTGCTCAACGGCGGCCAGGATGTGGACACCTTGGCCGTCAACCCCGAAGCGCAAAAGCTTAACCCCCGCCAGATCGTCTACCTTAGTTTCACCCGGGCTGACATCACCCACGGGCACGTCACCTACCCTTACTTCGTCTCTCCCATGAAGAGCCAGCTGCTCTACACCATCAAAATGGACACCGACCAAAACGGCGTCTTGGGGAATCTCCCCAGCAAAGCGGGGGGCGTCATCACCGCAAAAGAAAAATCCGCCGTCTGGCTCGAGGACCCCTCCTCACCCCACTCCATCCACACCAACACCTATGAATAGCCGCATCCACCGCACCGCTTGCCGCGCCTTCACCCTCGTTGAATTACTGGTGGTCATGGCCATTATCACCGTTCTCGCCGCCCTGACCTTGGGCGCGTTCTCCGGCATTCAAGGCGAGGCGTCCCGCTCGCGCGCCGCGGCCGAAATCAAGGCGCTCTCCGTCGCCTTGGAGGACTACAGGCGCGAGAATGGGGTCTTTCCCTACGCGACCCTACTGGCTGCGAGTGAGGATCCCGACGGCGACCCCTTCAATTATCTTGGCTCCGAGGTAACCGACGGAGGAAGCGGCAGCAGCTACGCCGGATACGCCCTCTTCTATTATCTGACCGGCTACGAAAAGATGGATATCACCGACGCCAGCGACGACGAACTCGGCCCCAACTACTTCCCGGAGCTCAAGCAGACCATGGTGGAGTCCTCCGGCTCGGAGGATTACTTCATCGACCCTTGGGGCTACGCCTACGGCTACCGCAGCCTGGACGCCGGCAACGCGGGTACCGATAGCTCCGGCCAGCCGATTGGCCTCAGCGGCTACAACATTGGCTTCTTCGATCTTTGGTCCACCGGCAACGGCGTCACCAACGACGAAGAGGACCTCGTGAAGTGGATCGTCAACTGGAAGGACCCCACCTACGACCGGCGGTACGCGCAATAGCCGCCGCGGGCCCATAAACTCGGCGCGTGCGTTTTGCGCGCCCTGTGGCTTAGTGAGGGTGGATGAACGTTGCCCTCCTCCAGCTTAACCCCACCATCGGCGATTTTGCCGGTAATGTCCGCCGCCTGCGCGACGCTTACCGCGCCGCCTTGGAGCAAGGGGCGGAGCTGGCCGTCACGCCCGAGCTCTACCTCTGTGGCTACCCGCCCCGCGACCTGGTGCTGCGCGACGACTTCATCCGCGCCTGCGAGAAAGCATTGCTCGAGCTGGCCCCGGCGGTCGGCGACGTCCCACTGCTGGTGGGCACGATCGAGCGCAACCCGGCCCGCCCCGGGCGTCCGCTCTATAACGCCGCCGCCCTGCTGCTGGACGGGCGCATCGCCGGTCACGCGCGCAAAATTCTCCTGCCCACCTACGACGTCTTTGACGAGGACCGCTACTTCGAGCCCGGGGCGGAGCCCTTCGCCTTCGAGCACCGCGACCGGCGGGTGGGCGTGACCATCTGCGAGGACGTCTGGAACGACGAAGACTTCTGGCCCGAGCGCCTCCACCGCCGCGACCCGTTCAAGGAGCTGGCCGCCGGGGGCATTGATCTGATGGTGAACCTCTCCGCCTCGCCCTGGTATGGCGGCAAGCAGGACCTGCGCTACCGCATGCTGGCCCGGGCCGCGCGCGACGAAGGCGTGCCCGCCGTGCAAGTCAACCTGGTCGGCGGCAACGACGAACTCATTTTTGACGGCCACAGCTTTGCCTGCAACGCTCAGGGCGGGCTCCTGCCGCTGGCGGACGGCGCCAGCCTCGGTCACGGCTTCCGCGAACACATCGCCCTGGTCGACCTCGGCGCCGTAAGCGGCACCGCTTTCGCCGAAGACACCCCACCGCAGCCGCCCGAAATGGGCCTGCTGGCCGCGGCGCTTCAGCTCGGAGTGCGCGACTACGTGCACAAATGCGGGTTCGACTCCGTCATCATCGGCCTTTCCGGCGGAATCGACTCCGCCGTCGTGGCCGCGGTCGCCACCGCCGCCCTCGGTCCGGAGAAAGTCCTCGGCGTGGCCATGCCCTCCAAGTACTCCAGCGAGGGCAGCAAAAGCGACGCCCAGCAACTGGCTGAGAACCTCGGCATCCGCTTTGCCGCCATCCCCATCGCCGAACAGGTCGCCGCGATCGAGGGCAGCCTGGACGGCATCTTCGCCGGTCGCGAACCGGACATTACGGAGGAGAACATCCAGTCCCGCGTGCGCGGCCTCACGCTCATGGCGCTCTCCAACAAATTCGGCGCTTTGGTCCTCACCACCGGCAACAAGTCCGAACTGGCCGTGGGTTACTGCACGCTCTACGGGGATATGTGCGGCGCCCTCAGCGTGATCAGCGACGTGCCCAAAACCGACGTCTACCGCCTGGCGCACCACCTTAACGAGGACGCCGGACGCGAGGTCATCCCCACAGCCACACTGACCAAGCCTCCCAGCGCCGAGCTGCGACCGGACCAAACCGACCAGGATTCCCTCCCGCCCTACGACACGCTCGACGCCATCCTCAGCCAGTACATCGTCGACGACATCGGCACGCACAAAATCAGCTCCGCCGGCTTCGACCCCGACGTCGTCCGCGACATCGTCAACAAGGTGACCTTCAGCGAGTACAAGCGCCGCCAGGCCGCGCCCGGGCTCAAGGTCTCGCCCCGGGCCTTCGGCGTCGGGCGGCGCATCCCGGTCGCCCAGCGCTTCCGGGGCTAGACGGAGGCCGGAGCTTCCTCGCAACCGCCAAGGTAGCCGCAAACAGACGGAGGGCGGAGCTTCCGCTCCGCCATCGACCGCCGAACCAAGGCAATTCGCGCCGCCGGGACGTCGGCGGCGATCGGGCCGCTCTCTACTTCAGCTTCCGCTGGAGCTCCCGAATGCTCCGGCGCACGTCGTCATCAGGGCCGCCGTCGCCGTCCTTTAGCTTGGGATCAAGCCGCTCCATTTTCTTGAGCGCTTCCTGAAACTCGTGCAGCGCAGGCTTGAGCCGCCCCTCTTCCTGCAAACGGCGGGCGGTGCGCACCTGCTGAACGGCGGCCAGCAAGAGGCCCTGCTGACCCTCGTTCGGCGCGGAAAACCCGGGAATGAGCGACGTCATGGCGGCCGCTTCCGGCGCGGTTTCGGGAGGACTTTGCGCCTCGTCCGGTTGGCCCTCCGCCGAGGCGTTGGTGGCTTGCGCCTCCCTGGCGATTTTGGCACCCAGCATGCGAATTTGCTCCCGACAGGTCTCCCGGCGGGACGCGACCACAAAGCGGTTAAAATCCGGCGGCAACTCATCCAGCGCCCGGAGGCAGGCCTTGTAGGTGCGGTAGGCCATGGCCTCCTCGTCGGCAAAGGCGAGGCCGCGCGCCTCCTTCATCGCCGCCTGGATGCGGACGAACCAAGCCTGCGGATCACCGTCCGCAGGCGGACCCAGCTCCGGCAACCGGCCCTTGGTTTTGATCAACTCGTCCACCTCGGCGAGGCGATCCTCAACGTATTTGATCCGGTAACGAGCATGTTTGGAACCGAAATCCGACGGCAGGGTTTGAAGCCTTTCCAACGCATGTCGGTACCCTTCCCGCGCCGTTTCCCACTCCGCGTCTTTAAAGTCGTTGTCCGCCTGGCGAATCGTGGTGTAAATCTCCAGATAGCGGTCCTGGACGGTCGGCGCTGCGGTCTCCTTTTCCAGCTCCGTACCTCTTGCTGGCTCTTCCGCCGCCACCTCCGGCGCAGAGGGCGGTTCCGCCTCCCCGCTGCAGCCGGCCATTAGCACCAACGAGGCCAGGCCAGCCGTCAGGACAGAGTGCGAAGAAACACTCATGGCTGGTTCGCGGGCTCCGGCCCCTAGCCAGGAGGCTGTTGCTTCTCCAGGATCTTCTTCAACTTCCGGATCATCTCATCGCAGTAGTCTTTGCGGTAATCGATAATCGCTGGGAAAAAACCCTTGGGCAGCTTGTCCAGCGCCTCCCGAGCATGTTCAAAGTACCGCAGCGCCCGCTCGTATTCCCCGCGCGCCTTCAGATCATCCGCGTCCCGGATCAGAATGTAAATTTCGAGAAAACGGTCCTCCACCAGCATCCCGGGCTTGCTCGGGAGCGACGGCAACTCTTGATCGTGCATGAGCCTCGGCTGCACACCAACCACCGGATCTAAGCGGGCCTCTCCCTCTTCGGTAACTTTAACCGTGACGCCTCCGCCTTCCCTCGCGGCTTCCCTCACCTCGTGTTCGAGCTGCTCCATCTTTTGCCTCAACTCGTCAATCTGCCGTTGCTGCTCCTTTGCTCCGCGGTTGCAGCCGGCCAGGAGCAAAGCCAGCGCCAGCAGCGGAGCCGTCCACGCGATGTGCTTCATCACACCATGATACGCCAGCCGGGGCGGGTCTGTCATCCCCAAAGCCAAAAACTTGCCGCGACCAGGGCTGCCCTTGCCCGGGCCGGCCGATTGACACCGGCCGCCGCCTATGCCACTATCCTCGGCTCGCTCGCGCCCCATCGGGCTCGGGCCAAGTGCACGGACCGTAGCGCAGCTTGGTAGCGCGCTTCCTTGGGGTGGAAGAGGTCGTGGGTTCAAATCCCGCCGGTCCGACCCCGCCCATGGCGCCCGGCGCCACCTTGCGCTTTACCCCTCGCGCCGTAAGTTCCAGGCATGAACTGGTCGCTCAAACTTGGCCGCCTGTCGCGCATTCCGGTCTACGTGCACTGGACCTTCGCGATCCTGCTGGTTTACGTCTGGTGGCTGTACGCCTCGCAAGGCAAGACCGGTTACGAGACCTTCCTGGGCCTGGCACTCGTCATCCTGATTTTTGTCTGCGTGACGCTACACGAGCTCGGCCACGCGCTGGCCGCCCGGCGCTACGGAATCGAGACCAGCAGCATCACCTTGCTGCCAATCGGCGGAGTGGCGCAGCTCGAGAAAATGCCCAAGAAGCCCTCCCAGGAGCTGGTAGTGGCGGTGGCCGGCCCGCTGGTCAATGTGGTCATCGCGGTCCTGCTCGTCCCGGTGGTTTGGGCGCTGTTCGGCACGCTGGATCCGACCAAGATCGACTACACCCAAACGACGGCTAAGCTCCTGCCGCTGCAGCTGCTCTACATCAACCTGCTGCTGGTCATCTTTAATTTAATTCCAGCCTTTCCGATGGACGGCGGGCGGATGCTGCGCGCCTTTCTGGCCAGCCGGTTCGACTACGCCATCGCGACCCGCGTGGCGGCGCGGATCGGCCAGGGCGTGGCCATCTTCTTTGTTCTCTGGGGTCTACTGACCGGGCAATTCCTGCTGTTGTTCATTGCGCTGTTTGTCTTCCTGGGCGCGGAGGCCGAGGCCCGGCACGCCGAGACCACCTCCGCCTTCGAGAACGTGCACGTCAAAAACGCCATGCTCAAGCGCTTCAAAACGCTGCAGGAACACGACACCCTAGCCCGTGCCGCCAGCCAGCTTTTGGCGGGGTCGCAGCGGGACTTTCCCGTGGTGGACATCGGCGACCGGATGGTGGGCCTGCTCACTCGCGACGACCTGATCCGAGGCGTCACCTTTGGCGGGTACGACGCGCCGCTCAAGCACTTCATGCGGCGCGAGTGGCTCGACATCGACCCGGAGGCGCCGCTCGAGGACATCTACCAGGAAATGCTCAAATCCGGAATTGGGACGGCGCCCATTCTCGAAGAAGGCCGGGTCGTCGGCCTGCTCACCTCCGAGAACATTCAGGAGTACGTGATGCTCTCAAGCGCTTACCGCACCAACCGGGCAACCCACCCGGGCAAAGCGCAGCCGCAAGCGCCTTAGAAGACGCGATCAGGCCGCGATCTCTCCGCAGAGGGCCTACTTTTTCTTCTTGCGCGCGGACTTCTGGCGAGTGCTTTGCCGCATGGCCGCCAGCGTGCGCAGGCGCAAGCCCTGCAGCCGGATAAAGCCGCCGGCGTCGGCCTGGTCGTAGGCGCCGGCGTCGTCCTCCATCGTGGCCACTTCCGGCGAGTAGAGGCTAACCGGGCTGCGGCGACCCATGGTGTGGACACCGCCCTTGTAGAGCTTGAGCCGGACTTCGCCGGTGACGCCCTCCTGGCTCTGGTCGATGGCGGCCTGGAGCATCTCGCGCTCCGGCGCAAACCAGAAGCCGTTGTAAATAAGCTCGGCGTACTTGGGGATGAAGCTGTCGCGCAGGTGCTCGACCTCGCGGTCCATGGTGATCGACTCGATCTGCTTGTGCGCGTGGTAGAGGATGGCGCCGCCGGGGGTCTCGTAGACGCCTCGACTCTTCATGCCGACGAAGCGGTTCTCCACCAAGTCGACTCGGCCGACGCCGTGCTTGCCGCCCAGGCGGTTGAGCTCGCGCAGCACGCCGGCCGGCGTCAACGTCCGCCCGTTGACGGCGGTGCAGTTGCCGTCCGCAAAGGCCAGGGTGACCTCCTCGGGCTTGTTCGGCGCCTTTTCCACCGGCACGGCCAGCACGTGGGTGTCGCGCGGCGGCGCGGCCCAGGGATCCTCCAGCACGCCGCTTTCAAAGCTGATGTGGAGCAAATTGCGGTCGGTGCTGTAGGGCTTCTTGGCCGTGACGGGCACGGGGATGCCGTGCTTTTTGGCGAACTTCATCAGGTCGGTGCGGCCCTTGAAGTCCCATTCCCGCCAGGGGGCGATGATGCGCAGTTGCGGCGCCAGCGCGGCGAAAGTCAGCTCGAAGCGGACCTGGTCGTTGCCCTTGCCGGTGGCGCCGTGGGCGACTGCGTGGGCGCGCTCCTTCCGGGCGATCTCCACCATGCGCTTGGCGATGAGCGGGCGGGCGATACTCGTGCCCAGAAAGTACTGCCCCTCGTAGAGCGCGTTGGCGCGCATCATCGGGTAGATAAAGTCGCGAGCGAATTCCTCGGTCAGGTCGTCGACGTAGCATTTTTCCGCGCCGGTCGAGAGGGCCTTTGGCTCAAGGCCGTCGAGCTCCTCCTCCTGGCCGATGTCCGCGCAGAAGGCGACGCATTCCGCGTCGTAGGTCTCCTGCAGCCACTTCAAGATGATGGAGGTATCCAGCCCTCCCGAGTACGCCACGACAATCTTCATAGGGCGGGCAGCCTAGCGAAAAGGCGCGTCCTTCGACAAGCCTGGGGAAAGGGAATCCGCGGCCGGGGGCTTACGCCACCTGCTCGCTGGTTTCCTTGGGCTTGGACTCCGCCTCGGGCTTGATTTCCGCCAGGTAGGGGCGGGCCTTCTCGATGGCGGCGTCGACGGTGAGGCCGTACTTCTCCATCAGCTTGGGCGGCTTGCCGTGCTCGATGAACTGGTCGGGCCAGCCGACGCGGACCACCGGCGTGGTCAGGCCCAGGTCGCTGAGTTCCTCCAGCACCGCGCTGCCAAAACCGCCCTTGAGCACGTGGCACTCGAGGGTGATGAAGAGATCGCAACCCCGGCCAAAGAACTCGACCGTGCCGCGGTCCAGCGGCTTGACCGAGCGCGGGTTGATGACGGCGCAGGAGTAGCCCTCGCCTTCCAGCTTCTCGGCGATCTCGTGCGCCATGGGCAGCATCTCGCCCAGGCCCCAGATGGCCACCTGGCCGCCGTGCTTCTGCACCTCGGCCTTGCCAATCGCCATGAGCTCGGGCTGGTCCTTGACCGGCACGCCCGGGCCCGTGCCGCGCGGGTAGCGGATGGCAATGGGGCCGTTGTGGTGGAGCGCGGTAAAGAGCATGTCGGCCAGCTCGTCTTCGGTGGCCGGGACCAGGTGCACCATGTTCGGCACGCTGCGCAGGTAGCTGATGTCGAAAAGCCCGTGGTGGGTGGGGCCGTCGTCGCCGGAGAGGCCGCCGCGGTCCATGCAAAAGACCACGTTAAGGTTCTGCAGGGCGACGTCGTGGACGATCGGATCGAAAGCGCGTTGCAGGAACGTGGAGTAAATGGCGCAGAAGGGCTTGAGCCCCTGGGTGGCCAGGCCAGCGGCAAAGAGCACGGCGTGCTCCTCGGCAATGCCGACGTCGTAGTACTTGTCCGGGTGGTGGGGCTGGAACTTGTCCAGCGCGGTGCCGTTGGGCATCGCGCCGGTGATCGCCACCACGCGGTTGTTCTGATTGGCCAGCTTCACCATCGTCTCGGCGAAGACCTGCGAGTAGGTCGGTGCGCTGGATTTGCTGATCTCCAGCTTGCTGTTCGGGTCGTAGGTGCTCGGGCCGATGCCGTGGTACTTCTTCTGCGAGGACAAGCCGAGCTCGAAGCCGCGGCTCTTCTGGGTGATGGCGTGCAGGATGACCGGGCCCTCTTCGTGGTTTTTGAGGAACTCGAAGGTCTTGATCAGGCTCTGCGTGTCGTGGCCGTCAACCGGGCCGTAGTAGGTAAAGCCCAGCTCTTCGAAGATCACGCTCGGCCAGACCATCCCCTTGACGGCTTCCTCCGCCCGGCGGGCGAACTGCAGCACGCTCTTGCCGCCGATCTTTTCCAGGAATTTCTCGGCTTGGTCGTGCACGTGCGAGAACTTCGGGTTGGTCACCAGCCGGTTGAAGTAGCTGGCGA
This sequence comes from Verrucomicrobiota bacterium, assembly GCA_038745425.1. Lineage (GTDB taxonomy): Bacteria > Verrucomicrobiota > Verrucomicrobiia > Methylacidiphilales > UBA1321 > CAWUJC01. The sequence goes on along the minus strand of JBCDLL010000003.1, from coordinate 14,665 downwards.
TGGCGCCCACGTTCTTGTCGATCGACCACTCGTTGTCATTCAGGATAACGATGAGCTTCTTGGTGTGCTCGGAGGCGTTGTTGAGCGCCTCGTAAGTGATGCCGCAAGTGAAGGCGGCGTCGCCGCAAAGGGCCACCACGTTCTCGTCGGTGCCCTTAATGTCGCGGGCGGTGGCCATGCCCAGCGCGGCGGAGAGCGCCGTGCCGGCGTGGCCCGCGCCGTAGCAATCGTGCTCGCTCTCGGTGCGCAGCATAAAGCCGTTGAGGCCGCCGGGCTGGCGGATGGTGCCGATGCGGTCGCGCCGGCCCGTGAGCAGCTTGTGCACGTAGGCCTGGTGGCTGACGTCGAAAACAAACTTGTCGGTCGGCGTGTCGAAGACGCGGTGCAGCGCGATGGTCAGCTCGACCACGCCCAGGTTCGGACCCAGATGCCCGCCCGTCTTGGCCAGCGTGGAAATCAGCGTGTCGCGGATATCCTGCGCCAGCGTTTCCAGCTCTTCCGGCGGGAGCGCCTTGACGTCGGCGGGGGAATTGATGGTGTCGAGAAGTCGAGACATAAGACTGGCCAGTCAATCAGCACCGGCGGCAAAAGAAAATCAAAAAAGACGGTCCTCGGCTCCGTCCTTGGCGTCGGCGGGCGGGGGTTCCGTTTCCGCGGCGGGCTCGTCTGTGAGCACCTCCACCTGCTTTTCGGCCTCGTTCAGCTTGGCCTCGCAGAGCTTCACCAGCTTCATTCCCCGGCCGTACTTTTCGATCAGCTCATCCAGGGGCAACTCGGCCTCCTCCATGTCGCCGACGATGCCCTCAAGCTCGTCCATGGCGTCCTCAAACTTGGGGGGAAGCGGCGCTTCGGTCTTTTTCTTCGCGGATGGCATGGGTGATCCGGCATCATCCCCAAGGCGGTCGGTAGCGACAAGCCAAATAGCCTCTGCCTTGCGCGGCGCCCGCCGGGCTGGCGAACACTCCACTCCCGCAAGCGGTTAAAGACAAGCAGCCTAAATAAGAAATTGCCATTCCCTCCGTCAAAATTCATGCTATGAATTAAAGAACGATCCACCAACTCCCCCACCCGCCATGAAATACCTCATCCCGTCCTTCTGCCTGGTCCTGGGCCTCTTCGCTCCCGCCAGTCTGGAAGCCCAATCCGCCCCTGCCGCCAACAATGCCCCGCCCAGCGGCTCCGCTCCCGCCGCTACGGACACGCCCTCGCTGCCTAACGAGATCACCGTGACTCAGGAAACCAACGTCATCGTAAAGCAAAACGACGGCTCGACCGGTTCGGCCCTCATTCCCAAAGGCGCCAAATTCCGCCCCACCGGCATGGACGGCGACAAGTTGACCGTCCAGCTCCAGAACGGCGTGGCCGAGATCGACAAGAGCGCCACCAACTACGCCGAAATGAGCGCCCAGCTCAACCAGCAGGCGCAAAGCGGCGAGGCCGCCATGGGCGAAACCGTCGACCTCAACGTGAAGGTGGCCAAGAACATCCCCGGCGGGTTTCTCAGCGAGCAGCGCCGCATCGATGGCGGCGTCGTCCAGGAGCGCATCGCCGTCATCGGCCTGCCGGATTCCCAGCTCCAGGAAGGCGAGTGGTGGAGCGGCTCCGCCCGAAAGCTCGGCAAGTACTCGCCGGATGACGGCAAGACGGTCTACGAGCAGTACCAGACTTCGGCCAAATTCGGCGTCAAAATCGACCCACCCCCGGGCAACAAGCCCGGCGCTCCTGAAGTCACCTACGACGAAATGCGCCAGTACTACGAGTCGCTTAACACCGGCCAGTGGCTGACCCTGACCAACGGCATCACCAAGAACATCCCGACCGACGGCATCTCCCGGATTTCCGCCGACCAGATGATCAGTCTTGGCGTCAAGAAAGAGCAAATCGACTACATCGGCGGCAGCATCCCCAAATGGAACCAGGCCGCCCAGACCGCCAAGGACTGGATCGACAACCGCAACATGCCGGAGACCTACAAGAAGCTGCTGCAGCTCGTCATTAAGGCCAACAGCCTGCTCGGTCCCGGCTCGATCGGAACGATGCGCAACTACGTCAAGCAGATCGAAAACCAGTGGAAGACCATCGAGGCCATCGACGCCCCTTCCCCGGTGGCCGAGGACGAGCCCGAGAACATCACGCCCTAGCGCCCGCGGATTCGGCTGCCCGCGACGCGTCGCTTCGTCATCTGCAGTAATCGCCCCTTGGCGTGAAGCCTTCCGGATGGTAGGTTCGGGGCGAGATGAAAACAACGAGCGCAGTGGCGATCCTTATCCTGGGCTGGTGGGCCGGCCCGGCGAGTGCGGAGTTAACGCTGGAGCAGGTTGCGAAAAACCCCGACCTCTGGCCCAGCCGCGTCACCGTCAACAAGGCGCTGACCGTGCAGCTCGTCAACAAGGACCTCGACCCCCAGGGCTTTGAAGACGTGCCCGAGGGCACCGATTTGCTGCTGGAGCGGGTTTCCGGCAGCACCCTGGACGTGCAGGTCGGGAGGAGCTACGCCATCGTCTTTGCCGCGGACACCGACCTGCTCGCGCGCGCCGCCTACATCCAAAAACACGGCCGGGAAAAGCCCCAACCAAAGCCGGGCCAAACGGAGGCGGCACCGGTCGCCACCGCCCCCACCAGCGTGCTGGGGAGACGGCTGGCGGGCCAACTGGTCCGCAACGTCGGCGGCCGCGTCACCTACGTGCCGGAGACGGAAACCAAGGACGCCGAGTATTTCGTTTTCTACCATTCGGCCGCCTGGTGCGGGCCCTGCCGGGCCTTCACCCCCCAACTGGTCAGCCTCTACAACAGCCGAGTCAAAAACAACCCCAAGGTCGAATTCATCTTTATCAGCGCGGATCGCAGCTCGGCCGCCATGGATAACTACATCACAAGCTACCGCATGCCCTGGCCCGCGATCAGCTACAGCGCGCGTTCCAACTTCATCCAGGAAACCCGGAAATGCGGTCGCGGCATCCCCGGGCTGGCCGTGTATGACCGCGACGGCCGGGTCGTGGCCAGCGGTAACCGGGCGAACGTGATGCAGAAAATTCAGGACCTGCTGTAAGAGTCATACAGGTCGCCGCATTTTCACTGCGCGCGCAAGCGGGCGCCGACCCGGCGCTGGAGCAAAGAGGTACCCTGCGAGCGAAACTCCACCAGCGTGAGCTGCACGCCCTGGCCCGGGCGCAGGCCGAGCAGCGAGCGGGGAAGCTGGGCGGTGTCGTTAAAGCGCTCGCCGTCAATCTCTGTGACGACCATTCCCGGCTGGAGACCGGCGCGGGAAGCCGCGGAGTTTGGCAGCACTTGGGAGATCACCGCACCGGCCACTGGCCGCGACCCGTAGTAGCGCGAGAGGCGGTCGCCGACGTCTTCGAGCACCAGGCCCAGGCGCTCGCGCAGCAGTGACGCAATGCGCTGGGGCTGCGGGTCCGGCCTTTGCCCGTTGGAGACGGCCATGGCCTCGCGCACCCAGGGGGCGACGACCTCGCCCGGCACCGCAAAGCCGATGCCCTCCACCGCCACGGAGGCAAACTTGGCCGTGTTGATCCCGACCAGCTTGCCCTCGATGTCGACGAGCGGGCCGCCGCTGTTGCCCGGGTTGATCGCGGCGTCGGTCTGAACGAGACCGGTCATGCGCACGCCGTCGCCTTCGAACTCGCGGTCCTTGGCGCTGAGGATACCGCGGCTGACCGAGCTGCTGTAGCCAACCGGGTTGCCGAGCGCGATTACCGTCTGACCGAGCAGGTTGGGCGAAAGCCGGGCCAGATCGAAGTAAGGCAGCTCCCGTTCCAAATCCACCTTGATCAGCGCCAGATCCAGCGAGGGCTCGCTCCGGACGAAACGGGCCTCGTACTTGCGGTCGTCGCCGTTGTGGAGGGTCACGCTGATCCGCATCTCATCCGCCAATTGGACCACGTGGTGGTTGGTCACGATGTAGCCGTCGGCCGAGACCAGCATGCCCGAACCCAGGCTTTTGACCTTCTCCTGCTGCTTGTAGTACTTGCCGAAGTAGGCGTGGTAGGGCGTGGTGAAGTAGCGCTCGACCACGTGCTCGGTGTGGATATTAACGACCGTCGGCAGGGTGCTGCCGACCGCGCGCACCACCGGCTCGTGCTCCGGCTTGGCCGCGACGCTGCCTGGGGTGGGAACCGGGGGCCGCAAACTGGCCGAAGGCGCGGCCGCCGCCTCCTGTGCCTGGGGCGAGAGCACTGCCAGGGGCGGGCTCGCGGGCGTCGGTGTAATTACGACCGGGCTCGTCGAGGCCACCGGCGCGGCGTTGAGCCAGCCCACGGCCCACGCGAGCGTTCCGGCCAGCAGGAGCAGAGAGGCGATCAGGGCGAGGCTTGTCGGGAGCTTGGGACTCATCCTAGGGTGGGGAAAGGGGTTTTGAGGAACGATGAAATATAGGCAATCTGAGGCGGTTCGGCAATACCTCCAGCCTTGGGAGGTCCCGGCGGCCGGCCGTTTGCGGGAAGCCTCCACCGCGCCCCCGCCCAGCGAGTTGGAGATGCAGGCCCTGTGGTTTGAGGGGCTCTTCCTGCCCTCTATGACGACCGAAGCTGGCGAGGCGGTCGAAATACTTGATCCGGGCCAGTGGAACCACGGTCCCGGCCCCGACTTCCAGCACGCCATCCTTCGCCGGGCGGACGGCACCGTCGCCACCGGCCCCGTCGAGCTCCACCTGGCGCCGCGCGACTGGGCGCGCCACGGCCACCGGGACGACCCGGCCTACGATCCCACCCTGCTGCACGTCGTCTGGCGGCTGGAATCGCCGCGCTACTATCCGGCGACGGCGGCCTTCCGCGCCCTGCCGCAAGTGGAGCTCAGCCGCCACCTCCCCGCGCCCTGGCCCGAGCTGCGGCCGCACGCCCTCGCCTGCCTGCAGGCCCGCGAGCGCCCCCGCGCCCAGCCCGGCCCCTGCTCGGCGGAACTGGCCAAGTTTGAGCCCGCCGCTTTGCTGTCGGTGGTCCGCGCAGCCGGCCGGCTGCGGCTGCAGCGCAAGGCGCAGCGGCTGGCCTGGCGGGCCTCGGTCGCCGGCCAGCGCCAGGCGCTGTGGGAGGCGCTCGCCGAGGGCCTGGGCTACCACGCCAACACCCGGCCCATGCGGATGCTGGCCCGCCGCCTGCCGGTCGCCAAGCTGGAGCGGGCGCGGCCGGAAACCCGGTTGGCGTTGGCCTTCGGCCTGGCGGGTATGCTCCCGCACGGCGATCTTGCCCGCCTGCCGCCCGACGCCCGGGAATGGGCGCGACCCGTCTGGGACGCGTGGTGGCGGGCGCGCGGCCGCTACGCACACGCCGTCCTGCGGCCGGAACAATGGCGCCTGGCCGGGCTGCGGCCCTGGAACCGGCCGGAGCGCCGGCTTGCCCTGCTGCCGCGACTGGCCTCGGCCACACGCGGCCTGCTGCAGGCGGTACGGGCGCGCGACGCCAAGCGCTTTGCCCGAACGCTGCAACAGCTCGACTCCGGACCGCCCGGCTTCTGGCACCGGCACGCCAGCCTCACCGGAAAAGCCTTCGCCGAGCCGCGGGCCCTGCTCGGCCCGGAGCGCGTCGGCGATCTCGTCATCAATGTGTTCTGGCCGTTGGTGGCGATGGACGATCCCGACCTTGCCGCCGAAGGCTGGCAGCAAACCCCGATGGCGCCCAACCAAATCACCAAGACGGCTCGGCAACGCGTGCTGGAAGGCCGCAGCCTGGGCAAAGCCGGGAGCGAGGCGCTGACGCTGCAGGGCCTGATGCAGATCTACCGCGACTACTGCTGCGCCGTACCGGCCGGGTGCCCGTCCTGCCGCTTCCCGGAAATGCTGCGGCGCCTGCGGCAGTAAGGGACCGCCTTTTGCATTGTCGTCGCGGCGCGGGCGATCCATCATGATTTAATGTCTCGTCTTTTGGTTGCCGCGCTCCTGTTCGCCCTCGGTTTCACCACCGCCTGCACCAAGCGTGAGCTCCGCGGAGACGCCCCGCTTAAGAAGGAGATCGCGCTCGACGAGTTTCGCGGGGACGAGTACATCGCCCGGCGCGGGGCAAGGGAGCTGACCGTCGAGCTGGAAGAGCCCGTTACGCGGGCCTTCGCGGTCTTCGAAGTTAACCACGGCGCCCGTCACGGCTACGACTCTGAGTTGAAGCTGCTCGATTACATCGAAAGCCAGGACGTGCCCGCCGACCAACTGGCACCGCGAAAGTTCCCCTTTATCCTGATTCCGGAGGAATCCACCCGGCAAGCCTACGAAGACTTGCGGGAGCAGTACCGCCTGGCCCGCCTGCCCGCCGAGGAATGGCAACAGCACCGGGCCGACCTCGTCGCCCAAGCCAACGAGGAGGCGCGCAATAAAGAGGGCGAGGAGAGGCAGCAGGCGCTCGACCGCTCCAAGGAAATTGCGCAGAGCCGGCAGCCCGAGCTTCCCCTCACCGTGCGGCTGCATTACCGCCCCGCGCGGCTGATCGCCTACCGCGAAAACGGCATCGTGGCGGACATGCCGGGCGGCACCGCCGCCGTCCCCTGGGTGGTGGACCGCATCGTAATCCCGTGAGCAACGAGGCGATGACCCGCGGGAAAGCGGCGGCGGCTTGGTTGCTCGTGGCCGCCATGCTCGCGGCCGGGTTCCTGATCCTGACCGGGGTCGACCGCCCCTTCAACGACGAGGTCTTCCATGCCGCGCAAATCCGGCTTTACCTGGCCGACGAGAACGCAATCCTGCCGCAGCTCACCATCCTGCCGCTTTACCACGCGATTGTGGCGGCGGTGGCGGATCCGCTGGGCGGAGGCTCCCTTCCGCTGCTGCGGGTGATCTCCTTCGCGGGCAGCGTGTTGGTCATCCCCGCCTTTTACCTGCTTTGCCGCCGCACCGCGCCAAGTGACGCCGCCCGGCGCACGCTCATCCTGGTATGCATCCCGATCCTGTTTCCCTTTTTCTTTTTGCTCTACGTCGACCTCTGGGCGCTGGCGCTCATCCTTTTGGCGGTCGAGCGCGCGATGGCCGGGCGGGCACTCCACAGTGTGCTCGCGATCCTGGCCGCCACCGCGTTGCGCCAGCCGAGCATCCTCTTTCTGCAGATGCCGTGGATTTGCACGGTGGTGAGCGCCGGTGGCGGGTTGCTGCCCCTGCTGCGCACACCAAGCAAGTGGCGACAACTGGTGAAGGCCTCCCTGCCCTACGTGCTCGCGGGGCTGGCCTTCCTGGCCTTTGTCGCCTGGAACGGCGGTGTTTCCATGGGCGACCACGAGCGCCAGTCCATCACGCTTAACCTAAGCAACTTCTGGTTCATGCTGATGGTGTTTTGGATCCTCTGGCTGCCCTGGCATTTGGGACGAATCCGGCGGATCTGGAGCCAGCTCAGGCGTGCGCCGGTCGCCTCCGCCCTGCTGCTGGTGCTGGGCTTCCTCCTCTATTGGACCACCTTCCACAACAGCCATCCCTACAACCAATTCAGCCCGCACTACTTTTTGCGCAATGCGGCGCTGGTGGAAATGTTCCGCCAAGACTGGATCCGCGTACTTGCCTTTGTGCCGGTTGCTTGGTCATTGCTGAGCCTGTGGGTCACGCCTCTGGGCGAGCGGCGCTTCTACCACCTGTACTGGATCGCTTTTCTCAGCCTGCTGCCGCTGCCGTTGATCGAGGTGCGCTACTACCTGCCGCTTTTCGCCCTCTGGCTGGCCTTCCGGAGTCCGGCCGACTCCCTCTCCCGTCCACGGACGGAATGGGCCACCCTCCTCTGGATGGCCGCCCTCAGCTTGGGGATGGTCTGGGGCATTTCCCGCGGCGACTTCTTTCCCTGAACCCGAAGGTTGCCTTGTACCGGACGCCAAAAACAATATGCTGAAAAGGATGCGAATTCCCCTTCGATTTGCGGCCGCGGTTTTGGCTTTGAACTGGGCGCTGCCGGCGACGGCGCAACTGGGCATCAGCCCGCAAGAAGCTGCGAAGAAGTACGGCGCCCCTCAAGGCGAGATCAAACCGGTCCCGGGCGCGGACTTTGCCGCGCAATACGCCAAGGGAAACCGCCTCTATAACCTCCACTTCCAGGAAAACTCGCTGGTGCTGGCCCAGATTAACGGGCAACGCACGCCGCTCACCCCCGGCATCGCAAACAACATACGCCTCCAGTTCGCCCGCGGCACTCGGTGGTTGAAGGACAGGAGCGGCCAACCGCGCTGGACGACGATTGATGGAAGGGCCGTGGCCGAGTACGACCCGGAGCGAGGCGAGCTCTTTGTCTTTTCCACCCAGTGGCAAAAGGCCCAGACCCTGGGCAGCATGCAGGAGGCCGAAGCCGTCAGCGGGCAGTCGGCTCCCGGTGCTCAAACCGGTTCCGAAGCAAGCGGGCCGTCCGAAGGCAACCCGGTCCAGCGGGAGGCCAGGTAGGGTCCCGCATGCCATCGGCGTTGATTCCACCGCCCCTGCTGCTGGCCAGCACCTCCCCCCGGCGGCGCGAGCTCCTGGCCGGCCTCGGCCTGGAATTTGACGGCTACGCGCCGCCCGACCGCGAGCTGGCCGAGGACGGCGATCACGACCTGGAGCCGGAGGAGCTGGCCCACCACAATGTCGGCACCAAGCTGGATTCCGCGCGCGCCGCCTATCCGGGCCACGCCATCATCGCGGCCGACACCGTGGTGATTCTGGACGGGGGCTGTCTGGGCAAGCCCCGTGATCTGGACCAGGCGCGGGATTACTTGTCGCGGCTCAGCGGGCGGGAGCACACCGTCCTCACCGCGCTGGGGTTTGCGCTGTCCGGTCAAGACGCGGCCATCAAATCCGTGCGTACCGTTGTCCGGTTCCGGTCGCTCTCGCCGGATCAAATCAACAATTATCTCGAAAAAGTCCCGGTGCTCGACAAGGCCGGTGCCTACGCTTTCCAGGATCAAGGCAGCCTGGTTGTCGAGGGAATCAGCGGAAGCGCGCACAACGTCATCGGCCTGCCAACCGAAGCCCTGGTGCCACTCCTCCAGGAGGCGGGATATCGGTTGTAACCACGAAGTCTTGTCGGTGAATAACGTGATAGCAGCAACTTTTTCACTGCATAATGTGGAAAAACATTGACGTTCAGGCTTTTTACGTAAAAATGGCGACAACTTGCTAATCAAGCTTGGGTAAGAATCAAACTTACACCGAAAGCGAGAAGAAGTTGCCCGACCAACGCCCCCATCGCCATTCGATTGTGACCACGCTCGCCCTGGGGGCGGCCCTGGCGCTCGGAGGCACCCCCGCTCTCCAGGCGGGCCCCAAAATCCAGGTCAATGGCAACCTGATTACTCGGCCCAACGAGGCGCTTCCCCTTAAGGTCATCCACGGCAAGGCGATCCGCCTCGGCGACGATCTGCCCGACCTGACGGCCGACCTCTTCGACCCCGTCTACCTCCACGGCGAGGACCTGGCGGTGAACGGCCCCGAGGCCCCCGAAGTGGCCGCTACTCCGTCCAAGTCCCCCTCGGTGGCCGCGGATGATTCCTTTTACGACCCCAACCGCGGTGACGATCTGCCCGTGAAGGAGCGCGCCTCGTCCGGCCCGATTGCCATCGCCACCCAAGGGCCCGCCCCGCTGCGGCGCCACGTGCGGGTGGCAACCGAGCTGCCCCGGCTGGACCCGATGATCACCGGCGGTCGCTTGAACCTGATGCAGATCCCGATGTACGTGGCCTCGCTGCGGGACGAGCGCCGCGCCGAGGAGGCCATGGCCACGAGCGGCCTCTTCGCTGACCTGACCACCAGCCGCCAAGACCTACCCGAGCTGACCGAGCTGCCCAACCTCGCACCTGAAACCGCGGAGACCGGTGCCGTCACTACCGCCTCCACGGCTGATGTTCTGCTCGCGAGCACCGACGCCTCCATGCCGGCCCCGTCCGGCGACCTCGACGGCGTGGCCGCACCGACCTTCTCGCTCGCCAGCGTGGCCCGGGAGAAGGCCTTCCTCAATTCCGCCTGGATCGACTACGACGGCAGCAAGGAGGAGTTCAAAGCCACCTGGAGCAAGCCGCCGCTTTTCCATTACGGGATGGTGCTGCTGCCGGAGCTGGCCAAGCGCGTCGAGACCGGTCAGGAAGTGGAGTTCCGCTACCAGGGCATGCCCGCCTTCCTGACCAAGGACAACAAGGGACGGCTCTTTGTGAAGCACGCGGGCGAGGCCCGGCTCATCACCGCGGGTCGGCTCAAGAAGCTGCTCGAGGAGAAAATCGAGACCGACGGCATGATCCTCTTCCTCGACCGCCAGGGCAACCTGGTGCTGCACGCCTCCGGCCAGAACGCGCTGGTCATGAACCGGCACGCCGGCAAGTAAAGCCGACTTCCGCGCGGGCGGACCCGCCCCGCCGTCACCTGATTGTAACGCATGGGCGCAAAGGTCGGACTTGGCGTGATGACTTCCATCGGCCATCTTGCTGAACTTATGGGCAAGAAACACAAGGACAGCGACGAGCGGCGGTACAGCGGCCCTCCCAAGATGAAGCGCAAGGAGTACGAGGCGCTCAAAACCGAGCTCCAGATTGAGCTGCTCAAGATGCAGCGCTGGGTCCAGGAGACCGGCCAGAAGCTTGTCCTCATCTTCGAAGGCCGGGACGCCGCCGGCAAGGGCGGCACCATCTCGCGCTTCATGGAGCACCTCAACCCCCGCGGCGCCAGCGTGGTGGCGCTGCCCAAGCCCACCCGCTACGAGACCGGGCAGTGGTACTTCCAGCGCTACGTCGCCCACCTCCCCTCCGCCGGAGAGATCCGCCTCTTTGACCGCAGTTGGTACAACCGGGCGGGGGTGGAGCGCGTGATGGGCTTCTGCACCGAGGAGCAGTACCAGGAGTTCATCCGCTCGGTGCCGCAGTTCGAGCTCATGCTGGTCAACTCCGGCATCACCATCTTCAAGTTCTGGTTCAGCGTCTCGCGCGAGGAGCAGAAGAAGCGCTTCCAGGCCCGGGAGGTCGACCCGCTCAAGCAGTGGAAGCTCAGCCCGATGGACAAAGCCAGCCAGGGCAAGTGGAAGGAGTACACCGAGGCCCGCGAGAACATGCTCGCCCGCACCGACACCGACTACGCCCCCTGGACCTGCCTGAAAAGCGACGACAAGAAGCGCGCCCGCATCAACGCCTTGCGCTACGTGCTGCACACCCTGCCTTACGATTCCAAGGACGAGAAGATCGCCTGCGCGCCCGAGCGCGAGATCGTCGGCAGCCCGGAGCGCTACTACGGCATCAAGCGCGCGGTGGCCTAGCGGTCGCCGCACGCGGCCAGGGTGGCCTCGAAGCGGTCGACTTCCTCCTTGCTGCCGATGACCAAAGGCGTCGTCTGGTGGATGGCGTGGAGCGGGATTTCCAGCACGCGCTCGCCGGGTTTGACCCCGGTGACCGCGCGGCCGCCAGCTTGCTCCATGATCATCGCCATGGGCGCGACCTCGTAGAAGTAGCGCAGCTTGCCTTCCGGGTGGTGGGCGTCGGCCGGGTAGAGGTAGATGCCGCCTTCGAGCATGTTGCGGTGGAGGTCCGCCGCCATCGCGCCCGCGTAGCGCAGGCTGTAGGGCTGGTGTCCCTCCGTTTCCTGGCGGGTGACCTGCTCCACGTAGCGCTGGATCGGGGCGGCCCAGTCCTGCTGGTGCGCGGTGTTCGCGCTAAAGTAGCTGCCCTGGGGCGGGCACTTGATGCCCGATTGACTGAGCAGGAATTCGCCGATGTGCGGCTCCAGGGTAAAGGCGTCAACCCCGTCCCCGGCGGTGTAGACAAAGATCGTGCTCGGTCCGTACATCACGTAGATGGAGGCGACCAGCGCGCAATGGCGGTGGATGAGGTCCTCCTCCAGGTTCTCGCAACCGCCCTCGGCTTTGCGGTAGATCGCGATGATGGTGCCGGCCACGCCGTTGACGTCGGTGTTGCTCGAGCCGTCGAACGGGTCCATGCAGACGATGTAGCGCGAGCTTTTCCCGCAGGCGATCACGTTGAGCTTCTCGCTTTCCTCGCTGACGATGCCGGCGACCAGGCCGCTTTGGCTGAGCGCGTCGATAAAGGTCTCGTTGGCGTAGACGTCGAGCTTCTTCTGGGCGTCGCCGGTCGCGTTTTGGCTGCCGACCAGGCCCAGCTCGCCGGCCAGCGCCGCGCGGCGCATTTCCAGCGCCATGATCTTGGAGGCAAAGGAAACCAACGCGAAGAGGATGGTGAGCTCGCTGATGACGTGGTGGGTCTTGAGTTGCTGTTCCAGCAAGTGGCGCTGAAGAGTCATGTGGCGCGCATTCATTCTGGAAAGGTAACCGGCCCTGGGTCGGCCCGCCACTGCTTCCCGCCGTTGACACCAAGTTGTCACGGAGACGTCGGCGTCTCTTTTAATCTTGGGAGGGGGACGTGGATTTGGCCCGGCGCCCCCGTTTTTTTGGCTCGGCGGCGCGGATCACGAATTCGGTTTCGGCCCCTCATTATTGGCAAAGCGGAGAGGCTTTGGTGCGCGGGCAGGGCTCGCGGGCCGGCGACACGTCCGGGCGGTGGCGGGAAACTTGGAAAGGAGCAGTGGCGTTCCTCTTACCCCTCAAGTCTTCGCGGGTGACCGCCAAAACTCATGACCTTGCCTTCGGACGCCGTCGGCCGTTGGGCCCAAAACCGTGCGTTTCTGGTAAAAGAGCTTCTTGCCCTGGGCGGGTCTGGCCGTAAGCCACGTTGGCTCCAGGAACAGGAAGACAATCGCTCAGTTGATGCTATTTGTCAAATAAATATTCTTTTAAAATCTCAAAATGACATCAAAAGCTCCTGTTTTAAAATACTTATGCGTATATTTATGGTTTCTCGCAAGGCTGCTCAAACCAAGAGATGGCCCTCTCCCTTGCTTCGGAGACGACTCAATGCCGCGCCACTGTGCCCTTGCCCCGGATAAAGCCGGCCGAAGGGACGCCCGCGCTTGTCAGGTCAAGCCGGTGGTGGCTATGCTGCGAGGCTGCCACTCACGATGACCCCGAGCCCGACCGATCCCGCCTCCTCCCCCCGGCAAAGCTTTTCCCAGCCGAACAAGAGCATCCTGGCCGCGGTGGAGTGCCTGCAGTGGCTGGCCACCAGCGAGCGCCCCGTCGGCAGTATGGAGATGGCCGAGCTGATGGACGTGGACCGCACCCGCGCCAACCGCATCCTCAAGAGCCTGGCCATGGCGGGCATGGCGGAGCAAACCAAGGGGCGCAAATTTGTCGTGGGCAGCGGCTTTCACATCCTGGCCGCGCAGAGCCTGCGGGCTTCCGGCATCCTGCACGCGGCCGCGCCCGTGCTGGAAACCCGGCACGCGCTGGACTGCATCGTGGCGTTGGGCGTGCTCTGGAAGCGCTCGGTGGCCTACCTCTACTACCACCATCCGGGACAAAGCACGGCGCAATCCCTCGGCGCCAAGTTTCCCCATCCGGTGCTGCGCTCCAGCATCGGGCAAATGCTGCTGGCCCAGCTTGAGCCGGGCGAGATCGAGCGGCTCTTTGCCGGCCGCGACTTGGCGCCCTACCCCAGCCTGGAGGCGATGCAGGCCCAACTGGACGAATTCCGGCGGCAAGGTCACGCCCGGATCGACGGCAAGCTTTACGGAATCAGCACCAGCCTGGGCGCGCCGATCCGCTACCACAAGCGCGTGGTCGCCGCCGTCGCCTTTTCGTACTTGCCGGAGGGCGCGGACGAAGGCGCCTATCTGGAAAAGCTGAAAGAAACCGCCCGGCAGATCGAGGAACAGCTCGCCGCCGAGGAGCGCGCCCTGTTTGACTTGAACCAGGAGCCCGCCTAGGCGGGTGAAACGAGCTGCTTCTGCTGGGCTTCGGCCTCGAGCAAATCGATGTGGCGGTTGAGGTCGAACTCCGGCGCCGCCTCGACCAGCTCCCACTGGCCGCCAAAGTTAAGCCGCAGGCTAGCGACAAAGGGCTTGTTCCACTCGCCCGGCCCGATCATGGAGAGGCGCAGCGCGGCGCCGCCCGTCTCGGTGTCGCGATAGAGGTGATAGACCTCGCCGACGACGGGCTCGAAGGCGAAGGTGCTCTCGTAGACGAGCTTGTTCCAGTTGAACTCGTCGACCACCGCCATGTACTGCTCGCGCAGTTGCACCAGCCGCTGGGCGGCGTCCTTCTGCACGCGGGAGACGCCGTGAGTCTTGAAGGTGGTCAGATCCGTCGGCACGATCCGCGGGCTCAGCGTGCTGGCCGGGTAGCGCAGGAAGGCGGTGCGCTCGGCGGAGGGCTCGTCGGCCACCGAGGGGAGGTCTACAGGCTGGGGGGGCGGCTTGCTCATAAAATCCCCTTATAGTGGCGCGAATCGCGCCCGGACGCAAATCGACCCTTGGCGGCGGGCCCGGCGGGCGCTCCGCTAGAGCTTGTTACAAAAGTCCCACGCGGCCCGCGTTGCGAGGAGTTTTCCGCCGTGGCTAGAAGAGAGAAAGGAGCAGGTATCAAATATACCTGTGACTGACGAACGACAACGCCACGACGGAAAAGAACCGCAACCTTTTCAAGGCTAGTGTCTTTTGACCGCTGGGCGGTGTTGCTCCTCGGTCACTTATCAATTTTGATAAGCTCCCTCGTCGCGCCTAGCCCAGCGGCCAAAATCCAACTGGCGCGGGTACGCGGGACTTTTGTAATAAGCTCTAGGGCGTCGTGGCCGGGCCTTCCAGGGGGAGGACTTGGGCCATCTGCTGGTCGGCGGCGGATTCAAGACGCTGCAGCCCCGCGACCTCGCGCAGCAGCCGCGCCAGGAAGCGCGGGTG
>JBCDLL010000002.1:0-97683 GCA_038745425.1 Verrucomicrobiota bacterium | reverse complement strand
GAGCTGCGTGCCCGCGGGCAGCACAAAATCGGGCCCGTCGATGACGAGCTCCTCCGCCGCGTAACCGGCCTCCTGGAGGGCTTCGCGCACCGCCGCGCCGGAACGCAGCGACACCTCACGCTCGGCCGAGGGGCCGCCGTCAATCACGGTGATGTGCTCCAGCTTCTCGCTCATGCCTGTTCTCCCAGCACGACGACTTCGGTTTCCAGTTCAATGTCCCGGGCCTGGCGAACCCGGCGCTGAACCTCCGCAATCAGCTCAAGCACCTCGGCCGCAGTGGCGCCGCCGTCGTTGACGATGAAATTGGCGTGGACCTCCGAGACGCGGGCCGGGCCCACATTCAAGTTCTTGAGGCCGAGTTCGTCGATGAGCTTGCCCGCGCCGGTGCCTTCGGGGTTCTTGAAGATGCAGCCCGCGCTGCTGGCGGCCGGCTGGCTGCCCTTGCGCTTGCCGCTGAAGCCTTCCACCCGCTCGGCGATGTCCGCCGCGTCGCCCGGCTGGCCCTTGAAGGTGGCGCCCAGGGCGATGTGCTCGGCAAAGTGCGGCACGCTGCGGTAGCGCACCTCGAGGTCGGCGGCTTGCGTGGTGTGGATGGTGCCGAGCATGTCGATCGAGCGGATGGACTCGACCACCTCCATCGTCCAGCCCTGCATGGCGCCGGCGTTCATCCGCAGGGCGCCGCCGACGTTGCCGGGAATGCCCTCCATGAATTCCAGTCCGGCGATGCCCGCCTTGCGCGCCGCGCCGCAGAGCTGCTTCAGCCGAGCCCCGGCGCCGGCGTAGATCCGCTCGCCGTCGAGCACCTTGGTCTCGGTAAACTTGGGCTGGCCGAGGTGCACGCACATGCCGCGGATGCCGCCATCGAGCACCAGCAGGTTGGTCCCGCGGCCGATCAGAGTGACCGGAATCTCGTGGCTGTGCGCGTAGGCCAAGCCCTTGGCCAGATCCTCCTCGTCGGCCGGTTCGAACCAGAGATCGGCCGGGCCGCCCACGCGGAAGCTGGTGTGCTTGGCCATCGGCTCCTGGCGCTGCAACACGCTCTCGGCCCGCAGCTCGTGGCGCAGCTCCTGGTAGGCGGAAAGCTCCTTCGCCAGGTCGGTCGCCACTTGGTGAATGTCGCCCGCGCCCATCGTCAGGACCAAGTCACCCGGCTCGATGGTGCGCGACACCTGGCGGCGCAGGCGGCGCAGGTCGGCCTCAAACTCCACCTGCGCGTGCCCGGCCTGGCGGACGCGGTCGGCCAGGATTTCGCCGCTCACGTCCGGCAATGGCGTTTCGCTGGCGGCGTAGATGTCCGTTAAGAAGAGGAGGTCGCAATCGGCAAAAGCGGGAGCGAAATCGTCCATCAGGGCCTGCGTGCGGCTGTAGCGGTGGGGCTGGAAGAGGGCGATGACGCGCTTCCATCCGCTGTTGCGGGCGGCCGCCAGGGTCGCCTTGACCTCGGTCGGGTGGTGCGCGTAGTCGTCGACCACCATGAAGTCCGGCCCCGTGGTCTTGACCTCGAAGCGGCGGCGCGCGCCTTTGAATTCGCCCAACGCCTCGACGATGCATTCCCACGGCACGCCCAGCTCGGTAGCCATGGCGGCGACTCCGGCGGAGTTGCTCACGTTCTGGATGCCCGGCACGTTGACGGTGATTTCGCCGAGGAGGTTGCCGTTCTTGAGCAGCTTGAAGCGGGAGGAGAAGTTCTCGCTGCGGGTGTCGATGATTTGGTAGGTGGCCAGCTCGGAGAACCCGTAGCCGACCGCGTGCGGGCGGTGCGAGCAGAGCAGCACGGCGTTGACGTTGTCTGCGCAGTAGACAACGCGCTCGCTGGTCTGTTCAACCAGCCGGCCGAAAACTTCCATGATCTTGCTGATGTCGCGGTAGAAATCGAGGTGCTCCTCCTCGATGTTGAGCAGCATGCTGGCGTAGGGGCGGTACAGCTGGATCGTGCCGTCGCTCTCATCGCCCTCGATCACGAGGTGTTCGCCTTCGTCCCAGGTGGCGTTCGCGCCCAGCAGTGGGACGTCCGCGCCGATATAGTGCGAGCAACGCCAGCCGGCCACGCGCAGGACGTAGGTGAGCATCGAGCCCGAGGTCGTCTTGCCGTGCATGCCGGCCACCACGATGGATTTCTTCTTCTCGCTTAGAACGGAAAGGCATTCCGCCCGGCCGGCGGTGAGGATGCCGTGCTCCTCGGCGTAGCGGCGCTCGGGGTTTTCCGGTCGCACGGCGGCGGAGTAAACGAGCAGGTCCGCGCCCTCGGCCTGCGCGGCCTCGTGCCCCTTGTAGACCTTGACGCCCAGCTCTTCGAGCTGCCGAGTGGCGGTGGTGTTGCGCAAATCGGAGCCGCTGACCTCGAGGCCCAGATGCACCAGCAGGCGGGCCAGCCCGGTCATCCCGGCTCCGGCCACGCCCAAGAGATGGACCCGCCGGCCGGGCTGGGCCAGGAGTTCGCGCATCTGTTCTTTTAGTTCTGGACGCATGCTTCCACTTCGTTAGCCACGGCGGCGGCGGCGTTGGTCCCGGCCAGGGCTTGGGCGGCCCGGCTCATGTTAAAGCGTTTGGTTTCGTCCCCGAGGAACTCGACCAGGTCACGCTTGAGGGTCTCGGCGTCGAGCTCGTGCTGCGCGTACACCAGGGCGGCGCCCGCCTGCTCAAAGATGGCGGCGTTGAGCGCCTGGTGGTCGTCGGCGGCGTAGGGGTAAGGGATGAGCAGGCTGGGCAGGCCGTAATGCGCGGTCTCGTTCAGGCTACTGGCGCCGGAGCGTGCCACCACCAGGTCGGCCAGGCTGTAGTAAAGCTCCATTGCGGAGGCAAAGGGCTCGGCCCGGTACTGGAAGGGCTGCTCCGCATACTGCTGGGCGACGGTCTCGGCGTCGGTGGGCCCGGCCAGATGGAGGAACTGCACGCGGTCGGCCAGCTCGTGCGAGATGGCCAGCGTTTTGATGATCACATCGTTGATGCCGCGCGCGCCCTGGCTGCCGCCCATCACCAACACGGTGAACTTGGCGGGATCCATGGCCAGTTGGGCGGCGGCGGCGGCGCGGTCGATGCGCTCCAGCCCTTGGCGGACCGGCGTGCCGACCGTCACGCAATTGGCGTTGGGCAGATGCTGCGCGCAGTCCTCAAAGCCGAGCAGCGTTTTGGTCATCTTGGGCGCGAGCAGGCGGGTGACCTTGCCCGGATAAGCGTTGGAGTCGTGGATCAGCGTGGGCTTGCCCATCTGCCCGGCCAGCATCAGCGGCACCGCACAGGTGAACCCGCCCATGCCGAGGACGGCGTCGGGCTGGAACTCCCGGTAAATCTTTTTGCAGGCTTGGCGGCTCTGCCAGAGCGTCCAGGCAAACTTGAGCACCTTCGGGTTGAACAGGCCGGGGAAGCCCATGTTCGGCAGCGAGTGGGACTTCTCCCCGCTGCCCTTGAGCGCGATGGCGTCAATCTGCTTGGGCGAGACCAGCAGGACCGTCTCGTGGCCGCGGTTCTGCAGCTCTTTGGACACAGCCAGCCCCGGGAAGAGGTGTCCTCCCGTGCCTCCGCAAGCAATGGCTATCTTCAGGCTCATGGCGTCACATTCTCGGGCTGAGGTGGGGCGGAAGCTGCGCGCGCCCCTGTTTCACGTTTTGGATTTCCACGCCCTGGCGGGCGATGTTGAAAAGGACCCCGATCGCGCCGAAGCACAGGACCAGGTTGGAGCCGCCGTAGCTGATGAAGGGCAGCGGCATGCCCTTGGTCGGCATCATGGAAGTCACCACCATCAGGTTAACCGTGGCCTGGATCGCGATCATCGCGGTGATGCCCGTGCCCACCATGATGCCCATGGAATCCGGCGCGTGCAGGCTGATCCAGCCCCCGCAAAGCGTGATCACCAGGAACGTCGTCACGACCGCGAGGGCCATCCACAGGCCGAGCTCTTCGCCCAGAATGGGGAAGATGAAATCCGAGTGTGGTTCCGGCAGGAAGTCGAACTTCTGGCGGCTGTTACCGAGGCCGACCCCAATCGGGCCGCCCGAGCCAAAGGCGACCAGCGCCTGCCAAGGCTGGAAGCCGTCGCCCATCTTGTACTTCTCCGGGTCCATGAAGGCCATCAGCCGGCCCATGCGCTCCGGGTTGTAGACCGCGAGCGTGAGAATGCCGCCGACCGCCGCCGGCGGGATCGGCAACAGGTAACGCTTGGGCGCACCGGCCGTCCACATCACCACAAAAAAGAGGAAGCAAAGCACGGCCGTGACGCCCAGGTCGTGCTGCGCCACCGTGATCATGCCCAGCGTGCCCAGGACCGCCGCCGGGATGAGGAAGCCTGGCACGAAGTGGCGGAGGTTGCGCTGCTGCCGGCTCAGCCAGTAGGCCAGCCAGAGCACCAGCGCCACTTTCGCCAGCTCCGAGGGCTGGAAGTTAAAGCCGCCCACACTGATCCAGCGGTACGCGCCGAGGGCTTCGCGCCCCAACCCGGGGACGAAAACCAACAGCAACAGAATGTACGTTGCCCCCAAAATCCAGGGCGCGTACCGGACCAGTTCCTGATAATCCCACCGCGATGCCACGATGCACACAATGGTGGCGGGCAGCAGCCACATCGCCTGCTTGTTGAAGTAGGACCACATCTCGGTCCCCTCCCCCGAAGCAAACTTCCCCCCGATGCTCAAAAGCATGATCAGCCCCATGGCGACCAGCCCGAGCACGCAAATCAGAAGAATTGTGGCGACTTGGCGTTGCATTGTGCGGTGGTGTGGGAGTCGGGCCTTAGCGGTTCATCACCAGATCGGCGCTCGGCGCGGAGGCGGCCGGCGTGGCCGGCGGGGCGCTCACCGCGTTGCGGGCGTCCGAACTCGGAATCCGTAGCGTGGTGCCGATCTTGACCTTGCTCGGGTCGGTGATGCCGTTGGCGTTGGCGATGGCCGCGGGCGTGGTCTTGTACTGGCGCGCGATCCGCCACAGCGTCTCGCCCTTGGCCACCGTGTGCGTCTGGGCGCTGGCTGCGGCCGGGACCGGGGCGGTGGGTTCGGCACCGTCATACACGTAGGTCGAGCGGTCGATGACCGGGACCGTGGCCTGAACCACTTCGGTCACGACGGCCGTCGCCGGGGCCGGGGCAGGCGCGGGCGTGCTGGCGGGAGCCGGGGCGGCCGCTGTCGCCGTCGAGCCGGTGACCTTCAGGGTCTGGCCGATGCGGATGACGTCGCTGTCCAGGCTGTTGAGGCTCTTCACCTCGCTCACCTTCATCTTGTGCTGGCGGGCGATGCTCCAGAGCGTGTCGCCCTTGCTCACCGTGTAGGTGCCCGTGGCCGCCGCGACGGTGGCGGGCGCTTCCGGCTGCGGAGCCGGGGCGGGCGCCGCGGGCGCGGGCGCGTCCAGGTCGATCACGTTGGTCTCGGCGCTGGCTGTGCGGGGAGCCGGGGCCGGTTCCGGCCGGCGGGTCGGAGTCGGCGCAGGGGAGGAGTTGTCCACCGGGGCCGCCTGCGGGCTGTTGTCCGGGATCATCGCGAACTGGTCGCGCGGGCTCAGGCTCAGGCGACCGCTAGCTTCTGGCGCCGGGGCCAGCCCGGTTTCCGCCACCACGGTTTCCTCGGCAAAATCATCGCTGAAGTCGTCCGGGAGCGCGTCGAAGCTGCCGTCGGTTTCGGCGATGACGTCGCCGTTGTTGGCCATGTAGTGGTAAGCGCTGATGCCGCCGATCACGAGGACATGCAGCAACAGCACGACGATAAAGACGGTCATCAGCCGAAGGCCGCCCGTCTCATTGTAGTTTTCTTCTTCCATTTTCTTTCCTTTGGTTGGGGGGGTGGGGTTGGTTTTCGGGTCTAATTGGTTTCCTTGGCGGCCAGCTCTTCCACGAGCCGGCGGAAATGGTTGCCGCGTTCGGCGTAGTTGGCGTAGGCGTCGAAGCTGGAGCAACCGGGCGAGTACAGGACGATGTCGCCGGGCCGGGCGAGCTCCCGCGCCCGCGCAACCGCCGCGGCCAGGTCGTCGCACCGCTCGCAGTCAAACGCCTGCCCCCAGAGCTCCATCAGCTTGGGGGCGGTCTCGCCGGTCAGCAGCACGTGGCGGCAGCGCTCGCCGACCAGCTTCGTCAACGGGGCGAAGTCCAGGCCCTTGTCCTTGCCGCCCGCAATGAGGACCACCGGCCGCGTCATGGAAAGGAGCGCCTTGTCGAGTGCATCGATGTTGGTCGCCTTGGAATCGTTGAGGTAGCGCACGCCGTTGACGTCGCCGACCGGCTCGCAGCGGTGGGGCTGCGGGCGGTAGGCACGGAAGGCGCCCACGGCGGCCGCGCGGTCGGCGCCCATTGCCTCGACCGCGGCCAGCGCGGCCAGGAGGTTTTCCGCGTTGTGCAAGCCAAAGAGGTTGGTTTCCTCCTGCTTCATGACCGGCTCGCCCCGCGCCAGTAGGGTGCCGTCAGCCAGGGTGTAATCCGCGTCCCGGCCGTAAGCGCTAAAGCGGACGACCCGCGCGCGCACGTCGGCGGGCAGCTCCAGCTCGGCGTTGACCACGGCAACGTCATCCTCGGTCTGGTTGTGGAAAATCCTCATCTTGGCCGCGCGGTACTCTTCCAGCGAGGCGTGGTGGTCCAGGTGGTCGGGGGTCAGGTTCAGCATGACGCTGACCCCCGGGCGGAACTCCCGGGTCGCCTCAAGCTGGAACGAGCTCACCTCCAGCACCATGGCGTCCAGGGCGTCGCTCTCGGCCACCGCCTGGGTAAACGCGGTGCCGATGTTGCCGGCCACTCCGGTGCGCCGGCCGGCCACGCGCAGGGCGGCCGCGATCAGCTCGGTGGTGGTGGTCTTGCCGTTGGTGCCGGTGACGGCCACCATCGGGCAGGCGCAGTCCCGCGCGGCCAGTTCCAGCTCGCCGATCACCGGCACGCCAGCGGCGGTCAGGTTGGTGACCAGCGGCGCGCGCAGCGGGATACCCGGGCTAAGCACGGCCAGGTCGAAGTCCGCCGTGTCGGCCACGTCCGCCCCGAGCTCGGTACAAATGCCGTCGCCGGCCAGCGTGGAGGCGCGCTCGCGCAGGGCCGCGCTTTCACCGTTGTCCCGCACGAGGACATCGGCGCCTTTCGAGCGCAGGAAGGTAGCCGCCTGCATGCCGCTAATCCCGAGGCCGAGCACGACCGTCTTTTTTCCGTTGAGTTCCATGGTTGAGAAAGGGGTTCATCGCTAGCGAATCTTGAGGGTGGAGAGCGCCAGCAGCGCGAAGAGGATGCCGAGAATCCAGAACCGGATCGTCACGGTGGATTCGTTCCAGCCCTTGAGCTCGAAGTGGTGGTGGATGGGCGACATCGCAAAGAGGCGCTTCTTGCGCGTCTTGAACCAGAAGACCTGCAGCATGACCGAGCCCGCCTCCATCACGAAGACGCCGCCCGCCAGCACCAGCAGCAGCTCCTGGTGCACGATAATGGCCACCACCGCAATGGCCCCGCCGATCGAAAGCGAGCCGGTGTCGCCCATAAAGACCTTGGCTGGGTGGCAGTTGTACCAGAGAAAGCCCAGCCCAGCCCCGAAGAGCGACGCCATGAAGATGGTGACCTCGTCGGCCCCGGCCACGTAGGGAAGCTGCAGGTAGGTGGCGGCCGCTTCCGTACCCGTGACGTAGCAGAAGGCGCCGTACACGACCGCGACCGAGCAGGTGCAGCCGATCGCCAGGCCGTCCAGGCCGTCCGTCAAGTTCACCGCGTTGGACGTGCCCATAATGACCAGCGCGTAGAAGACAACCGCGCAGAAAATGTAGATTTGCAGCCAGGGGGTCTCGAACAGCGCGGTCTCCAGCACGCGCGCCTTGACGAAAGGCACGTGGAAAACGGCGAAGTGATCCGAGATCGCCGGATGCCAGTAAAGGAAGGCCGCCACAATCACCGCCAGCAGGAGCTGACCCGCCAGCTTGGTCTTGCCGCTGATGCCGGCGGAATTCTTCAGCGCCACCTTGGTGTAGTCGTCCCAGAAGCCGAGGGCGCCGAGCCACACGATGGCGAAAATGGTCAGCCAGACGTAGGCGTTGCTCAGGTCCGACCAGAGCAACGAGCTAAACACGACCGCACCGATCACCAGGATGCCGCCCATAGTCGGGGTGCCGCGCTTGCCGCCGTGCAGGTCGGCCAGCTTGTTGACCTCCTCCTTCGTGCGCAGCGGCTGGCCCAGCTTCAGGCGGGTCAGCAGGCGGATGGCGACGGGCCCAAGAATCAGGCTCAGCAGCAGCGCGGTGGAAGCCGCCCCGACCGCGCGGAAGGTCAGGAATTCAAACAGCCGCAGCGGGCCGAGCAGCTCGTGCGTATCTTTCAGGAGGTGGAGATAGTAAAGCATCAGGTCGTCTCTTGCTTGGTTGCGCTTTCCAGTTGGGTCACGATTTCTTCCAATTTCATGAATCGCGAACCCTTCACCAGCAGGCAGTCGCCGGTGGTTTTAAATCCGTGTGACAGGCGCTCCCCCGCCTCGTCATGGCTGGCGGCCACGGCCACCGCGCCCCCGTCAAGCCCACCCTCGAGCGCACCCGCCCGCATGTCGTCCGCAGCCGGGCCCATCACGATGAGCGCGTCCACGCCAAGCTCGGCGGCATCTCGGCCGACTTGGCGGTGAAGCTCGGCCGAACGCGCGCCCAGCTCACCCATCGAACCAAGTAGCGCCGTCTTGCGCCCACCCGAGGGCATCTCCATCAGCGCCTGCAGCGAGGCGCGCATCGAATCCGCGTTGGCGTTGTAAGCGTCGTTGATCACCCAGCGGCCGTCCTCGAGTTGACTGACCTTCATCCGCTGGCCGGGCAGCTCGACCGCGGCGAGACCGGCGGCAATTTCCTCCAGGCTCAGCCCGGCTTCCGCGCCGACGGCGGCGGCGAGCAACGCGTTGGAAACCATCGGGCGGCTGAAGAGCGGCAGGCTCACGCGCGCCCGGCCGCCCGGGCCGACCAGGTCGAAGTCGATCCCGGAGGTGGTCACCTCGATCCGCTCGGCCTGCCAGTCCCCGCCCTCACCGACCGTCACGACGCGGGCCTGGGTCCGCGCGCGCAGGGTCTCGGCAAAGTCGTCCTGGGCGGGGAAGACGGCCAGGCCGTTCTCCGGCAGCGCCATGAGCAGTTCGGACTTTTCCTGCGCGATGCCGGAGCGATCCTCGAAAAATTCAATGTGGGCCGAACCGATGTTGGTGACGACGCCGACGAACGGCGCGGCCATGCGCGCCAGCGGCCGAATCTCGCCCGGGTGGTTCATGCCCATTTCGACCACTCCCCAGGCGTCGCCTTCCTCCAGGCTCAGCACCGTCAGGGGCACGCCAATGTGGTTGTTCAGGTTGCCTTGGGTGGCGCGGGTGGCGAACTTTTGCCGCAGCACGCTGGCGATCATTTCCTTGGTGCTGGTCTTGCCGGAGCTACCCGTCACGCCAACGGTCCGGGCGGACAGGCGGCGGCGGTAGTCGCCGGCCAGGGTCTGCAGGCCCACCAGCGTGTCGGCTACTTTGATCAAGCCGAAGTCGGCGGGGAGTCCCGCTTCCGGCGCCTCGGAGACCAGCGCTGCGGCCGCTCCGGCTTCCGCCGCCTGCGGCAAAAAGGCGTGCCCGTCGAAGCGCTCGCCCTTGAGCGCCACGTAAAGATCGCCCGGCCGGAGGTCGCGGGTGTCCTTGCCCACGCGCGCAATCTCCCGCCCGGCCGGGCCGCTCAAAAGCAGCCCGCCGCAGCGCTCGGCCAAAAGATGGAGGGGGGTCGGGGTCATGAGGTCTGGCGGAGATCGAGAAATTCGCGGACGACTTTGCGGTCATCAAAGGGCAGGAACATGCCGTTGATTTCCTGGTAGGTTTCGTGGCCCTTGCCCGCCACGCAGACGACATCGCCCGGTCCGGCCAGGGCGAGCGCCTCGGCGATGGCTTCGCGGCGGTCCGGGATGGTGCGGTAATTGGTGGCCTCGGGCACGCCGGCGGCCATGTCCTCGAGAATGGCGCCGACCTCCTCCCCGCGCGGGTTGTCGGCGGTAAAGATGGCGAGGTCGGCCCCCTCCACGGCGGCCTGCGCCATCTTGGGGCGCTTGAAGCGGTCGCGGTCGCCGCCGCAGCCGACCACGGCAATCAGACGCTCGCGGGTGATGCCGCGCAAGCTGGCCAGCGCCTTGCGGACGGCGTCGTCGGTGTGGGCGTAGTCCACCACCACGGTGAAGCCGGCACCGGAGACGAAGCGCTCCAGTCGGCCCGGCACCGCGGGGACGGTGTCCAGCCGGGCGGCGACGGCTTCGATGCCGATGCCCGCCGCGAGGGCGGCGGCGGCGGCGGCCAGCGTGTTGCTCAGGTTGAAGCTGCCGACCAGCGGCGTGGAGAAAGCGTGTTCCCGGCCCTCCCACACGAGCGTGCCCGCGGTGCCCTCGGCCGAGAAGGTGATGTCCCGGGCGCTCAGGTCGGCCGGCCCCTCGGTGGAGTAACGCAGCAGGCGCACCCGCTGCGAGAGGCGCGCGGCGATCTCTTCGCCGGCCGGGTCGTCGGCGTTGAGCACGGCCACGCCGGGCTCAACCTCGCGGTCGAGGTTGCGGAAAAGAAGCGTCTTGGCCTCGAGGTAAGACTCCAGCGTGCCGTGGTAGTCCAGATGATCCTGGCTGAGGTTGGTGAAGACACCGATCTGGAAGTCCACCGGCAGGAGCCGGCCCTGCTGGAGCGCGTGGGAGGAAGCCTCCATCACAACGTGCTCGCAACCGGCGCTCGCCATCTGGCTAAGCAGCTCGTGAAAATCGAGAGACTCGGGCGTCGTCCGGCGCGCGGGCAGGATGCGCCCGCCCACTTCGTACTGGACGGTGCCGATCAGGCCGACCGTGGCCGGATCTTCTGCTAGAAGGTGCTTGAGAATGAAGCAGGTGGTTGTCTTGCCATTGGTCCCGGTCACGCCAATCAGGCTCAGCTTGCGGTCGGGCCGGCCAAAGTAGGCCGCGGCCATGCGCGCGAGCGCGTGGCGGGCGTTTGGCACGAGCACGTAAGTTACGTCGTGGCCGCCGCTGGCCATGGCCGGGTCCTCGCAGACCACGGCGGCGGCGCTGCGCTCGCAGACATCGGGGATGTAACGGTGCCCGTCGGTCGCCTTGCCCTTCCACGCAAA
The DNA here is from genome assembly GCA_038745425.1 of Verrucomicrobiota bacterium. GTDB lineage: Bacteria > Verrucomicrobiota > Verrucomicrobiia > Methylacidiphilales > UBA1321 > CAWUJC01. The sequence goes on along the minus strand of JBCDLL010000002.1, from coordinate 86,646 downwards.
GAAGACGTCGCCGGCCTCAACCTGGCGGGAGTCGTAGCGCAGCTTGGCCACCCGGCGCGATTCCGGACCGGAGGCAATGCGGTACTGCGGCTGGGCCGCCAGCAGGTCAATAAGTTTCATGCCGGGGCTCCTGGTTTGGGTTGTGCTGCACGGCCACGGGTACCTCGCCGCCCGGCACCACGCGGGGCTGGTTGGCGGGCACGAGGCCCAGGCATTGGGTGATCTTACGGCTGATGTTGCTGAAGGCGGGACCGGCCACCGAGCCGCCGTAGTAGACGTCGCCCTTGGGGTCGTCCACCATGATGAGCAGAACAAATTGAGGGTCCTCGACCGGGACAAAGCCGGAGAAAGAGGCGACGTACTTGCCGTCGGCGTAGACCCCGTTCTCCGCCTTCTGGGCGGTGCCGGTTTTGCCGGCGGCGGGGAAGCCGATGACGCGGGCCTTGGTGCCGGTGCCCTCTTCGATCACGCCCTCGAGCATCTCGGCCACGATGCGGGCGGTCTCGGGCTTAATCACCCGGCGCACCATCTTGGGCAGGCCGCGCTTGACCACGTTGCCCTCGGCGTCGCGGATCTGCTTGACCAGCATCGGCTGCATCAGCTTGCCGCCGTTGGCGATGACGGCCATGCTCATGGCGAGCTGCAGCGGCGTGGCGGAAACACCCTGCCCGATCGGGATACGGGTGACGTCGATGCGCGCCCAAGTGTCCACCGGGCGAACGATGCCGGCGCTTTCGCCCTGCCCGGCCAGGAAGTTCGTTTTCTCGCCGAAGCCGAAGGCGCGCAGGTAGTAATTGAACCGCTCCTCGCCGTGGTTGAGCGTGATCTTGCCGATGCCGATGTTGCTGGACTCGTGCATGACCTCCTCGACCGTGGCAACCTCGATCGGGTGGCTGTCGTGCAGGTAGTGGCCGGCAAAGAAGAAGCGGCCGTTTTCGCAGTAGATCGGGGTGTGACGGGTGACGATGCCGTCGTTGAGCGCGCCGGCAATCGGCACGATTTTGAAGATGGAGCCCGGCTCGAGCGAATCGGTCACGCAGAAGTTCTTCATCAGCGCGGGCTTGATCGTGTCGCGCTGGCTCGGATTGAAGGACGGGCGGCTGGCCATGGCCAGGATTTCGCCGGTCTGGGGCCGCACGCACACGGCGTAGATTCGCTCGGGCTGAAACTCCACGACCAGGCGGTCGAGTTCCTCCTCCACCGCATGCTGAATGCCCAGGTCGATGGTCAGCATCACTTCCCCGCCGTCGACCGGCGGCACGTCGCGGCGGCGGAAGGCGGCGATCTCGCGGCGGCGGCCGTCCTTCTCGTAGAGGCGCTTGCCGGCCCGGCCGCGCAGTTGGGCTTCCATCAGCTTCTCGATGCCGAGCACGCCCTTGTCCTCGTGGCTCATGAAGCCGATGAGCTGCGAAGCGAGGCCGCCGTTGGGGTAGGCGCGCTTGTAATTGGGCTCGAAGATGAGCGCGCGCAGCTCGAGCGCCTTGAGCGCCTCGACGGTGTCGTCGTCGACGTCCTTCTTCAGCAGCAGATAGCGGTCCTCCGGATCGAACTTGGCGTAGAGATCGGAAACCGGCAGGTCCAGGAGGGCGGCCACGCGCGGGAGGTTCCGCTCGGGCTTTTCCAGGATTTCGCCGTCGAGCCGGACGTCGTGGAGCAGGTAGCTCTGGGCCAGCTCGATGCCGTTGGCGTCCACGATGCTGCCCCGCCGGGCGGGCAGCTCCACGCTGCGCCAGTGGTTCTTGGTGGCCTCGGCGACAAACTTCTCATGCTGGGTCAGCATGATGTTGACCAGGCGCATCGACACCAGCGTGAACCCGAAGGCGAGGAACACGAAGACGTAGATGGCGCGCTGGCGTTGGGGCATCATGGGCGGCTACTGGGCGGCGGGGCGGAGGTTGGGGCTGTAGGTCTGGGCGAGGCTGGCGCCGGCGCCGGTGTCGCGGCGCACGTGGGGCAGTTCCACGACTTGGACGAGGTTGGCCTCGCGCACGCGGCGCTGGAGCTCGCGGGGGGCCTTGAGGCGGTTGATGTCGGCAAAGAGCCGCTTGTTGCGCTCGACCAGGCCGGCCAGCTCTTTCTCCTTTTCGGCGGTATCGGCCGCCAGGCGCATAATCTGGTTCTTGCAGAGGATGTAGCTGAGCCCGAGCACGGACATCAGCCCGACGATGAGGACATACTTGACGACGACCATCCACTGGAGGCTCTGGCTGTGTTTGACGCGGTTGCGGCTCATGATTCTGGTTCCTTTAAGAGTGCGGGTTGTTGGGGGGTGAGAAGGGTTCAGGCGGGCAGCGCGTTTTCGTTGCGCACGGCGATTCGCAGGCGGGCGCTGCGCGCGCGCGGGTTTTTCTGGATTTCGTCCTCGCTCGGCTTGTGGCGGCGCACCTCGCGGTAGTAGTGCTCGGGGTTGGGCTGGCTGTTGGGGTAAAGGGGGGTGTCCAGGTAGGGGGCAGCGTGGCGGCGGAAGTACTCCTTCACCACGCGGTCTTCGCCGGAGTGGAAGCTGATCACCGCGAACCTCCCGCCAGCTCGTAGATGTTGGGTGCCAAGGGGGAGGACAGCGGCCAGCGCTTCCGGTTCGGCGTTGACGGCAAGCCGTAGAGCTTGGAAGACCGCCGTTGCCGGATGTACGCGGCGAGTTCGCGCTCGGCCCGCCGCCCGCGCCACCGCCTCAGCCATCTGCAGAGTACGCGTGAAGGGCGCGCTGCGGCGCTCGCGCACGAGAGCGCGGGCGATGCGCCCGGCCTGGCGCTCGCCGCCGAGTTGGCGGAACAGTCTGGCGAGTTCGGTTTCATCAAGCTGGTTGACCAAGTCGGCCGCCGTGGACGGGTGGGAGCGGTCCATGCGCATATCGAGCGGGCCGTCGGCCTGGAAGCTGAATCCCCGGCCGGGCGTATCGAGTTGCGGGGACGAAACCCCGAGATCCAAGAGGATCCCGTCGATCCGCTCCCATCCGCGCCTTTGCAGGGCGGCTGCCAGTTGGTTGAAGTTCGCGTGTTGCCATGAGAAGTGCTGGGGGTGGAGTTTTTGGAGGGCGTCGGCGGCGGCTTGGGCGTCTTGGTCCCGGTCCAGGGCGAGCAGCTCGGCGCCCGCTTGCAGCAGGGCTTGGCTGTGGCCGCCGCGTCCGAAGGTGCCGTCCACCCAGCGTTCGCCGGGTTGGGGGCGCGCCCCTAGCAGGAAGGCGCCCAGGAGCACCGGGGCGTGGCTGCCCGGCGGGGGTGGCGTGGCGTGGGGTCCGTCGGTCGAGTCTTGCCTCCGTGGTTTCAGGGTGGTGAGGTTGGGGTTTAGGTGGCGCGCGGGGCGGCCATCGGGTTGTAGTGGGGCCGGCGCAGACCGACCATTTCGTAGGCGTTGCGGCGGGCCAGACGGATGACGGCCGCGCCTTCGGTGCGTCCGTCCTGGTCCTTGGTGGCGTTGAAGCCGCACAGCATGATTCTGCGGGTGAGCATGTTTTTGCCTTTCATCCGGGGGGTCTTTGCGTGGGGGTGGTTGGGTTCTTCCGGGCCGAGCCCGGGGTGCCTTCCATTGCCCGCAAAGAACCGGCACTAGCCCCTTGCGCGCGTCGAGGGCGGGCCGCTTCGGGCCAGCTGATCGACAATTCTCCGCAGCATCAGCTTGTTGTCGCTGAGCCGCTCAGGCTCTCCCCGCCCCTGGGCCGCGCCTCGGCGGGCCGCTTCGGGCTTGGGATGGTCGTGTTTCCTGAAGAAGTTCATGGCGGGGTCAGATTCCGGCGGCCGCGGCGGCGTCCTCCAGGGTGAGGTCCTGCGCGGGCCGGGCGGTCCACTGCTGCTTGTCCCAGACTTCGAAGTGGTCGCCGCTGCCAACGAGGACGGCCTCCTTGCCGAGTCCGGCGTGGCGGCGCAGGCCCTCGCGCACCATCATGCGGCCCACCTTGGCGTCGGGCTTGGCCGCCTGGGCGATGCGCGAGAGCGCCTCGATCTGCTTGCGCCGGGGGTCCTCCAGGCTCAGCGTGGCCATTTCGGCGATCTGCCGGGCCAGCCAGCTCTCGGGATAGACCTTCAGGCAGCCGTCCTTGGACGGGAAGACGTGGAGATTGAGCTCGTGGTTCTCGCCCCGCCAGTCGCTCGGCACGGTGATGCGGCCTTTGGCATCAAAGGAATGCTCAAAGGTGCTCAGGTAGGAACCGCGTACGGGACTGGTCATTAGGGCCACTTACTTTACTTTCAATCCAATTCGTGACACTTTTTGACATTTCATCCCATTTTGGTCAATCCTTTTTTCCCGGTTTCTCTGAGATTTATCTGCAGAAACGCCTGATATTGCAGCAATTTATGGTTATGTATAAATAAGTCAACGCAGCCCAGTACAAGCCGCTTTTGTTTATTTATTTGTATATCAGAGCGGCTAATCAACTTATCCGCAGTTGATTACACTTGGCATCTGGGAGCAAAAAACGCCCGGCAAAATCAGGGCCACGGGCCCCGGGGGACTCCTACTCGTCCAACTTCCGCGTCCGGCGGTTGTAGGTGACCATCTCCTCCATCAACGCCTTCATGGGAGGAAAAATCCCCTGCGGCACGACAAAAACGCCGTCCTCAATCACCGTGTCGATCTTGGCCACGTAAAGCGGCCGGTTGTTGTAAAGCACCACCAAGTCCCTCCCCTGATTGGCCCGGGTGGCCAGGCTCAGCGCCACCCCGGCGGCACGGCTCAGCGTGAGGGTGGCACGGTAAGTGCCATTGGCCAAAGGGGTGAAGTTAGCGCCAAGGATATCGGTCTCGGTCACCACGGGCGGGCTCTTGAGCATCTTGGTGCGGCGGCCAATCTTGACCGGGAAGGCCTGCGTGTTGGAGAGGCCCTGCTCGCCCGTTTCCGTGTACCAGCGCATGGCGATCTCGGGGCGCTTGGTGGCGGCGTAAGCCTCCGCCCCGGTCAGAACCAGGACGGCCAACAGCAAGGAAAAGAAGCGCATGGAGCAGGGAGTCGGCATTGATGGATTACTATTTACGCGTTCTTGTGTAACAAAAACGCCGCATTTTGTCAAAAAGATTTGAACGCCGCCGCCGATATCCTATCTAATACCATGATGCTGCGCCTTCTCCCCCTGCTGGCCGTGTTGGCCCTGCCGGCCGAATCCGCCCTGGCCGTTGACGTCTCCCCCAGCAAGCGCACCACGCCGCAGAAGTTCATCGACTCCGGCGGCAAGCGCTTTCGCATCTTTGGCGGCGATCCCTCCCGCATCAACAAGGCCAACGACTTCGACCTCAAAAGCTTCAAGACCGAGCTCAACTTTAAGGAAAATCCGGTTTCGATGACGCCGTCGGTGGAGGCGCCCGACGCCCAGCCCGTGCTCACGGCCACCTTCAGCGTCATCAACGACACCGACAAGACCGCCACGCTCGAATTCCCCGACGCCCAGCGCTTCGACCTGCGCGTGCTCGATCCGGCCGGCAACGTGGTCTACGTCTGGTCGGCCGACAAAGTCTTCGTCGAGGCGGTGGGCAAATCCATCATCAACGCGAAGGACAAGATCAGCTTCCGCCAGAATATCCCGCTGGAAACCTTTACCCCCGCCCCCAGTCCGGGCCTTTACACGATGGAAGCGGTCCTGGCCAACTACCCGCAAGTTACCGCCCGCGGGCAGTTCAGCGTGGTGCCGTAGAATCTCGCCATCCAACTCTCGCTTGGCGACGCCATTGGCCCCGGTAGCCGTCAAGGTACCGGCGGCGGATCACAGCGCGATCAAAGGACCCGCTCCCATCTGCTGACGCGCACGGTCCAGCCGCTCATGTTCATGTTTCTCCACGATGGTGAGCCCATTGCTCAAAGCGACCAGGCAGAACCCTTGCTGTTCCAGATCCTCCGCCACCTTGCGTTTGTACTCATCAAGGCAAGAGTCAAAATTCCGCTCGTAATCCGAATCTTCTGCTAGCTCGTTCGCGCGTGCCTTATAATGGTTGGTAAACTCATAAAAGGAAGTCCAATCAACGGGTTGCTGGAATCGCTCTTTAAAGCTCTCCGCGAAATCGTCGAGTTCGTCATCACTTCGAACCATGAGAAACATCTCAAAATCCTTCGCGGTTTCGATTTGTGCCAGAAAAGCATCCACAATTTGTTTCAGCATTTGTCTTTCGCGATAAAGGAAGAACGCTTTTTCGGCGGGCCATCTCGCAAAAAGAATCCGCTCGTTTTGCTCCAGCCTGTGATCGTAATCGCTCATTCTCCCGTAGGGAAAATGCTCTAGAGCGGCATCGGGATCCTTTGCGGTCAGCTCCACCAGAGCTTCTAGTTTACCGCTAGCTTCGAAGTACCGGGCAAATTCTTTGGCCGCTTCGATTTGGTCTCGAGTGGGCGCAAAATCCTCCCATTGCTTGTCCATTAGGCGGATTCGCCGATAGCCTCCTTTAGCGAGCTCCCAAAGCAAAAGGGGTAGGAAGACAATGAACAAAATGAGAAGGAACAATAAGACAGTCGGCGTGAGGCGCCGGTCTTCCACATTCCGGGAACGCGATTGAGAATCCCAAGCGCCGCTTTGAACATCACTCCAATAAGCGTCGAATTCCTTTCCGTATTCTTGCCCCTTCACCTGCGAACCGCTGGGCGTGTTTTCCATCGCTATCCGCCACCTACCGGTGGCCTTCGTTGAGCAGGCTCTTGACCTCGGCGATGTTGAGCGGGCGGTCCGGGAGGCGATCAAAGCTGATCGAGCCGTCTTCGCCTTGCTGGGCGCCTTCGAAGAAGGCCTGATTGACCCTGCGCATGTCCTGCCGCGCGCGCAACGCCTCCGGGCCGGTGTAGGCCTTGGGGCGGCTCACCTGATCAAAACCGCGGGCTTTCTTGGCGGCGTAGGAACTCTGCCGGCTGCCCAGCGGTGAGGCCTTGTCCTCAAAAAAACTGGCCGGCGGCAGGTCGAATTCCGGCAGGCCGGGCTGGTTCTTAAAGCGGAAGGCTTTCGTCTCGAAGGTCTTCCCGCCGAGGGAAGACTCCTTGTCGCCAAAGGCCGACTTTTTGTCCAGCTTGGTTTCGCGGTCAAAGAAGCGCATCGACTCGCTATTCTGAGGCTCGAAGGTCTTGCCCTGGAGGCTGGTGTTGGTGCCCATGTCTTCGCCGCCGTGGAGGCCGTTCAGCTTGCTGCGCTGGTTAAAGAAGCGGTCGCTATAGTCCTTCTTCTTGTTCATCTCGCGCATGAAGTTGCTCTGCTGATCCTGGTCCTCTTTGGTCAGACTGCTCATTCCAGAGGACAACCGGCCGCCCCCTTGCGGCAACCTGTCGTTGTCCGGCAGCAGAGGCCGCGTCTTGGGCACGGCGGCGGCGTCTTTGGGAGCGATGATCGGGGCCGGGGACCGCTCCTTGGCGGCCAGGACCGATGTGTTGGTCTTGGAGGCCACCGCCCCGCACCACGCCGGCACGACGCCCGCCAGAAAAACGGCGGCCGCGGTCCACAGTATTTTGCGTGAAAACCTTTCCAGCATCGTTACCCAAGCATTATGCCCACAAGCGTACCCCGACGTCAATCCGGCGCCTTCAACAAAAAAAACGCCGCATTTTTCGGGTGCAGCGTCCCGCGGCAAAAAAAAGAACGCACCTAGCACACCTAGCGCACCTAACGCTAACGGCGGCTCAAAAACCCAGGCAAAATGGGGGCATGAAATCAACCCTCCTGATAGATCCGCTCGAAGTCGGTGTCGCCGATCCGATCCATGCCTTGCACCGAGCAGAGATGGGCGTAGATGCCGCCGGTCGCCAGCAGCTCCTCGTGCCGCCCGCTCTCCGCCACCTGCCCGTCGCGCATGACCAGAATCTGGTCGGCGTGGCGAATGGTGGAGAGCCGATGCGCGATGACAAAGGAGGTGCGCCCGCGCAGCAACTGGTTGAGCGCGGACTGGATGAGCTGCTCGGTGGCGGTATCGACGCTGGCGGTGGCCTCGTCCAGGATGAGGATGGGCGGATCCTTGAGCAGCGCGCGGGCGATGGAAATGCGCTGCTTCTCGCCCACGCTCAGCTTGACCCCGCGCTCGCCCACGTTGGTGTCGTAGCCCTCCGGCAGCGCGGAGATAAACCCGTGCGCGTTGGCGGCGGCGGCCGCGGCGAGCACGGCTTCCTCGTCCGCCCCGGGACGGCCAAAGAGCAGGTTCTCGCGCACTGTGCCGTTGAAGAGGAAGCTCTCCTGGCTGACGAGCCCGATGTGACGGCGCAGCTCCATCAGCGGCAGGCGGGCGATGTCCACGCCATCAATGGTGATGCGGCCGCGGGTGGTTTCGTAGAAGCGCAAGAGCAGGTTGATGATGGTGGACTTGCCCGCGCCGGTGTGGCCGACCAGCGCCAGCGTCTCGCCCGGCCGGGCGGTGATGTTGATGCCATCCAGCACGGTGACGTCCTCCCGGTAGGCAAAGCCGACGTCCTCGTAGACGACCTCGCCCCGCACCTTGGCGAGCTCGGCGGGCTCGCCCACCGGCTCGTAGCGCTCCGCCGCGGTGTCGAGCACCTCAAAGACGCGGTCGCCCGCCGCCCGGCCCTGCTGGAAAAGCTGGTTCAACTGGTGCAGCCGCCCGATCGGCTCGTAGAACATCCCCACGTAAAGCAGAAAGCTGACGAACTCGCCTTCGGTCAACCCCTCGCCGTCCATCACGGCCAAGCCGCCAAAGTAGAGCACGATGACCGAACCGAGCGAGGTGAAGAACATCATGCTGGGATTGTACGTCGCCCAGATGTGCATCACCTTCATCCACTCCCGGCGCAGCGTGCGGGCGCGCTCCTGAAAGTGCCCAAACTCGCGCCGCTCCCGCGCGTAGCTCTTGATCTGGCGCACGCCTTGCACGTTGTCCACCAGCAAGCTGTTCATCGCGCTAGTGGCCGCGCGCACCTTTTTCCAGCGCCGGTGGGCGGTAAAGGTGAACCAGGCCGCCCCGGCCGCCAGCAGCGGCATCGGCAGCAGCGTGAGCAGCGCCAGCCACCAGTTCTTCAGAAAGAGGATGACGCCCACGATGACCGCCTGCAGCAACGCGACCAAGCCCTGCTCAATGCCGTCGATGAGCACGCGCTCCATGTCGGCCACGTCGCCCTCCACCCGCGTGACCACGTCGCCCGTGCTGCGGTTGTCGTACCAGCCCAGCGGCAAGCGCTGGAGCGTATCGTAGAGATCGCTGCGCAGATCAAAAATCACCCGCTGCTCAAAAGAGTTGTTCAGCCGGATGCGGATGCTGTTGAAGACGTCGCGCGCCAGGAAAGCCCCCGCCACCAACAGCGCCAGCGGCAGAAGCGCGTCGTAGTCGCCCACCTTGATCGCGTCGTCGATGATCCACTGAGTGGCCTGCGGCAAGACCAGGCCGCTCAGCGTCGCGATCACCGCGCACGCGAACGTGCCGATGGCGAACCACTTGTAACGGGCGCCGTAACGCCAGACCCGGGAGATCGTCTTCATGGGGACTCATCACCCTACCCAGCTTGCGGAATGGCACCAGCTTGTTTTTTGGAAGTTTGGGTCGACTCATGCGCGGCATCGCCGAAAAAACGACCAGAGGCCAGAAGTTGGACACACCTCCCCGCTGGACCGCACCGTCCGGGCGGTTATATTGCCGGGTATGGAGCGAGACCTTCTCAAAGTGCCAGTGTTTGCCGGAATCAGCGATCACTCGGTGGAGGTGATGCTGGAGGAAGCCGTGCATTGCGAAGTGGAAGCGGGCACCGAGATGGTCAAAGAAGGCGAGCCCGGCCACAGCATGTTCATCATCCGGACGGGCAAGGTGGAAGTAGTCAAGCACTCCGGCAGCGCGGACGAGGTCCGGCTCTGCGAACTGAACGAGGGCGAGTCCTTCGGCGAGATGTGCATCGTCGAGCCGATGCCCCGCGCAGCCACCGTGCGCTCGCTCGAAACGACCACCTGCGTGGAGATTCCCACCGCCGCCTTCCAGCACCTCTACAACGCCTCGCTAGAGGACTTCAACATCGTCATCCTCAACATCGCGCGCGACCTCGCGCGGCGGCTGCGCCTGCTCGACGACGCCTACGCCGCCCACATGCATTAGGCGCTGGCCAGTTGCCACGGCGCCCTGCTATCGTTCCGGGTCCCATTTCCCCCTCACCGACATGCCCTCCGTCTTCATCAAAACCTACGGCTGCCAGATGAATGTGCGCGACAGCGAGCAGGTGCAGCGCCAGTTGGCCGAACGCGGCTACACCCTGGCCGCCCGCGAAGCCGACGCCGACGTCATCCTGCTCAACACCTGCAGCGTGCGCGACATGGCCGAGCAAAAGGCGCTCGGCCGCGCGGCGCACCTCAGCGCGTTGAAGAAGCGCAACCCCAACCTGGTGCTGGGCGTGATGGGCTGCATGGCCCAACGCATCGGCGATGAAGTGCTCGAGCGCCTGCCGGACGTGGATCTCGTCGTCGGCACGCAGAAGTTCCACCAGGTGGCCGGCTACGTCGACCAGCTCCGCCGGAGCAAGGACGGCACCGACCCGGGCGAGGCCCTGCGCATCCTCGACACCGAGGCCGAGGCCGGCTCGCAAAACACCATCCGCGAGCACGTGCTCGCGCCCCGGCAGGTCAGCGCCTTCGTCTCCATCATGCAGGGCTGCAACATGCACTGCACCTACTGCATCGTGCCCTCAACCCGTGGCCGGGAGCGCGGCCGGCCGATCGCCGAGATCACCGCCGAAGTCCGCCGCCTGGCCGAGCAGGGCGTGAAGGAGGTCACCCTGCTGGGGCAGATCGTGAACCTGTACGGACGGCACGAGTTCCCCAAGGACGAACGCGGCCGCTCTCCTTTCGTCCAACTGCTGGAGGCGGTCGCCGGGGTGGACGGCATCGAGCGTGTCCGCTTCACCTCGCCCCACCCGATCGGTTTCCGCGACGATTTGGTTGACGCCTTCACCGAGCTGCCCGAGCTCTGCGAGCACGTCCACTTGCCGCTGCAGTCAGGCAGCAACCGGATTCTCAAAGCGATGCGCCGCGCCTACACGGTGGAGCGCTTCCACGAGCTAGCCGACAAGCTGCGTGCCGCCCGGCCGGAGATGGCGATCACGACCGACATCATCGTCGGCTACCCGGGGGAGACGGAAACCGAGTTTGAGGAAACCCGCGCGGCCGTCCGCCGGGCCGGTTTCGACAACGCCTTCGTCTTCCGCTACAGCCCGCGCAGCGGCACCCCCGCCGCGCAGATGGAGGACCAGCTCTCCGAGGACGAGAAGATGGCCCGCAACCAGGAGCTGCTCCGCGAGATCGACGAAATCAACCGCCCGCGCGCCGAGGGTCTCGTCGGCCGCGAGACCGAAATCCTGGTCGAAGGCGAAAGCAAGACCAACCCGGCGCGCTTCCAGGGCCGCACCCGGACGAACAAGCTGGTGCTGATCGACGCCAACGAGCGCTTCCGCGGCGAGCTCCTGCCCGTGCGCGTGACCGAGACCACCGGCTTCACCCACTACGCCGAACCCGCACTGGTCGGGGTGGCGTGATCGAGCTGCTCTTCCACGCGCTGGCCGTGCTGGGCGTGTTCACGCTGGCGCTGATGGCCGCCCTGCTCGGGCTTTTCCTGCTCTGGCTGCTCTACGCGACCTACCTGCGCAAGCCGGACGAGCGCCCCGGGCGGAAAGTCGACTACCGCCGCGAGGACGTGGAATAGCCCGCAACTTCCGCTTGAGCCCCCGCCCGCCCGGCCCTACGATCCGGTCCTTCCATGATCTACGACGTCTCCCTGCCGCTGGTCGCCATTGTCCTGGGCGTCCTCTATCTGGCGGGGCATCTGCCGGGCCTGCTGCAGCCGCGGCGCTTCTACGACTTCCTCCGCCCGCTGCCGCGGAACCAGCTGCTGGGCTCCCTGCTGGTGGCGCTGGCCGCCAGCTGGTTCTGCGGACTGACCGCAACGCAGGACCTTGGCGAGCTCTCCCCCTTCCGCTGGCAACTGACCGGAACCTGGGCCATCGGCGCCGCCCTGCTGATCATCTTCGTGCCCAACTACCTGACGGTGCGCGGGCTGGCCATGCTCATGCTGCTGGCGGTCTACATCATGCTGGATGCCTGCTTCCTCGTCGACAGCCCCTGGCGGCTGGTGGTGACGGTGCTGGCCTACGTTTGGGCCGTGGTGGCCATCGTGCTTGTCGCCTCTCCCTACCTCCTGCGCGACCTGCTGGACTTCTGCTGCCATGACCGCCAACGCTGCCGCCTCTTCAGCGCGGCCGGCTCGGTCTTCGGCCTGCTGCTAATCAGCCTGGGCGTGTTCGTCTACCCCTACGTGCACTAGCCTGTGGAGCGAATCCTCACGATCAGAGGCGGAGCGATCGGGGATTTTCTCCTGACCCTGCCGACGGTGGCGCGGCTGAAGGCGGAGTGGCCGGAGGCCCGCCTGGAGGCGCTCGGCTATCCGTCCATCGCGGAGCTAGGCCTCGGGCGCGGCTACTTTGAGGCCGTCCGCAGCATGGACCGCTCCGGCCTGCCGAGCTTCTTCATCCCCGACACGATCCTGGACCCGGAATGGATGGACTACTTCCGCTCCTTTGACTTGATCGTGAGCTACCTTTACGACCCGGACGGCTTCTTCCGCGCCAACGTGGAGAAGTGCCAGCCCGGACGCCTCCTGAGCGTCTCCCCCAAGGTCGAGGAGGGTCGCCCGGCGGCGTTCCATCTGGCCGCGCCGCTCGGTGAGTTAGAGCTGGAGCTTACCTCGCCCGCCGCCCGGCTCCACCCCAACGACGAGGACCGCGAAGCGGCCCGCCAAGCCCATCCCGTCCTGTTCGACGGGGCACCGTGGATCGCCGTCCATCCCGGCAGCGGCTCCGCCTCCAAGAACTGGCCGGCCCTGCGCTGGGTGGACGTCATCCAGGCATGTTTGGAAACCCGGCTCGGCCGGGTGGCGTTGATTGGCGGCGAGGCGGAAGGCGGCCGGCTCCAGGAGTTGGCCGGTGCGATTACATCCTCCGGAGCCGACCGCGTGCACGTCGTCCAGGATTTGCCCTTGCCGGCACTGGCCGCGCTGCTGGCCGGGGCCAGGCTCTTTCTCGGGCACGACTCGGGCATCTCCCACCTGGCGGCGGCGGCGGGCGCGCCGGTCCTGACGCTCTTCGGCCCGACCGATCCTGCGACCTGGGCGCCACAGGGCGAGCGTGTCCGCGTACTCGTGAGCGAGTCGGGCTTCATGGACGGGATCGAGGTGGAGGAGGTCCGCCAAGCGATGGACGCCTTACTCGGCCCGGCGGATGCCTAAGCGCGGCGCCAGCCAGGGGGCCAGGATGGAATCCCCCACGATCTGAAGCAGGTGGAAGACCACGCAGACGACGGCGGCCTCCGCCACCAGCGCGGCACTGACTCCGCCTTGCTCGATCGCCAGCAAGACGGCCATCGCCACCGGCAGCGTCTTTTGCCCTACGCTCAGGCCCAGCGCGAGCACGGACGGCGCGTCCAGCCGCATGAGCCGCCCCGCCAGCAGGCCCAGGCCGAGCAACAGCAGGTGCAGCCCCAGTGAAACCGCGACGATGGCCAGCAGCTCCAGGGCGGTCAGCGTCAGCAAATCATCGGAGCTCTGGCTGACCGTCATCCAGACAAAGAGAATCACCGCGCCGGAGGAGATGTAGCCAAAGAGCGGGCCGCCCTCGCGCCGCACGAGCTTTTTGGCGCCGTAGCCCGCGGCCAGGGGCAACAGCACCAGCAGGATGAGCTTGGCCAGCAGCTCCCAGTAGGAGAGCTCCACGTCCGCCCCCACCTGCAGGCAAAGGTCCACCATCAACGGCGTGGTGAAGACGCCGGCCAGATTAAGCACCACCGTCAGCACAAGCGAAAGCACCTGGTTGCCGCCGGACTGGGCCGCGATGATCATGGCCGAGGAAAGCGTGGTCGGGACGGCGGTCGCCACGACGAGGCCAATGACGACACCCTCCGGCAGGCGGAAGACGAGCCCGAAGAACACTGCCAGGACCGGCGCCAGCACCAGGTTGAGCGCGGCGGCGGCCACCACCGGGCCGGGCCGGTTCAGGTTGTCCCAGAGCTGGGCCAGCCGCAGGGTGTAGCCGGAGAGGAAAAAGATGACCACCACCACGAACTGGCCGAGCGTGACGCCCGCATAAGAAAGGCCAAGCAGGTAGCGCCCGGGGGCGGGCCAGACGAGGCCCACTGCCAGCATCACCACCAACCCGACCGGCAGAAACAGCATCCGCGCCATCCGGCAGGATGGCCACCGGCCTACGAGCTTGGCAAGGCGGGAGCGGCGGCGGTCGAAACGCCACGCCCCGCGCATTCCGGGATTGCGCCCCAGGTCGGGCCGGTTAGAACTGGGTGATGCCCGCAATCCTTCTGCGCTGGTTGGCGATTGTCGTCGCGTTGTTCATCGCGGCGCATCTGCCCTTTCTCGGGATCGCATACAGTAGCTGGCAAACGCTGCTCGTGGCCGGGCTGATCCTGGGTTTGCTCAACGCCTTCGTCCGGCCGTTGCTGCTGATCTTTACGCTGCCGCTGGTCATTTTTACGCTGGGGCTATTTATCTGGGTGGTAAACGCGCTGCTGCTGCTGCTGGTCAGTTACCTGATGGGCGACGGCTTCGTGGTGCCGAACTTTTGGTCGGCGCTGGGCGGCGCGCTCATTATCAGCCTGGTGGGCGTGCTGCTGCCTTCGGGTAAAAAGAAGGGCGTGAACGTGCGGGTGTACCGCTCGGGCCCGCCGCGCGGCCGCAACGACAACGACCGCCGCCCCCCGCCGGGCAAGGGCCCCGTCATCGACATTTGACCCGCCGCAAGCCTGCCCTAGGCTGGGGCCAGCATGAAGACCCTTCGCCATGCCGGCGCCATGCAGCGCCTTGCCCTCCGTTGGAGGCGGGAGGGCCGCTCCGTCGCCTTCGTCCCGACCATGGGCGCCCTGCATCGCGGGCACCTCAGCCTCGTCACCCGCGCCCGCCGCGAAGCCGAAATCGTCGTGGTCAGCGTTTACGTCAACCCGACCCAGTTCGACCGCACTGACGACCTGCGGGGCTACCCCCGCACCCTGCCCGCCGACCGTAAGGCCTGCGCCGCCGCCGGCGTGGAGGTCGTCTTTGCCCCGGCCAACCTCTACGCGGAAGACCACTCCACCTGGGTGGAGGAAACGGAGCTGAGCCAGGGCCGCTGCGGCGCCACCCGGCCCGGGCATTTCCGGGGGGTGACCACGATCGTCTTGAAGCTGGTCCAGTTGGTGCAGCCGGAACGGATGTACATGGGCTGGAAGGACGCCCAGCAACTCGAAATCCTGCGCCGCATGCTGCGCGACCTCAACGTCCCGACGCGGGTCATCGGCTGCCCCATCGTGCGCGACGCCGACGGCCTGGCGCTGAGCTCGCGCAACCGCCACCTCTCCCCCGCGCAGAGGGCGCAAGCTCTGGCCCTGCCCCGGGGGCTGCTCGAAGCCACCGGCAAGGCCCGGCCGGCGGCCTGGCTGCGCCGCCACTTGGCCCGCCAGCCCGGCCTGCGCGTAGACTACGTGGAGGTGGCCCAGGGCCGGCTGGCCGCCGCCGTCTGGGTGGGCTCCACCCGCCTGATCGACAACGTGCCTTTGCCGCGCGTCCAAAGAAAGGGGCGCAAGGCTTGAAGACCGTGCTTACCCTGCTCCCCTCCCCGGGATTGACGGGCCGCCTGATTTTCTGGCATCTATTCAGGGCTAACGTTCACCCCAAATCGCGCTTTCCCATGCCCTCGCTTCCGTTTTCCCGTTTTTGTCAGGCGGCGGGGGTGTCTCTGATCTTAACCGGGGGCGGACTTTGCCCGGCGGAACCGACCGGTCCGTTCAACACGACGCCCACGCCCAGCCCCTGGTTCGAGCTGGACGCCTTCCAAGAGACACTGACCCGCGACGAGTTCGAGCGCAAACTGACGGAAATCTTCGACCCCTACGGCGGGATGGAAAAGTACATGGAGGTGGACCAGAATCGGGCCATCTTCTACCCGACCGAAACCCGCGACACCCTGCCGGAATTTGAGCTGCGCTTTGCGCCAAGCAAGGCGGAGCGGCGCGACGCGCCCCGCCGCTTCCGCACGCCCTACGAGATCCGCAACCGGCCCAAGCCACCGAGCAAGCCGCTGCAGGGGCTGCGCGTGGCGCTGGACCCCGGCCACATCGGCGGGGACTGGGCGCGCATGGAGCACCGCTCGGTGCGCTATCGCGGCAAGGGCCCCGTGCAGGAGGGCGATCACGTTCTGCTGGCGGCCAAGATTTTGCGCGGGCAACTGGAGGAGCTCGGCGCGGAAGTGTTCCTGGTGCGGGAAGACGCCACACCGGTCACGCCTTACCGTCCGGAGGACTTCACCGACCAGGCGCGCGAAATTCTCTACGAGCGCAACCCCAGCCTGAGGGAGAAATATCAGGGCCTGCCGGTGGAGGAGCAAAACAAAAAGCTCGGCTACCGGCTGCAGCGGCTGTCGGAAATCCTCTTCTTCCGCGGTTCCGAAATCGAGGAGCGCGGCCGCAAGATCAGCACGGAATTTAACCCGGACGTGACCATCTCGATGCACTTCAACGCCACCGCCAACAGCGGGCGCGGCCGCCTCGTGAACCTGAACCGCCACATCTTCTTCGTGCACGGCGCCTACACCGCGGGCGAGGTCGACAGCCCCAACCAGCGCCTGCGCCTGCTCTACAAGATTCTGGAAAACCCGACGCCGGTCGAGGTCGAGGTGGCCTCGGCCATCGCGGATGCCTTCGCCGAAATGACGGGCTTTCCCTCGGTGCTTTACGGCAACTCCGCCAACACCCGCGAGGTGCGCTCCGGCTACAAACGCGTGGTGGCGCGCAACCTCGCCGCCAACCGCCTCTACGACGGGCCGGTGGTGTTTTCCGAGCCGTACCTGATGAACCAGCGCCACACCTACCAGCGCCTGCTGGCCGGAGACTACGAGGGGCTCAAGAAGTTCTCCGGCCAGGAATTCCCGAGCATCTACCAGGAGTACGCCGACGGCATCACCAACGGCCTGCTGGACGTGTACGCCCCGCGTAGCTACCGGCGGCCCGAGTCCAAGCCCCTGGAGTCCGTGGAGCCCGAAAAAGAAACCGAAGCCACCGCCTCCCCCGATCAAGCCCTGTAACGGCCCCGCCCGGATGTCCACGCCACTTGAACATCATAACATCGGTCCGGGCACGCACCTTGGCCATTACATCATCACCGAGAAGATCGCCCAGGGCGGCATGGGCACCGTCTACAAGGCATTAGAGCCGGCCCTGGAGCGCTACGTGGCCATCAAGGTGCTGCGCGCGGACTTTGCCGAGGACCGCGCCTACATCGCCAGCTTCGAAGAGGAAGCCCGCGCCGTCGCCGCCCTGCGCCACCCCAACATCGTGCCGATCTACTTCATCGGCGTCGAACGAAGCGTGGCCTACTTCGCCATGGCCTACATCGAGGGCGAAAACCTGGACAACTGGATCGACGCCAAGCGCCGCATGACCACGCAGGAGGGGCTCTGGTTCATGACCCAGGCGGTGGCCGCGCTGCAGTGCGCCGGCCAGTCCGGCATCGTCCACCTGGACATCAAGCCGGCCAACTTTCTCCTCGATTCCAACAGCACCATCATGTTGACCGACTTTGGCCTCGCGCGGCGCACCTCGCAGGAGATGACGGAAGAGGAGAAACGCGACGCCTTCGGCACGCCCGCCTACGTCTCGCCGGAGCAGATCACCCGGGAGCCGACCGACCAGCGCACCGACATCTACTCGCTGGGCGCCACGCTCTACCACCTGCTCGTCGGGCACGCGCCCTTCGAGGGCGAAACGATCGAAGACATCATCTGGGGTCACCTGGAAAAACCTTTCCCGGAGCAGCGCGCGCAGGTGGCCGGCGTCCCCATGGGCTGGACCTACCTCATCAAAAAGATGATGGAGCGCAACCCGGCTGACCGCTTTCAGACGTACGAGGAATTGCTCGAGGCCCTGGGCCAGGTGGATTCCTTCATCTACGAGACGGTCAGGATTGAGGCGCCCGAGGCCCAGCCCATCGTGCTGCCCCGCAGCGGGGAAGCTCCGGAAACCCTTTACGGCATCCTGCGCAAAAGCGCCGCCACTTGGCGGGCCGACACGCAAAAGACCGACCAAACCGACATGAGCCGGGCCAAGGTGCTCGACTCGCTCAAGGACCAGAGCGTGCAGGTCGGCACGATGACCAGCACCCTGCTGGACCTGACCGTTCCAAGCGATGGCGAAACCGACGACATGCTCGACGCCTTCCAAAAACTGCCGGGTCTGCTCGACGCCACCCGGGCCCTGGCCAACTTCATGGAACCGCCGAAGTCCGAGAAAACGCACGAGCCCTCCGACATCCTGGAAATCCTGAGCCTGCGCCGGGCCCGCCAGTTCGCGCTTGTTTATTTCGCCCTCAACTTCGAGTGCAAGCCGTTCCGCCAGTTCAACTGGAAGCCGCTTTGGAACCATCTCTTCACCACCGGCTGCATCATGGACTTCATGTACGACGCGCTCGATCTCAAGCGCAGCGGACTCGAGTTCGCGACCGGCTTTATGCACGGGCTGGGCAAGCTCATCCTGGCCGAGCTCTACCCGTACACCTACTTCCATTGCCTGGACAGCTGCATCAAGCACCAGCGCCCGCTGGCCGAGGTCGAAAAGGATCTCATGGGCATCACCAGCGGCGAACTGCTCAGCATCTGGTGCGCGCAGCAGGGCTTCCCCAGCGCCATGTGCGACGTCTTCACCGGCTTCGAGACGCCGGAGGAGATCAAGAAGAAGTCCGTGCTCTCGCACGCTTTGGTCAGCGCGATCCACTTAAGCAAACTCCACGGCATCGGCTACTCCGGCGACCTCTGCCTGGACCCCCGGCCCTGGGACGAGCTGCCCTCGACCACCTACATCTGGGAGCTGCGCCGCAACCGCGAGTACACCTACGAGGACTTCACCCAGGGCTTCCTGGAGCAGTTCCGGCAGTTCCCGGACCTGTATCTGATTTAGGCGCCTCCAGCCAGTCGACCACCCGCCGCTCGATCCAAAAAGGCTGCCCGGGCCAGGACGGAAAGAAGCCGCAGTGCCCGCCGTGGCGGCTGTACTCGAGCGTCAGGTCGGGGTTGGCCTCGGCCGCCGACCAGGGGTAGCAGGGCGGCGGCAAGAGCGGATCGTCCGCGGAGTTCAGCACCAGCGTGGGCACGCGAATCCCGCGCAGAACCGCCTTGGAGCTGGCGCGGTCGTAGTAGCTGACGGCATCACCGAAGCCGTGGAGCGGCGCCGTGATGGCGTCATCGAAGGCCCGGAAGGTGCGCAAATCGTCCAGCCGGTCGTACGGCAGCCCCGGCGGCAGGAACGGGCGGCGCCAGCGGACGCGCGCGCGCAGGCTGCGCAGAAAGCCCTCGCGGTAAAAGATGCACCAGGGGATTTCGCGGTCGAGGTGGGCGGCGGCGGCGGCGAGGTCAACCGGCACGGAGTAAGTGGCCGCGCACCGCACCCGCGGGTCGACTTCCCCGCCCCGCTCGCCCAGGTAACGCAGAATGAGGTTGCCGCCCAGGCTGTAGCCAACGAGCGCGGCCCGGGTGGTGGCAGCTTCTCTTTCCTCCAGCGCGGCCCGGAGCACGGCGTGCAGGTCGGGCGTGCAGGCGCTGTGGTAGATGACGGGCAGCCGGTTGTGCCGCCCGCTGCAGGAGCGGAAACTCCAGCTCCAGACTTCCCAGCCGTGGCGGCGCAGGTGGGCGGCCAGGGCCCGGCTTTGAATCGCGCGCGACGAGCCCTCCAGCCCATGTGTGACCACCGCCACCCGCCGGCGCTCGGGCGCGTGCTCCGGCCGGGAGATTTCCACGTCAACAAAGTCGCCGTCGGGCAGGGTCACTTCGCGGTGCTCGACCGGCAGCGGGCTGCGTAGCCGCCGCCCGATTTGCAGGAGGGTCTGCAAATGGCCGTTGGCCAGCCACCAGGGCGAGCGGTACTGCGAGAACGTCACCGGCATGTCAGAACTCCCCGGGCAAGAGGTGCAGCGGGATGACCTGGCTGCGGCCGAGTTGCTCGCGCTTCCACCAGCGGCCGCTTTCCCAACCCTCCTCCCAGCCGGTGAACTCGTAATCGTACTTGACCAGACGGAGGTACTTGGGCGGGCCGTCCGGGAAGGGATTCGTGCGCAACAGGCGGAGGAAGTCCGGGTCGTGGCGGCCGATGGCCTGCGTCACCCGGTCGAGCCAGGGGGAGTGCGCCCCCAGGGCGGCGAACCACATCTGCCAGTCCACCCTCGGCTGATAGGGCGCCGCCCAGCCCGGAGCCCGGTCCGGCGCGCCCGGCTTGTACCAAAATTCGTACTCCTGCCAGTTGCGCCGGTCGTCGCTGCCCTCCAGCACAAACTCGGGGCGTGTGCGCGTCATGTTGGAGAAGGCGCCGTAGTTGCTCACCAAGTGGTAAGGCGAGGCGTCGCGGAGCACCACGTCCATCCAGTCCGGAGTGCGGAACCACTCCAGACGCTGGTTGAGGACGAAGATGCTAAGCAGAAAGAGGATCCCCGCCACGAGCAACTGCACGGAGTAGGAGGCCATGCGCGCTTCCTTGGAGCGGAACCATCCGCCCCGGAGCCCCAGGTCCAGCCCTCTCCCCCAGAGCGCGCCCAAGCGCGGCAACCAGGGCTGCCAACGGGCCAGACGGTCCAGCCCCAGCCAGCGCCGGCCGGCGGCAAGCACGCGGTCGTCCAGCAGCGGGATCAGCAGGGCCAGCCCGAGCAGGTTGTAAAACGCCTGGCTGCCGGCCACCCAAATGAGAAGGTGCAGCCCGGCAAAAGCGATCGCCGCAACCAGCCGCGGCCGCCGCCCGAGGAAGACCAGAAACGGGACGGCCAGCTCCACCGCGAGCACGCCGTAGGTCGAAGCCGTGTGCCACCAGGGAGGCAAGTGATGAAAGAACCAGGCCGGCCAGGCCGGCAACGGCTGGCTGAAGTAATGGTAGCTGAGCGCGGTGCCCTCCCACCAGGTGGAGGAGGTGCCGTCAAGATAGTCGCGGTCCACCGCCAGGATTTTAACCACGCCGTTGAGCCACATGAGCCGGAAGCAGAGCCAGCGTAGCAACCAGAGAAAGAGGAGCGACGGGCGCTCCGTCAGCGCGAAGAGCGCCGCCAGAAAACCCATTTCCAGCAGCAGGATGTCCCACTGGAAATTCAGAAACGGCGGCCCCACGCTGACGAAGGAGAGGTACAGAATCCACAGCACCGGCAGGAGGAATCGCGCACCCAGATTCAGCGTGACGAGCAAACTGAGCACGACGCCGGTCCAGGCCAAGGCGTTGAGGACGGCGTCCGAGGAATTGATCCAGAAAACGGAAGGTACCTGCATCCAGCGGGTGAACGGATCGGAAAGGAAGCGCTCGACCTGCCCGAGGTACTGGGCGACGGGGGCCAGCCCGTCCGCGTCGTAAAGCGCGCCGATTTGCCAGGCCAACGAAAAAAAAGCCGCGAGGTAGCCCAGGCCCATGGCGCGCAGAAACCACCAGCGGACGGCCTCGTACCCGGCGTCGAGACCAAGGGCGTCCCGCCACCGGCGCGTCCACCACTTCTCCGCACCGGCGTTGGTTTCGGGACTCACCCCGCCATTAGAGCGCAGCCTCCGGGCCGCGCCAACCCGGAACTCGCCGGGCGCGGGCGCCTACATGCTGAAGCTCTCGCCGCATGAGCAGTGGGAGGTGGCGTTGGGGTTGGTGACCTTGAAGCCGCCCTTCATCAGGTCGAAGCTGTAGTCGATCTCCGAGCCGCTGACAAAGAGCGCGCTTTTCGGGTCCATGAGCACGCGCACGCCGTTGGTTTCGACGAGGATGTCGCGGTCCTTGGGGCCCTCGACTAGGTCCATGTGGTACTGCAGTCCGGAGCAGCCACCCCCGATCACCGCGACGCGCAGGGCGCCCTCGGCCAGGCCCTTGTCACCCAGGAGCGCGGTCAGGCGCTGGGCGGCCGCGTCGGTGGCCTTGCAGAGCTTTTCGTTGCCGATCTTAACGCGCGGCTTCTCGGCGGTGGCGGTGGATTCCATCTCTCAAGGATAAATCAACCGGGGATGAGGTCAAGATGGCCGGACCCGCCCGTACCCTACAGGTTGGCGGCGACCAAATCCCCAACCATCACCTGCAACCCGGTGGTGAAGAAGCCCAGCACGAACGTCGCGACCACCAGCAGAAGGATAAGGAAGCGGAGGGAGGGAGCCACCGGGATGGGCTCGGTGTCCAGCGGCTTGGACCAGAACATGGTCTTGACCACCCCCAGGTAGTAGTAAAAACCGGCCACGGCGGCCGCGACGCCGATCCAGAAGAGCGAGTACAGGTTGGCCTCCCAGGCGGCGGTAAAGATGGTCAGCTTGCCGACAAAGCCCACTGTGGGCGGGATGCCCGCCAGCGAGATTAGCGCCACGGCCAGGCCGCCCGCCAGCAGGGGCGAGCGCTGCCAAAGCCCGGCGTAGTTGTGGATGGCGTCGGGCGACTCCTTCTGCGTGACGATGGCGACAATGACGAAGGCGAGCAGGCTGGCGATGAGGTAGGAGATGAGGTAAATGCCGACGGCGGTGCCGCCCAGTTCGCGGGCGGGCCCGCTGCCGGCCAGGGCCAGAACGCCGATGAGCACAAAGCCGGAGTGTCCGATGCTGGAGTAGGCCAGCATGCGCTTGAGGTTGCGCTGGGGAATGGCGGCCAGGTTGCCCAGCAGCATGGAGGCGGCGGCCATGATGATGAGCAGCAGGCTCCAGTAGTTGGCGTAAAGCTGCACCAGGCCGAAGGCATCCACGAGCACGCGGATGAGGATGACAAAACCGGCCGCCTTCGACCCCACGGACAGGAAGGCGGTGATCGGGGTCGGCGCGCCCTGGTAGACGTCCGGCGCCCAAATGTGGAAAGGCACGCCGGCGATCTTGAAGCCGATGCCCACCAGCACCAGCAACAGACCGAAGGCCAGCGGCAGCACGGACGGACCCGTGATCTCGCCGGCCTGGATGACGCCAAAAACAAGGCTGAAGTTGGTCGAGCCGGTCAGGCCGTAGACGTAGGCAATGCCCATCACCAGAAAGGCGGAGGACAGGCCGCCGAGGATGAGGTACTTGACGCCTGCTTCCAGCGAAGCGCGTACCTGCCGCTGGTAGGCTACCAGGATGTAAAAGGTGATCGTGACCAGCTCCAGGGCGACGAACATCAGCATGAAGTCGCCGGCCGAAGCCAACAGGCACATGCCCGCCGTGATCAGCAGCGGCAGTACGTAAAACTCGGCCCGGTTTTCGTCGATCTGGCTCTCGAAGGTCAGGCTCATCCAGGTGACGACGAGCGAGGTGAAGATGAAGAACAGCTTAAAGAACTGGGCGGTGCCGTCCCAAATGTAGGAGCCGCTCCAGTAGGTGGCGCCGCCCGGGGGCACTACGCTCAGCAGCGTGACGACGAAGATGACCGCGGTGCCGACCACGGCGAACTGGCCGATGGTGCGAGACCTCACGCCGGTGAAGGCCTCGCCCAGCAAAAGGACGCAGGCGAGCACGGTCAGCCAGATTTCCGGGGCGTCAAAAAGCACCGTCATCTTAGGAGCCTCCTCCCAGCATCAAGCTCAGGCTTTGGTGGGCGTTGCTGGTAATGATGCTCGGGACAAAGCCCAACAACAGCAGCACCGCCATCAGCAGGATGTAGGGCGCGCGCTCCTGGAAGGTCTCCAGGTCGCGAACCTCGGCGTAGCGCTCCGGAAGATCGCCAAAGAAGACCTTGCTGATGGAGCGCAGGGAATAGATGGCGGAAATGACGATGCCCCAGATGGCGAGGATGACGACGATCATCAGGGGTACGGCCTGCCCGGCCTCGTAGGCGCCAAAATTAATCCGGTTGAACGCGCCGAAGAAGATCATGATTTCCCCGGCGAAGTTGGCCAGGCCCGGCATGCCGACAGAAGCGAGCGAGCCCAGGACAAACGCCGTCGCCAGGAAGGGCATGCGTTTCGCCAGCCCGCCGAGTTGGTCCATCCGGTTCTCGCCGGTGCGTTGCTGGATCTCGCCGGCGATGGCGAAAAGCAGCGCCGCGCTCAGGCCGTGGGCCACCATCAGCATGACGACGCCGGTCAGGCCGATGAGGTCGAAGGTGGCGATGCCCAGGAACATGTAGCCCATGTGCATGACGGAGGAGAAGCCGAGCATCAGCGGCAGTTCCTTCTGCGCGACCGTGGTGTAGCCGACGAAAAGGACGTTGCCGAGCAGCAGCACCCAGAGCCAGGGCTCCCAGTAGGCCCAGGCCGCGCCGGAGGGGTCCAGGCAGGGCATGGCCACGCGCAGGATGCCGTAGATGCCGAACTTCTTGAGCACGCCGGCGTGCATCATGGCGGCGGCGGGCGGTGCGCAGGCGTAGCCGCCGGGCGCCCAGGTGTGGAAGGGGAAGAGCGAGATGAGGATGCCGAAGCCGACCAGCAGCAGCGGCCAGATGGCGAACTGATCGGTCTCGCTCAGGGCGGTGTTGGCGAGCTGCTTCTGGATGTCGACGATGTCGAAGGTGTTGGCGCCCGACCAAAGCACCAGCGCCAGGATGCCGCCGAGCAACACCAGGCTGCCCAGCGTGAGGTAGAGCGTCAGCTGCATGCTGGCGAACTGCCGGTTCTGCGTGCCCCAAATACCGATCAGCAGGAAGGTGGGGATGAGCGCGAACTCGTGGAAGATGAAGAAGAAGAAGAGGTCCAGCGAGAGGAACGCGCCCAGCGCGCCCAGGGACATCAGCAGCACGTAGATGAAAAACTCCGGCGCGCGCTTGATCGTGGCCGGCGTCAACGAGACCGCAGCCAGCGTCACCGTCGTGCAGAGGAAAACCAGCGGGGCGTTGATACCATCCAGGCCCAGGTGGAAGCTGATCAGCGGCAGGCCGGGCAGGTCCAGCCAGGGATACTTGATCACAAACTGGTAGCCGTCGATAATCTTGCTCCCGGCCGAGCCGGTGGTGTCGTAGCCGCCCATCATGACGATGCTGTAGACAAAGTTGGCCGCGGCGCCCCAGACCGCGACGGGCTTGGCCGGGCAGCGCAGCATGATCAGGAAGATCGCCGCCAGCGGAATCAGAAGCAGGAGAAGCAGGGTCATGGTCAATTCAGGGATCTAGCCGGCCAGCGGCAGGCGGAAGAGGACAAAGTAGAAAAGGATGATCAGCCCGAGGGCGAAAAGGAAAGCGTAGGCCTGCAGGTTGCCGGTCTGGAAGAGGCGCAGCATCTGGCCGGAGAACTCGCTCAGCGCCGCCGAGCCGCGCACGAGCAGGCCGCCGATGAGCAGGTCGTCCACCCAGGCGATGACGCGGGCGACCAACTGCTGGGCGGGGATGACAAGGTTGTCGTAGAGCTCGTCGAAGTAGAATTTGCGGTTGAGCACCTTCATGAAGCCCCTGCGATAGGGCTCCTCGTTCTTGCCGAGGTAAAGCAGGATGGCGGCGCCCGTCCCGATAGCGAAGAACGACCAGCCCACGACCTTGCTCAGCCAGGCGGGCTCGAAGTGGCTGCTGAACTGGGCCAGCCCGCCGGTGGCGATGCCGTAGTAGTCTTCCCAGCCCCACACCGGCCAGCCCGCGCCGAGGGCGAAAAGCGCCAGCGTCACCACCGGGAAGATCATGACAAAACCGTACTCCTTGGCGTGCTTGGCCGGCTCCGTCCGGGGCTTTCCGACGAAGGCGATCGTCATCAGCCGGAACATGTAAAAGGCGGTCAGGATGGCGGCGCCGAAGCCAATCCAGTAGAGCGCCTGCGCGCCCCAGACATCCGAGCCGCCCGCCAGTTCGATGATCAGGTCCTTGGAGAAGTAACCGGCCGTGTACGGGCAGCCGGAAAGCGCCAGCGCGCACATCAGGAAGGCGCCCACAGTGATGGGCATCCGCTTCCAGAGCCCGCCCATCCGCCAAGTGTCCTGCTCTTCGTGGCACTGGTGGATGATAGCGCCGGAGCAGAGGAAGAGGCCCGCCTTGAAGCAGGCGTGCGTGGAGAGGTGGAACATGGCCGCGCCGGGCGCGCCGATGCCCACCGCCATCACCATGTAGCCGAGCTGGGAGAGCGTCGAGTAGGCCAGGATGCGCTTGATGTCGTCCTGTTGGCAACCGACGAAGGCGGCGCCCAGGCAGACGCCCGCGCCGACCCAGGCGACCACGGTCAGCGCCCAACTCGCGTCCAAGTCCAGGATGGCGAAGATGCGGCAAAGCATGTAAACGCCAGCCGCGACCATGGTGGCGGCGTGAATCAGCGCGGAGACCGGCGTCGGGCCCTCCATCGCGTCCGGCAGCCAAACGTGCAGCGGGAACATCGCGCTCTTGCCCACGCAGCCGCAGAACAGCAGCAAGCCCATGGTCGTCACCTCCCAGCCCGGCAACGCGCCCAGCGCCGCAAGCGCGGCCTGGCCCGCCTCCGACTCAAAATCCAGCGTCAGCGTGCCGGTGGTGCCCCAGTACATGAGGATGCCGAGCAGGAAGCCAAAGTCGCCGACCCGGTTGCAGAGGAAGGCCTTCTTGGCCGCGGCCGAGGCGGATTCCTTGTACCACCAGAAGCCGACCAGCAGGTAGGAACTCAGGCCGACCAGCTCCCAGAAGATGTACATCATGATCAGGTTGTTCGCGATGACGATGCCGATCATCGAGAACATGAAGAGCGAGAGCAGACCAAAGAAGCGCGCCCGGTCCTTGTCGTGGTCCATGTAGCCGATGGAAAAGACGTGGACGAGGAAGCCGACGCCCGTCACCACCAGCAGCATGGCCCGCGAGAGCGCGTTATCCAGCCAGCCGATCTCCACGTGGAAGCCGTGCAAGCCCTCCACGCCGGGGATCGTGATCCACTTGATGAGCGCGCCCGGGGGCACCGCAATGCGGTCGTAAAAAATGCCCAGCGCAATCAGAAAGATGAGCCCCGCGATGGAGACGCTCACAATCTGAGCCATCACGTTTTCCTTGCGCAGCCAGATGAAGTTGACCGCGGCGGAAAAAAGCGGCAGCAACAGCAGCCCCCAGGCCAGCCAGTTGTTAATGAATTCCTGCAGCGAGATCATGGCCCTAGAACTTGAGCAGGGTCAGATCCTCGACCCGGGTGGTTTGGCGTTGCCGGTAGAGCGCCACAATCAGCGCCAAACCCACGGCGACCTCCGCCGCCGCCACGGTAATCACGAAAAAGACCATGATCTGGCCGTCCAGATGTCCGGCCGCACCCAGCGGCATGAAGCGGCTAAAGGCGATCAGCGAAAGGTTGGCTGCGTTCAGCATCATCTCCATGCACATGTAGATGACGATCAGGTTGCGGCGGAAGATGATGCCCGCCAGGCCCAGCGAGAAAAGCAGCGCGCTGACCGCCAGGTAGTGGTTGAGGGTGATCTCGGTCACGGCGCGGCGGGCGGGTTGGAGGTTTCCGGGGGCGTGGAATCGGACCCCAGCCCGCGCTTGCTCAGCAGCACCACTCCGGCGGTGGCGGCCAGCAGAAGCACGCCGGTGGCGAGGAACGGCAGCAGGTGCTTGGTAAAGAGGAGCTCGCCCAGGCTACGGGCGTCGTAGGCGCCGTCGGCGGCGGGCAGGTTGGCCGCGTTCATTTCGCCGGCGGGCAGGTAGCCCAGCACCTGCACAAAGAGCGCCATCAGCGCCACCGCCACGACTCCGCCAAACAGGTAGCTAAAGAGGTTGGGCCGGCGGTCCGCCGTGGCTTTCAGATCCAGCAGCATGATGATGAAGAGGAAGAGCACCATCACCGCGCCCGCGTAAACCAAGATTTGGATCACCGCCAGGAAGAAGGCGTTCAGCAGCACGAAGAGCCCGGCCATGAAAACGAAGGACGCCACCAGGCACAGCGCCGAGGCCACGGGGTTGCGGTTGACAATCACCAGCAGGCCGGTGCCGATCATCCCCAAAGAAAAGAGCCAAAAGAGAAGTGGTTGCCAAACGTTTTCCATCCCGCGTTTCCTTTGCCAGTGCCCTGCCAAGTTGCAAGCCAGAACTTGGCGCTACGGGGGGAAACCGTGGCGGGAAGAGCGTGCCTGCCGATCCTTTCAGCCTATTTATTCTGCCACTTCTTGACCGGTAAAGGCATGACTCCGCCCAGCTCGTAGAGCTTCTTCTTGTCGTGCACCATCTCCTCGCGGGAGAGGCCGGTGATGGCGTAGTCCTTGCGCAGGAAGATGGCTTCCTCCGGACAAACCTCCTCGCACAGTCCGCAGTAAATGCAGCGGATCATGTCGATCTTGAATTCCTTGGGCGCTTTCTCGACGTGGGCAGTCGGGGCATCGGCGGGAATCTCGCCTGGATGGATCTCAATGGCCCGTGGCGGGCAGATGAACTCGCAGAGCTGGCAACTCACGCACTTTTCGCGGCCCTCTTCGTCGTGCACCAGCGTCGGGGCGCCGCGGTAACCATCGGGCATCGGCCACTTTTCGAAGGGGTATTGCATGGTGACCTTGCTGCGGCCGGTAAACCGCTTCACCAGATGCTTCCAAGTAATCACCAATCCCGACAAAATCGCCGGTAGGTAGATTTTCTCCGCAAAGGTCAGTTTCGGTCTTTTTACCACCATGGCCATG
Organism: Verrucomicrobiota bacterium; assembly: GCA_038745425.1. Lineage (GTDB taxonomy): Bacteria > Verrucomicrobiota > Verrucomicrobiia > Methylacidiphilales > UBA1321 > CAWUJC01. Next base: position 58,257 of record JBCDLL010000002.1, on the reverse strand, counting down.
CCGTCACCATAGTCATATTCATCAACCGCGCAACGACTTTGTGAATCATTTCACAAAGTTGGCGCTTTTAACGGCGATTTGACCTGCTTTAGCGGCAGATTACTCAGGGATTTGCCGCAAAAACGCCGATTAATCCGCCCCTTTGCCCTGGCCAAGCGCGATTTAGCGATTACATAATGGTGAACGCAACCGCCCGTTTTTCGTCATGAATCCGATCTCCCTGCTCCCCTTCCTTGCCGCTCAAGCCGAAAATACGACCGAGGGCGCGGCCGCCGAAACCCCGCCCACGACGGGCGATGTCGCCAGCGAAGCCACCCGTGCACTCGAAAACCTCCGCACGGGGCAAGGCAGCCCCGTACCCTTCCTCAGCGACCAGCAATGGGCGGAAATCCAGCCCCATCTCATCGGCTTCGCCTTAAACTGCATCGGGGCGCTCTTCATCCTCATTGTGGGCTGGATCGTGGCCAAGTGGCTTTCTTCGATGGCCCGCAAGCTCTTGCAGCGGCAGCAGCATCTTGACATCACCGTCTCGCTCCTGCTTTCGCGCGTCGTGGGCTGGGCGGTAATGATCCTGGCGGTGGCCGGGGTCGCGCAGCTCTTCGGCCTGGGGGCGAGCATGTTCGCCGCCGTTGGTGCGGCCGGCCTGGCCATCGGCCTGGCGCTCAAAGACACCATGTCCAACGTGGCCAGCGGCGTCATGCTGCTGGTGGTGCGGCCCTTTAACGTGGGCGACGCGGTCAAACTGGGCGGCGAAGTCTACATCGTGGACGAGATTGGGCTCTTCACCACGCGGGCCCACCTGCCCGACGGCCCCAATGCGATGATCCCGAACACAAAAATCGCCACCTCCGAGATCATCAACTACAGCGTCTGCCACGAGGACATGCGCCGGCTCGATCTCACCGTGGGCATCGCCTACGAGGACTCGATCGACGCCGCCTTCGGTGTGCTCAACGGCGTGCTCGACCGCGAGGAACGCGTGCTCGCCGAGCCCGAGCGCCTCATCGCCGTCAGCGAAATGGCGGACTCCAGCATCAATATCCTGGTGCGTTGCTGGACCAAGCGCGCCGACTGGTGGAACGCCAAACTGGACCTCACCCGCGAAATCAAGATCTCCCTGGACCAGGCCGGCATCAGCATTCCCTTCCCCCAGCGCGACCTGCACGTGGTTTCCGGCTCGCTGGCCAACGGCGCGGAAAAGGACGAGGCCGACGTCCTCTCCGAGAAGTTCCTGCCCAAGCAGCTTCCCCTGGAGCCCGCCGCCGAAACCACTCCGCCCGCGCCGGAAGAGCCCGTCACCGAGGCCACACGCTGGAGCCGGCTGCGTCTGCCTACTTCCCGAAACTAGCCCAATTGGGCCACATGGCCCGTGTGCCGGCAGCCGCCCGCAGAATGGCGCGTTTTGCCCATTAAATCGGTTGATATCTGCGAGTTTTGCCTAATCACCGTTCGGTATACCCTGGGTGGGTAGCTGATTTGCGGTCTTTTAAGCAAGTTTTACCTTTGCTGTAAATTTTACCGTTGTTCTGCTGCTCCTCGCAAAGCTGCTTTGGCACATACTTTTCTAAGTGATTCACCAAGTACGCGTTATAAATCACCAAAAAAGATTGGCATGAGGCCAGCGCTGAGAATGGCACTGACTATGATCTTGCCTAACCCTACTCTTAAAAGGAAAGAAACCCCAAAACCGACCCACCGGCGCGGCGTAAACACCACCGTCACCAACCGGGAAGAAACCATCAGCTCGTTCCTGCCGCTGGTTCACCGCATCGTTGACCGCAGTGTCTACTTCGTGCCGCCCGGCCTCGAATACCAAGATCTGGTGAGCGCCGGTGTGACCGGCCTCGTCCAGGCCGTGGACCGCTACTCGCCGCAGGAGGGCGCCAGTCTCAAGACCTACGTTTCTATCCGCATCCGCGGGGCGATTCTGGACGAGCTGCGCCGCAACAATTTGACCTCCCGGCAGACTCAATCCCTGGCCAAGCAGCTCAGCGAGGCCCAACTCGAGCTGGCCCAGGCGCTCGGCCGCGAGCCGACCGAAGACGAACTTTGCGCGGAAATGGGCCTCTCCCGCCGCGAGCTGGCCAGCCTGCTCGAGCGCACCCGCCCAATTTACCTCACTAGCCTGGACCTCCTCCCCGGCCACCACGCCGAGGACGAGCTTCAGCTTCAGGACATCCTCTCCGACCCGAACAGCGTGGATCCGTCCGAGCGCGTGGAGCAACGCGACGACGTCGCCCTGGTCCGCTCCCTGCTCGAGCAGCTCAACCCGCAGCAGCTCCAGGTCATCAAGCTCTACTACCTGGACGGCCTCCGCGGCAAGGACATCGCCCGAAAGCTCAAGCTGACCGAATCGCGCATCTCCCAGCTCCACACCCTGGCGCTGAGCAAGCTGCGCGCCGCCTTCCACGCCGCCCGCAAGTAGCGCCAGCCGTTCGCCGCGCCGGAGTGGGTCTCCCCCTCTCCGCCAGTCAGGGCGCGGTGATGATTCAGCGCGGGATCAGGTTGCCTCCTCGCTCCCGAAGAAAAATGGACGCCAAAAGCGGGCGCTTGGCCCGTCAATGGCGGAAGTGCCGCCGCCCGGTAAAGACCATCGCCAGTCCGCGCTCGTTGGCGGCGGCGATCACTTCCTCGTCCCGCTTGCTGCCGCCCGGCTCGATCGCGGCGGTGGCGCCGGCTTCGGCCGCGGCGATCAGCCCGTCGGCAAAGGGGAAGAAGGCGTCCGAGCACACGGTGCTCCCGGCCAGGTCGAGCCCGGCCTCGCCCGCCTTCCAGACGGCAATCTTGGAGGCGTCCACCCGGCTCATCTGCCCGGCACCGATTCCGAGCGTCTGCCGGTGGCTGGAATAGACGATGGCGTTGCTCTTGACGTGCTTGACCACCTTCCAGCCGAAACGCATGGCGGCCCACTCGGCCTCGGTCGGCTCGCGCGCCGTCACCACGCGCCAGTCCTCACCGGTCTCGTCCGGCGGGGCCTGGTCGACGGCCTGCACCAGCGCCGCGTCGCCGACCAGGGAACGGAAGGCCAGCTCCCGGCCCGGCTCGTTCCAGCGGTTGACGATGAGGCGCAGGTTTTTTTTCTTTTGCAGACGTTCCAGGGCGTCCGGCGCGTACGACGGCGCGATGATGACCTCGCTGAAGATTTCGCAGATGGCTTCGGCCAGGGGTAGGTCTAGCTCGCGGTTGCAGACAATGATGCCCCCGAAAGGCGCCTGGCGGTCGGTGGCGTAGGCGCGGTCCCAGGCCTCGCGCAGGCTGGTCCCCTGCCCGACGCCGCAGGGGTTGGTATGCTTGAGAATGGCCACTGCCGGTTCGCCGCCGCGCAAGTCGTGGATGAGCCGGACGGCGCCGTCGATGTCGATCAGGTTGTTGTAGGAGAGCTCCTTGCCGTGGAGCTGCTCGAAGGAATCGTAAAAGCGGCCGTAGAGCGCGGCGGCCTGGTGGGGATTCTCGCCGTAGCGCAGTTCCTGCACCCGGGGCTGGGCGGCGAACTGGGCGGGCAGGCTCTCCTCGCCGGACTGCCGCTCCAGGTAGTCGGCGATGAGCGCGTCGTACCGGCTGGTGGCGGCAAAGACCTTACGGGCCAGCCGGGCCCGCAGCTCGGGGCTGGTCGCACCCTCCTCGGCGAGCTCGGCGATGACCGCCTCGTAGTCGGCGGGATCCGTCACCACCGTGACGCTGCGGTAGTTCTTGGCCGCGCTGCGCAGCATGCTGGGCCCGCCGATGTCGATGTTCTCGATGGCCAGCTCGAGCGTGCAGTCCGGCTTGCGGATGGTGGCCTCAAAGGGGTAGAGATTGACCACGACCACGTCGATTGGCGCGATGCCGTGTTCCCGGGCCTGGGCGATGTGCTCGGGGTGGTCCCGCAAATGCAGCAGGCCGCCGTGCACAATCGGGTGAAGCGTCTTGACCCGCCCGTCCATCATCTCGGGGAAACCGGTGATATCGGCCACATCCAGCACGTTGAGCCCAGCCTCGCGCATCGCCTTGGCTGTGCCGCCGGTGGACACCAGTTCGTAGCCGGCGGCGTCCAGGGCGCGGGCGAGGTCGACCAGCCCGGACTTGTCCGAGACCGAGAGAAGGGCGCGTTTGCGGGGATCACTCATTTCTTTTTCTTGCGGGCAGTGGATTTCTTGGCGGCCCTTTTCGGGGGGCCGCTCTGGCGGGCGGCGTTTTTCTTGGGGGCCAGGTCAAGCTGGCCGGAGTCGACCAGCTCGACATCGCCCCCGCCTTTCTCGATGCGGCCGATGAGGTCGCCCCCGGTGATTTTGAGAGCGGCGGCGGCGTCCTTCTCCGCCACGACAAAGGCCATGCCGATACCCATGTTGAAGACCTGGTAAAGTTCGTCGTCGGGAACGTTGGCCTCCGCGGCCAGGAATTTGAACAGCGGCGGGATGGTCCAGCTGCCGAGCCCGATCTGCGCCTTGACGCTGGAGGGCAGCACTCGGGGCAGGTTGTCGATCAAACCACCACCGGTGATGTGGGCCATGCCCTTGATCTTCACCTTGGTCCTCAGCTTGCGGATCATCGGCAGGTAGCAAATGTGAGTCTTGAGCAAGGCCGCGCCGACGGTCTCGCGCATGCCGGTCATGCGGTCGTCCACGCGCATGCCTAGCTTGTTAAAGATGAGCTCGCGGGCCAACGAATAACCGTTGGTGTGAAGGCCGGAGGAGGCCGCACCGATGATGACGTCGCCCGCCTTGATCTTGCGCCCGTCGATCATCTCCTTCTTGTCGACCACGCCAATGATGGCGCCGACCAAATCGAAATCGCGACCGTGGTAAAGACCCGGCATCTGGGCGGTCTCGCCGCCGAGCAGCGCGCAGCCGACGCGGGCGCAACCGCGGGCCAAGCCTTTGATGACGTCGGAAAACATCCGGTGGTCGAGCAGCGAGACGCCGACGTAGTCGAGGAAGAAGAGCGGTTCCGCGCCGATCACTGCGATGTCGTTGACGCAGTGGTTGACGAGGTCCTCCCCGATCGTGTCGTGGCGCTCGAGCAGGTTGGCCACCTTCAGCTTGGTGCCCACGCCGTCGATGCTGGCCACCAGCACGGGCTTGCGCAGGCCCGCGGAGGAGAGTTCGAAGAGCCCGCCGAAACCACCCACGCTGCCGATCACCTCGGGCCGGCGGGTGGATCTGATCATCTGGGCGATGCCCGCCTTGATGCGGTTGCCCATGTCCACGTCAACCCCGGCCTGTGCGTATGCTTTCATAGAATTTTTTGTCAGCCTTCCTTCATACCGGTTGGGGAAACGAGGTCAATCCCGGGCCGCTTTCCCCGGGCGGAAAACTCTCTAGTACCCGTAGCCGTAGGCGTCCTCCGCGCTTTCCGGGGGGAAGTTGCAGAGGATGGCCAAGGTCATCGCCAGGGCAAGGACGGCCAGCATCGGCAGGCCCCAGCGCAGCCAGGCCGGCCCCCGCGCCAGGCCGGGAACCAGGTAGAGGTAGCCCAGCAACGGGCTCAGAAAAATGCCCGCCACCGCCCAGATGGGGACGTATTGCGCGTACCAGTAGCCGTTGAGCAGCAGGCAGGCCGTGTAGACGCAGTGGAAGACGGCGGGCGCGCCGCCGGCGGTCTTGGCCGGCAGCAAGAGTACGCCCAAAAAGAGCAGGCCCATCATTTGTCCCAGGGCTCCGGGCGACATCCCGGTTGGCAGCGCGCCACCGTTGATGATGGCCAGCCCGCCGCAGCCGGCGGCCGTGGCCAGTCCCCAAAGCGATAGAGGCTCCGGCAGGCGGCGGCGCTGGTCATCGAGCAGGACCCAAGTCAACACGATGACCAAGACCAAGCCCACGATGACCCAGACATCTTGGTTGGTTTGGGTGTTGGGCCCGGCGGTGAGGTACACCATCAGGGCCACCACCGCGGCCCGCAGCGGCATGCTGATGCGGATCCGCCGCTGCCACCAGCCCGTGGTCGCGCCGATCGCACCGGCGGCCAGCAGGAACCAAAGAATCCAATCCTCGGTCGAGACGGCCGGCACGTTGGGCCAGCCTTTGACCATAACCCAGCCGGCGCCCAGCCCCAGAACGAGGGACCAACTAGCGCCGGCTTCGTCGGCTCGGCGCTCCTGGCGCGGCGACCACAGGCGCCACCCCACCACCAGGGCGAGGGCCATCACGGCCACCGGCAGGGCCATGCCCTTGGCCAGCTCGCCCAGGATGAAGGAATCAATCACGACGCCAGCGGGAAGCCCGGATGCGGAAGCGTTAGGACTTCATCGCCTGGACGTGGAGCTTGACGATGACGTCATCACCGATCTTGCCGACGCCGTAGTCCATGCCAAAGAGCGAGCGCGTGAGCTTGAACTCGCCCCAGCCGCCAATCACGACGCCCGAGTCGGTGCTGTTCTCGCCGATAAACTTGGCCTTGATCGTCACGGTGTTGGTTTTGCCCAGCATGGTGAGATCACCGGTGACGGAATACGTCTCGTCGTCGTTCTGCTTCACGCTCGTGCTCTTAAACGTGGCGGTGGGAAACTGCTTCACGTTGAAGAAATCCGGCCCTTTGAGGTGCTGATCGCGCTTCATGTTGCCGGTGAAAATGCTGTTCGTATCAATGGTAAGATCGAGTTCGTTTTTGGCCGGATCGTCCTTGTCGAAGACGATGGTGCCCTCGAATTTGGTGAACATGCCCGGAACGTAGTTGACCCCGTTGTGCATGATCTGGAAGGTGACGCCCGAGTGCACGGTGTCGATTTTGTAAGTCTCCGCGTGCAGGCGGGGCCCGGAGGTGAGAATCATCGCGGCGATGGCGGCAAGGAAGAGGGATCGTTTCATAAGGCTGGGATCGGTTAAGGATTGAGGGGAAACAGTGACCGTCAGGAACCCAACGCGACACTTCTCCAACCTAGCACGTTTCGGCCGACGTCAAGCGGCCGGAGGAGGATTTCGCGCCAAAGCGTCTTGTCTTCGGAGGCAGCTCGGCTTGGAGGAAAAAGCGGCTCGCGGGGAAGGCCTCAGGCGGCGCGAAAACCGAAGGTCATCTCCAGCTCGCAACCGGTGTACTGGCCGGACTGGTAGGCCTCGCGCATCTTGTGCTGGCAATAGTCCTCCAGCTCGTGGGCGCAGGCCAGATCCAGCGGTAGCTGGTCGATGCGCTGCTCCTGGCGCGCCCAGGCCCGCACCTCGATCCGGCTCTCGAGCCAGTCGCGCAGGTCGCTCATTTCGCGGCGGTAATGCGGCAGCATCCGCTGGAGTTTGTAGAAAGTGCCGACGCAAAAGCCGGGGCGCTCACCCTCGTTGAGCGCGGCCCAAAGGTCGAGGACGTCGTCGTAAATCGCCTCGCCCGCACTGAGCAGGCTCACCAACACGCCGGGCATGGAGGAAGAGGCGTCAGACACACTGTTCATCTTGCCGTCAGAGTACAAAAATTCAGGGCATTTGCGCTAACGGTGACTTGCATTATGTTGGCGGCTGCCTCGACGAAAACTCCACGCATTCAGGCGCTTGGGCCCATAAATGAAAATGCGTCTCATTTGCAACCATCTCCCCTAGAGCCACTTAACAAAAAATCCGTTTGACGCTAGCGGTGTTTTGTCATTTATTGGTGGAGAACCTAGAAAATTAACCACCAAAAGGAGAATAAACATGAGTACCATGACTGATACCAAAACTTGCGATAAGTGCGCCTACTGGGCTGCCTCGGGCACCGAGGGCCATTGCCACCGCCACGCGCCGGTCTCCGTTACCTTCAAGGTTGACGACCGGACCGAGTTTGCCAGCCAGTTCCCGGTCACCAAGGCCGATGACTGGTGCGGCGACTTCGAAGCCAAATAGGTGCGGCTGTCGCAGCGAAATCTGAAAAAGCCGGCCCCGAACGGGGTCGGCTTTTTCGTGCCGGGTGGCCACTCTCTCCAAAAATAATCCGGAAGTCCCATCGCGCACGGCGTTACTCTTCATGTGGGCGACGGCCCGACCAAAAACCAGCCAAACGATGAACCCTGAACTCCGGCAGCATTTGGTGGATTTTCTCCGCCAGAAGAATGCGAAGGTGACGCCGCGCCGCATGGCCATCATCGAAGCGGCCTTCGAGTCGCACGAGCACTTTACCGCCGAGCAGCTCTTATTCTGGTCCCGCCGCCGGGACGCCCGCATCTCCCGGGCGACGGTCTACCGTACGCTGCCCCTCCTGCTGGAGAGCGGCTTCCTCAAGGAGGTCTACCTCAACGGCGAGCACCTTTACGACCCCAACTACAGCCGGCGCCCGGACCACAGCCACCTCGTCTGCTCCGATTGCGGCCGCATTGTCGAGTTCGACAACGACCCGATCGACCGCGTGGTCGACATCATCGCGGCCGGTTCCGGTTTGCGGATGACGAGCAAGACCCTCAAGGTGGAAGCGACCTGCCGCCACCTGGAGGAAGAGGGGCGCTGCGAGTACCGCCCGCTAGTGCGGGCGTCCTCGCCCTCCCTCGGCCTGAGCGGCACCCGTTAACCCGCTCCTTTGCCGCATGCCCGACAACCTGCTCTCCAGCCTGCCCGACGCTTCGGGCGGCGAAGTCACCGAAATCCTTCTGCAGACGCCTGGCCTGCGCGTGGAGCGCATCGTCAGCCTCGGGCAGGCCTCACCGCCGGACTTCTGGTACGACCAGGCCGAAACCGAATGGGTGGCGGTGCTCAGCGGCCAGGCCCGGCTGCGGCTGCGGGACCCGGACGAGACGCGGGAGCTCAAGCCCGGCGATTGGACGCTGATCTCCGCCCACCGGCGGCACCGGGTGGAATGGACCGCCCCCGGCCAACCGACGGTTTGGCTGGCCCTGTTTTACGGGGAGACTCAGGCGGAGACTTCCGGTGGCCAGTAGACGCGCACTCTAAGCGTTCGCGCTCAAAACCAGGACCGCCGCCACCACCATGAAGGTGGCGAGCATGACGGCGTACTGCAGCCGGAGCGAGTTTTGCCAGCGATTGACGCGGCGGCCCCGCTGGTAGACGTGTTTCCTTTTCCGGAGGCGGGCGGGCTTCATCCTTTGGGTATCGGCCGGGAGAAGAGCCCTCTTTAATGAGGATGGGACAACTTTTTTGCCGCGGGGGCCAAAGCCGGTTTCGCTGCCGCCTTTCTCTGCTATGCTCAGAGATTCGCTTTCCGGCCAACTCGCTCCTTGCCAGTGCCCGCCGGTCGCGTATAACACACGCAATTTTAACCGCTTCCGCCCGCCCGCCTCATGCCCAAACGTACCGATCTCCACACCATACTCGTCATCGGCAGCGGCCCGATCGTCATCGGCCAAGCCTGCGAATTCGACTACTCCGGCGTGCAGGCCTGCAAGGCCCTACGCGAGGAAGGCTATCGCGTGGTGCTGATCAACTCGAATCCGGCCACCATCATGACGGACCCGGAGTTCGCCGACCGCACCTACATTGAGCCGATCACCCCCGAGGTCGTCGCCTCCATCATCGAGGCCGAGAACGCGGGCGACCACCCCATCGACGCCCTGCTGCCCACCCTCGGCGGCCAGACAGCGCTCAACACCTCGCTGGAGCTCTTTAACAGCGGCACGCTCGACCGCCTGGGCGTGCAGATGATCGGCGCCAAGGCCGAGGCGATCAAAAAGGGCGAGGACCGCCTGCTCTTTAAGGAGTGCATGAGCAAGATCGGCCTCGATTCCGCCGACAGCGGGCTGGCCCACAGCATGGCCGAGGCCCTGGAAGTGGCCGAGCGCATCGGGCGTTACCCGCTCATCATCCGCCCCGCCTTCACGCTGGGCGGCAGCGGCGGCGGCATCGGCTACAACCGCGAAGAGTTCGAGCAAATCGTGCGCAACGGCCTGGACCTCTCGCCGGTCAACGAGGTGCTGATCGAGGAGAGCATGCTGGGATGGAAAGAGTACGAGATGGAGGTCATGCGCGACAACGCCGACAACTGCGTCGTGGTCTGCTCGATCGAGAACCTCGACCCGATGGGCGTCCACACCGGGGACTCCATCACCGTCGCGCCCATCCAGACGCTGACCGACAAGGAGTACCAGATCATGCGCGACGCCTCTTTCGCCATCATCCGCGAGATCGGCGTCGAGACCGGCGGCTCCAACATCCAGTTCTCGGTCAACCCCCAGACCGGGCGCATGATCGTCATCGAGATGAACCCGCGCGTCTCGCGCAGCTCGGCGCTGGCCTCCAAGGCCACCGGCTTCCCCATTGCCAAGATCGCCGCCAAACTCGCCGTCGGCTACACGCTGGACGAAATCCCCAACGACATCACTCAAAAGACGCCGGCCAGCTTCGAGCCGACCATCGACTACGTCGTCACCAAGTGCCCGCGCTTCACCTTCGAGAAGTTCGCCGGCGCGGACGCCACCCTCACCACCCAAATGAAGAGCGTCGGCGAAGCTATGGCCATCGGGCGCACCTTCAAGGAGAGCCTGCAGAAGGCGCTCTTCTCGCTGGAAATCGGCGCGTACGGCCTGGGCGGCGGCACCGGGCGCTTTGGCCGCACCGACATCCCGCCAATGGACGAAATCCAGTACCACCTGGCCACGCCCAACAGCCTGCGCATCTTCTACGTGCGCCACGCCTTCCGCGCCGGGATGACGCTGGAGCAAATTTTCGAGACCACCTTCATCGACCCGTGGTTCCTGGCCCAGATGGAGTCGTTGGTCAAATTCGAGGAGACGCTGGCCGCGGCCACCGGCCAGGACGCCGAGACGCAGACGGCCGTCCTGGAAGAAGCCAAGGGCATGGGCTTCTCCGACCGGCAAATCGCCGCGCTTTGGAACTGCAGCGAGGACGACGTGCGCCAGCAGCGCACCGCCGCCGGTATCGTGCCCGCCTACCGCCTGGTGGACACCTGCGCGGCCGAGTTCGAGGCCTACACGCCCTACTACTACTCCACCTACGATCGCGACATTGACGAGATCATCTCCACCGACAAGAAAAAGGTGATGATCCTGGGCGGCGGGCCCAACCGCATCGGCCAGGGCATCGAGTTCGACTATTGCTGCGTGCACGCCAGCTACGCCCTGCGAGACGCCGGCTTCGAGACCATCATGGTCAACTCCAACCCGGAAACCGTTTCGACCGACTACGACACCAGCGACAAGCTTTTCTTCGAGCCGCTCACCATCGAGCACGTGCTCAACATCTACGAGCGCGAGCAGGTCTGGGGCGTTATCGTCCAGTTCGGCGGGCAGACCCCGCTCAACCTGGCGGCCGACCTGGAGAAGCGCGGCGTCAACATCATCGGCACGCCGGTGGAGAGCATCGAGCGGGCCGAGGACCGCAAGCTCTTCCAGGAAATGCTCCACAAGCTGGACCTGCGCCAGCCGCCCAACCAGACCGTCACCACCGAGGATGAGGCGCTCGCCGCCGCCCGCGAGATCGGCTATCCCGTGCTGGTGCGCCCGAGCTTCGTGCTTGGCGGCCGCGCCATGCAGATCGTCTACAGCGACGACGAGTTGGAGCGCTACATGCGCGAGGCGGTGGAGGTCTCCAACGAGCGCCCGGTGCTCATCGACCGCTTCCTGGACGACGCCATCGAGGTGGACGTGGACTGCATCGCCGATGGCGAGACCGCCGTGATTGGCGCCATCATGCAGCACATCGAGCAGGCCGGCGTCCACTCCGGCGACAGCGCCTGCTCTATTCCGGCCTACTCCCTGAGCCCGGAAATGCAGAACGAAATCCGCACCGCCACCGTGGCCATGGCCAAGGAGCTGGGCGTGCGCGGCCTGATGAACGTGCAGTACGCGGTCAAGGACAACACCATTTACGTGATCGAGGCCAACCCGCGCGCCTCGCGCACGGTGCCCTTCGTCAGCAAGGCGATTGGCGTGCCCCTGGCCAAGCTGGCCTCGCGCGTGATGGCGGGCGCCACCCTGCCCGAGCTCGGCTTTACGGAAGAAGTGCTGCCTAAGCATTACTGCGTGAAGGAGGCCGTCTTCCCCTTCATCAAGTTCCGCGGCGTGGACATCCTCCTCGGCCCGGAGATGCGCTCCACCGGCGAGGTCATGGGCGCGGACGACGACTTTGGCCTGGCTTACGCCAAGAGCCAGCTCGCCGCCGGCCAGGGCATCCCGACCGAGGGCAAGGTCTTCCTGAGCGTGCGCGACGCGGACAAGCCCGGCGCGGTCGAGATCGCCCGCGAGTTGACCGAGCTCGGCTTCACCATCTGCAGCACCTCCGGCACGGCCAAGGCCATCTTCGACGCCAACGTCCCCGTCCAGAAACTCTACAAGGTGGCCGAGGGCCGCCCGAACGTGCTCGACCTGATCAAGAACAAGGAAGTGGTGCTGGTCATCAACACGCCCTCCGGTCCAATCGCTCGGGTGGACGAAGTCAAAATCCGCACCACCGCGTTGTACTCCAAGGTCCCCGTCATCACCACGCTGGCCGCGGCCAAAGCCACCGTCAGCGCGATGCGCTCGGAGAAGGAAAAGCACTTTGCGGTCAAGGCTTTGCAGGATTACCAGGCGGCTACGTAAGACTTTTTGTCGTTACAATTCCGTAACCGTCCCGCATTAGCTTGCCAAAGATCGCTTTTAAAACGATATATTTGGGACATGGAGGGGATACGGAAACGACGGCTGTGGTGTGCCCTGGCCGCGTCGTTTCTGGGGCTGGCCGGCGGAGTCCAGGCCCAGATTTTCATGGGCATGCCGGACCTCAAGCAGCAGGGCTTCGGCCCGGCGCTGCCCGGCGACGGCTTCGCTTACTGCGGCCCTACCGCCGCCGCCAACGTCCTCCTCTGGATCAAGGATCACCGCATGGCCGAGGTCTACGACCGCAACCAGCAGCCTGCCCGGGTCCGGGATCGCGTCCGTACCTTCGAGCTCAAAGACGCCGTCCGGCTGGTGCGCCAGCTCGGCCGCTACATGGACACCGACTCCAAGGAAGGCACCCCGCCCAAGCGGCTGGTGCACGGACTGGCCGGCTACTTCAAGGATCACGGGCTGGAGGACTGCCAGGTGCGCTACCAGGGCGCCCGGCCCGTGAGCGGTAAGTATCGCGCGCTGAACGGGCCGCCCCGCATCGACGAACTGCGCCGCTCGGTTGGCCAGGGCACCTTTGCCCTGCTCAACCTGGGTTGGTACGTGCGCCAGGGCCAGGACTGGATCCGAGTCGGCGGCCACTGGGTGACCTTCACCGGCTGGCAACAAGCGGACGGCCAGACCCGCCTGCTGGTGCACGATCCCTCCAGCCGCCCCTACTGGAAGCCCTCCAAGCTGGGCCTGCGCCTGCAGGCGGTGCCCGCCCGCAAGCTAATTGACCCCAAGGACGGCTGGGCGCTCGACGCAAGCGGCTACTGGCGGCTGCTGGGCCCGATCGAACGCGCCCCGGGCAGCGACTACGCGGTGCTCGAGGGCGTCGTCTACATCGAGCCCGGCGGCCAGCGGACAGTTGCCCGGCGCTAGCTTGCGTTCCGGCGCGGCTTGCACGAGGCTGGAGGCCCATGACGTTCCTCCCCCCCGACCTCCCCAATCCGCTCACGCTGGACCTGCTTTGGGCAGATGACGCCCTGCGCCACCGCCTCTTTCCCGTCACCGCCGAGCGCAACTTCCAGGCCCACGCCGGGGTGGCGCCGCTCTCCGGCCCGGCCGAGGCCGCTGTGCGCGAGCTGGCCGAGCGCGGCGCCCGCGACATGCAAGAGCCGGGCAACTTCCTGGAGTACACCGAAGACGCCCGCGCCCTGGCCGCGCGCTTTTTGGGCGTCAAGACCGGCGAGGTCGCCCTCCTCGGGCCGACCGCCCTGGGACTGAGCCTGGTCGCCAACGGGCTGGATTGGGAGCCGGGCGACGAGGTCGTCTTCTACCAGCAGGACTACCCCGCCAACGTCTACCCTTGGGCCGCGCTCGAGCGGCTCGGCGTGCGGCCGGTGCGGATCGAGACGGAGACCCCCGGCAAGCTTACCCCCGAGCTGGTCGCCCGCCACCTGACGCCCAAGACCAAGTTGGTCGCCCTGGCCAGCTGTCACTTCCTGACCGGCTACCGCCTGGACGTCTCCGCCATCGGCGAGCTGGCCCACCGCCACGGCGCGCTCTTCTGCCTCGACGCCATCCAGAGCCTCGGCGCGACCGAAGTCGACCTCACCCACGTGGATTTCCTTAGCGCGGACTCGCACAAGTGGCTGCTCGGCCCGCTGGGTATGGGCGTGGTGGTGGTGAAGGAAAACGTGATGGACCGCCTGCGCCCCACCCTGCTCGGGGCCTGGAACGTGCAAAGCCCGGACTTCATTGCGCAGGAAACGATCACCCTGGAGCACTCGGCACGCCGCTACGAGCCGGGCAGCCTCAACTTCCTGGGCCTGGTTGGAATGCTCGCCAGCATGGAGCTGCTCGAGCGCTTCGGCCTGCCGGCGATCGAGCGGCGCCTGCTGGACCTGCGCGCCTTTGCGCGGGAGAAAATCACCGCCCGGGGCGGGACGCTGGTCCATGCCGCCGAGCCCGAAAGCGCGACTTGCGGCATCATCAGCCTGCGTCTGGACCGGGAGTCCGGCACCGCCGCCTTCCGCCGTTTGCAGGAAGCCAACATCGCCGCCAGCCTCCGCCACGACGCCGCCAAGGTGCCCCACCTGCGCCTGAGCCCACATTTCTACAACACCGAGGCCGACCTGGAAGCGGCCCTGGAACTGGTCTTTGCTTGAGTTCGGACAGGATTCACAAGATTCACCAGATTTGGGACTTCAAGGAGTGAATCCCGTGCGCAGTGAGGCGAGTTGACCCGACAACATCAGATTGACGGGCCCTGCGCGGGTAGCCGCCCTTGTCTGGGTAGGCGCCCTTGTCTGGGTAGGCGCCCTTGTCTGGGTAGCCGCCCTTGTCCCCAAGGGCGGGACTCAACACCGGGTGCAAGTGCAAGGCGCACCGTCGATGGGACATCGACGGCTACCGGGCCGCGTGAAAAGACGTGCAACGGAAGGAACCCGCCTCCGCTGGGGGCTGCCAAAAATGACGGCTACCGACACCAGGCGAAGCATCCCTTTTATCAATTCCGTTCATTCCGTCAAAGACCCCTCCGTCGATGGGCTCAGCAGCGGCTACCGGTATCGGGCCATCCCCAAATGAGAATCGGCGTAATCTGCGGATAAAACCGGCCTCGCCGAAGAGCGGTTCGGGACACTAAATCTCCGATTTTGCCCTTGAGTTGTCTCGCGGGGTCCGTATGCTCCTCCATTCTCTCCCAACCCATTTACTGAGACCTTCCCATGCCCAAGAGAACCTACCAGCCCTCGAAGAAGCGCCGCGTGCGCCAGTACGGCTTTTTGAGCCGCACCCGCACCAAGAGCGGCCGGGCCATCCTCAAGCGCCGCCGCCAGAAGGGCCGCGTGCGCCTGGCCGGCAAGAACACCGAGCGCAAATTCGCCGTCCACGCCGGCGCCCGCTAGCCGCGCCTCCCGAGCCCCGCCGCGGCTGCATGAACGCCCGTCCGACCCCGCCCCAAGACGCCCCGGCCCCGCGGGACGAGCGTCTGCCGCGCGCCCGCATCCTGCGCCGCCGCTGCGACATCCAAGAGGTGCGCAACGACGGCGAGCGTCGCGGCGACCGCCTGATGACCCTCTTTGCCCTGCGCGGCGCGGACCGACCAGTGATGGCCGCCTTCCAGACGCCCAAGCGTCTGGGCCCGGCCGTGCTGCGCAACCGGGTGCGCCGGCGCATGCGCGAAATCTTTCGCCGCGCGGTCAACCTGCCGCCGGGCTGGAGCCGGGTGGTCTGGACCGCCCGGCCGGCCGCCGCCGGGGCCGGCTTTGACCAACTGCGCGCCTCGATGTTGCGGCTCAGCACCAAGCTTGCCCGCTAACCTTTCCGCTAAAAATCCCAATGCAAATGGACCGCACCAGCCTGATCGGCGCCATCACCTGCGCGATTCTCTTCGTGGCGATCTCGTTTTACATCGAGGCCAACTACCGCCCGACGGAGACGCCAAGCGAAGCGGCCGCCCAGCAGGCCGGGGCTGAGCCCAACGTGGGCGAGCAGGCCCGGCCACCCGGCGCTCCCGCCCCGCCCGACGCTCCGCAGACCGCCGCGACGGCGACGGACCCCGGCGCGGACCTGGGGATGACGGCCGCGCCCAAGACCGCGGTGGAGCAGGCGCGGGACGAGCTCCCGGCCGCCCAAGAGGTGACCCTGGAGAACGATGAGCTGACCGCCGTCTTCACCACGCACGGCGGGGCCATCCAGCACGTGGACCTAAAGGAGCACCCGGACGAGGGCGACCAGCTCGTGCGGCTGAACACGGGCGCGCGCGAGCCCGTCTTGAACCTCTTCGGTTGGGAAGGCGCCCAACTGCTCGTCGGCTATGAGCTGGTCCGCCACGACGAGCGGGAAGTCGTCTTCCGCCACACCTACGGCAACGGCGTTGAGCTCACCCGCCGCTACACGCTCGGCGACCGGTACCAAATCTTCCTGGAGCAAACCGCCCGCAACGTCGGCTCCGACTCGGTCAAGACCGGGAGCTTCCGGCTCAACCTGGGCACCGAAGGCCCCGTGCACGAGCAGGACGTCGACCGGCTCATCGGCGCGGCCTGGCTGACGGCCGACGGCGGCTTCCACAAAATCTCGGTGCTGGACTTCCTGCCCGGGGGCCTCTTTGGCTTCCAGTGGTCGGAGGCGCGCAGCAACATCAGCACCGAGCCGGACGAGGCCCCGCTGCAGTGGGCCGCCGTCAACAACCAGTTTTACGTCCTGCTGCTGACCCCGCCGGAGGACGAAGGCATCCTGCGCGTGGACGTGCAACCGCGCACGCTGCCGCGCTGGCAGGGCAAGGGCGACCACATCGCCAAGGCCGCGCAGGCCGAGGCCTGGATGCCGAGCCTGTCGCTCGAGCCCAACGCCACGCACACGTCCGCCTACATGCTCTACGCCGGGCCCAAGGAGTACAACATCCTCAACCAGTTCGACCGCCGCCAGAAGCTGATCATGGACTTCGGCTGGTTCGGCTGGATCATCGTGCCGCTGCTGTGGTCGATGACCATCATCCACGACTTGTTCTTCTCGCAACTGGCCTGGGGCTGGGGCTGGACCATCATCCTGCTGACCATCATCATCAAGGGCATCCTCTGGCCGCTGCAGTCGGTGGCCAACCGCAACATGAAGCGGATGCAGCAGCTTCATCCCAAGATTGAGGAAATCCGCCAGAAGTATAAGGACAACCCGCAGAAGATGAACGAGGAGGTCTTTGGCATCTACAAGGACTACGGGATTAACCCCGCCGGCGGCTGCCTACCCATCCTCGTGCAGATGCCCATCTTCATCGGCTTTTACATCATGCTCCAGAGCGCGGTGGAACTGCGCGGCGAGAGCTTCCTCTGGATTCATGATCTGACCCAGCCCGACACGGTCGCCCACCTGCCCACCGCCGCCATCCTGGGCTTCGATTTCCCGATCAACCCGCTGCCGGTCATCATGACGATCTCCACCGTGGTGCTGATGCAAATGAACCCGGCGGCGATGGACAATCCGCAGATGCGGATGTTCAAGTGGCTGCCGGTCATCTTCCTGGTGGTGCTCTACACCTTCGCCGCCGCCCTGCCGCTCTACTGGACGGTCAACAACATCATCCAGGGCATCCAGACCTACATCAATCTGCGCAAGCCCTTGCCGGAGTTGAAGAAGAAGGAGCGGCCCCGCACGCCGCAGCGCCAAAAGTAGTTGCACCTCCACCCGGGCGGGGGGATGCTGATTGGCATGCGCGCCCAGGCCAAGGAAGCACTTGAGTTGATGCTCGGCCACCTCGGCTTTGTCTTTGAGGTGGAGGAAGAGGAGCGCGACGGGCAGCTCGTGCTCAACGTGCGCACTCGCGATCCCGGCCGGCTCATCGGCCGCGAGGGCCACACCCTCGAGGACCTCCAGTATCTCCTCAACCGCCTCATCGAGCACGACGAAGGCGACGGCGCGCGCGTGATCGTAGACGTGGAAAACTACCGCGAAAAGGAACACAGCCAATTCCTCAACAAGGTGGAGGTGCTGGCCGACCGCGTGCGCCGCACCGGCGAGCCCGAGGAGCTCGAGGCGATGAACTCCTTCGACCGGCGCCTCGTCCACCAGCACTTTGCGAGCGACCCGGAGATCGCCACCACTAGCGAAGACAGCGACGCCCGGCTCAAGCGCATTACCCTTTCGCGCAAGCTCGGCTAGCCGCCGGCGCTACTTCGAAAGGGTGTGTTCCTCAAACATCTCGGGGTCCTTGTATTCATCCAGGAGGTCCTCGACCTTTTTCACCTGTTTGCGAACACGAGAACGGTGCTCGCCCAAGACAACTTCGCAGAGGTCGTCGATCGCCCGGTACAGTTCAAATTGCCGGGGACCTTTGGCGGCTTTTTCCGCTTTGCGGAGCGCCTCGTGGAGCTGGTCCCGCCGGTACGCGCTGTACTCGAAGGGTATAGCGATGTTATGGAGCTTATACTTGTCGATGGGAGACTTCTTGGCCAGCGCCTGAAGGGCGGACCAATTGATGTAGCCGAGCACCTTGTGGACCTCGTCCAGGTAAGGATCGTTCCGGCGTTCGTAATCGCTGAGGCCTGCACCCAAGGTGCCAGTTGAACCCATCAGCGCCAGGAATAGGATGATTTTGGCCAGTCGTCCGAATGCGTTCACGATTTTGTCTCCCGGGCGTAGCATGCCCGTAACCACTTCCGTACGGCAAACCCGTGCAAATGGCAACGCCGAATGCGGCTCAAATCGCTTTTTCCCGCCGCTACCTCACCTCGTGCTTCACGGGGTCGTCGAAGCGGGTGTACTGGGCCTGGAACTGGAGGTCGAGCTTGTCGGTGGGGCCGTTGCGCTGCTTGGCAATAATGAGCTGGTAGGGGATGGTCCAACTCGGCTCGGCGTCCGGCTCGGGGTCCGGACGGTGCAGCAGCATGACCATGTCGGCGTCCTGCTCGATGGCGCCGGACTCGCGCAGGTTGTGCAGGGCGGGTTCGCTTTTGCCTTCCTCGCTTTTGCGGTTGAGCTGGGCCAAAACGATGATGGGGATCTCGAGCTCCTTGGCCAGGGCCTTGATGCCACGGGAAATTTCCGCCACCTCGTTCTGGCGGTTGTCCTTGGCCTGGTCGGAATCGCTTTTGAGCAACTGGAGGTAGTCGATCATCAGCAAGTCGATGTTGTAGTTCTTCTTCATCCGGCGGGCCTTGCCGCGAAGCTGGTTGATGGTGAGGAAGCTGGAATCGTCCAGCACCAGCGGGTAGTCCTTCATGTCCTCGCCGATCATCTTGATCTTCTCCAGCGCGTGGTCGTCGAGCTCGCCCGAGCGGATGCGCTGGAGGCTCTCGCTGGCGTAGCTGGCGATGAGACGGAGCATGAGCTGCTCGTTGGTCATCTCCAGGCTGAACATGCCCACGCCGTAGCCCGGCTTGACCCAGTTATCGAGTTCCTGGTCGTAGCGCGAGTCCATCGCGTTTTTGGCGAAAGTCAGCGCCAGGGCGGTCTTGCCGACGCCGGGCCGGGCCGCCAGCACAATCATGTCACCCTTTTGCCAGCCGGTGGTGAGATCATTAAGGCGCTGGAAGCCGGTCGGGATGCCGAACATCTGCCCCTTGCGCTTGGTAAAGTTTTCGATCAGCGCGATCGCCTTGTCGATCTCGTCGCGGGCGGTCGAAGTGGTGTTCGTCAGACCCAGGTTGGTCACCTCGAAGATTTCCTTCTCCGCCCGGTCGAGGATTTTGGGCACGCTGTCCTGCTGGTCACTGATCTCCTGGGCGATGTTGGCGCAGGCGTCCTGCAGGTGGCGAAGCAGGGACTTGCCTTTGACGATCTCGACGTAGCTGCCGACGTTGAGGTGCGTGGTGAAGCCGTTGATGATCTCCGCCAAATAACCGAGCCCGCCGACCGCCTCGAGCTGCTTCTTGTCGCTCAGGTACTGGTGGATGGTCGTCATGTCGATCGCCATGCCGTTGGCGTGCATAGTGCTGACCGCCGCAAACACTAACTGGTGTGCGGGGACAAAAAAGCTCTTCTCGTTGAGCGTCTCGACCACCTCGTCGACCACGATCTCCGGGCGCACCATCATTGAGCCGAGCACCGCCTTCTCCGCCTCGGCGGAATAAAGCGGCTGGGTCAGGATTTCCGTGGCGGAGGCTTGGCGGGCAGGGGCGTCGGACTTGCCGTGGGCGGGAGCAATCATGGGTCCATCAAAGTAACAGGCTTCCGCCGGCCGAAAAAGCGGTCTTTGCCGACGGTGGCCCGCCTTCCCGCCCGTTCGCGGCTTGTTGATCCGATTATCCCCAAGTTGTTCCCACCCCCTCCCCGAGCGTGCGGCCCGGGTTATTCACCGCGGCCAAAATTTTTTTGGCCCGTGCTCAAAAGACGACGTTGCCTTTGGGGAGGCGCAGGAACCGGTACCAGTCATGCTCCAGGCGCGAAACGCCGCCCGGGTAGTGATCGTCCAGGGCTTTCTCCACCGGGATGCCGCGCTGGCCGGCGTCGCGCATGACAGCCTGCAGAACCTGGCGGTTTTCCTCGTTGTACATCAAGTAGTAGACCAAGGCATAGGCAATGGCGTAGGAGCGGGAACCTTCCGTCCGGTGGGTGACATCCATGAACTCGCGGTGACTCATGGCGAAAAGGTCCTCCAGCGGCGGCAGGTGGCCGAGGCGCCGCCACTTGCCCACCTCCTTGAGCCAATCCTTACGCGGGCGAAAGACGATGCGGCTGCCGCGCACGTAGCCCGTGCTGAAGAACTCCGCCAGGCCCTCGTTGAGCCAGATGGGACAGCCCGGTTGGGAAAGGTAAATCAAGTGATGCTCCGCCTCGTGGATGACCACCTGCAGCCAGCGAAAATTCTCCCGGTGCGTCGCCAGTTCCTGCCGGGCGGGAGAGTAAAAGCCCCCGGACTTCTCCTGCATGCCAGTTGTCTTGTACTTGTAGTCGAGGTACTCGCCCTCGCGCTCGAACAGGGTCAGCGTCAACGTGACCGTGTCCTTGAAGAGATGGTGGCCGCGGTGGAACTCGAGCGCCTTTTGCATGACCCGGGTCACGCGCTCGCGCTCCTTGGGCGTCAGCTTTTCCTGGGTCTCGATGAACTTGATCTGCTGGCCGAGCGCCGCGGATACGACTGGCAGGAAGAAGACCGCCAACGCCGCCAGCCCCGGCTTCATGGCTGCCGGTCCGCTCCGGTGGCCCAGCCGGCGGGCGGTTCCGGTTGGGCGGCGATCTCCACCGGCGCGCAGGTGCCTTCCGGGCAGGCTCCCGCGGGCGCGGGCAGGCGCACCGCCCCGGCCAGGCCAAAGAAGCCGAGCGCCAGCAGCAGGATGGCGGTGCGTTTTTTCTTCACGGCCGCATTCTAACGGCTCGGGCCGCTCAAAGCCAAGCTTAGCCAAGCCCGGCAAGCTGCTTTTTGCCCTGGGACCAGGTGGACGTCAAGGAGCCGCGCAGCGCCCTGGCCAAGGGGTGCGGTGGGGTTGTCAGCGGTGCGATCGCCATCCGGAACCAAGGGCAGCGGACCCCAAATCCCCGCTTTACAAACGCCCCGGTTTTCCGCACTCTGCTCGGCTCCTCATCCCCCGAACCTCCCCCGATGAAACGACGCCAACCTCTGCGCTTTGGCCTGCCGAAAGGCAGCCTGGAAAAGCCCACCATTAGCCTGCTCTCCAAGGCCGGCTTTGAGGTGGGCATTAGCTCGCGCAGCTACAAGCCCTACATGGACGACGAGGACTTTGAGGCCCGGCTGGTGCGCCCGCAGGAGGCCAGCCGCTACGTCTCCGAGGGGTTCCTGGACCTGGCCATTACCGGCAAGGACTGGGTGGCCGAAAATAACAAGCCCGTCGAGGTCATCTGCGACCTGCCCTACAGCCGCGCTACCCGCCTGCCCGCGCGCTGGGTGCTGGCCGTGCCCGAGAACAGCAACATCCGCACCGTGCGCGATTTGGAAGGCAAGCGCATCGCCACCGAGGCCGTCAACATGGTGCGCCGGATGCTGCGCCGGCACAAGGTCAAGGCCACCGTCGAGTTCAGCTGGGGCGCCACCGAGGTCAAAGTGCCCGAATTGGTCGACGCCATCGTGGATTTAACCGAGACAGGCAACTCTTTGCGCGCCAACAATCTGCGCATTGTCGAGACGCTGATGGAAAGCTACCCGCAGCTCATCGCCAACAAAGAGATTGTCAAAGTCGCCCGCAACCGTAAGAAGATAAAGGACTTGGGCCTGCTGCTGACGGCCGCGCTGAACGCGCGCGACAAGGTGGGGCTCAAGATGAACGTCCCCAAGAAGCGGCTCGACCTGCTGTTGGGCCAACTCCCGGCCCTGCGCAACCCGACCATCTCCCAGCTCAGCCAGAGCGACTGGGTGGCGGTGGAGACCGTAATCGACGAAAAGGTGGTACGCGAAATCATCCCCATGCTCCGGGACCTCGGGGCGGAGGGCATCATCGAATACCCGCTCAACAAAGTGGTCTACTAGGCTCCAGCCGGTGGCCCCAACCAACCCCAGCAACTGACATCCCTATGGGTTCCCTCAAGAAAAAGCGCAAGGCCAAGATTTCCAAGCACAAGCGCCGCAAGCGCATGAAGGCCAACCGCCACAAGAAGCGTTTGCGCTACAAGTCCTAAGCCGATAAGCTCGCGGGGTGAAGACGCCCCCGAGCCGGTCTGGCTGCGGACTCCACATCGTGATCAGGTTTTGGCTGGCCCTCGGGCTGTTCCCGGCGCTCCTCCATGCCGAAACGGTGGTACCGCCGCCCGCCTCCTCCGGCGTGCCGCATCCGGGCCTCTCTCCAACCTCCCCGCCGCCCGCGGCCAACCCGTCAACGCCCCAACCGGAGCCCCCCGGCAAAGAGGTGGAAGTGGGCCCGCCGCGCCCCGACCCGGACCGCATCCTCCCGGCAATCATCAGTCCGGAGGCGCGCATCCGCGCCCGCGCCCTGGCCCTTTACGCCGAAGCGCTGCGGATCGAGAACCAGTCCCGCGACCCGGCCGCCGCGCTGCCCACCTTCCTGGAAATCGCCCAGCTCGACCCGCTCTTCGTCAAGGCGCACCTCCAGATTGCCTACTACTACTTCCGCCTGCGCCAGTACCAGGACGCCATCGATCACCTGCAGGAGGCGCTGGAAAACAACCCCGGTTCGGGCGAACTCAAATCCGCCGCCGCGCGGGCCTACTTCCTGATGGGACGTCACGAGGAGGCCGAGGCCGTCGCGCGCGAGGCGCTTGCCGCCGAGCCCGGCAATCTCAACGCCTACCGCGCGCTGATCGAAGTCTTTGCCCGCGAGGAGCGCCCGGACGCCATCCAGGAGCTGGCCAAGCAGGGCCTCTCGCACCAGGAAGGCGACGGCGATTTCTTCCTCCAGCTCGGCGACCTCTCCCACCGCGGGCTCATCGACGCCGGCCTGTCCGACCAGACCGAGCTGGCTCAAATCCTCCAACCCGTCTACGAAAAAGCCCGGGAAAAGGGCCACGAAAGCGAGCGCCTCTTTAGCGTGCTGGCGGAGTGCGCGGCCAAGCTCGGCCAGCGCAAGCTCGCCGTCGAGTACGCCCGTGCCGCCATCGCGCAGGCCCCCGACAACGAACTGCTCCACCGCCGGCTGGCCGCCTACCTCGTCCAGGACGGCGACGACCAGGCCGCGCTCAAGGCCGCCCGCCAAGCCTGGGAGCTGGCCCCCGACGACCAGGCCGCCTGGCGGATGCTCGTCAAGCTGCACCTTAAGCTCAACCAGCAGGACGAAGCCGTCGACGTGCTCCTGCGGGTGATCGAATACGCCCCTCAGCACGACCCCGCCTACAGCATGCTGGCCACCCTCTACGCGGAAATGAAGGACCCGGCCAAAGCGGCCGACACCCTCATCAAGGCCGCGCGGCGCTTTCCCCGCAACGTCCAGTTGGCGCTGCTCTGCTCGGTGCTGCTGCGCGACCAGGAACGCTACCAGGACGGGATCGAGCTACTCGAGCGGGCCGTGCGCAGCAACCCGACCCAGGCGCGGCTTTACCTCTCCCTGGCCGACCTCTACGAGCAAGCCGGCCAGAACGCCCAGGCCCAAGCCAACTTTCAACAAGCGCTCAGCCTGGAGCCCGGCGCCCTCCAGAACCACCTCCTGCTGGCCATGTCGCAGGCCCGGGTGGAAGACTACGCCGCCGCCGCCGCCACCCTGGCCGAGGCCCGCCGCCGCTTCCCCACTTCCGCCGCCGTCGCCATCCGCGAAGCCTGGATCGCCCGCCGGCAGGAGCGCTTTACCGAGGCCCTCGCCAGCCTGGCCCAGTTTGAGGCCATCACCATCCAACAGACCGGCGGCGTTCTCCCGGAGGACTTCTATCTGGAAAAAGGCGTCACCCTCGAGCTGATGGAAAACTACCGCGACGCCGAGGCCACCATGCGCGCGGGCCTCGCCGCCCATCCCCAAAGCCACCAAATCCAGAACGCCCTGGCCTACCACTGGGCCGAACGCGGCACCAACTTGCCCGAGGCCCTCGCCATGAGCAAAGCCAGCCTGGACGCCATGCCCAAGAAGGGTGAGTACCTCGACACCCTCGGTTGGATCTACTTCAAATTGGGCAACTTCAAGGAGGCCCTGCCCTTGCTCCAGAACGCCGCCCTCGCCACCCGGAACGACCCCGTCGTGCTCGACCACCTCGCGCAAACCTTCCTCCAGCTCGGCCGCCAGGACAAAGCGATCGAGCTCTGGCAGCAAATCCTCAAAGACGACCCCGAGGATGAAAACCTCCCGCCCAACGCCGACGTGCAAAAACAACTCGACGCCCTGGGCGTGAAGGACTGAACGCCGGGCCGATGCCATCCGTTTGCACCCATCGCCAAAGGTACAGGGCTTGAAAGTCGACGCAAAGTCTTGGGGCCGGACAGATTCTTCCGGGTGCGTGGCGGAGCAGGATGCCGACTGCTAGGTCCTCCGTCCTCCGTCTGGTATCCAGCCCTTATGGTCCCTCGCGACCTTAGCGCGAAATCGCCCGAATCCTGTCGATCTTGTTCATCCTGTCTCCAAAACCTTTGTCCCTTTGTGCCCTTCGTGCCTTCGTGAGAAATCAAAAATCGGCGTCCATCGGCGGAATCTGCGGATAAAAACCGCAACGAGAAAAGATCTCCGCCGCCGGGACGTCGGCGGCTACCGGCACCAAGGTCATCTCAACCCAAAAAGAAAATCGGCGATAATCGGCGGAATCTGCGGATTGAACCTCACCATCTCTTGCAACGTTCAAACCTTTGTGCCCTTCGTGCCTTTGTGAGAAACCCAAAAAATCTGTGTCAATCTGCGAAATCTGCGGATAAGAACCTCGATCAAGAAAAGTCTGTGGTTTGGGAGCGGCCGACCGCTGAATCTGGCGCGACCGGCCCGGGAATTGCCTTGTCTGGGTTCCGGCGGGGCGCTAAGCAGAAAGGAATGAAGTTCCCCGTGATTGCGCCCCTGACGCGCGCCGGCCTGGTGCTGGCGCTGACCACCCTTTGCACCCTCTCCGCCGCTGCCGACGACCTGGCCAAGGTGACCGCGAACGCGGCGACCATCTTCAGCAAGTTCCAGGAGTCGGACAAGCCGATCCCGGCCCAAGTCATCGGCAAGGCCAAGGCCATGGTGATTATGGACACGACCGAGGGCGGCGTGATCTTTACCGGCAAGAGCGGCGCCGGCGTAATGGTGCACCGCGTGGGCGAGGGCTGGAGCGGGCCGATCGGCATCGGCACCTCAGGCGCGAGCTTCGGGCTCAGCATCGGCGGGCAGGACATCCGCACCGTCTTCCTGCTGATGGACAACAAGGCCGTGGACTACTTCGTCAACAACGACGACGTCGAGTTTAAGGGCGAGTTCAGCGGCGCGGCCGGGCCCAGCGAGGCCGCCGTGCGCGACAACTTCGTGCCCGACCACAGCGTCTACAGCTACATCGTCAACGACGGCGTCTTCGGCGGCATGGGCGTGCAGGGCGGCGTGATTTCCTACGAAAAGGAGGAGACCTTCAAGTACTACAGCCAGCCGGTCACGATCAAGGACGTGCTGACCGGGAAGATCAAACCGCCGGAGAGCGCCCAGGTGCTGCTGCGGCTGCTCGACAAGTATCCGCCCGCCCCCTAAGCGCATGACTGCCCGCTGCCGCTCCGTCCCCTTCCTCGCACTCGGCCTTTTACTGGTCGCCGCCCCGGCCGGGGCGGAAGAGACCGCGCCCGACCCGACCGCCAATCTGGTCGCCAACGGGGACTTCAAGGAAGGCGAAAGCAAATGGAAGACCAGCGGCCGCATCAAAGACGTGGAGCTGGAGGAAAGCGGCGAGAAGTTCACCGTGCTGGAGCTAAGCCTGCGCGACGACGACACCACCGAGATCTGGCAGGAATTTGACGTGAAGCCGAGCAAGCGGCTCCACATCGAAATCGTGGCCAAGGCCTCCGAGGACTTCAAGGTGGGTGGCATGCGCGGGCTGGAGCCCAAAATGAAGGTGAAGGGTTCCTACCTTTGGTACCCCAAACGCCGCACCCGCAACGACTTGCTCGTCGAGATCAACGACACGGGCCACTGGCACTACACGGCGGGCAAGCTCAAACCCGGTGGCGACTGGACCACGCTCTCGCACAACTTCCGGAACCTGAGCCTGGAAAACGCCCGCGGGCGCGACTTCGACGAACGCGAGATGTTCATCATCGCCCCGCCCGGCGAGGGCAAAATCTGGATCAAGTCCGTCCGGGTCTCGCTTAAGAAGTAAGACCACGCCGGAGGGCGATTTTCTGGGTGACGGAGCGGCCAGATTTGCTATCCTGCGCCCAATGTTGCCTTTACGGATTGCCAAGCTCGGCACCACCGGTCTCGCGCTGGGCCTGCTCGCCCTCGCGCCCCTGACGTCAACGGCGGAGTCCCTCTCCAGCAAGAAGCGCGCGCTCAAGCAGGAGCAGCTCGCGAAGGCGGTTTCCGTGCCGAGCCAGGCGCAGGTCAACGCGAAGGTCAAAGCCAAGGCCTTCCTGCTGACCGACGCCAAGACCGGCGAGGTGCTGCTGAGCCGCAACGCCCGCGACCGCCATCCGCCCGCCAGCACCGTCAAGCTGATGACGATCCTGGTCGCCTACGAGCAGCTCGGCGGCCCCCGGGGCGAGTTCGAAGTCCTCAAAAGCGACCGCGCCGAGCCAAGCAACGTGCCGCTGATCCCAGGCGAAATCGTGCAGGTCGAGGACATGATGCCGGCCGTGCTGCTGGGCTCCGACAACGACGCCGCCCGGGCGCTGGCCCGCCACGCCGGCGGCAACGACTACGACCGCTTCATCCAGCTAATGAACAAGAAGGCGCTCGAGCTGGGCTGCCGCCGTACCGTCTTCAAGAACCCGAACGGCCTGCCGATCGACGGCCAGTATACCACCTGCGAGGACCTGATGAAGATCTTCCACGCCGCCATCGCCGTGCCGGAGATTCGTGAGTGGGCCCGCACCAAGTACTTCACGCTCAAGACCAAAGCGCGCACCCAGCGGGTCAAGAACCACAACCGCCTGCTCGGAGTCTACGACGGCATGGACGCGGCCAAAACCGGCTGGACCTACGCCTCGCGCCACACCTACGCGGCTTCGGTCAAGCGCGACGGCCACGAGCTCCACCTGACCCTGCTCAACAGCCCGAACAAGTGGATCGACTCGCGCGTGCTCTTCGACTACGGCCTGGCCGTCCTGGACGCCCGCGAGGCCGAGGCCGCCTCCGCCCGCCTGCAGGTGGTGATGAACGAGGGGGACATCCCGACCGCCCGCGCCGTGCCCATGGCCAGCCGCGGGCCGGAGGAAAAGAAAGCACCCGGCACCGTCATCTACGAATCCACCAGCGTCGACACCCTGGAAAACAACCGCGAGGTCGAGCGCAACAAGGCCCGCGAAGCCGGCTACCACCTCAAGCCCTACATCGTAAAGAAGGGCGACACGCTCTACGACCTCTGCCGCAACTTCCAGTGCAAGATCGACGACGTGTTGCGCGTCAACCTGCTGAAGGATCCCAGCAAGATCTACCCGGGGCAAAAGCTCATGTTCCCGGTGCGGCTTTAAGCGGCAGGCAAATCCGGAAGGTACTGCCGCGCCCCTCCACGCTGCGGGCCTGAATCCGGCCGCCGTGCGCCTCCACCACCGTCTTGGCGATGGCCATGCCGAGCCCGCTGCCCGGGCTGCGCACGCTCTTGAAGAATGGCTCGAAGACCCGCGAAAGCACCTCCGGCGGAATGCCCGGCCCGTCGTCGCTGACTTCCAGCGCGACCTCGCGCCCATGGTGGGGCTCCGTGCGGACGGTGATCGTGCCGGCCTGGCCGTCGAAGGCCGCGACCGCGTTGCTGACCAAGTTCTGCAGCACCCGCAGCAGACGGCTCCGGTCGGCCCAGAGCAGGCCCTCGGCGGGGCCAACCTCGAACCGGACGCACTTGGCCTCGAAGTAATCGCGGTTGAGCTCGCCGAGTTCCGCGATGAGCTCGCGCAGGTCGACGTCGCCGCAGCGCAGCTCCGGCCGGCCGCGCGAAAAGTCGAGGAGTTCCTGGACAAGGGCGGTCATGCGCAGGGACTGCTGGCGGATGCGGTGGCAGTACTGGGCCACGTCCTCCTCGTCCGGATGGTTGCGTTCCAGCAATTGCGACGCCAGCGCCACCCCGGTCAGCGGGCTCTTGAAGTCGTGGATGATGCTGGCCGCCATGCCGCCCAGCGTGGCCAGCCGCTCGCGCCGCACGATCTCCTCCAGGAAGCGGTCGTTGGAATTGCGCACCTGCCCGGTGATCACGCGGAAAAGCTCGAGAATGGCGGAGCCGGGCGCCTCGTTGAGCACCTCCAAAAGCGGCTCGTTGGGGATGCGGCCCACCTCGACCGGCCCGCAGGCGCGCGCCGCCGTGCTCCGACCCCGGCGGTCCAGGACGGCGAGCTCGCCGAAAAAGTCCCCGGCGTCCACCTCGTGGATGGTGATCCACTGCTCCGGCGGCAGCAGGCGCACCAGCGCCACCCGGCCTTCCAACATCATGCAGATGCCGTCGGCCTCGTCGCCTTCCTCAAAGAGCAGCTCGCCGTCGCCAAAGCGCTCGACCCGGGTCCGCTCGAGGAGCCGCTCGCGCCAGGGCGGGGTAAACATCTCCAGAAAGCGATTCTCCTCAAGCGATCGACGCGGCCCCATGCGCTCAGGCTAGAAGCGATCCCCGCGTTTGGCAACCGGAGCGAGCCTAGGCGGGTTCACCGGCGGCCCGGGATTAACGCTTTCCCTCCGCGCGGGTTATGGCAGGTTGTCCCCTCACCCCGAAGCCGGGCGCCCGACGGCCCCGGCCCAACCCCTTGCCCGAAAGGAGCCCCCCATGCCAACCGCCATCATGGAAACCGACAAAGGAACCATTAACCTGACCCTCTTCGCCGCCGAGGCCCCGAAGACGGTGGAGAACTTTACCAAACTGGCCAAGGACGGCTTCTACGACGGGCTCACTTTCCACCGCGTGATCGACGACTTCATGATCCAGGGCGGCTGCCCGAAGGGCACCGGCACCGGCGACGCCGGCTACAAGTTCGACGACGAACCCGGCGCCCTCGCCCTCAAGCACGACGGCCCGGGTGTCCTCTCCATGGCTAACGCCGGCCCCAACACCAACGGCAGCCAGTTTTTCATCACCCACGGGGCCACCCCCTGGCTCGACGGCAAGCACGCCGTCTTCGGCAAGACCGAGGACATGGACGTAGTCAACGCCATCGCCCAAGGCGACAAGATCGTCAAGCTCACCATTCAGGACTGACGCCGCGCCGGTTCGCCCTCCGCCCAAGCCAAGGTTGGCGGCAGAACCACGGCCGCGAACTCCACGTGCAGCACGCGTCGGCGCGCCGGCACCCGAGCCGGCGAGGACGCGTGCAGCAGCAGCGGCCGCATCGCCAGAACGTCTCCGGCCACCGCCGGGCACACGACTTCCGGCGTGGTGTCCGCAAGGGCGCGAATTTCCTCCGCCGAGAGCTTGCCCTGCCGGTGCGTGGTCGGCAGGACGCGGAGGGCGCCGTTGGTCTCGGGGCAGTCATCCAGATGCAGCCGGAGTGCCACTATCCGTTCCAACACGCGCACCGGCGGCTGCACATGGGGCGTGCCGTCCTTGACGCTCCAGGGGCCGAAGCCGTCCGCCTCGGCCCGTTCGCGCACCGCGATGGTCACGTCCTGGTGCATGGGCACGAGCCAGTTAGCCGAAGGGTTCTTGTCGAAGAGGATTCCCCTCACCGGTCGCGCCGCCGGGCCCAGCAGTTGGACGGCCAGCTGCCGCAGGCCACCACGCCAGGCAAGGTCCCGGAAAACGGCGCTCTGCCCCAACGCGTCCCTCAGGCCGCCCCGTTTCGCGAGCCGACCCTCAGGCCGCGTGGGCTCCAGCCGCGCCGCTTCTGCCTGGCACTGGTTCAGCCCGTCGCGACGGAGAACCGCCTCGAAAAGCTGGCAGCCGTCCGCATTCAAGGTCAACCTTTTGGCTGGAGGCGGGGTCCCCGCGTATGGTTCCGGCGGCGGCGTCAAAACAACGCCTCCTGGGCTTTGAGGCGCAGACCGGCGATGGCGGGCCCAAGCGCGGCGGTGACGTCGCGGGGCAAGAGCGCCTCCTCGCTTCCGAGGCGCTGCAAGGCCAGGTCGGCGGCGTGGCCGTGCAGCCACACCCCCAGCCGGGCGGCGTCCCACGCGGTTAGCTTTTGCGCGAGCAGCGCGGTGATAATGCCGGTGAGCGTGTCCCCGCTGCCGCCGGTGGAGAGCCCGGAATTGCCGGTGGTGTTGAAGCAGACCGGCCGGCCCGGCGCCGCCACCACCGTTCGCGTGCCCTTCAGCACCAGGATCACCCGGTGTTCCTCGGCGAAATCGCGCGCGATCTCGGCCCGGCGTTCGGGGTCGACGGGCGCGTCGCCCAGCAGGCGGCTCATCTCGCCCGGATGCGGGGTAAGCACGACCGGGGCCTTGGCCTCGCGGAGCAACTCGAGGTGGCGCGAGAGGCAGGTCAGGGCGTCGGCGTCGACCACGATGGGCGCGGTGCTGGCTCCCAGCAACCAACGCAGCATAGCCTCGGGCTCGCGGGTGGTGCCCATTCCCGGGCCGATGGCCACGGCGGCGGCGGACTCCAGCAGCGCGGCCAACCGCCCGCCCGGCCAGCGCGCCACCAGCATGGCTTCGTGCGGCGCCATGGCGGCAACCGTCTGCATGAGCGCGTGCGGCACCGCCAGGTTGAGCAGCCCGCAACCGGAGCGCAGGGCCGCCTCCGCCGCCATCACCGGCGCGCCGAGGAAGCCCTCCGAGCCGCCGATAATCACCGCCCGGCCGAAGTTGTTTTTGTGCGAAAGGGCGGACCGGTAGGGCAGCAGGGGCGCCAACTCGTGGCCGACCAACACCTCCTCTTCGGTCGACGGCTCCTCCGCAAAAAGGGGGACGACCTCCAGCCGCCCGACCCAGCCGCTTAGCGGCTCGCGGATAAGCGGTTCCTTGCAATAACCCACGGTGATGGTGAGGTCGGCGCGGACGGCGCAGCGCTCTCCGGCGGCGGGCACTTCCGCCAGCAGGCCGGTGGGGCCGTCCAGCGCCACGGTGCGGAAAAAGAGCTGGTCCCGAAGCGCGTTGACCGTCTCGACCAGCTCGCGGTAGGCGCCCTTGAGCGGGCCGCTGGTTCCGACACCCAGGATGGCGTCGATGAGCAGGCCGTCCGCGCCCGGCCAGGCGATATCCGCCCCGTCCTCGGTCACGGGCATTTCGGGGAAGGCGGCGCGGAGTTCCTCCAGCTTGCGTTGGGGCAGTTCGCGGCAATCCTCCCAGGCGCCGAAGCCGTGCACGCTGACCTCCCAGCCCGCCGCCGCCAGCAACCGCGCGACGACCAGCCCGTCCCCGCCGTTGTGGCCCTTGCCCACCAGCACGCAGGCGCGGTGGAGGTGCGGATACTGCTGATGGATGACGCGCACCATGCCCGCCGCCGCCTGCTCCATCAGCGCGTCTTCCCCGGCGCCGGCCGCAATCGCGCGCGCTTCCAGCGCCACCATTTCACTGACACCCGCAATGCGCATAGCTCAACATCAAGCGGTTTGACCCGGGGCGCAAGTTCCCCCGTTGCATCTCGGGCGGATGCCGGTAGGTTGACCCATGAGCGAAATCGAGGCGCCGGAAGGCTGGAAACTGGAGAACGACGCGCTGAAACGGGTGTTCGTCTTTGAGGACTTCCCCCACGCGATTGGCTTTGTGGTGGAGCTCGGGCGCCTGGCGGAGCAGCTTTACCACCATCCGGACGTCGACATCCGCTGGAACAAGGTGCACGTGACGCTCTGCACCCATGACGCCGGGGGCGTCGCCACCCGCAAGGATGTCGAGCAGGCCGAGCAGGCCAACGCGATCACGGCGGAAGCGATCGCCGCTCGGGCGAAGGAACTCTTTGGGTAAAGAAAGACCAGGAGCAGCGACAGCGTTGGTCAAGGTACCGTTGCTTCCTTTCGGACCTGGCGGGGTTCGCTCGCCGCGGCTTCGCCACTCCTGGCACCATAAAGCTAACTTGCGCGGCGCGGCAGTCCAACCCTAATCTCCGGCTTGATGATTTCGACCACTTCCTCTTTCCAAGTGGCCACCCGCGGCAAAGGCACCTACGCCGTCACCGACGAGGTGGCGCGGCTCGTGCGCGAGAGCGGCGTGCGCGACGGCGTGGCGACCGTCTCGGTGGCGCACACCAGCGCCAGCCTGGTGATCTACGAGAACGCCGATCCCACCGCCCGGGAGGACCTGCACCGGTACTTTGAGCAGCTGGTGCCGGAGAGCGCCCGCTACATCCACGACGCCGAAGGCCCCGACGATTCCACCAGCCATCTGCGCATGGCGCTGACCCGCACTAGCGAGAGCGTGCCCGTGGCCGAGGGGCGGCTCTGCCTGGGTACTTGGCAGGGGCTCTACCTCTTTGAGCACCGCCGCGCGCCGCACCGCCGCACGCTTTACGTCAACGTGATGGGCACCTGAGCCGGACGCGGAATCTTCTTGCCCTGCCCGACGCGAAATGCACAATTGCCGGTTCCTGCGCACGGCAGCTTTGACCACGGCTGGATAGCTCAGTTGGTAGAGCAGAGGACTGAAAATCCTCGTGTCGGGGGTTCGAATCCCTCTCCAGCCACGGTTGGCTCTCAACAGTTTACAAAGCGAGCGTACCAAAAACGCACCAAATAGCGCTGTCACTTCTGCGCCCGCTCGAGAATGCGCACCGTCTGCGCGGTAGCGTCCACCTCAACCAGATCGCCTTCGCGGATGAGGCGGGTCGCCCAGCCCGTCCCCGTGACCGCCGGCACCTTGAGCTCGCGCGCGACGATGCTTGCGTGGCAGGCAACGCCGCCTTCATCGGTCACGATCGCCCCGGCGTGGCGCAGCAGCGGCATCAGATTGGGGTTGGACTGGACCGAGACGAGCACCTCGCCGTCCGCGACGGTGTAGCCCTCCGGGTTGGAGGAAAGCACCAGCCGGGCGCGGCCCTGGTGGGTGCCCGGCCAGGCGGTTTGGCCCGTGAGGCAGTCGGCGTCCGCCCGGGCGGGCGGCAGGCGCGAGCCGACCAGTCTCATCAGCAGATAACCGGTTTCGGGCAGAAAGCGCACCTTCACCTCGTCGTCGATCTGCTGGTAGACAAAGTGGTGACCCGCGCGCTTTGCGGCGAGGCGCTCCTCCAGGGTTGCGACCTCGATCCCGCGCCTGAGTTCGTCCCAGCTGACCAGATGCGGCGCCTCCTCGGGAGCGGAGAAACCGGCCCGGCGGGCGTGCTCCGCGACGAAGGGATGGAGCAGGTCATGCACGAGCCGGGGATAGACCGAATGCGCCCGCAAATCCTCGGCGAGGTCACGCGCCTCGGCGTCTTCAATCCCGGCGCTTTCCAGCGCGATCAACAGCCAGGCGGGCAGGACCACGGTGAACTTGCCCACCTCGCAGAAGTACTCAAAGACCTCTTCCAGCCCGGCAAAGCCCGCCCGCTGTTCGATCCGCCGCCCGCCTTCCTCAAACAGGCGGCGGCCTTTGCGCAGCATCAATAGCAGGCCATCCCGGTCGTGCTGCTGGAGGTCCAGGAGATGATTGTGCGCCTCCGCGTGACCCGGCCCGGAGAGGAACATGTGGGTGAGATTGGCGTCGTCCTGAATGCCGAGCACCCGGTTGAGGTGGAGGAAACCGAGGTCGGCGGCGGCGTGCTCGGGGTCGGTCCAGTGGCCGATGATCGAGTACTCGACCAACGAGAAGGGGCGTTTGACCAGATAGGCCCACGGCACGCTCCGGTCGATGAGCTCCTCGTTGTAGCCGGGTGCGAGTGTGGTGATCGGGCGCGCCTGCAGCAGATGGAAGCGGCCCCCGTAGTGCGCCCACTCCGTGTCCATCGGGCGGCCGTAATGGGCCTCTACCCGTCCCAACAGCCGCGCATACTCCAGGGCCTGGTCCTTGGACAACTTAGGCGCGGCGCCGGCTTCCTCGTCCAAGTCCTGCCAGGCGGGCGCGGACTCGCCGGGCTCGAGGCGGAGCGCTTTGGTTTGGCGCCCGGGCAGGCTTTCCAGAATCTCGCCCCGGGATTTGCTGACCACGAACACGTCGGGCGAAACCTCCCCCGAGACGATGGCCTCCCCGAGCCCGAAGCAGGCTTCGACCAGGCAAAGGTCCGGTTCCTGCGTGACCGGGTGGACGGAGAAGCCAATCCCGGACACGGTGCTGGGCACCATTTCCTGGACCACCACCGCCACGCCGATGACGGTGCCGTCGAAGCCATGGGCGGCGGCGTAGGCGAGCGTCCGCCGGCTGAAAGCGGACAGCCAGCATTGCCGGACACGCTCGAGCAACTCGTCCGCGGAGACGTTCAGGTAGGTCTCCAGCTGGCCGGCCCAAGCGTTCTCGGTCCCGTCCTCGCAGTTCGCGCTGGAGCGCACCGCTACCGCCGCCAGGTCCATCGACCGGTAAAGCGACTCGACCTCACCCGCCACTTCCGTCGGGACCTCGGCCCCGACGATCTGCTCCAGGATGGCCTCCGAAATGGGCTGCACCTTGGCGCCCTCCTTGGCCACCGCGGCCAGCAGCTCGCGGACCCGCTGCTCCGGGTCCGCCCTTTTCAGAAACAGATCGAAGGCGGCCTTCGTCACCACGAAACCCTTCGGCACGCGGAAGCCGGTCGAAATCAGCTCCCCAAGCGAGGCCGCCTTGCCACCCACCGCCGCTTGATCCGATCCCCGCACCGAATCCAAAGCCAAAACGTAACGTGGGGCCTCCATCTTTTGCCAACTCCTTCCGGTCGGGGAATTTTTCAGAACCAAATTAGTGTCCAACCTTGCCCAAGCGCTCGGCGTGGAGACGCAGCCGCTCGTAAAAGTCGCCGAAGATTTCATCTCGGAAGACGCGCCGGGCGATCTTGATCGTGCGCCGGTTGGATCCCGCCTCCCAGGTCAGGTCGTCGCGGAGCACGGGCGCAGGCTGTTCCTCCAACAGGAGCCACTCCGGGTTGAGCACGTAGGCGGTCGCGCCAAGGTCCCAGATTTCCTTGGCCCAGCCGGGCCGGTTGGCGCCGTAGTCGCGCACGATGTCGCTCAGGTAGGCACCGAACTTGCCGCAGGGCGCCAGGCGCGCCTCCAGTTCCGCCACGGTGGTGAGCAGGTGCGAGGCCACCGGCCAGCACGGCACCAGGATGAAGTCGACCTCGGTCTCCAGGAAGACACGGGCGGCGTGCAGGTCCTGCTTGAGGTTAAACTCGTTGGTGTGATGCCAGTAGGGGGCGTGTCCGCCCAGCCAAGTGACTTGCAGGCGGGGCGCGATCTGCGGCGCCAGCAAGAGCGCCGAGGCCACGTTGGTGATGGCGCCGATTGCCACCACCTGCAAGCGTTCGCCCTCGCCCAGCGCTTCCGCCCGCGCGACCAAGTCGGCCGCCGCGTCGCTTGGAACCGGCGTTTGCGCGGCGGGCAGGTAGCCCCGGCTCCCGCGGAAGGTTGCCGGCGCCCGCTCCGGCTGCAGCAGCTCGTAGACTTTGTGGATTTCGCGGTAACTGCGCTCCATGCCGTCCTCCGGGCCCTCGGAGCGGTCGTTGTAAAAGGGCGCGGCGTAAACCGCCACTAGGTCGATCAGATCGGGGGCCAGCAGCAGGTGGGCCAGCGCAAACTGGTCGTCAACCTCGTTGTAGGTGTCGGTATCAAGAATGACTTGGGGGCGGGTGCTCATGGTCGCCTCACTCTGCCTGCTTCTAGCCCAATGAAAAGGGCAATGGCGGTAACGTAACGAGCGGCCCGCCCACCTACGCCCGGAGGGGATTGAACCCCCAACCTCTGGTTCCGGAAACCAGCGCTCTATCCAATTGAGCTACGGGCGCTTGGCGTAGTCCGCGGTGTTCATCCGAAGAAAAACAGCCACAGGACAAGCCTTAAGTATGGTGAATTCGCCCAGAGTGGCAAGGAAACTTGGAATGGTCATTGCGCCGCTTTTTCCCAGTTCCGTCAGATCAGGTTTCGTCGCTTGGTCGAATTCGAGATCGCCGAGCCGCTGGTTTTTTGCGATTTCTAAAGCAGCGGCAAGCGCCTCAGCCACCTCCCAACACCGTGCTGTATTATACCCACCATTTCAAAGGAGAGATTAATCTTCATGGTGTCGGCAAGAAACGGGTGCTGATGTACAAGGTCTTGTTCATGCCACCGCATTTTGAGCAGGAACTACCCTTTGACCGCTATCCCCGGCTGCGGATTGAAGGTGAGATTGCGGAGGTGCCCGTGCGCGGAGCTTGGATGCCGGTGGGGGATGGCCGCCGCTACTTTATCGTCTCGCCCGAGGTTAAGAAACAAACCGGATTCGACGTGGGTGACACGGTGGAAATGTTCTTCCGGATGGATGACCAGGACTTCGTGGACGTTCCAACCAACCTCCAACGCGCGCTCAATGCGAACAAGACGTCGGCTCAGCTCTGGAACCAGCTCACCCCTGGCAAGAAGCGGATGTTTGCGTTCCACGTCCTCTCCGCCAAGACGGCGCCGACCGAAGCAAAACGCATCGCGGAAGCCATGACGGCGATTGAGAAGGGCCTCACCTTGCGCGAGCTCCAAAACCAACGCAAAGCCCGCCAACGTTGATCTGAGCCGCAGCGGCCCGCAACTCAGAGCAAGTTGGCCAACTCTAGCGGGCGGCCACCTGCACGCTGCCCGGGCGCTTGCCCGTGGGCACTTCGATGTAAATCGGCGAGCCGGAGATCTTAAACTTGGTCGGATTGCCGGAGGCGGTCAGCTCCTTGCCGGCGATGTCGACCACGGGCACATCGCCGCTCAGGCCGCTGATGGTGACCTCGCGGGCCTCGGCCTTGTCCGGGGTTTCCTTGGGCGGCGGAGCCGTCCAGGCGACCAGCTTCTGGCCGCCGTCCCGGTTCTCCCAGAGCAGCACGTAATCGAGCTCGTTACCGGAGTCCAGGCGCTTGACGTACTTGTAGCCTTTGAGCTGCTGGTTCATGACTTTGGCGGCGGTCACCACCGGGCGGTTCTTGATCAGCCCGAATTTATCGCCCCCGACTTCGTACCAGGTGGTCAGCCGCAGGCCGTGCATCTGGTCCATCATAAACTGGCGCACGTAGTGCCAGGCCTGGAAGATCTCCGCCTTCTCGGCCGGCCCGCCGGACCAGCCTTCGTTGGCCACCTCGCCGCCGCCTTGGTGTTCCTTGATGGCGAAGCCGCGCTCGGTGTTGAGCATGGGCATTTCCGGGTGACCGTACTTTTTGAGCAGGTCGCGGGTGATCTCATGGCCCTCGGTGAAGTCCTCCGGCCGCTTGACGCCGTAGGGGTGCACCGACCAAACCGTGACGCCGCTGTCGAGGACGCCGTTCTTGAAGCAAGCCTCCGTCCACTTGTAGCTCGGCTTCCAATAGTTGGAGACGGAACCGGCCGCGATGATGGCGTCGGGGTCGGCCTTCTTCATTTCCTTGGCCACTTCTTTGACCAAGGCGGAGTACTCGTCGGCGAATTCCTGGGAGTTGTGCATGGCCGTCGGCACGTCGCCGACCGGCTTCTTGTTCTTACGCCAGAAGGTGCGCACGTTGGGCTCGTTCCAGATTTCCCAGATGATGTCGTAGTCCTTGTAGTGCTCGGCGGCGGCGGCGGCAAACTTGGCGAAGGCTTGGCGCCCCTCTTCTGTTTGGATGCCGCCTATGCCGTCGTCCTCGTACTTCTTGTTGTTGCCAAAGAAGCAGCCGATGATGCGCATGCCCTTGTCGTGGGCGTGCTTGAATTCCTTGTCCCAAGCCGAGAAGTCGTAGGTGCCGTCGCCCTTGTCAACCTCGTCCCAGTAGATGCCGCGGCGGAAACCGCGGAAGCCCATGTCGTAGATCCGGTCGATGGTCTCGGTGTTGAAGCTCTTGGTCTTGAGCTGCACAAAGACCGGATCGGGGAAGTACGGCGAGGGAAGCGGGTCGTCCTGGGCGTGGACCAGCGCCGGGGTTACCAGCATGGCGAAAAAGACTTTGAGGGTGAGGAGGATGCGTTGGGGGGTCATCGACCAATAAACCACCGCCGACGCGGGTTTGCAGGGGATTGCGTTACCTGATTTCAAGATTTCCTTTCCCCCTTTTGGGAGGGTGGTGCGCATGGGCTTCGGCTTGTGCCGCGCGCGGATGCGGTCCCGGGAATCCGCTCAGTTCAACTTCCGCCCTCGTTTGGAGAGCAGGTTCACGTAATGGGCGCGTTCGAGGGCGGAGGGATCCGCCACGTGCTGGAGGCTGAGCTTGCCGCGGAAGTCCTCCAGCGATCCGTGGCCATGTTCCTCCATCCAGTTCTCGAGCTGGCGAAGCATCAGCGACAGGTAGGGCACGCCGTTGCGCAGCAGCGCAGTCGCGATCTGGACCACGGAAGCCCCGGCCAGGATCGCCTTGGCGGCGTCCTCGCCGCTGTGCGCGCCGGTGGAGAGCGCCAGATCCAACTGCTGGCGGCCGTAAAGCAGGCCAATCCAGCGCAGCGGCAGGGCCAGCTCGGCCGGCGTGCTCGGGCGGATTTCCGAAAGCAGCGTTTCGGAATCCACGTCAATGTCCGGTTGGAGGAAGCGGTTGAAAAGCACCAAGCCCTTGATGCCGGTGCGCTCCAGGTTGGCCGTCACTTGCGCGAGCGAGGTGTAAAACGGGCTCAGCTTGACCGAGACCGGAATCGACACCCGGTCGCAGACCGCGTGGACCAAATCGTAGAGCTCCTCCTCGACGTCAGCGGCGCTGCGCCCCGCGTCGGCCTCCACCGCGTAAACGTTCAGCTCAAGCCCGTCCACGCCGGTCTGCTCGAGCAGATTGGCGTAGTGCACCCAGCTTCCCTTGGAGCGCGCGTTCAGGCTGGCGATCAGCGGCATCTCCACCCGCTCGCGGGATTTCTCCACCCACATCAGGTGCTCGCTGGCGTCGCCAAAGTCGATGCTCGGGAAGTAGTCGAGAGCCTCGGGGAAACTCTCGCTGCCGACGGCCAGGTCGCGGTCCATCCGCTCCGAGTCCAACTCCATCTGTTCCTCAAAAAGGGAGCGGATGACCAGGGCGCCGGCACCGGCTTCCTCCGCCTGGGCGATGGTATCGGTGAGGTTGGAAAGCGAGCTCGCCGCCACCACCAGCGGCGAGGAAAGCGGAATCCCCAGATAGGTCGTTGTGATCGAAGGCATGGTCAAAATTAAATCTAATACTTAGCGTTGACAACAATAAATTATGCTTATATTAGATCGGGTGACTAAACGCTCCTCCGCAGCCTCAACCCCACCCGACATGCCTGACTCATCCGCCCCCAATCTCGCCCGGCGCCGCGCCTGGCTCGACGGCAACGAAGCCGCCGCCTACTCCGCCTACCTGACCAACGAAATCATCGCGATCTACCCGATCACCCCGTCCACCCCGATGGGCGAGATCGCCGACGCCCAGGCCAGCGCCGCCCGGCCCAACCTCTGGGGCATGGTGCCCGACGTGGTCGAAATGCAGTCCGAAGCCGGCGTGGCAGGCGCGCTGCACGGGGCGCTCACCACGGGCGCGCTCTGCACCACGTTCACCGCCTCGCAGGGCCTGCTGCTGATGATTCCCAACATGTACAAGCTGGCCGGCGAGCTCACCCCGACCGTTTTCCACGTGGCCGCCCGGGCCATCGCCACCAGCGGCCTGTCCATCTTTGGCGACCACTCCGACGTGATGGCCGCCCGCGGCACCGGCTGGGGCATGCTTTGCTCGAACAGCCCGCAGGAAAGCATGGACATGGCGCTGATCGCCCAGGCGGCCACCCTGCGCACCCGCCTGCCCTTGATGCACTTTTTCGACGGCTTCCGCACCTCCCACGAGATCACCGACCTGGAGACGCTTTCGACCGACGACATGCTGGCGCTGCTGCCACCGGAACTAATGGCCGCGCACCGCGCCCGCGGGCTCACGCCGCAGCAGCCCGCCATCCGCGGCACCGCCCACAACCCGGACACCTTCTTCCAGGCCCGCGAAGCCGCCAACCTCTATTACCAAGCCGCGCCCAAGTTGGTGCAGGAGGCGATGGAAGAATTGGGCGCGCGCACCGGCCGTCACTACCGGCTCTTCGACTACTTCGGACACCCCGAGGCGGAGCGCGTCATCGTGGCGATGGGCTCGGCGGTGCCCACCGCGCAGTCCGTCGCGCTGGCGCTCAACGCCACCGGACAAAAAACCGGCGTGCTCGCCGTGCGGCTCTACCGGCCGCTCGACACCCTGGCCCTGGCCCGAGCCCTGCCCCCGAGCGTGCGACGCCTGGCGGTGCTGGACCGCTGCAAGGAACCCGGCGCCGCCGGCGAACCGCTCTACCTGGACGTGGTCGCCGGCCTGCGCGAGCAGGGGCGCGACATCCCCGTCACCGGCGGACGCTACGGGCTCGGCTCCAAGGAATTCGACGCTGCCATGGCCAAGGCCGTCTTTGACGACCTGGACGCGGCCACGCCCCGCAACCACTTCACCGTTGGCATCGAGGAGGACGTCACCCACAGCAGCCTGCGGGTCGAGGCGGACTACTCCTGCGAGAGCGAGGAGGTCCAGACCGCGCTCTTTTACGGCCTGGGCTCGGACGGCACCGTCGGCGCCAACAAGAACTCGATCAAAATCATCGGTGAGGCGACCGGCCAGCACGTGCAGGCCTACTTTGTCTACGACTCCAAAAAGGCGGGCTCGATGACCACCTCGCACCTGCGCTTCAGCCGCAAACCCATCCAGGCCAGCTACCTCATTCGCCAGGCGGACTTCGTTGCCTGCCACGCCTTCCAGTTCCTGGAGCGCTACGAAATCCTGGACCAGCTCAAGCTGGGCGGCACTTTCCTGCTCAACAGCCCCTACGCCGCGGACAGAGTCTGGGACCACCTGCCCCGCGAGGTGCAGGAGCAGCTCCTGGAGAAACAGGCCAAGTTCTACTGCATCGACGCCTACGGGCTCGCGCGGCAGCTCGGGCTGGGCGGACGGATCAACGTGCTCATGCAAACGGCCTTCTTCTGCATCGCCGGCGTGGTCGAGCAGGACCGCGCTCTGCCCATGATCGAGAACGCCATCCGCAAGACCTACGGCAGCAAGGGCACCGCCGTCGTGGACATGAACCTCAACGCGGTCAAGCTAGCCGTCGACAGCATCGGCCAGGTCGCCCTCCCCGCCACGGCCGAAGGCGACTGCCCCCTGCGTTCGTGGACGCCGGAAAACGCGCCCACCTTCGTCCGCGACGTGACCGCGCCGCTCATGGCCGGCCACGGCGACCGCCTGCCCGTCTCCGCCTTCCCGGCCGACGGCACCTGGCCGCTGGGCACCACCCGGTACGAGAAGCGCCGCATCGCCACGACCATCCCGGTCTGGGATCCGGAGCTCTGCATCCAGTGCAACCTCTGCGCCTTCAACTGCCCGCACGCCACCATCCGCGCCAAGGCGATCGCGCCGGACGCCCCCAACCACGCGCCGGCGACCTTCGAAACGGTCGCGCTCAAGGGCAAGGGCGGGGAGGGCTACCGCTTCCGCATCCAAGTGGCGCCGGAGGACTGCACGGGCTGCGCCGCCTGCGTGGAGACCTGCCCCGCCTTTGAAAAGGACGCCAGCGGCCAGAAGACCGGCCGCCGCGCGATCAACATGGAACCGGTCGAGGAGCACCTCGAAAGAGAGGCCGAGAACTGGAAGTACTTTCTGGAACTGCCCGACACCGAGCCGCCCAACAACAAGCGCTTCACCGCCAAGGGCTCGCAGTTCCGCCCGCCGCTCTTCGAGTTCTCCGGCGCCTGCGCGGGTTGCGGCGAGACGCCCTACGTCAAGCTGCTCACCCAACTCTATGGCGAGCGCCTGATGATCGCCAACGCCACGGGTTGCTCCTCCATCTACGGCGGCAATCTGCCAACCACGCCGTACTGCACCAACGCC
Organism: Verrucomicrobiota bacterium; assembly: GCA_038745425.1. Lineage (GTDB taxonomy): Bacteria > Verrucomicrobiota > Verrucomicrobiia > Methylacidiphilales > UBA1321 > CAWUJC01. Next base: position 16,103 of record JBCDLL010000002.1, on the reverse strand, counting down.
GACGGCCACGGGCCAGGCTGGTCCAACTCGCTCTTTGAGGACGCGGCCGAATTCGGGCTGGGCATGCGGCTTACCCACGATCAGCTCAACGCCGAGGCGCTTCGCCTCCTCGCGGAAACGGAGCACGCGCAGGCCACTCCCATCCGGGAGAGGCTCGAAGCCCTCGACCCGCTCGACGATGCGCAGCTCGAGGAAATCCGCGAGCTAGTCGGCGCGCTCAAACAATCGCTGGAGGGCAACGACGATCCCGTCGCCCGGCGCCTGCTGGGCCTGGCCGACCACCTCTGCCCGCAGGTCCACTGGATCGTGGGCGGCGACGGCTGGGCCTACGACATCGGCTTCGGCGGACTCGACCACGTGCTCGCCTCCGGGCGCAACGTCAACATCTTGGTCATGGACACGGGCGTTTACTCCAACACCGGCGGGCAGGCCTCCAAGGCCACGCCGAAGGGTGCCATCGCCAAATTCGCCTCCAACGGCAAGGGCACCAAGGCCAAGGACCTCGGCGCGCTCGCCCGCAGCTACGGTTCGGTCTACGTCGCCCAAATCGCCTTTGGCGCGAGCTCGCCGCAGACGGTCAACGCGCTCAAGCAGGCCGCCGCCTACCACGGGCCGTCGCTGGTCATCGCCTACGCGCACTGCATCGCTCACGGCATTAACATGACCAAAGGCTCCGAGCTGCAGAAGCTCGCCACCGAATCCGGCTTCTGGCCGCTCTACCGCTACCAGCCCGCCACCGGGACGGACGAGGCCGTCTTCAAGCTGGATTCGCGCGCGCCGAAGGAGGACGTGGAGAAATTCATGTTCTCGCAAAACCGGTTCAAGCTCCTGCGGCGCTCCGACCCCAAACGGGCCGAGCGGCTGCTGGCCTCCGCGCGGGAGGACGTGGCCGAACGCTGGGAGCAGCTCCAGGAACTGGCCAAACGCTGAGCGGTTTGAAACCGGCCTGATTCCATGAGATACAATAATCGTGATAGAGTTTGACTATTAGTTTTTCTGATTTTGCAATTGCCTTTCCATTCATTACCCTGCTACTTTTATCGTCTTCCCAATCATGAGTGAAAACCTGATCGACCCGCCCGCCACTTCGAAAAATGATTCCCTTCTGGACGGCTTTCCCGCCATCGATTTCGAGACTTGGAAGAAGAAAGCCGAGACCGATCTCCGGGGCGTGCCTTTCGACAAAAAGCTGCTGACGCGCACCCCGGAAGGCATCACCCTTCAGCCGCTATACACGCCGAGCGACACCGAGGCCCTGGAAGCCGTCACCTCCCTGCCCGGCTTCGCGCCTTACGTCCGGGGAGCCTCCGCCGCCGTGCACAGCCGGCAGTCCTGGGAGATCGTCCAGGAGTACCGCGGGCCGGACATTCTCGAGGCCAACCGAGCCATTCTTCAGGACCTGAACCAGGGCGTGACCGGCCTCCACCTGGTGCCGGACGAACCCACCCAGGCCGGCCGGGACGCCGACCTCTCGGTTTCCGGCATTGTCGGGCGCTGCGGCCTTAATCTGGCCACCTTCCACGACCTGGAGAACCTCCTGCGCGGGGTCGAGCTCGGCGCCGTCGACCTAAGTATTGAGTGCGGTGCCAGCCCCCTGCCCATCGCCGCCGCCTTGCAGGCCCTCTGCGAAAAGCGCGGCACCGATCCGGCCACTCTGCGCGGCGCCCTGAAAGCGGACTCGATTGCCTTCGCCCTCCACTACGGCCAGCTCCCGGTGCCCCGGGACGTCCTCTACGACCAACTCGCCAACGTCACCCAATGGGCCGAATCGCTCGGGATCGAGGGCCTCGACACGGTCGCGGTCGAAGCCGGCCTGTGGCTGGAGGCCGGCAGCACCGCCGTCCAGGAACTCGCCTACGCGCTCGGCGCGGCCGTCGAGCACCTGCGCGAACTACAGGCCCGCGGCGTGCCCACCGAGGCGGCCGCCAAGCGCGTGCGCTTCACCTTCTCGGTCGGCCCCAACTTTTACCTGGAGATCGCCAAGCTGCGCGCCGCCCGGATGCTCTGGGCCCGGCTCTTTGAGGACGGCGCGGCCCCGCGCTGCCACCTGCACGCCCGGACCGCCCTCTACAACAAGACCCGCTACGACGCCCACACCAACCTGATTCGGACCACGCCCGAGGCGATGGCCGCCGTGTTGGGCGGGGCCGACAGCCTGCTGGTGCTGCCCTTCGAGGAGGGGCTGGAGCCGGCCGACGACTTCTCCCGCCGCCTGGCCCGCAACACCCAGCTCATCCTACGCCAGGAGTGCCACTTCGGCCGCGTCATCGACCCCGCGGGCGGCAGTTGGGCGGTCGAATCCCTCACCCACCAACTGGCCGCCAAGGCCTGGGAGCTCTTCCGCTCGGTCGAGGGCGAGGGCGGCCTCTGGCGGGCGCTGCAGGGCGGCGGACCGCAAACCGCCAGCGCCAAGGCGGCCACGGACAAACTGCTCAAAGTCGCCCAGCGGCGGCTCTCGCTGGTCGGGGTCAACCAGTATCCCAATCCACGCGAAGAGCACCCGGATCCGGTCCGCGTCACCTCCGGCAAGTTTGGCCGCTTGCGCCAGACCCGCGTCCGGCAGTACAAGGGCAGCCGGGCCAGTGGCGCCGTGCAAAGCAAGCTAATGCAGCTCGCCCGCCGCCGCCAGGATCCGGTCCGCCCGGCGGCCGAGGCGCTCAAAGCCGGCGCCACCCTGGGCGAGGTTTTCCAGGATCTCTACAACGAGAGCCGGGGGGAAACGATCACGCCGGTCTGCGCCCACCGCGCGAGCAACTTCTTTGAACGGGCCCGGCACGAGGTCGACCACTACGCCGTGCGCCGCCGCAAGCGCCCGCTCGTCTTCCTGGCCAACATGGGGCCGGTCGGGCAGCACAAGCTCCGGGCGGACTTCACGGCCGCGTTCTTCCAGACGGTCGGCTTCGAGGTGGAAAGCCCCAAGGGCTTCGAGACGCCGGAAGCCGCCGCCGAGGCCGCGGTGAAATCCGGCGCGCCCGTGGTGGCGATTTGCTCGACCGACGCCACCTACCCGGAGATCGTTCCCGCGCTGGCCGAGCAGATCAAACGCCGCCGGCCCAAGACCACCGTTGCGTTGGCGGGCTACCCCCAGGAGCACCTGGAGGCCTTCCGCAAAGCCGGCGTGGATGAGTTCGTTCACATCAAGGCCAACGCCCTGGAAACCCTGATCCGGATCCTGATCAAAATCGGAGTATTGCATGAAGATTTCACCCAGCTACGCCAACACTGAATGGAAACCCGCCGCCGCCTCCGCCGGACTGACGGCGTGGGAGGAGCGCGTCGAAGCCGAAACCGGCCAGCCCGCCGACGAGCTGGCCTGGGAGGCGATGGAGAAGCTGCCGATCAAGCCGCTCTACACCGCCGCCGACCTGGACGGCCTGGAGCACCTCGGCACGATGCCGGGCCTGGCGCCCTTCCTGCGCGGGCCGTATTCGACCATGTACGCGGGCCGGCCCTGGACCATCCGCCAATACGCGGGCTTTTCCACCGCGGAGGAGAGCAACGCCTTCTACCGCCGCAACCTGGCCGCCGGGCAAAAGGGCCTTTCGGTCGCCTTCGACCTGCCCACCCACCGCGGCTACGACTCCGACCACGAGCGCGCCCAGGCCGACGTGGGCAAGGCCGGCGTGGCCATCGACTCCATCCTGGACATGGAGATTCTCTTTGACGGCATCCCGCTCAAGGACATTTCGGTGTCCATGACCATGAACGGCGGCGTTTTGCCGGTGATGGCCTTCTACATCGTCACCGCGCTGGAGCAGGGCGCCAAGCTGGAGCAGCTCAGCGGCACCATCCAAAACGACATCCTTAAAGAGTACCTGGTGCGCAACACCTACATCTACCCGCCGCAGCCCAGCCTCAAGATCATCGCCGACATCTTCCGCTACACCTCGGCGCACATGCCCAAGTTCAACTCCATCAGCATCTCCGGTTACCACATGCAGGAAGCCGGCGCCACCTGCGACCTGGAGCTGGCCTACACCCTGGCCGACGGGCTCGAGTACATCCGCACCGGCCTTGGCGCGGGCATCGAGATCGACGCCTTTGCCCCGCGGCTGTCCTTCTTCTGGGCCCAGGGCAAACACTACTTTATGGAAGTGGCCAAAATGCGCGCCGCCCGGGCGCTCTGGGCCAAGCTGGTCGGCCAGTTCGCCCCCCAGAACCCCAAGAGCCAGGCCCTGCGCACCCACAGCCAGACCAGCGGCTGGAGCCTGACCGAGCAGGACCCCTACAACAACGTCATCCGCACCGCGGTCGAGGCCATGGCGGCCGCCCACGGCGGCACACAGTCCCTCCACACCAACTCGCTCGACGAGGCCATCGCGCTGCCGACGGACTTCTCCGCGCGGATCGCCCGCAACACGCAACTCGTGCTGCAGGAGGAGACCGGGATCTGCCGCGTGATCGACCCCTGGGGCGGATCCTTCTTTGTGGAGAACCTCACCCACGCCATCATGCACCGCGCCTGGGGCCACATCCAGGAGGTGGAGAGCCTCGGCGGCATGGCCAAGGCGATCGAGGCCGGCGTGCCGCAGCAGCGCATCGAGGAGGCCGCCGCCCGCCGCCAGGCGCAGATCGACTCCGGCGAGGAAACCATCCTCGGCGTCAACGCCTACCCGCCGGACAAGGAGGAGCCGATCGAAATCCTGGAAGTCGACAACGCCGCCGTGCGCGAGAGCCAGATTGCGCGGCTCAAAAAGCTGCGGGCCGAGCGCGACAACGCCAAGGCCGAGGCCTGCCTGAGCGCCATTACCCGGTGCGCCGAAACCGGCGAGGGCAACCTGCTCGAGCTGGCGGTGGAGGCCGCCCAGGCCCGCGCCAGCCTCGGGGAAATCTCCGACGCGATGGAAAAAGTCTTTGGACGCCATCAGGCCAAAGTGCATTCTATCACCGGGGTGTACGAAGCTTCCTACAAGGACGGGGCGGGACTGGCGCAGGTCCAGGCCATGACGGACGCCTTCGCCGAGCGCGAAGGACGCCGCCCGCGCATTCTCATCGCCAAAATGGGCCAGGACGGCCACGACCGCGGCGCCAAGGTGGTGGCGAGCGCCTACGCCGACCTCGGCTTCGACGTCGACTTGGGCCCGCTCTTCCAGACGCCGGAGGAGGCCGCCCGCATGGCGGTGGAAAACGATGTCCACGTGGTGGGCATGAGCAGCCTGGCCGCCGGGCACAAGACCCTGCTGCCCCAGCTCAAGGCCGCGCTGGAGGCCGAAGGCCGCGACGACATCCTGATCGTGGCCGGCGGCGTCATCCCGGCGCAGGACTACGACGAGCTCCGGGCGATGGGCGCGGCCTGCATCTTCGGGCCCGGCACCCGCGCCCCCAAGGCGGCGATTGAAATTCTCAACCTGCTCGAAGCGCGCGCATGATTACCGCGATTCCCCTGCCCTCCATGTCCGCGCCGCAGAACACTCCGCCCGACGGGAAGCCCAGCGACCCGTTCTGGGAAGCCCTGCCCAACACGAGCATCGTGCCGGGCGTGGCGCGGGATTCCGGCGAGGCCCCGGTGCCCTCCCCCGCGCCGCCCACCCGGCGGCCGCGGGCGAAGGATTACATCGAGGGCGTGCTCGCCGGCAACCGGGCGATGCTCGCACGCGCCATCACGCTGATTGAGAGCGCCGCTCCCGGCCAGGCCGCGCTCGCGCAGGAGGTGCTGACCGCGCTGCTCCCGCACGCGGGCAAGGCCCGGCGCATCGGCATCAGCGGCGTCCCCGGCGTGGGCAAAAGCACCTTTATCGAGGCCCTTGGTCAGCGCCTCTGCGGCGAAGGCCACCGCGTGGCCGTGCTGGCGGTGGACCCCTCCAGCACCCGCACCCGCGGCAGCGTGCTCGGCGACAAAACGCGCATGGAGCAGCTCTCCCGCGAGGCCAACGCGTTCATCCGGCCCTCGCCTTCGGGCGGCGTGCTCGGCGGGGTGGCCCAGCGCACCCGCGAAAGCGTCCTGCTCTGCGAGGCGGCCGGCTTCGACGTGGTCATCGTCGAGACGGTCGGCACCGGCCAGAGCGAGACGGCGGTGCGCTCGATGGTGGACTTTTTTCTGCTCCTGCTGCTGCCCGGCGGCGGGGACGAACTGCAGGGCATCAAGAAGGGCATCGTAGAACTGGCCGACGCGCTGCTGATCAACAAGGCGGAGGAGCCCCACCGCCTGCGCGCCCTGGAAACCCGCAACCACTACGCCGCCGCCCAGCGCTACCTCCGCGCGGAAAACCCGCACTGGCAGCCGCAGATCGCCCTGTGCTCCGCGCTGGCGGACGAAGGCATCGGCGAGTGCTGGGAAATGATCGGGCATTTTTACGAAACGATGGCCACCGACGGCCGGCTGGAAACGATGCGCGCCGAGCAGAAACGCCAATGGCTGCACGAGCTACTGCGGGCCGAACTCATCGAACGCTTTTACCAGGACCCCGCCCGGCGCGAGGCCATCGCCGCCTGCGACCGCGGCCTCGCCGAAGGCGAGCTCACCGTGCGCGAGGCCCTCGCCCGGCTGCTGGAAGATTCCCCCCACCCCAACCCGAAACTGAATCCCGACCCATCATGCTGAACAAAGTCGACCATCTCGGCATCGCCGTGAAATCCCTGGACGAAACCATTCCCTACTACGAGAAGGCCCTGGGCCTGACCTGCGAGAAGATCGAGGAGGTGCCCTCGCAGAAGGTGCGCACCGCCTTCTTTGAAGTCGGCCAAACGCACGTGGAACTGCTCGAGCCGACCGACGACGAGAGCCCGATCGCCAAGTTCCTGGAGAAAAACGGCGAAGGCATCCACCACGTGGCCTTTGGCTCGGACGACCTGCCCGGCCAGCTCAAGCTCGCCGCCGACGCCGGCTGCCGGCTGATCCACGAAACCCCGATCGAAGGCGCCAACAACAAGCTGGTCGCCTTCCTCCACCCCAAATCCACCCACGGCGTGCTGACCGAATTCTGCGCGCCCAAAAACTAGCCAACCCGCATCCCAGGAGGACTGCCCATGCCCCTTTCCAACGAACTGGCCAAAGAACTGAAGGAACGCCGCGAATCCGCCTACCAGGCCGGGGGACAGGAGCGGCTGGACAAGCGCAAGGCCAAGGGCCAGTGGAGCGCCCGCGAGCGCCTGGACAACCTCTACGCCGAGGGCACCTTCCAGGAGTGGGGCCTCCACGCCCAGCACGACTGCCACAACTTTGGCATGGAGAAAAAGAAGCTGCCCACCGACGGCGTCATCACTGGCGTGGGCCTGGTCGACAACCGGCCGGTGGCCGCCTTCAGCCAGGACTTCACCGTGGGCGGCGGCGCGCTCGGGCGCATCCACGCCCGCAAGATCTGCGACCTGATGGACTTTGCCCTCAAGAACGGCATGCCGATGGTCGGCTTCAACGACTCCGGCGGCGCGCGCATCCAGGAGGGCGACGAAAGCCTCTCCGGCTACGGGCAGGTCTTTTTCCGTAACGTGCAGCTCTCCGGCGTGGTGCCGCAGATCGCCGTCATCAGCGGGCCCTGCGCGGGCGGGGCGGCCTACTCGCCGGCGCTGATGGACTTCCTCATCATGACCAAGAACATCTCCAACATGTTCATCTGCGGGCCGGAGGTGATCAAGGCCGTCACCGGCCAGACCTGCACGATGGAGGAGATCGGCAGCCCGATGGCGCACGCCTCGGTCAGCGGCAACATCCACTTTGTGGCCGAGGACGAGGCCGACGCCATCCGCCTCACGCATGAGCTGCTTTCCTACCTGCCGGCCAACAACGTGCTCGACCCGCCCCACCAGCCGGTCGATTCGCTCGACCTCTCCGAGAAGCCCGGGCTCGACGAGCTGGTGCCGGAGAACCCCAAGCAGCCGCTGGACACGCTCAAGGTCATCGCCGAGATCGTGGACGACGGCCGGTTCCTGGAGGTGCAGAAAGAGTGGGCCAAGAACATGCTGATCGGCTTTGCCCGCGTGCAGGGCTACGTGGTCGGCATCGTCGCCAACCAGAGCACGGTCAAGGCCGGCACGCTCGACATCGACGCCTCCGACAAGGCGGCGCGCTTTATCCGCTTCTGCAACATCTTCAACATCCCCATCGTGACCCTGGTCGACGTGCCCGGCTTCATGCCCGGCGTCCAGCAGGAGCGCGGCGGCATCATCCGCCACGGGGCTAAGATGCTCTTCGCCTACGCCGCCGCGACCGTGCCGAAGATCACCGTCATCCTGCGCAAGGCCTACGGTGGCGCCTACCTGGCCATGTGCAGCCGCGACATGGGCGCCGACATGGTCTTTGCCTGGCCCACGGCGGAGATCGCCGTGATGGGCGCGGAGGGCGCCACCCGCATCCTCTACCGCCGCGAGCTGGCCGAAGCGGAGGACCCCACCGCCAAGGCCGAGGAGCTGGCCGCCGACTACCGCGACCGCTTCTGCTCGCCCTACAGCGCGGCGGGCAAGGCGATGGTCACCGACGTCATCCGCCCCGCGGAAACCCGCGCCGTGCTCTCTCTGGCACTGCATAACACCATCGGCAAACGCGAGGTGCGCCCGCCGAAGAAACACGGTAACGTCCCGCTCTAATGTCCAGCCTGCCCCTAATTGCCAGCCTGTCGGCGGACGGCCGCTACGGTTTCTGGGAAAACGCGGTCTACCTCACGACCGGGTTCATCATCGTCATCGGCGCCCTCACCGTCCTCTGGGCGATGTGCTTCCTGGTGGGCCGGTTCTTCCGCGCCCAGGAAGCCGCCGCCCAGCCCGCCCCGGCGGACGCCCCGAAAGCGGAGGCCGCCGCCGTTCCGGTCGAGGAGGACGGGATCGACCCCGCCATCATCGCGGTAATCACCGCCGCCATCCAGGTGGCCGTCCACCAGCCGATGCGCATCCGCTCGGTCCGCACCACCTCGACCCCCGGCAGCAACCAGGCCCGCCACAACGCCTGGGCGCTCGAGGGCCGTTCCTCCCAATTCCAATCCCACAAAGTACGCTAGCCCGCCATGTCCAACATCAAGAAACTACGCATCAACGTCGACGGCAAAGACTACCAGGTGGAAGTCGAGCTCTTCGAATCCACCCCCGCCGCCTCCGCCGCTCCGGCGGCCGCCAGCCCCGCTCCCGCCCCGGCGGCAGCAGCCCCCGCCCCCGCGGCCAGCCCCGCGCCGGCCGCCCCCACCGGCAGCGGCGCGCCCGGCGAAGTCCTCAGCCCGCTCTCCGGCAAGGTGGTGGAGGTGGACATCGAGGCCGGCGCCGAGGTGACCGAGGGCGACCAGATCATCACGCTCGAGGCCATGAAGATGAACACCTTCGTCACCGCGCCAAAGAGCGGCAAGGTGACCGAGGTCCTCATCGCCCCCGGCGACGCCGTGGACGAGGGCCAGCTCCTGGCGAAAATCGACTAGCTCCGAACGAGGCTCCCCATGCTGCAATCGCTCTACGAATTCATCCAGATCAGCGGGTTTCTCCAGATCACCTGGCAGATGGCCGTGATGTGGATCATCGCCCTTTTCCTGCTTTACCTGGCCATCTACCGCAACTTCGAGCCCCTGCTGCTGGTGCCGATCGCCTTTGGCGCCCTGCTGGCCAACCTCCCCACCCAGGGGCTGGTCAACGAACCGGCCGGGGAAGTCTTCGCCCCGGTCGCCGGCATCGTCGAGCGGGTGGACTTTGTCCCGAACGCCCAGGTGGAAGAGGGCGCCGCCGTGCTCACCATCCGGCAGGAGGACGGCACGCGCACCCAGGTCGTCACCGAGGCGCGCGGCACCGTGACGGACGTCTACTTCCAGGTCGGCGACCGCGTCGAAAAGGACGCCCCCCTGGCCCGGCTCTACGGCACCGAAGCCGGCGGTCTCTTTTACTACCTTTACAAGGGCATCGATTGGGAAATCTTCCCGCCGCTGATCTTCCTGGGCGTGGGCGCGCTGACCGACTTTGGCCCGCTCATCGCCAACCCGCGGATGCTGCTGCTGGGCGCGGCCGCGCAGCTTGGAGTCATCGTCACCTTCCTGGGCGCCTCGATGATGCAGTTCACCAGCGGCGAGAGCGCCTCGATCGCGATCATCGGCGGCGCGGACGGGCCCACCGCCATCTTTACCTCGGCCAAGCTCGCGCCCGAGCTGCTGCCCGCCATCGCCGTAAGTGCCTACAGCTACATGGCCCTGGTCCCACTCATCCAACCACCGATCATGCGGCTGCTCACCACCAAGGAGCAGCGCAAAATCCGCATGAAATCCCTGCGGCCGGTCGGCAAGGAGGAGAAGCTCATCTTTGCCCTGGTCGTGACGCTTTTCTGCATCCTGATGGTGCCCTCGGCGGCCGCGCTCATCGGCATGCTCATGTTCGGCAACTTCCTGCGCGAGTGCGGCGTCACCGCCCGGCTGGTGCAGGCCGCGCAGAACGAGCTCATCAACGTGGTGACAATCTTTCTCGGCGCCAGCGTCGGCATCACCATGACGGGCGAGCGCTTCCTGCAGAGCGAGACGCTCGGCATCCTGGCCCTGGGCATTGTCGCTTTCGCCATCTCGACGGCCGGCGGCATCCTGATGGCGCACCTGATGAACCTGTTTTCCGCCACCAAGATCAACCCGCTGATCGGCTCGGCCGGGGTCTCCGCCGTGCCGATGGCGGCGCGCGTTTCGCAGATTGAGGGCCAGCGCTACGACCCTTCCAACTTCCTGCTGATGCACGCGATGGGCCCGAACGTGGCGGGTGTCATCGGCACCGCCCTCATCGCCGGCTATTTCATCACCACGCTTCAATAGGAGAACCCCCCAACAGAACAACATCCCCGTCCCATGAGCACCACCGCCGCCCCGACCGTGTCCACCTTCCCCAAACTCGCCGCCGAGGAGGCGGCCGCCTTCGTCCACCACGGCGAAACGGTGGGCTTTAGCGGGTTCACTCCCGCCGGTGCGCCCAAAGTGGTGCCCACCGCCATCGCCGGCCTGGCCAAGGAGGAGCACGCCGCCGGGCGCGACTATAAGATCGGCGTCGTGACGGGCGCCAGCACCGGCGCCTCGCTGGACGGCGCCCTGGCCGAGGCCGACGCCGTCGCCTTCCGCACCCCGTACCAGTCCGACCCGCTCCTGCGCAAGCGCATCAACGCCGGCCAGGCGCGCTTCTTCGACCTGCACCTCTCGCTGCTGCCGCAGAACGTGCGCTACGGCTTTCTGGGGCCCGTGCACGTCGCCGTGGTGGAGGCCTCCAACGTCTCGGCCGACGGGCAGATCACGCTGACGTCCTCGGTTGGGACCTCTCCCACCTTCTGCCAGCTGGCGGACAAGGTCATCGTGGAGCTCAACCGCCACCATCCGCCGGAGCTGCTCGGCTTCCACGACGTCTACGAGCCGGCCAGCCCACCGCACCGCCGAGAAATCCCCATCTACAGCGCCAGCGACCGCGTCGGCACGCCCACCATCCAGGTCGACCCGGCCAAGATCGTCGGCGTGGTCGAAAACGACGCTCCGGACGAGGTCGGCGCCTTCGCCGAGACCGACGAAGTCACCAAGCAAATCGGGCGCAACGTGGCGGACTTCCTCGCCGCGGAAATCAAGAGCGGGCTGATCCCGGCGGAGTTCCTGCCCATCCAGTCCGGCGTCGGCAACATCGCCAACGCCGTGCTCGGCGAGATGGGCGAGCACCCGGACATCCCCCCCTTCGAAATGTACACCGAGGTCATCCAGAACTCCGTCATCAGCCTGATCCAGAACGGCAAAATCAAGTTTGCCAGCGGCTGCTCGCTGACGGTGACGCCCGACGTGCTCGCCACCATCTATGCCGACCTGGAGGCCTACCGCTCCAAGCTGTTGCTGCGGCCGCAGGAAATCACCAACCACCCGGAGCTGGTCCGCCGCCTGGGGATCATCTCGATCAACACCGCGATCGAGGTCGACATCTTCGGCAACGCCAACAGCACCCACGTGATGGGCCGCAGCATGATGAACGGCATCGGCGGGTCGGGCGACTTCACCCGCAACGCCTACCTTTCCATCTTCACCTGCCCGGCGGCGGTCAAGGGCGGCAAGATCAGCACGATCGTCCCAGCCGTCAGCCACCAGGACCACAACGAACACTCCGTCCAGGTCATCATTACCGACCAGGGCGTGGCCGACCTGCGAGGCAAGAGCCCCAAGGAGCGCGCCCGCACCATCGTTGACCAGTGCGCCGACCCCTCCTACCGCGACCAGCTCCACGGCTACTTCGACCGCCTGCCCGACACGCACACGCCGCAGACACTCTCGGCCGCCTTCGCCTTCCACGAGCAGTTCATGGCCACCGGCGACATGCGCGGCGTGGACTGGGGCCAGCACTTCAAGAATTAGAGCTTGTTACAAAAGTCCCACGCGGCCCGCGTTGCGAGGAGTTTTCCGCCGTGGCTAGAAGAGAGGAAGGAGCAGGTATCAAATATACCTGTGACTGACGAACGACAACGCCACGGCGGAAAAGAACCGCAACCTTTTCAAGGCCAGTGTCTTTTGGCCGCTGGGCGGTGTTGCTCCTCGGTCACTTATCAATTTTGATAAGCTCCCTCGTTGCGCCTAGCCCAGCGGCCAAAACCCAACTGGCGCGGGTACGCGGGACTTTTGTAATAAGCTCTAGAGCCGGCCACGAGTGCGCGCCATCTCGAGCGCGCCCGCGGCAACCCCTACCGGCGATGGCGGCGACGCAGCGCCAGCAGACCAACCGCGCCGAGTAGAAGCGCGCCGCTGGTCGGCTCGGGGACGTAGTTGAGGAAGATGTCGTTGCCGTTGGTCGACCAGAAAAGCCTGCCGCCGGTGACGCTGAAGTCGAGCCCGTTGGAATCGGTGCTGATCGCCAACAGATCGAAGATCTCGGAGGAGTCCAGCAGCGGCGCGTTGTCGTTAAGAAAGACCTGCCACTGGTGGCCCTCGTCCCAGAACGCGCTGGTGAAGTCCACCGTGGACCCGTCGGCGTTGAAGCTGATCTCCGCGGTCACGCCGGTGTCGATGTCGAGGACGCCGGGGCCGGAAACGTCCACGCCGTCAAAATTGGTGCCGCGACCGGTGTCGGTGTCGGCGATGAGCTCGAAGACAAAGGAGGAACCGGTGTCGAAGGTGAGGTCGGCGGAGGTGGTCATGATGTCGGGTGAGTTGCCCGGCGAGAGCGAGCCGCCGTCGGCAATGGTCAAGGCCGAGGAGAAGCTGCCGTTGCCCGCGAGCATGCCGCCCTCCAATACCGTGACTTCGGAGGCGAAGTCTCCGTTGACGAAAAGCGTGCCGTTGTGGACCGTCGTCGGGCCGGTGAAGGTGTTGTCGCCGTTGAGCGTGAGGTCGCCGGAGCCGGACTTTTCCAGGCCAAGGGTCCCGGAGGCGCCGTCCTGGAGCACGCCGTCGTAGGTGTTGTCGTCGCCGTTGGCCACGTGCAGGGTGGCGTCCCCGCCGCCGCCGTTTTCCACGACGGCGTTGGCGTTGGCGCTGTTGAGCCCGGCCACAACCACATCCCGCCCGCCGTTGATCTGCAGGGTGGCGACGCTGCCGCCACCGAACGAAAGCGGGTTGACGCCGCTGCCGTTGAGGGCGTCGTCGTTGCCCAGCCGGAGCGTGCCGCTGTTGATTTCCACCCCGCCGCTGAAGCGGTTTTGGCGGTTGAGCTCGAGGACGCCCGTGCCGTTGGCGTCGCTGTTGTCGAGAATGAAGGTGCCGTAGTTGCCGACGATTTCGTCGTTGATGCTGAAGGTTTCGCCGTCGGCCACATCGAAGGTCGCCCCGTTGCCGCCGATTTCGACGTTGCGCGTGGTGGTGAATCCGCTGGTGACCCGGAGCGTGCCGCCACTGATCTTCAAAGCGGCGGTACTGGTGGTGCCCAGGTTGGCGTCCGAGCTGATGCTGAGCACGCCGCCGTTGATGTGCGTGTTGCCGGTGTAGGTGTTGGCGGCAGTCAGGATCAGCACGCCGTCGCCGGCCTTGGTCAGATCCGAGGAGAACGACAGGTTGGTGCCGCCGGTGCCGTTGGCCGTCCGGCTGATCGTGAACTCTGTCGGGCTGGTGATGGCGGTGATGATCGAAGGGGCGCCGGGCCGGATGTTGGCGCCGGTCACCACCTGGCCAACGGCCAAATCCGCCGTTGAACCTACGGTGACGGTGTTGTTGCCGTTGGTCGTGGTGGCGGCCTGGTCCGCCGCAAAGTTGGCGATGACCGAATCAATCGTCAGCGAGCCGGTCCCCTGCTGGTGAACCACGAGGTCGTTGGCCGCCAGCGAGCCGCCCGTGATGGAGTAGTTGTCCGTGTCGGCCGAGCCGCCGGTGTAAAGCAGGCCGCTGCGGGCGATGCCGAGGGTCTGCCCCGGATCGATGGTGAGCATATCGCCGTTGGATCCGGTGATCTTAAGGGTGTTGACCTGCTGACTGGCGGTGACCGTGCCAGAGCCGCTCTGCTGGTAATTGACCGTGTTGGAAGCGCCGCTGGAAGGCAAGGCCACGTAGCCGGAGAAGGCCCCGATTTGGTTGCTGCCGCCGGGATCGGTGTTGGTGGCAAAGTCCTGGCCGTTGTAGGTCACCCGGCCCTGGCCGACGATCCCGTTCGTGTTCGCGTCGGTGGTGGTGATGACGGAGGCGCCCGTACCCGCATTGACCGCCTGCAAATCAAGGCTGCTGCCGAACTCGGGGTTGATGCTGAGGAATGAGCCGAGGGCGCCGAGGTTGGCCGTCGTCGTGCCGGAACCGTTCTGGTTGTCGACGACCAGGCTGCCGCCGCCGCTGGCGAGCTTCACGTCGCCCAGGTTCTGCTCGGTGTCATCCGCCCCGCCGCGGCCCAGCAAGTAGAGCGTGCCTCCCGCAAAGCGCAGGGTGTTGCCATTTCCAACGCCAACACCGTCGTCATGGCCGCGCAGACCGCCGCCCGCCGCGTAGTCGATCAGCAACGTGCCGCCGTTGAGCGTGGTGGCGGTGCCCGCTTGCTGCACATTGCGGTAAGTCTGTTGGGCGGTCACGCGCACGGTACCGCGGCCGGTCTTGGCGAAGGTGGTGCCGCTGGCCGAATTCTGGTTGGTGTCGTTGACCTTGTCCCACTCGAATTCGTGGTCGGCCTCGACGACGTCCAAGGTGAAGAGCCGGTTGTTGGTGAAGGTAAACGAATAGGCCGAAAGGTTGTCGATATTGCCGCCCAAGAAGGAAAGGCCGCCGCCGTCGTTGGTGATGTTGGTGTCCGCACCCAGGTTTTCCAGCGAGCCGAAGCGCACCGCGCCACCGCCCAGGGTGAGGCCGCCGGTAAAGGTGTTGGCGTTGGAGAGCACAATGGGCGCGGCCGAACCGTTGCTTCCGCCAATCTGGAGCCCGCCGGTGCCCTCGATCAACCCGGAGATGTTGCCGGTGTTGGTGTTGCTGTTACCGTTTGAGTTGGCGATGACGGCGCCGCCGCTGATCGATACGGTGCGCTGCGGGCCGAGGAAGATGTTGTTGCTCATCGTGAGCCGGCTGCCGTTGCTCAGGACGAGGCCGTTGGCGGCGTTGCCCAGGGCCTCCTGCCGCGTGATGAACAGCTCCGAGCTGGGGCCGTCCACCGTCACCGTTCCGATAAAGGTGCTGTCCCCTTCCAGGTTCACGTTGCCGCCGGCCGTACTGGAAATGCTGATGTTGGCGGTGCCGGCAATCGCCGAGCGGATCGCGAGCGTTCGGTTGTTGGAGGTGTTCGAGATCACCAGATTGTCGTTAAGCTGAATATTGAGGCTGTTGTTGATCGCGTTGTTGCCGCCGGCGGTGCTGATCAGGTTGAGCTGGGCGTCGGCCCCTCCGTTGTCGAAGATCAACGTGGGCGCTCCCGATCCGTTGAGGATGTAAGCGTGCGAGCCGTTGGTGTCGCCGATGTTCATGACCCCCACCGTGCGGTCGACATCCGTGAGCACGTTCCGGTTGCCGGTGATGTTGACCCCGGTGAAGTTGACCGTGGAGGTGGCGCCCCCCGGAATCAGCGGGTCGCTCGACCAGTTGGTTTCATCCGCCCAGTTGCCGTTGCCGTTCGTCAGCCAGTCGCCGTTGACCTGGGCACTCACATTCAACGGAAAAAGACCGATAGACAGAGCAAGAGCGCCCGCTGCGCTACGCATTGAAGGGGTTGGCAGGAGCCGCCTGACAGGCAGCCACCTTAATATGAGAGCGATCATGCCCACAAGCTTGGGAATGTGTAGCTTCTATGTCAATGATAACAAAAGGCTC
>JBCDLL010000001.1:0-98639 GCA_038745425.1 Verrucomicrobiota bacterium | reverse complement strand
TCACGACTACGCCGACCCGCCCCGGACCGTTGACGACCTGATCGCGCGCTGTGGCAAGCCTTCGCGGCGGCACTTGGAGCGGGCTTTTCACCAATCGGTGCGAGCATCGCCCTATCAGTTTATGCTCAAGCAGCGCGTTACTAACGCGCAGAAGCTGCTCCGGTCGACCGAGCAAAGCATCGAGCGGATCGCCGAAGCCGCGGGTTTCAGCAATCCACCGCAACTGTGCCTGCACTTCCGCAAGCTGACGGGCCAGTCCCCCTCGCAATATCGGGCCGCGGAACGGCGCGAACAGGCGGCTCGAAACCCTGAGGCATGAAGCGAGCGTCGGCCGGAAGCCAACTTTGAGCGTGAGGGCGGAGGTCGGTTTTAGGATGGCCTGAGCTTTCTGTGGCGGGATAGGACGTAGGCGATAGATGAGGGCGTAGACCCCAATCCCGATCGCGAATCCGATGAGGGAGCTTATGGGTGGCGCTTGTACTTAGGGTTGGGGTAGGCCTTTTCCCTAAAGCCCTGGCTATTCAAAGACGAGCCAACCAATTTGCTCATAGGCGTGACCAATCTCACTATCCGCCGATGTTTCTTCCTGAACCATGACGGACACACCGGTGTCGGTAAGCTGTTGGTAGCGGACGACGCAAGGATCACTTCCCGCAAAGGTTTGCATCGCGGCAAAAAAGTACTGGCCCGGAAAGGCGGCACCGAACGCCAGCGGCTTCCAGGTTTCCTTCACATTCGTCAGAACGCCAGATGTAAAGCCACTATCCGATGCTGCCCCCGACTCGATGGCAATGTATGAAACCGTTTCGTTGGCATGAGCGGTTGATCCTGAAGGATCGCCATCGAAATCGGCTCCTGCTTCTTGCTCCTGCAAGCGCAGATCGAAACTTGTTGCCGTAACGTTTCGTAATCGGATGACCGCGGCGGCTCCGTCGTTGTTGGAAGTTACGGAACCAATCACAACGGGCGGCGCGGGAAAAGAAGCAGTCAGCGTTTTAGTGGTCCAGGACGAGTCAATATCGTCGTGGGAGCGGGCACAAATGGTGCGCCCCGCTAGCGTGTAATCACCAGGCTCGATCGCGAGCCAGCTAATGGTCTCTGCGCCATGCGCGCCGTCCAGGTAGTCCCACTCGTCGATTTGGCACTGAAAGCCAGTGGTTGTGACGGCTCGAATGCGAATCGAGCAATCATCGGTTCCATTCCAGCCGACTGGAGAGGCCACCACCACGGGCACGACGCTATACGGTTGCGAAAAGGTGACATCCTGCCACTCTCCGGCGGCTCCGCGCAAGGGCTGGGTGATGGTGAGCTTACCGAGTTGGAGATTGCCCGGGGTGAAGCTGGGGGCCTCGCTGTAGACGGTCGCCGCCTCCTGCAAGGTGAGGGCGGTGCCATCCCAGATGCGGACATCATCGATGAGTCCGTCGAAGTAATCTCCCGTGCCTGACTGGAAGACGCCGCCATTGAAAGTCAAGCCGATGCCGGCCGGCTGCGCATGGGAACCCACGCTGGCTGGTCCTCCCACCGTGCTCGCGGCGATGGCGCCATCGTTGAGATACACGTTGAGCGTTCCGGCGGCGAAGGTCGCAACCGCCAGTTGCCATTCGCCGGCGACCACACCGCTGACCGAAGTGCTGATCTGGGACGGGCCGCCATGGGCGCGAGCCTCCACGCTGTTCCCATTGAGTCGCAGACCGAAGCCGTTGTAGCCGCCGCCTTCTTCAAAGAGCGTGGCGGTACCTGAGACCGTATCCGGCTTGAACCAGACCGCCACCGAGTAATCGGTGAACGCATTGTGGAGAGAGGAATTACCGACTCGAACCCCATCGCCGTTTCCGTCGAGAGAAAGGCTGGAATCTCCCTCAATCCAGTCTTGGGTAAAGTGGGGATCCGCATCGCCTACGACCACGCCGTTGGCCCCGGCAACCGAATCGGTGGTGTCTCCGTTGAACTGCCACCGGTGCGAGGCGGCGGGCACGGTGACAGAGGCCTGCGCGTCGTACACGCGGACCCAGTCCACGTACATGTCGCTCTGGAAGCCGTACCGGCCGAGCTCGGACAGCCAGCCGGACTGACCGGCCAAGGCGTAATTGATCATGAAGAAGAACTCCTGGTTGAGCCATTCGGCCTTAGTCGGTGTGTTCCAGACTTCCACGTCGTTAAGGTAGAAAGTGGTGGTGGTTTCCGTGACGAGACATCCGTAGGTCTGCGGGCTGGCGGACCAGTCCAACGTCGCCGGCCCCCCAATACCGGCGGCATCCATCAGCACGACTTTATCACCCTTTTCTTTGCTGCCGGGATGAATATGGTACGAAGTCCAGTATTGGTTGTTGTTGTTGCTGCCATAGGCTTCGATCACGTCCAACTCGCCCCAATCTTCGCTGCCATTGGGAATACTTAAGGCCCAAAAGGCGGGCCAAGTACCCTTGGCGCGTTGGGCAATAAAGCGGCACTCCATATAGAAAGGGACACGCATTTTAAACCCTTCCCGGTTTTGATCCACGCTGTTGATAAAACCCGTGCCGGTCATGCCGTTGATGTCCCAATTGGCGGCTTTGGCGTCTTTGAGCAGGTCTCCCTCTAATCCTGCTTCATCGACGACGGTCGTGGCGCGAATCCGAAGGTAACTGTCCCGCTGAAAAAAGGGATTTCGGGCGCTATCTTCGTAGTTTCGAAACCGCGGGCGACTGAAATCCTTGCTCGCGGGCACCATGTGCGCGCCGTACGTCGTGCCAAAACCGTTTTGAGAAATTGAAAGCGGACCGTCAAAATCATCGGCAAAGGCCAGCACGAGGCCGGCAGCTTGAGGCGGCGGCGGAGCCGAGGCCAACCCTTCCTTCCACGGGGTGCCGCCCGTGTTGTAGAGCTGCAAGTGGCAGGTGTCGCCGCCCGCGGTAATGCGGATAATCAAAGGACCATGGGGGTAGGAATCAGCGGGAAAAACAAACGAGCCGTTTCCACTCCCGTCCAAAGAGATCGTTGCCACCGTTGTGTCTTGCCCCATTCCCGAACCGGCCTGCCAGCACTTTGCCACCGCACTCGTCTGCCCCGGTGCACTAATCTGGATGGTCGTGTTGCCACTGACATCGGATCGATAGGCCGGCGAGGTTACCGAGACAACGCCCGAAGCCGAGAGCGGAAAAAGGAAGACGATTCCGAGCAGAAAGAGGTAAAGTTGAGCTAAGTTGTGAAGATTTGGAACCATTTTCATTTGTTTTTCCAGCGAGGTTAATGCTTTTGTAATTTTTTCTGCTTTGGATCCTAAATATGAGTTCCATTGCTATCAAATGGAAAGCTATCGGACGTTCGATTGCTATCGTTGTAGTCTGAATAACCTTACCAATAAGCTCACCCTGGTAATGGTGTCGACTACGCCCAGAGAGTCGATGACCCGCGTGACGTTCCCGTTGGCGTCGTGGGTAAAGAATGCCTTGCCAGTAAAAAAAGCCGCGTGCTTACCGATGTCTTTATGAACCACGCCATAAGATCTGGACCTAATCGTGGGGCCCAAGCGCCTTAGGCAAGGCTCCGCTCAGGAAGCTGTCATGATACCGCTCGTTGTGAGCGTTATCATGCTTCGGGCTGGAGTAGGTATTCCTGCGCAAGCTGGCCAGGAATAGGAAGAAGCTGCAATTGGCATTGTTTTCCGCAGCAAGACTTCATTTGGCCTTCTCGGTGCTTTGGCTGGAGTCTAATCATCCCGGGGAATCTCTCAACCCGGGCCAAGTGCTGGTTGTGTAATCGTTATTAGGCAAAGAGGATCGTGCGATTTTGGTGCACGATCACGCGGTCTTCCAGGTGATGGCGAAACCCGCGTGCGAGCACGACATTCTCCACATCCTTGCCCAGGCGAATCATATCCTGCAAGGAGTTGTGATGCCAGACGCGGACGACATCCTGCTCAATGATCGGGCCTGCGTCGAGTTCCTCCGTGACGTAATGGCAGGTAGCCCCGATGAGTTTGACGCCCCGTTCCACGGCCTGGTGGTAGGGTTTGGCGCCAACGAACGAGGGCAGGAAGCTGTGATGGATATTAATGACCCGGTGCTGGTACTCCCGACAAAGCCAAGCAGGGAAGATCTGCATGTAGCGGGCCAGAACGATGACGTCGGGAGACGATTCGGCGATAACCTCGGACGTCTGCCGGAAGGCGGCCTGCTTGCCCTGGGGGTCTTTCGGCACGGGAATGTGGTGGTAGGGAATGCGGTACCATTCCACCAGTTCGCGCATCGCTTCGTGGTTGGAAATCACGCAGGCGATGTCGCACTGGAGATCTCCGACTTTCCACCGGTGGAGCAGGTAGGCCAGGCAATGGTCGATTTTGCTGACCAGGATGACCACCCGCTTGCGCCGGCCGGCCTCGGTCAGCTGCCAATTCATTTCCAACCGCTTCGCGATGGGTTCGAATTCCGACCGAAACGCTTTGACGTCCTGCCTCGTTCCGGGCAGTTGAACAACGTAACGCATGAAGAATGTCCGGCTATCGTGGTCCTCGTACTGCCCGGCTTCGGTAATCGAGGCGCCGTGGACGGCGATGTGGCTGGCGACTTCGGCGACGATGCCGACTTGGTCGGGACAGCTCCCGATCAGCCGGAGGGTTGTCACCTCAGGCGGATTGGTTGAGGCGTTCATCGCTAACCGTTGCCCGGATTTCCGTCTGCTCATGTCGTTCGACAACCGGCTTGCGGGAGCCGCCGTTTTTCTCGCCCCAGACGACGGTGACCTCGGCTCCGTCGGGAACGTCCTCTCCAACCATAGCGAGCGAAAACCAGCAGCGCGCGTTGACCGTGTAGACCGTGTAGGTGGAAAGCCCGGCCACCTTGCCTTTAGCCAAAACCAGGTCGAAGGGTAGAATGGAATAATAGGCGTTGGGCACTTCCATGTATTTATAGCGTGGCCCGTTACCGAGTTGGCTGCCAAAGACGCGAAGCACGTCGTCATCGTTCCACTTGAGCCAAACCTTGCGCCGGTGGGGTTTGCCGGCTCGCCGTTCCAGGGCTTCGCGGCCGATAAAGTCGTGATCGAATTTAACGTGCCGCCCGTAGCCGAGATCCCATGGCGTCTGATAGTAGTCCTGAATCCGGTCGGAATCATAGCTGCCCCCGAGCGAGGCGTTCGCTTCAAATCCGTCGCAGGGGAGCCATTCCCGGTAGGGCTTCATCGCTTCACCGGCGTAAATGGCGGGCATGGGCGACGGGATCCACCCACTCTCCGGCGATACGGTGGCGTACGCGCGGCTCCCGCCTTGGAGCAGGCCAAAGTCTGGACCTTTCTTTAAGATCGCTTCCAGGATGGCCTCGCGGTCCCCGGCTGGTCCGTGGAGTTCCAAGCCGCCCATGCGGGACATGTTGTGGTTGAGGGCACGAACCGGCTTCCCCGCGATCTTGAGGTCGCCCAGATGAAAGAACTTGATGTCCGGGAACGAGTCCTCGTGCACGCTCTTGATCAGGTCCAAGGCGTTGGGCCCCTGAATTTGGTAGCGGTAAATCAACCGCTGGCCATCGTTGCTTACCGTGCGTTCGTCCCGGATGACTTCGACGTCAAACCCGCCGCTTTCCGCCTGAAAATGCACCCAGTTGGGCACCGAGGGACGGCCAACGACACTGACCTTGTTCTCGCGATGGCCGAAGAGAATGGCGTCTCCGATCACATCGCCATCAGGGTTGCAGGCAACCATTTGCTTGGCCCGGTTGGGACCAAAATTCCTCAGGCTGTTGACGCCCACTCGCGAAAGTAATGCCGGGACGTCCGGTCCTTCGAAGTAGACGTCCGTCATGTGGAAGGACTGGTCAAACAAGACAACGCTTTCCTGCCAGGCGGCCTGTTCGTCCCGCCAGTTCGTGTATTGGCCGGGAAACGGAAATTCGTAGCCTCCGCTTTGGGCGTGGCGCAGCATTTCTACCGGGCTGGAATGCGCCGCGAGTTTTTCTTCAAGGTTCTTGTACGCTGGAGTATTCATGGGTGGGGGATTGCTTTCTAAAGATTGCCGACGGCGAAACGAAATTGGTCCGAACCCGTGTTTCGCGGGCGCGAGGGCGAATCTGGTTGAAAAATTCGTCCATCAACTCGGGCGACATGCCGAAATTCATGGCATGGATGCCGGCCGCT
The DNA here is from genome assembly GCA_038745425.1 of Verrucomicrobiota bacterium. Taxonomy (GTDB): domain Bacteria; phylum Verrucomicrobiota; class Verrucomicrobiia; order Methylacidiphilales; family UBA1321; genus CAWUJC01. Next base: position 92,531 of record JBCDLL010000001.1, on the reverse strand, counting down.
CCCGCCTCAATGACGCCTTCGGCCATTTCAAACGCCCATTCGAGGCAAGCCGTCTTGAAATCCTTCCGTTTCATCAACTCATGCACGGAAGGGTCGACGTACACCCCGGGCAGCCGACAAAGAACCTCAAAGAGTTTGTGGCTGCCAATCAACGGAATGGACGGAATGGTGAGTTTGGGTTCCTGTTCGCGAGCGCGACGGACCTGGCGGTACCACTCTGCAAAAGTGGGCACATGGGTAATGGCCTGCGTCTGGCAGAAACGCGCTCCAGCCGCGCGCTTAAAGGCCAACCGTTCGACGCTAATGTTCATGGGCGCGGAAAAAGGATTGGCCGCGCATCCAATAAACGGAACCACGCCAAAATCGCGCTGCCATGATTCCAGCTTCTCGTTGGCGAAGTGGATCATCTGGGAACTGTCCATCGGGAACCAGGTTCTCTGGTCGACCTTCCTGTCTTCCTGCGGCAACCAGTCGCCCGTCAAGAGAAGAAAGTTCTGAAAGCCCATCCGCATCGCTTTTTCAAACTCGGCCAGGAAATCCTCCCGATGGTGGTCACGGCCGCAAAACTGGATGACGGATTCCACGCCATGCGCCTTGACGACCTGCGCCGTCTCGGTTGAGTGAAGGGAGGGCACTCCTCCGGCGTTGGTGGTCGTATTGACCGCGTCGATATTGTCGCGGTTGCGTTCCATGATCTTATCTACCCGTTTCAGGCCGTCCTGGTTTCGGGGAGACGCGATCTCCAAGGTCACCACAAACTCACCACGGCTCATCTTGCGGGCAAGGAGGGACGTCGCCGCCAGGTGGCTCGTATCGAGAAACTCGTGGGGCAGGCGCGTTTCCCGGTCCTTGCCGGAAACCAGATTGACGTAACTGGCCGTATTGAAGAGTTCTTCCTTGGGCGGCAAATGAAGCCCTTTGGGTTTACCGGCACCTTTCTTGGCTTCGATGTTGGTCCAGACACAGTCAAGTTCGGGCAGCACTTCGCATTTGCCGTCCAGGGTGCCTCCGCACGGACCGTTGCGCAGCCCCTTGGGGCAGTTCATCGGGCAGATGAGCTTGGTGTGGCTGAGAATGCACTGGCCGCAGGTTTGGCAACCAAACATTTTCTCTTTAACCCACTTTTCTGCTTCGTAGACGAAACTCATGGCGAATCCTTATATTAATTGCATAGAGGGCAGTCTCTCGGTCTTGCGGCTTTGTGGTGGTGTGATTTGGGATGCATGAAAGGCATATTATCTTCTTTATAGTACGATTTCGTCTTCCCCGACGCAATTGTCCGTCTGGGTAAAAAACATTCGTAAATCAGGCAATAGTCCTGTTTCAGGAGGAAGAAAGTAGTTGCCGAACACGCTTTGAGAGCGCCTTCCAGCCGTTAGTAACGCGCTTGCGGTTGCAGAGAACCAAGCTCACGGGAGATCAGGCAGGTGTTGTTGGCAGCGCTTCCCAAACGGTCTCGCCGTCCCGAGACAAACTGGGTCGATCCGTTGGACAGAAATGAAGTGAATCGATCACCGCACCCGCATCGGCAGGCAGGGGCAGCTCCCAAGCGACGGCGGCATAGGCCAGCCATTGGCAGCCGGACTCCAGTGGGCATCGCATCCCAACCTGATAGAATCTGGGATGGAGCAGATGGGTGTTTGGCTCCGGCCGCGTCAGTCGGGCCTGCCCCGTCCCTGCGAGCAACCGGATTCGGGATAGCGCTAACGGGGTACGTGCTTGGGCCTCGATTGCGCTGCTTCGCCAGGCGACTTCTTCCGCCCGCTCTCCCAGCGGCAAGCCAAAACCCCCGGCGTAGGCGTGAGCGGCTTGCGGGGCGCTGATGTGGTGAATGGCGGCGTAGCCGGGCATCACCGGTACCAGCCAGGTTTCGACGACCCAGCCGGGCCAGGGGCGCCAGCGCGAATACAAGGCTTGCCCGTGGCGGCTGCGCGCTTCGGGCTTCTCCCGCACGCGCCAGTACTCTCCGTCCTCACTGACGGCAAGGACGTTGTCGAATCCTCCGTGTTCTAAGCTTCCTTCCTTCATGGGAAAGGACAGGGAGAAGGCGCTAGAGTACGCCAGTTTGGCGTACTTGGCCGCTCCATGCCTCACAAATTGGTTGCCCGATTCGTGGTTGTTGAGCAAGAGCACGTGGCCTTGCCACGCGTCCCGCGTCAGGAGAAAATCGCTGCCGGACTGGAAGACCGGCTGGTTCTCCTCGGGCAACTCCGCCTCTTCCGCTTGCCAAAAGGGATGACTCTGCGGCAATGCTAGGGGCAGGAAGGCCTTGAGAGCCCAGTAAGGGCTGCCGGAACTGTTGTAGCTCTCCCCCATGAGCGGATTCGGGTAGGCGTAACCGATACTAAGCTTGCCCTCGGCGTCGAATAGCGGCTGGCGCAGCCACCATCGCAAGTGACGGGAGAGTAGCCCGCGGACCATTCCCCAAGGCAAGGCCGCTTCATCGGCATACGCGAGGGCTCCGAAGAAGGCGCCCTGGGCAAAGCGATAGGTGAGACTGCGCCCAAACGGAACCGCGGCGCCGTTGCGAGCGAACCAACGAACAAAATCGGGCGCAAATTCCCGCGCCCGTTCCCGATAGCGAGCCGTCTGCTCCGGATACAGGGGGGCGACATGACGCGCCAAAATCAGCCCGTAGGTGTGGAAAGCCCATGCCACGTAGTAATCCCGGTGCCCGCCCGGACCGTCCTCGTACCAGCCGCCGCCCAGATAACAGCTCTCGAGATGCGCGAGATCCGCTTCGATGGCGGTTTGGCTCCAGTCTTCCCCGACCGACCGCAAGCCGAGGTTGATGAACACGCGGAAAAAGCGCCAGTTGTTGTCGGGAAGGCGAGCCTGGTTGACTTGGCCAAACCAAGCCGCCACCCGCGCTTGTTCCGACGCGCTCAGCCGGGGCCAGATTGTTTCCGGCAAGGCGAGCAAGCAGTAACCCCAGGCGGCGATTTCGACGATGCGCGAATCGTAATCCCCCACCTCTCCAAAAAAGCCGCCCGAGCCCGGATCGGTGCCTTCGGCCAGGATCGAGGCCATCAGGTTCCAGGTTTCCTTGCGCTCGCCGGACCCCCCCCCCATTTCCAATGGAACCAGACTCCACAAGCCACGGCTGAAGGCTTCGAGTGATTCCGCCCCGCGGTCGTACCAGGGCTGCCATTCGCCGAAACGCACGCTCCCTCGTTGCCCGCGATAACGTGACTCCATGGGCTGCCAGAGAGCGTTTGCGAGGGCGCACCAGTCGGCGCGGGTCCGCAACCGGCAGTGCCCAAGGGTTGCGTGATTCAAGGCTGCCCTCCGTGAATGGGCTCACCGGTTGTGAGCCAGCTCTTTAGAGTCGCCGCATCTTTCAGGAACTGCGCGGGATCGTCGTCTTTAACGAACTCGAGCAGCGCGCATCGAGGTAGGTCGGAGGTTTGAATCACCTCAAGAAAGCGACGCCAGCGCTGCGTCCCTTCCTTCAGGGCGTGGCGGTCTTTCGCGCGCGGCCACCAGTGCAGGACGTGGATGTTGTCCAGTACCGGCAACACGGCGCGCAATCCCTCCAGGCATTCCTCCGTGGGCATGCCATTGGGCGGCTGCCAAAGCGACTTCAAAGCTGGGTGCGCGGCTTCCCGCAGGAGGCGGCTGGTCGATTCTGCGGTATCGGTCAGGGTGTTGGCATGGTATTCAAGAGTGACGGTTTTTCCCTCGTGCGCGGCAGCGGCAGCGGTGGCGTGGATATCCTCGGTCAGCCTGGTACGATCCGCTTCTGAAAGGCTATCCGAAGCCTGATTCCCCGCCCAGATACGGATGGAAGGGGCTTGCAGCGCCACGGCGGTTTGCAGGACAGTCGAGAAGGAGAGGCCCTCAGGTTCGCTGGCCAGCGAGCGGTAGTACGAACCGTAGGCCGCGGTGCAAAGGCCCGCGTCCGCAGTCATGGTGGCCACCTCACGGGCAACGCGCAGCTGGCCATGCGGAACGTGGATGTCGCCGCCCCATTCCACGCATTCCAGACCCGCCTGGACGATGAGATTCACGATCCCACGACAGGAAAGATCCCGAAAGGTTACCGAAACAAGACCGGGAGAAAGGGCCTTCACTTTGGGTGGGTGGCTAGCGGGAGAGATGGACGGCAATCAGGCCATGGTGGCGGACTTTTCGCGCGTGATTTCGTGTTGGAGAGCTTCGCCTTGGACGAAGCGGCGGCATTCATCAACCATGGACCGCGCCATGCGGCGGCACTCGTTGAACTGGCTTCCGGCGATGTGGGGCGTGAGGATGATGTTGGGCATTGAGTGGAGCGGGGACTCCGGCGGAGGTGGTTCCGGATGCGTGACATCCAGCACCGCGAAGAGGTCCGGCCTCTCCCGTAGGACGCTCACCAGGGCGGATTCATTGATGACGGCGCCGCGGGATGTGTTGAGCAGCGTCGCGTTTTTTTTCATGGACCGGATCAGCTCGCCGTCAATCATGCCGGTGGTTTCCAGTAGCCACGGAGCATGGATGGAGACGACGTCCGAGGCGCGGAAGAGCTCTTCAAGGGGACAAAGCCTCACGTCCAACTTCTCCGCCTGCCGCTGATCCGCATACGGATCGTAAGCCAGGACATTCACATCCAGTTGCGACAGCCAGCGGCAGACCAAACGCCCGGTTTCGCCCAAAGAGACGATCCCGACGGTGCTGCCAAAAGCGCCCGGGCTGGCGAACGCTTCCGCGTCCCACTCCTTCTTCCGGGTGGCGCTCACGTAATGCCATCCGCATTTGAGGGAAAAGAGAATCTGGGAGAAGGCGTATTCCCCGACCGGGATGGCATTAGCCTTCCAGGCGGCACAGATCGGGATGCCGGCGTTCCAAAATTCGTCCGACACGATGTGCTTGATGGATCCCGCCCCGTAGAAAAAAGCGCGGAGCTTGGGAGCGGCCGCAAGGAAGTCGGCATCAAGCTTTGGCCCCCCCCATCCAGAGAAAATGACTTCGGCTTCGCGCAGCAGACCGGTGTGCTGATTCAAATCGTGCGTGGCAATGGGAGGAGCGAGTAGTTCCGTCAGGCGCCGGATTTCTTCCACTTCCTCGGAGCCATAAACCCGGTCGGCGTTTTCGGCCCCCATGATGATCAGGGACCAAGGCTTGGTGGAGTTATCTCTCAATCGAGTCATAGGAACCAATCCAATGCGCTAAGGCGAGAGCTTTCCACCCGGCAAGCAGTTCGAACCAACCGCTGGGCGCTCCGGAGCTGGAGCTCCCGCGAAAGACATCCATCAAATGGCATCTTGTGGGAGGCTCGCCTAACGAGCCGGATAGCGATGCCGTCGCCGCCGAGCCATCAGCACCAGCCCGCCAAGGCCGAGCAACGCGGCGGAAGTAGGTTCCGGGATCGCAAAAAGGAAGTCGTCGGCACTCCGGGCAACGTTGCTGATGCGGACCTCGTCGATAAAGCCCTCTAGTTCCCGGCGGAACGGGCTTCGCATGAAGGTGCCCACTCCCAGCCGGTTGTTTTCATCGGTAACGTCGGCAGCAAGCGTGCCCGTGCCAATGAGATTGGCCTCGGTGGCATCCGAGTCCATCGCCGTCCAATAAAGCGACATGTTTCCAGCCACACCCTCATCCCCCGTGTAGGTGACAGCGACGTGGAACCAGTCGCTGGGATCAAAAGCGTGACTACCGACGGTGGGGATGGAGGCGGTAACAAGGTTGCCGTAACCATCGTCAAAACGCAGCAGGCTGTCGAAGATGGTGAAGTTGAAGCCTCGCGTGCTATTGTTGTTATCGTCGTGGGAGATGATCATTTGCGCGCCGGTGGGCGTGATGGTCGCAGTTCTGATCATGGCCTCATAGGTGAACGTGCCGTTAACCCCCTGGAGGTCGGCCTGCTGGATGCGGGTGCTCCCGGTCGAGGCGCCGCCGCCATTTGGGGAACCCGAGAAGCCGGTGCTGCGCACGGTTCCGTCCCCGGATGCCAGCACGTTGAAGGAAGAGCCGAAGCCGTTGAAACTGGAGGCGCCATAGCCCCCTCCTGTGGTGCCGGCCCTTCCGTCCGGGCCTCCCGTGCTGGTGAAGTCCATCGTGCTTCCGCCGGTGCCCGTGTTGGCGAAGGGGTTGCCAGGATCGGTTGGGCCGGAGGCTTCGTCAAAGTTGTAAAGCGCAATGGTGTTCGCGTCGGGGGTGTAAGGGCCAGTGACTACGGCATCGGCGGCAAGCGGGAAGAGCCCCGCCGCCAGGAGAAGAATGAGGGATCGTTTCATCGTGAATGGATTATTCAAGACCGAAGGCGATAGGTTCAAGCGAGTGAAGTATGGACACGTCCATCTCCGGTTTGCTTCGCAGCCGCCGCACGTTACCGTAACTTCGTAGCGCCAATGACCATTCGAGAACTTGCGGCCGAGTTGGGAGTGTGCAAAAGCACCGTGGCTTACGCACTCAACGGAAGTCCCGGGGTGAGCGCCAAAACCCGGGAGTTTATCTTGCGACGCGCGCAAGAGCTGGGGTATGAGTTGAATCCCTTAACCTCGGCTCTCTTGCGTCAGATTCGATCACGCCACTCGCCGCGGATCCACGCAAACCTCGCTGCGCTCATCGACTCGGAACGCACCACCCCTTATCGGATTACCCGGGAACTCTGCCGGGGCCTGTGCCAGCGCGCCCGGCAGCTTGGCCTCGAAGTTGATGTGATCAACACCCGCCACAAGACTTCACGGGAGTTGATGCGGATGTTGCTTTCGCGCGGGATCGAAGCCGTTGCCGTCTTGCCTTTGTTGCGCTCGATGGGGCACCGCAGGCTGGATTGGTCGAAGTTTGCCGCTGTGCGGTTTGGCTACAGCATGGCCTTGCCGCGCCTGCACCAGGTTGTTCCCGATCATTTCAACGCCATCCGCACCGCCATCCGGATGTGCCAGCGAAAGGGCTTCGAACGAATTGGCCTGCTCTTGGACAAAGACAACCACCAACGCTCCAACGGATTGTGGCTCAGCGGCTACATGGGCCTCCAGCAGTTTCAAAGCCGCCGTGCAGTACTTCGCCCTCTGATGGTCTCCGCCAGCAAGAGCTCGCATCGGGAGATTCGCCGGTGGCAAGACCGTGAGCGGCCCCAGGTCGTGATTTTAGCCCGCCACGATCCCGGCAAACAGCTTCCCGAGATTCTCATGGAACATCCATCCCCGGCCATCCCGGTTTTTTTGGACGCCAACCCGCAAGAAAGCCGCCACGCGGGAATTGACCAGCGCTTTAGCAATCTGGGAATGGCCATGGCCAGTCTGCTGGCCCGCCTGCTCGTGCAAAACGAGCGCGGAGTTCCTGCTCATCCCACCATTACGCATCTGGAAGGAGTTTGGGTCGACCATCCCAGCCTCAGGGTCCGAGGAGGCTCCGGGCGGAGTAGGGAGGCGAGGCCTTCGCCTGCGAAGGCCCCGGTGTGAAGTGCCTACTCTCCTGGTTATGGCAATCCACCGGTGAAGGTAAGCGCCGGCTGAGCGGACGGCGAGGTGGCTTCCCGCGTCCCGAATTTGACCCACCGAGCGCTGCCGTGGCTGGTCGAGCGAATCCTTAATGTGAGGGTCCCGTCCCCTGCGGCCTCCGCCTGGACGGTGCTGGTGATGTCCAGGACGATCGGCAGGCCGGAGGAAAAGTCCGAGACGGAGGCCAAGACAGTTGAGGCGGTCGGGCGGTTGTTCCAGGTCAGCCCGGTCTCGGACCAGCTATCGTCGCCGACCAGTTCGAAGGACAGCGTGGTGGCGGCGGCGTCAGGGCCTTCGCTTACGGGGGTAAGGACGATGCTGGCCGAAGTCACGCTGGCGAGGCCGCTCACATCGAAGCGCAAGTATCCTTCCCGGTCATAGCTGCCTCCCTCCTTCTTCACCATGATGTCTGGATCGGTGCCGTAGTTGGTGTTGGCGTGGCTGCCGCTGCGCACGAAGGAATCCGCCCCGGCCACGCGCGACCCGTCGGCCGGCACTTCGGAGAGCAGCGCCGGCCGCTCGGTCGCCAGCATGGCTTCGCGGGTGGCATACTTGACCCATCGGCTGCTTCCCGCCGTCGTCGATCGGATTCGCAGCGTGAGGGTGCCGTCCCCGGCCGCTTCGGTCCGGACCGCGTCCGAGACGTCGAGCTCGATCATCGAGGCAGAGGCGAAATCCGTCGCCGTTGAAATGACCGTGGTGTTGGTCGGACGGTTGTTCCAGGTGAGCCCGGATTCGGTCCAGCCGTCATCGTTCACCAACTCGAAAGAGAGCGTGGTGGCGGCAGCGTCCGGGCCTTCGCTTACCTGGCTTAAGGCAACGGTTGAAGAGATCGCATTCTCCAGGCCGCTCACGTCGAAGCGCAGGTAGCTTTCCCGCGCATAGCTGCCCCCGTCCAGCTTGACCATCATGTCCGCACTGGTGCCGTAGTTCGTGTTGCCATGGCTGCCGCTGCGCACGAAGGCGTCTGCTTCGGCGTCGCGCACGTCGGTTGCCGTCACCGCCGAGCCTTGGTAAACACGAACCCAGTCGACGTACATGTCGCTCTGGAAGCCGTAGCGGCCTAAGGCCGAGAGCCAATTCGACCGCCCGGCAAAGGCGTAGTTGATCAGGAAATAAAAGTCCTGCTGCAGCCACTCGCTGCGCGTGGGATGGCTCCATACCGCGACATCATCGAGGTAGTAGGTGGTGGTGGTTTCGGTCACCAGACAGCCGTAGGTATGCATCGCTTCCGACCAGCTGGCACTCGAGGTGCCTCCAATCCGGCCGTCCATCTTGACATAATGGTAAGAGTAGTTGCTGTCGCTGGGCCAGTTATGGAAGCTAGCGATGTACTGGTATGGTTCGGAAGAACTGCCGTAGGCTTCGATCACGTCGAGTTCACCCCACTCTTCCGAGCCGTTCGGAATACTCAAGGCCCAGAAGGCCGGCCAGCTACCCGTCACCCGCTGGGCGATGAAGCGGCACTCCATGTAGAAAGGGACTTGCATCCGAAAGCTGTCGTAAGAGTTGATCAATCCCGTGCCGGCGTTATCGCTATTCCAGTTTTGCGAACGGGCATTGGGATCAGCGTTAGGACCGGTTTCATCGCCGATGGTGGTGCCGCGGATGCGCAAGTAAGTGTCGCGCTGGTAAAAGGGATCGTTACTGTCGCCAAAATCACGGAATTTCGGGCGGCTAAAATCACGGTTTCCATCGGGGTCATTGCGGTCAATCGTATGGGAGCGATAAGTTGTTCCCACTCCGTCGCTTGAAATCGACAACGGGCCGTCGAAGTCATCGGCAAAGGCCAGGGCCATGCCAGCGGCTTGAGCCGGTTGCGGCGCCGCGGCCAGTCCTTCCTTCCAAGATGTCCCCCCGGTGTTGTAGAGCTGCAGGTAACAGGTGTCTGAGCCGGCGGTGATGCGAATCGTAATCGGGCCGCGCGGATACGAATTGGCGGGGAAGACAAAGGAGCCGTTGCCGCTGCCATCGAGCGAGATGGTGGCCACGGTCGAGTCCACACCCAGACCAGGGCCGCTTTGCCAGCATTTTGCCACGGCGGTGCTTTGGCCGGGAGCGCTAATGGAAATGGTGGTGTTGCCACTGACGTCGGAGCGGTAGGCTGGCGAGGTGACGGAGACGATGGCCCAGGATGGTGCCGCCGACCAACACAAGACCAGCATGGCAACGATCAGCGGCAAGGCTTGGGAACGGAAGAAACAAACATGATGGCGGTGGATGGAATAGTTCATAGTGAGTAGTTCTTGGTTGGGTATTCAGACAGATCACTTAGACCTGCGGTGGGTTTGACGAGTATTCCCCCAAGGGGTGATGTCCGTGACCGCACTGACGGCCGTTGAAAAGGCTCCTTGCATCGCAATTGCGATCTTTGGATTTTAATGACACAATCTCAAGCGAAGCGCTGATGGACAGGTCCAATCCCTGGTGATTACCGGCAAGATGGCGTGATCAAGAGCGGCGCGATGTTACGCCAAGCAAGAACAGGTTGAGGCGCCAAGCTGACCGTCACTCGACTCAGTTGCGGCTGCCTGGCCGTGAGCATTGACCACTATCCAGAAGGCGGCAGTTGGTGTCACCGTAGATACATAACGGCAAGCAATGGAGGCAGAGGTTGTCGCTTTGCTTCTGGCTCGCGCCATGCCGAGAAGCAGAGAAGCGCTGGTAATGATTCAGGAGCGAGCACAGATCACGGATGCTTCGCTTCGGGAATGGTTAAAGAAGGTTCAGCCGGAGGTGCTTTTCAGCACCGTACCGGACCGGATAACTCCGGTTGATCGGCGTTCGATTGCCGCCGGACTTGGGCATTTGTTTCTTTAACTGCCAGTCCGTTTCTTCCCCGGAAAGTGGGGTCTACGCGAAATACGAAACCATGGGAGCGGTCGCGGTCGAGCAAATCTCGCCTGTACTGGAAGACCACTCCTATGGAATTCCACAAACGCCCACCACGTTGCTGATCCCCGGGAGATGGAACCAAGGTCAAACCATCCGCGAGACCCTGGGCAAACGCGCTAAGGCCTCGGTTTGAATCGGTCGTGAACGTTTTCCGGTTTAGCGCCGCCGGCGGCGCTTCAGCACAAGCATGGCGGCGGAAGCCACAGCCAGCAGTGTTGCGGTGCCGGGTTCGGGAACCTGAATGATGTCCCATTCCCCATAGTTGGTGCGGAGCATACCGGCTCCGGGGGCCTGCCGGACCTCGATCATCCAATAGCGGTAGGTGCCAAGGGAACCACTGTCGTCGGTGATGTTGACGCCCCACTTGCCGTCGCCATTGCTGGCCGTGGCGACATCGGTAATGAAGGACCAGCCGACCGTTGTGGGATCAATGGCCAGGGAAGGGGCGGTATTGCTTGGACTTAAAGCGGCGTAAAGGTTGTAGCTTTGCGCCGCACGCGCGCCGTCATGAGCGGAGAAGGTATTGACCATTGCAATCTCAAAGGAGTCTCCCAAATCGACGATGTAACGGGCGATCGTATTGTTGTCTGCGGTGGTGGATTCGGCAATGTTCCCGGTGATGGAGGTCTGGGCCGGTCCGTTGGTCAAGTTCGTGATCGAAGAACTTGGATTGATGGAGCCCACCAGACTTGGTGTGATGCCGTTGGCGATATCGGTGGAAACATTGCCCATGATGTTGTCGAAGTCGAAAAAGCCCGATGGATTGACCGCGCCCGCGTCAAATTCTGTCGTGACGATGGGAGCCGCCACTGCGGGGAGAGGCAAAAGAGCGGCGAAGGCGAGAAGTCGGATGATTTTCATGGTGTCAGTGTTGGATCGTGTAGGCGCTAGGGAAGCGAGTTCCAGTAAGTGTTTTCGGGATGTAGGATATTACGATTGCACTTAGTTCCAAGGCTTGGGTAACTTTAATCGTCAAGTTAATGAAGGTTACCCAAAGAACCATTGCCAACCGGCTGGGCATCTCCGTTAACGCCGTCTCGCTCGCCCTTCGAAACCACCACTCCGTTTCCACGGCCACGCGCAAGCGGGTTCATCAAACCGCAGCCGCTTTAGGATACCGACCCAACCCGCTGGTTTCCGCGCTCATGGCCAGCCGCCAAGGGAAGGTGATCTCCGATGCCACTACGGTGGCCTACATCACCTTCTGTCACCATCTGCGTGCGAAGGCCAACACCGTCCGCAAAAGGTTCCACTCAGGGGCGGCCGAACGCGCCAGCGCACTCGGTTTTAAGCTGGAGGAGTTCTGCCTGGCGAAAACCGACCTGCACGAAGCACGGCTGGAGCAGATTCTTAAAACCCGTGGAATCCCGGCCGTCTTGCTCGCACCGCCCCCGGATGACCGTACCTCTCTGCATCTGGATTGGAGCCAGTTCGTTGTGGCCGGGCTCGGCCATAATTTGGTCTTCCCCAGGGTCCACCGCGTTACCCATTTCCAGTACCAGACCTTCACAAATCTGCTGCTGACCCTGAAAGAAAGAAACTATCAACGGCCCGCTCTTGTGCTGGAAAAGCAGCTGGATCTTAACATGAAGTCGCAGTGGTCCAGCGTGTTCGAATTTGAAAGCCGGCACCGGTGGAACCTGCCGGATCCGCTCGTCCATCTCTACAGCGGCAACCGGCCTCAAGCCCTGCTCAAATGGCTGCGTCGTCTGCGGCCGGATGTCCTGCTTTCTTCCTGTCGCGAGACCCGTCAGTTGCTGGAAAGGCACGGCTTCGGCATCCCGAAAGAGATGGGTTACGTCAGTTTGAGTTACGATCCTCTGCCCGGCGAAGCCCATCTCAAGCAAAACGCCAATTTGGTTGGGGCGGCGGCGGTTGACTTGGTTACCGCCCACCTTTACCGCAACGAAAGGGGCTTGCCCAACCATCCCAAAATCGTCCAATTGGAAGGACAGTTGGTTGACGGAAAGACACTGCGCCCGGCCGGTTTCGGCGTCTGAGCGCTCCTGCGGGCCCGGTGCCGCGCATCGCGTATGCCCCGGGGTTGCCGCGGTTGACACCTGTCCGGGCATTGCCTTACTTTCCGCTTTCCGTGGATTGGAAACCAAAAAAAGAGCGACCGGCTTTGCTTGCCCAAGGGGCGGCGTATCGATGAGAAACCTACTCACAGCACCGCTGCCTCGGCAGGAGTTGGAAGAAATTTTGAGGCGCCACCCGCGGTGTTCCCCGCTGCCGGAACTCGGCTCGAAGCGATGGGAACTGGCGTTTGCCAACCCGCAAATGGAGAGGTTGCGGGATCAACTCATCGCGCGCGCGCGAAGCCAAGCGAGCCAGCCTTTGCCCGAGTTGACCGATGCCCTCTATGCCGATTTCCACCTGACCGGTAACCGCCTCGCTTTTGAGCGCGTCTACTTTGAACGGCGTCGTCAGCTGGCTGCCAGCGTCGTGGCTCTGCTCGCAACGGGGGAAGAGTCCTTCCGCCAGTCATTCGTGGAGAAATTCGAAGACATTTTCCGCGAGGAGTCCTGGGCGCTGCCGGCCTGCACGCGTCATCCCTCCGGAAAAGAGCCGGACCGGCTGGATTTGTTCTGCGCGGAGACCGCTAACCTCATGGGCGAATGCCTCAGCGTGTTTGGCGGCGTTCTGCCTCAAAGGCTGCAAGATGAAGTGAAAGCCCGCTTGCGCCATCAGGTGTTTGAACTGTATCGCGACCGCCATGAGACGGACTCCGAGACGCACTGGTGGTGCACCGTCACCAACAACTGGAATGCGGTTTGTCATCAAGGCATTTTAGGGGCGGCCTTGGCGCTCGAAGAGGACCACCGTTTGGTGGCGGAATTGCTTTTGATTGCCGCTGGTTACCTCCCCAACTTTCTCCGGGGCTTTGGTGAAGATGGCGCCTGTTCCGAAGGCCCGACTTATTGGGAGTACGGCTTTGGCTGGTTCTGCATGCTCAACGAGCACCTTGAGTTGAGAACCGGCGGTGAACTTTCATTCATTGCGGGCGATGGTCGAATCCCCAAGATAGTAGCCTACGGTCTCGCCGTCGGGCTACGCGGCGGCAACGTCGTTAACTTCTCGGACTGCAACCCGCATGTGATCCTTCGGGCTAGCACCTTTCAGTACTTGGCCAACCGGCTTGAATGCGGCGCCTGCCGGGTCCAGGCGCACGAGAACTTCGCCCTCACCGCCAAGAACTTCGATCTGATCGATACGGAACGCGCGGACATGCTCTTCTGGCTGCGCTCCTTTTTGGATTGTCCGCGCGAAGCCCTCGCCGAGTCCCCCACGGACAAGCCAGACGCGGTTTTTGAAAACCTGCAGGTCTGGATCGTGCGGGGCAGGGATGGCCGTGGACACTACTGGGAAGTCGCCGCCAAAGGCGGCCATAACGACGAACACCACAACCACAACGATGTGGGAAGCTTCATTCTCAATCTTGACGGCGTTACGTTTCTTTCCGAGATCGGTGCCCCGGAATATAACCGCCGTTATTTTTCCGACGAGCGCTATTCGGTTCTGGCCGCTCGCACCCTGGGCCACAGCCTCCCTTTGATCAACGGTGCCGAGCAGCGGGAAGGGGAACAGTACGCAGCCTCGGTTCTTGAGGCCACGACCGACGCCAATGGCGTTGTCTATATGATTGATTTGACCAAAGCGTATCCCGCTCAAGCGAAGTGCCGGAGCTTCACGCGGCGTCTTTGTCTGCAGAAGGCCGCTGGCGTTTTGACGGTTGAGGACGCGTTCACACTGCGGGAGCCGGGTTTTGTCGAAAGCGCCTTCGTCACGAACCGTGCCGATGTCCGGGTGGAGTCTCCCTCGGTGGCTGTGATCCGCGAGGGCGCTTTCGTCTTGGAGCTGCGGCTTGCCGGCAATGCCGCCTGGAGCAGCGCGGAACACTTGAACTATGCGGGACGTCGGAGATCATCCTTCATCAAGAGACTGGTTCTTCGGTCCGATGGACAAGCCGCATCTCTTGGCTACCTGTTGAGCGTTTGTTTGCGCGACTGCTAACCAAGACCTTGGCGGCTGTGCATCGTTAGACGGCAGCATGAGCGGGTAAAGCAACCGGGCTGGCGTGTCGCTGCCTCCAGACACGAGGGCTGAAACCGCCCGTGCCTTCGCGAAACGCGCGGTAAAAATTGGAAAGATCGGCATATCCGGACTCGAAGGCAATGGCGCTGATGGACCGGTTCGTCTGTTCCAGCAGGCGGCAGGCATGTGCGATCCGCAAACGGCGAACCGCGCTTAACCACGACTCCCCAGTAATTTGCCGAAAGAGCTGGGTAAACCGACGGCGGCTTAGCCCTAGGCGTTCGGCCGCTTCGTTCAAGTTGGCGTCCAGGTGAAATCTTTGAGGCAAGCTCGCCGCGTAGGCGCGAACACGCTCGGCCGCCAACTCGGAACGCTTAGTCTGATAGCCAGGTGTGTCTTGGGACGATTCCGCTCGAATCATCAAAGCAATGATCTGCCACGCTAGGCCAATCATCCAAGCGGCCTCGCCCGCCGCCGCTCGGCTTTGCTCAATTAAAAGGGAACGCAGCAAATTCCGGAGCTCTTCGATCCAGACAGGATGACGGAAAAGCCTGATCTTGCCTGATAAGCCGCGAATTCTGGGATAACGATTCAGAAAGTCCCGTCGGATGCAAAGTCCGTACACAAAGAGGGGGGCATTCAATCCGTCTTCCAACCGATGCTTCAATCCAGGAGGGATGATTGCGACATCGTTTTTCATCATCTTTCGTCGGCTTTTTGTAATCAAAAATCCTTCACCTTCAAACGGATATAGTATTTTTAAAAAATCGTGTTGGATGTCTTCCATCCGAAAACCCTTTCGGTGGCGGCTTTCCAAGACAAAGATGCCTTCCGGAGAGAATTCCACCGGCACCGGAGTGGTTGTTTCTGTAGACAGCACGCTGGATTTTAACACGGATTGCTCATTTTACCACCAGTGTATTCCTCAGTCATTGGACCCGAAAGAGCAGGGAAGCCTTTCCAGCAAGACACACGAACTGTTAACGTGATGTAGTCTTGCTGAGTCACAATTTCCAAGATTGATCATGTGAGGGCCCCTGAGAATGCGTCCGGTTGAAATAGAGGGTTTTTCGGATAGGAAGGAAAACCACTGATCAAGAGGACGAGACCAACCGTAAAACAGGTCATCCGCATTTTGCGGGAAGCCGCCTCGGTACCGTAACGTTTTCGCGACAACCCGCCGAAAGGCACGTTCAATGCGAAGTGATGGAGTTGCTCTTTCGACGGCGGAGCAGCCAACCGAAGCCGCCTAGGAGGAGTAAGGAGATAGCGCTCGGCTCGGGCACGGCGAGCACGTCGAGGACAAGGGCTCCTTGATCCGGGCGGACCAACAGGGAGATTCCATCGGCCTTGTTCAAAAAGGTGACGCCGGTGATGAAGCTCTCTTCAAAACTGTTGCCGTTGCCGGCGGTGATCAGGACCATTTGGTCGCCGGCGCGTAATTGACGGCCTTGGTCCACTAACGTGATTTCAAGGTTGCCTTGGAAGTCTCCGGAGGCGGAGTCGAACCGGATCTGATCAAAAGAGTTTTCGGATTCGACGTCGAACGAAAGAATCCCGGAGCCGTTTTGGGTGTAACCAAATCCCATCTGCGTTTGCAGGATGTTGTTGAGCCCTCCGACTAAAAAGGCACCGTTGTCCTCCATGCTGGCGTGAACGGTGGTGCCCGAGTTGAAGATGCCGTTGTTCGTGAACGTACTGTCGGCGTCCATGGAGTCGGCAACAAAGACGCTGCCGGAGATGATGCCGGAGTTTGAGATATTGAAGGTCTCGCTCCCCTGATACTCGATGGCGTTTTGCGTAAAGTCCCGACTGACCACCGAGCCGCCCAAGCTGACGGTGAGCGAGTTATCGGCGCCGCCGTCCACCAGGATGCCGGTGCCGGCTTCGCTGCGAACCGAACCATGAACGGTAATCATGATGTTGTTGCCGGCGCTGCCATTGCCGGTCACGTTTTGGGCCAGGATGGCGTTGGCGTTCTGACCGCTGGTGTGCACGCGCGCGCCGCTCTCAACCGTGATGCTTAACTTTCCGTTTTTGCTGGCGTCATCGGATGAGTTCACCCCCCCGGTGCTGCCCGCAAACCCCTCGTAGAGGCCGCCGCCACCGCCAATGACCTGCGCCACGACCCCGTTGGCGCCTTGACCGGAAGTCATGATGTCGCCGCTGAGGTCGAGCGTGACGTCTTGCCCGTAGCCATGGGCGGTGGCGTCACGGGGGTTAGGGGCCAGATTGAACCCGGCGCCGGAATCGGGATTGGCGATGCCGCCGCCGCCGCCAATGCTTTGGGCGACGACGCCGTGGGAGCCGATGCCAGATGTCTGGATCGTGCTGTTGTTACTCAGGGTAAGTTCGACGGTTCCGCCCTGGCGCTGGGACGTGTCGTCGGCGGTCAAACCCAGGGTAATGCTTCCACCCGGTTGCTTGGACGTGGCAATGCCGCCGCCGCCCCCGATGCTTTGCGCCACCAAGCCGAAAGCGTTGTTTCCACTGGTGTTGACCGAGACGTTCCCGTTCAGGGAGACGTCCTGGCCGTTGCCGGTTGAGTCCTGCGCGCCCAGTGTCATCGAAGGCGGCGTCACGCCCGCAAGGCTTTCGGCGTAAGGTTCCGTGGTGCCGGTGCCGGCCACGCCGCCGCCGCCGCCAATGGACTGAAGAACCATCCCGTGGGCGTTTGTGCCCTGGGTGTCGATGTTAAGATCGCCGGCGGTAACCGTCACCGAGCCACCATCTCCATCCACCTGATCGCTCTGCCCGCCGAGTGACATACTTCCTGTAGCGGCACTGGAGGCGTCCGTCGCCATGCCGCCGCCGCCGCCGATGGACTGGGCCAGCACGCCGTAGGCACCGAACCCGTCGCCGTTGGTGCCCGTTTTGACTGTGGCCCTGCCGGTCGAGGCAACCACCACGTCGCCGCCTTGGCCGTTTCCGTTTTTTGCGCCGAGGGTAAGGTTCAGGTCGGGGATGATGCTAACGTTGCTGCCGGAGATGGTGTCGGCCTTGCCGCCGCCAGCCCCGACAGACTGGGCCAGCACGCCGACGGACCAGTCCCCCTCGGTGGTGGTGGTGCTGTTGCCGAGAACGGGTACGGTTCCCAGGTTGACCGTGGTGGTGCCGCCATCGCTGTTGTCACCGGTGTTGAGGTTGATGCCGAGCGTCAGGTTTACCTTCAGGCTCGGCACCAGCCCGATGTTCGGCTTGGCCGTAAAAAGGGCCAGGTAAGTGCCTTGGGTGCCGATACCGCCGCCGCCGCCAACGGACTGGGCGAGAACCCCGAGACTCTGGTGGCCGGTGGTGGAAACCTCCCGGTCTTGCGTCACGGTTACGGTGCCGCCGTTCGCCGCTCGACCGGAGCCTTGGTTGACGTCAATGCCCAGGCCGACATCGGCCTTGGTGTCGACCGAGCCATCCGCCCCGATCCCGCCCCCGCCGCCCACGGATTGGGCCACGATGCCGTGGGATGCGTAGCCGGTGGTGCCGACGGTATCGGAGTTGGTAATGTCCACTTCTCCGCCCGTGTCTCCGCTCCCGCCTTTGCCGCCGACGGCAATGGTAATTTGGTAGGACTCGTTGTTTTCAGGATCGTCAGGATCATCCTGGCTCGCCGGTGAGGAAGGGGATCCAAAGAAGGAATTGGAGCTCGCGTTGGCGGAACCGGCCATGCCGCCCCCGCCGCTGATGGACTGGGCCAGAATGCCGTAGGAACGCACGCCCTCGGTGGTCACGCTCCCCTCATTGGTGATGCTGACGGTGCCGCCCTGGCCGCCGGCACCGCCGCTGCCGCCGACCAAGATATCCGAGGTGTAGGAATTGGATTTGTCGAGGCCGAGGGCCTTGTCGATAAGGCCCGTCGGCGCCTGGATATCCGCGCTGCCGCCGGTGCCGCCCCCACCGCCAATGGACTGGGCCAGAATGCCGGTGGAGTCGCCTTGTTTGGTCTGGATGGTGCCGAGATTGTCGACGGAGACGGAGATATCGGTGGAATCGTCATTCGCCGCTTTGCCCCCGCCGCCGCCGATGCCGCCCACGGCGATGTCCAACATGTAGTTCGCATTCCCCCCGCCCACGCTGCCTCCCCCCGCATTGCCGCCGCCCCCGCCGATGGCCTGGGCCAAAATTCCCTGGGAACCGGAGCCGTCCGTGTTGATCGTGCCGGCATTGATGATGGCCACGGGCCCCGCGTCGCCGCCGCCGTCCGCGCTTCCTCCGATGGCGAGGACAAAATTGAACGCCGCCGGCTCGTCGGGGCTGAAGTTCTCGTTAAAGGCGTTAGCCGTCCCCAAACCGCCGTTGCCGCCCCCGCCGCCAATGGACTGGGCGACGACGCCTGCGGCGTTTTGGCCGTTGGTGGTGATCGTCCCAGAGCCGGAGATAGCATCGTCCACGAAGATGGTCACGTCGACACTGCGCCCGTTGCCGCCACCGGAGCCCCTGCCGCCCTGGCTAATGCCGGTGTCGATACTGGCCGCTTCAATCGCCACCGCGGTTGAGTGGGCGGTCGAATCGCCCCCGTTACCGCCCCCGCCGCCGATGCTTTGGAGCAGGGCGCCATGGGAGCCGTCTCCCCAAGTCGTGATGGAGCCGAAATGGTTAAGGGTGACGTCTTCGCTATCGCCACCCGCGCCTGCCAATCCGCCAATGCTGACCGGCAGAGCGAGCGCAATGTCCTCGTCACCAATCGCAAACCCTTCCGCAGAGGCCACGGCCGAGCCGCCATGGCCGCCGCCGCCGCCAATCGACTGGAGGATGACCCCGATGGAATCAGCCCCTTCGTTGACGGGAGCCCCGGTGGCAGAAGCCGCCGACGAGTCGCCCGTTGTGATGGTGCCAAAGCTGTCCAGCGTGACGGTGCCGCCGTTGCCACCACTGCTACCCGAGCCGCCAATGGAAAAGGCCGCGCTGAGCAAATCGGCGCTTTTGCTGGTGGCGGCACCGCCGGTGCCCCCGCCACCGCCGATGCTCTGCAGGATCAGGCCCGCCGAGTTGTTGCCATGGGTGGTGATGGCCCCGTCCGTTTCGATGATAGCCGTCGTTTGCCCGCCCGTGCCGCTGGAGCCGGCGTTCCCGCCGATGCCGAAGTTGAGGGGGGTGGGTAGGACGCTGGTTGTCGTGGCGGCCCCGCCGTGACCGCCGCCGCCGCCGATGGACTGAGCAATGACCCCGCCGGAGTGATTTTCGAAAGTGTCGAGCGCCCCTTCAATCGTAATATCAATGGTTCCGCCGTCTCCACCGCTGCCGCCCCGGCCGCCAACGGAGACAAAAAGGCCTTCAGCATTGCCGCCGTTGCCCCCGCCGCCGCCAACCGACTGGGCGAGAATGCCGACGGAGTTCACGTCATGGGTGGTCAGAGTGCTGTTTCTCTCCGCTTTAACGTCAATCGTTCCTCCCTTTCCGCCGGTGCCGCCGCTGTCGCCGACGAAGAGGGAGGCTTTGTTGCTTGCGTTTCCACCCCCGCCACCGATCGACTGGGCCAAGATGCCGATCGACGCGGCCGAACCATTGCTACCGTCACCTGTCGTGATGCTGCCCGCGTTGGTCACGGTGACATTCCCCCCGTCGTGACCGGAACCGGAGGTCGACGAGGGGCCGTTGCCGATGTTGAGCCCGGTTAGACTCGAGCGATCGTCGCCGAAGACTTCCTGGAGATTGTTGACCAGACCGCCGTTGGCGGCGCTCATAGCGACGATGCCATGGGCACCCTGGCCTTGGGTGACGATCGATCCGTCCGAACGGTTGTTGACGGTTACCTGCCTGCCGCCGCCGCTGTGAGCGCCGTTGCTTCCCAGGTAGCTGTTCTCGTTGGTCGAGGGATTGTTGGTGGTCACCATGCTGGCTCCGCCGACGCTCAGCGAAGCGATGCCCACGGAGCTGTCGCCGTACGTGGTGATCGTACCGGAGTTATCCACCTTGACCTCGCCGCCCGAGCCGTCGCCGTTGGTGTCCAATGGCGTTGTTGTCGTGGAAAAAGGGTTGAGAAGCTGGTTGGCCGAGGCGCTGACCGCGAGGATGCCGATGGACAGTTGGGATCCGCCGGCCTCATTTCCCACCTGAATCGAGGTCTCCTTTTCCATTGTGACCGTGACCGGACCGCCCTGGATGGGGATACCACTGGAATCATTAATCGGGGAAACTTCGCTCAGGGCAAAGATCCCGATCCCTGTTCGGCCCGTATGGGTGATGGAGGCCCCGCCCATGCCGTCACCGTCGGTGGTGAGGGTAACGTCGACCGAACCGCCCACGGCCACCGAGCTACCCGAAATGCTGAACTGACCGCCTGTGGTGTTCGCAAAGATGCCCATCCCTTGGTCGGCGGTAACGGTGATGTCGCCGCCTTGGTTGACGTTGACGCCATACGCTTCGTTGAAATAATTGCTCTCCGCCGGGCCAGCGGCCGAGGTCGCGGAAATACCCGCCGTGATGACGGAGGAACTGGTCTGGCTCACGTCAATCGTGGCACCTTCGCTCGTGTTGACGGTGACCGTCCCCCCCGCGCGGCTGTGCTCGTTATTCGCATCTTGGAGGCCATAGGAGACGGCCGTGACCCCACTCAATTGGGCGGTGCGGAAACCGGGAGGATCGAGGGTCAGCGGGGGAATGCCGATACTGGTTTCTCCTGCCCCTTTGACCGTGATGTTCTGATTGATGGTAACTTCGACATCTTGGCCCGTTTGGGCTTGGGAATCCGCATTGGGGTTAGGGGCACCAATGGCGAGAATCGCGGCGTTGCCCGTGGCGGTGGTGTCCGTGAAAGCCAGGACGTTGTTCAAGGTAAGGGCGTTGTTGCTCGTGACCTCCAATTTTCCCATTTGGTTTGTGAACGTGAAAAGCGAAACACTGGTCGCGATCGCATCGTAAGAGACATTTCGATTCAGGGTGACGGTTAAGTCGATCTCGCTCACCGAGCCATTGGTTTCTAAGGTAACGCTGCCGGGCAACACGAGAGGGTCGCCATCGGAAGATAAGGTGGCCGTGTAGCTGGTGGGGTCCGAAGTATCCGTATCAAAGCCCCGGGTGGCCATGAAGATAACCTGAGCCGCGGCGTTACCCGGAAAAGCGGCCGCTAAAATCAGAGCAAGAAGCCCCCACCTCAATCCTGATCGACAGAGGCTGGGAAGAAGTGGCGTCGTGCGCATGTGGTGTTTCCAGTCGGAGGAAAGATGTAATGTTCCACGTTTTCATTGCCCTTTGATACGGCCACGACTCAGAGCGACCCTCTTATGAAGGAAAAAATTTACCCGGTCAATTTTACTCTTCAGTCCAGCTGAAAGATGTCAGAACTCAATGATTAGACCCGCTTCCGGTCGGCCTGCGGCCTTTCTCCACCGGAGCCTGGAGACAACCTAAAAACACCAATACACCCGGTAATCACTCCATAAGATCTGGACCTAAACATAGGGCTCAAGCAATTGAGCCAATTCAGAGAATGATTTCTGGAAAAGATTTTTCCCGTAAGTTGTTGATTTGCAACCTAAAAAGAAGGGCGGACAGGGTGGGATTCGAACCCACGAGCCCTTGCGGGCCAGCGGTTTTCAAGACCGCCGCATTCAACCACTCTGCCACCTGTCCAAATGACGACGAAGCGGTGCTAACGGGAGCCTCGATCGCCATCCGTTCGGCATCATGTCACGCCAATGGCGGAGCCGGGAAGGAAAATCCATTGCGCGAGGTGCGGCTCCGGGCACTCCGAGGTTGCCAGCGGGTGCTTTCTCGGCCACCTTGTACGCATGGATGACAACAGCTTGCTCGATTTTTCCACCATCGGTGGTCGCCGCGAGCGTGTGCAGGACGAAACCTACGTGGAAATCGTGAAGTCGGCCGCTGCGCCCATCAGCAGTTACGAGGTGGCCGCTAAAATTGGCGTTCCAACGCATGACGTGTATCCACGGCTCCTGGTGCTGGTGGAAAAGGGCAAGCTGGCCATGCCCGCCAACGACGAGTTTGTCGTGGCCTAGGGTGCCACTTGGTCGGCCACTGGATGCCTAAGCCGCTTTAAGTTGTTGTCAAAGCACCCGATCTGGAGTAAACCGCCTTCCAGTCTTTCCGGAAGTCCGCGCCGGAAGATCCAAAAATGGGGGATTTGGAAATTGGCAGGAGGAGAAATCTTTGTCATTTTCTCAGGGCTCCCTCTCTGGAAGGCATCCACTGAAATGACGTTGACTCCTCGATTGATCCTGGCCGCGCTGTTGCTGGCGGTGGCCGGGCCGCAGATGGCGCCCGCCCAGGGCCCGGTCGGGGCCGCCATCGAGCGCTCCGAGCAATTCAACATCAACCGGCAAGACATTGACCTGCGCCAGAGCCTCAACGAGGCCCTGGAAACCGAGGACCAGGTGCAGGTGCCGGTGCTCTTCCCGGGAGAGGAAGCCGACCTGGGCCCGCAGTTTATCGTGCGCCGGGTGCCCAAGCGCAAGTGGATCGACCTCCTCTTTGACGAGCAGTACTTTTACACCTCCAACGCTTTCTTGAGCGAGCCGCCGGTGGGCGAAACCGACACCACGCTGCTGATCTCGACCGCGCAGATTGCGGTGGCGCCATCCGCCTTTCAGGTTGGCGAGGGCGCCCTGCTGCCGCGAGTGGGCTTCCGCTACCAGTGGTACAACTATGGCCTGGGCACGGACTCCACCTTCGTGAACAACTTCGATTTTGACTCCATGACCGTCTTCACCGACGTGCGTTACGTCTGGAAGGACTGGATCTTTGGTGTCGGTTTTGACTGGAACCGCCTGCTCGGCCACGAGGGCCCCTCCGCCGACTACTCGGAGTTTTACAAGGAGTACGTGCCGGCCGTCTACGTCACCCGGGTCTTCAATATCGACGACCGGCAGCAGTTCTACATCGATTGGTGGGCGGACTACCGCTTTACCGAAGTTGACGCCGTTCCCTTCTTTAACATCACCTCCGACGTCAATGACCGCATGGATCAGAACCTGCGCGTGACCTACACGGCGGAGGTCTACGAGAACCTTTTCGTACAGCCTTTCATCCGCGGGCAGTACACCTACTACACCGAGGGCGCCAACAGCGGCCGCAACGACCTCTTCGGTTCATTCGGCGTGACGATCAACTACGCCATCACCAACTGGCTTTCGGTGCGCGTCTTCACCAACTACGACATGCGCGAGTCCGACGCCCCGTTGATCCCGGACTATGAAAACCTAAACGCCGGCGGCGGCGCTTCGGTCTTCCTCAGCTTCTAGCGGGGCTTGCCGCTTGCGGTCGCTGCCGCTTCCGGCATGTTGCCGGGTGAAGCCAACCCAGCATTTGCGGCCAGACAGCGAACCCTACCATCAGGTGCTGGAGCGCGCCGCCCGCGATTGGGGCCTGGAGAGCTCCCGCACCCGGCTGCTGCGCGACGGACTCAACCACGTGTACGCGGCGGAACGGGAGGATGGCGGCGAGGTGGTGATCCGTGTGTCCGACGCGGCGCACCGCTCGGTCGAGCAAATCGAGAGCGAGCTTTTTTGGCTCGACCACCTGAGCCGCCACGGCTGTCGCGTGCCCACGCCGGTGCGCACGCGGGAAGGGGAGTTGCTGGAGAGCTTTGACCAGGGCGAGCGGGGCTTCCACGTGGCGCTGTTTGAGCGCATTGCGGGCCACGATCTTTGGTGCCGCTACGACGTGCTGAGTACACCGGAGTTTCCCCGCCAGATCGGCAAGCTGGTCGGGCGCGTACACCGGCTGAGCGAGGGCCTGGAGTTCCCGGCCGACCGTGAGCGCGGGGAGTGGTACGAGGAGACGGAATGCATGGTGCCCGAGCATCCCGCCGATTGCTACGACCTCCCCACGATCGAGGCGATGTCCTCGTACCAGCAGGCGCTGATCGAAAAGTCCAAGCGGGCCGATCCGCGGCATTACGGCCTTGTGCACCGCGACGTCACCGGCCTTAACCTTCTGTACGACCGTGGAGAGCTGACCCTGCTTGACTTCGAGCTAGGCTGCCGCTTTTGGCGGGTGGCAGACCTTTCTCCGTTGCTCTGGGTCCAGTTTGTCGTCCCGAGCTGGCAGGAAGACGGGGCGGACGCGGAAGGCGCGCGCAACTTTGTGCGCCGTTTTGCCGAAGGCTACCGCGAGGAGCACCCTTTGGACGGCGAGCAGCTCCAGCTCTTGCCGGATCTGATGCCCATCCGCGAAATCCTCTTCTACGTCCTGGCCAAGCCGCACGTCGAGAAGTGGGACGATGCCATCCCGCACAGCCGGGTGCCTTTGAGCGAAACCATCGCCTGGATGGAGCGGCGCTGGCAAAACGGCCCGCCCGATTACGGATTTGATTTTGATGGTTTGTAAAACCTTGGCAGAAACCGGCGGCTGGGGCGTCTCACTTGCAGGAAGGACGAAGCATGGTCCTGTATCTGCATGAGGAAAACTAATTTCTCGTATCGAGTTTGCGCGCTGGCGGTCCTGGCTTTGACGGCTTGGAACACGCCCGTCCAGGCTGCGCCGCCGTTGGCGGAGATCATCGAAAAAGGCGTTGCCCGGGCCGAGCAGCAGGAAAAGCAGCTCACCGGGTGGCAGTTCGACCAGACAATTATCGCCGAGGCCCTCAACAGCGAGGGCGAGCCGGACAAGCGTCAAGAGATCGACATGATCATTACCGTGCACGAGAACGGGCCGGAGGCGGAAATCGTGGCGGAGCGCGGCGAACCCCTCATCCCCCAAATCGGCGAAAACGACCGCCAGAGAATCCGCCAGGAGATCGATGCCAACCGCAATGAGCTTGAGCTGCGCGATAAGCTCAAATTCTACCAGGTTGAATACTTGGGGGAGGGCAAGGTGCAGGAGCGTCCGGTCTACATCCTCAAATTTTATCCCAAGGAGGGGATCAAGCCGGACAACCGCTTTGACAAGGTGCTAGGCAACCTCTCCGGGCGCGTCTGGGTCGACCAACGGGATTACTCGGTGCTGCAGAGCGAGGGCAAGCTGGTCAAGCCGACCGAGCTGGCCTGGTTCCTGGCCAAGCTGCAGGAGCTGGAGTTCAAATACTCCGCGCAGCCGATTCCGGTGGGCTGGGGCCCGCGCTGGATCAACATGCGCTTCAAGGTCAACCTGGGCCCCTTCAAGGTCTTCCACCGCCATTTCATGACGATGGACAACTTCAGGAAGGCGGCAGGTTAGCGGCTTCCCATTCCCGGGTCCGGGCGGCGACCTTTTCGTATTTGCCGGCCAGGTAGCGGCCGAGCTGCCGCTCGTCCACGCTCAGCTCGCGCACTACCTTGCCGGGCAGCCCCAGCACCATGGAATTGGGCGGCACCTCCATGCCCAGTGGGACCAGAGCACGGGCGCCGATGATCGAGTTCTCGCCGATGACCGCGCCGTCGAGGATGGTTGCCCCCATGCCGATGAGCGCGCCGTCGCGCACCTCGCAGGCGTGGATGATGGCGCCGTGGCCGATGGTTACGTGCGGGCCGATGGTGACTCCGTAGTCGTCGGCTAGGTGGACGATGCTGCCGTCCTGGATGTTGCTGCCGGCACCGACCACAATGCGGTTGATGTCGCCCCTTAGCACGCACATGGGCCAGACGCTGGCGCCCGGGCCGAGCTCAACGTCGCCGGAGACATAGGCTTGCCGGGAAACCCACGCAGTGGGGTCGATCCGGGGCGATTGGGAAAGGTGGGCGTCGAGCAGGCGGGTGACATCCATCCGCTCAGCTTGGGCGGGCGGGCGGCGCCTGTAAAGACGGCTTGCGGGTGGCGGGGCCTGCCCCTTGTATGGGGGGATGACGGAAACCAAGATCGGCATCATCGGCGGCAGCGGCCTCTATCAGTACGACGGCTTCGAGATCGAAAACGAAGTGGACGTGGAGACGCCCTTTGGTTCCGCCTCGGACCATTTCTTTATCGGCAAGCTCAACGGCGTGGGTGTGGCCTTCCTGCCCCGGCACGGGCGCCACCACAGTCTGTTGCCGACGGAAGTGCCCTACCGCGCCAACGTCTACGGGATGAAGCGGCTGGGCGTGGAGTACCTGGTGGGCGTCGGCGCGGTCGGTTCGCTCCAGCAGCAGCACAAGCCCGGCAACGTGGTCCTGCCGGACCAATTCTTCGACCGCACCAAGGGCGGCACTCCGGACACCTTTTTCGGCGAGGGGATCATCGCGCACGTTGCCTTCAGCCACCCCTGCGACCAGCGGATGATGGAGGCGCTGCGGCTCTCCGGCATGGAGCTGGGCTACAACATCTGCAAAGGGGGCACCTACGTGAACATCGAAGGCCCGGCCTTCAGCACACAGGCGGAGTCGGTTGCCTACCATAAGGCGGGCTACGACGTCATCGGCATGACGAACATGATCGAGGCCAAACTGGCGCGCGAGGCCGAAATCGCCTACGCCTCGGCGGCGATGGTAACGGATTCGGACGCCTGGAACCCGCGACAGCAGCCCGTCACTGTCGACATGGTGATGGAAATCCTGAAGCGCAACAAGGACACCGCGCAGAAGATTCTCTTTGCAGCCGTTCCCCGGTTGGCCGACTTGGGGCCTTCGCCCGCGCACAACGCCCTGCAGGGCTCAATCGTAACGCCCGCCAGCCAGTGGCCTGAAGCCACCGCCGAAAAGCTCGACGCCATCATTCGTAAGTACGCCGAATAGAGGGGCGTACGCCTACGGCCGGTAGCCGAAGTACCAGCGTTCCTTGATGATCTTGGCCACTTCGGGCGGGACCATGGTCTCCCACTCCTCGTCCCTTTCGCGAATCTTGGTCAGGACGTTGCGCGAGAAGATGTGCATGATGTTCTCGTCGTAATCCTCGATCGGGTGGATGTAGTCGTTCTCGGTCAGGTAGCGGAACAGCAGGGTGAGCTTCTCCGGCGGCTGGAGGTCGTGGACGGTGGTGATCTCGCCGAGCTGCGGGTCCTTGTAGGGATAAATGTAGAGGCGCAGGTCGTTTTTAAAGAGGCGGCCGAAGGCCTCAAGGATGCCGCCTTCCAGGATGTGGTAATACTTCTCGTTGAGGATTTCCTCCACGTTGGGCACGCCCAGGACGATGCCGATGGGGGCCTTGGTGTAGCGCCAGAAGAAATGGGAGAGGCGGTAGAAGCGTGCGTAGTTGGAGATGAGCACGTGCTTGCCCATGGCGGTGATGAGGTCGGCGCGGGCCAGGAAGTCCTTGTGGTCGATCACGCCGGTGGAAAGCAGGTTGCGCATCGTGATCTCCATCACCTCGACGATCTTGCTCTCGTCAAAGTCCGGGTCCTTGGCGGTGGCGTTCTTGATGAGGGCCTTGCGCGCGCCGGTCATCATGTCGATGTTGACGTGGGTGACGGGGCGGAAGCTGCCGCGCTCCATTAGCACGGACTTCTTGTGGAAGACGTCGGAGGGTTGCTGGATGCTGCCGTCCGGGCCGATCAGTGCGGCATTGGTCAGATTCTTCTCCACCAGCTGGAGGGCCATGAGCCGGTTGTCCACGTTGGAAAAAAGCGGCCCCTGGAAGCGCACCATGTCAACCTCGATGCGGTCCATGTTGAGCCCGTCCATGAGCGATTCGATCAGGTCCTCCGGGTTGGCGTGGAGGTAGAGCGCGGCCCAGGTGAGGTTGACGCCGAAGATGCCCAGCGCCTCCTGCTGCAGGATGTTCTCCTTGTCGCGCATGTGCACGTGGGCGATGACGTAGTTGGGATCGCTCTGCGGCTGGACCTGGAATTTGATGCCCAGCCAGCCGTGGCATTCGTTGGTGCCCAGATAGTTACGGGCGCTGACGGTGTTGGCGAAAGCAAAGAACGCGTTTTCAGCGCCGCGCTTTTCACTCAGGCGCTCGATGAGCAGATCGTACTCGTAGTCGATCATGTTCATCAGCCGCGGCTCGGAGACGTAGCGCTCGCCGGCGCCGTAAATCGCGTCGGAGAACTTCATGTCGTAGGCGCTGATGCTCTTGGCGATGGTGCCTGCCGCACCCCCGACCTGGAAGAACCAGCGCGCCACCTCCTGGCCGGCGCCGATCTCGGCAAAAGTTCCGTAGAAGCGTTTGTCCAGGTTGATCTGGAAGGCCTTGTCGTGGGTGCTCTTGGTGGGCTCGCTCATATGGGGTCACGATGGCATTGCTCGGCCCGAGGACAACCGAATCTTTGCGACGATTTGATGACTCTCCGCGTTTTGCCAGCTTTTGCCGTGCCTGTCCAGCCCTTGGAGCGGCGCCGGTCCGGTCACCAAGGCGTTAGGCGGACGTGGCGGCCAGGTTAGCCGGCCCGCCCATGTTGGTGGGGGAGTTCAGCAGATTTTGGTGGCAGGTTTCCGCCCGTACCCGCACCGCGTCCGATAGCTCCGGGGTCTCCGCGACCTGGGCGGCACGGAGGTTGTCTGGCGCGGGTGCGTTGCCGAGAATCAAGTCATCGGCCAGGGCGGTCCAGACCAGCTCTGTCTCGCCGCAGAGGCGTTCGTAACTGACCAGCCGGGCGGTCTCGGGCAGGTGGGCGAGCAGGTGCTCGTAGACCTGGCACCAGAGCGTTACCCAGTAGTCAAAGGACTCGGGATTGCCGGGCAGTTCTTCCTCCGGCTGGAAGCGGAAGGGCCGGTGGTCGGCGCCAAACTCGTGGTGCGCCAGCCACCGCATGTACTGGAGCGCAAAGGGGTCCTCCTGGTGCATCTGCTGGAAGTGGCGGTGCTGCTTGAAGAGAGAGAAGGCGTGTTGGCGCGGGTCGCGGTAGGGCACCAGGATGCGCGACTCGGGGAAGGCCTTGGCCACCGATCCCAGCCGCAGGATGCTGTTGTTGTTTTTGCTCAGGTAGCGGGGCTTGCCGGTGGCCTTGAGGATGACGCCGATGTAGGCGCGCAGGGCGTCCACCGTCTCTTCGTTGGCGTCCATGGGCTGCAGGCGATCCTTCTCCAGGTAGTCGCCGCCGGCCTGGATGCGCCAAAAAACCTCCTCCAGCGCCTCGGGGCTGTCGAAGCCGTGCTCCAGGCCGTCGTCGTGGGCGCGGGCGGCGCTGGCGTGTTTCTTGGCGGACTTCTGCCAAAGGCCGCGCCAGAGATTGGGCGCGAGGACAAAAGGCATGTCGCGGTAAGTGAGCGAGCCGAACTCGCCGGTGGCGTAGAGCTCGCGCATGAGAATGGTGGTGCCCGCCCGGGCTAGCCCGCAGACAAACACATGGCGACCTCGGGCCGCGTCGGGCGCGTCGCGGCCGTGAAGCTTGCGCTCCAGGTCGAAGGACATCTCCGCCACCGCCGGATTTAGCGCTAGCTTGTGCAGCATTTTGGAGGAGCCGGAATAATCGCCCTCACTGGCCTTGGCTTTGGTTTCAGAAGATCCAAAAATGGACGGCCGCAACATGGCGTAGCCGATGGCGAACGCCGTGCAGGCGACGATGCCGACCAGCCCGCTGACGAAGTGGAGGTACGGTTCGGTCGTGTTCAGCGTGGCAAAGCCGGCCACCAGGAAGGGCAGCACCGCCACGACCATGCCCAGGCCCAGCAACAGGGAGGCCCCCATCATCCGGACGGCGTAAGCACCGACGGCCTTCTCCTTCCAGTGGTCGCTGGCGCGCTTGTAGCCGATGGTGCGGATGGAGCGGCGGGAGAGGCGGTTAACCTCCTGCGCGCGGGTCAAAACGCCCAGGCGGATGAAGATTTCCACAAAGGCTGCGCTGGTCACCAGGGCCAGCAGCCAGTTCATGAGTCCGAACTGGAGGGCTTCTCGCCGGTGGTTTCCGTCTCGCTCTTGGTGTTGGTCTCGGTGGGCTTCTTCTTGCCCTTAATCATGCGCTTGATCGGATACCAAAGTATGGCGAAAAGACCGAGGAAGAAGGCGGCGATCAGGCCCAGAATCGTGGCCACGGCGCCTGCGCCGAGCCCGGGGCCAATGTAAGCCAGGGCGGTAAAGGATTCAGGAATCAGCATGGTGAAAGTCCCTATGGGTTGGTTTCGTGACCGATACGTTGCTGGCCAATCCAGGAAAGGTCAAGCTCGTCGCGTTCGAAATAGCGGGCCCAGTGGAGGGCTCCGATTTGCCCCGGCCCCGTGCGGTGGACGTAGCGCCAACGCACCTGGTCCGGGCTCAGGCGCAGGATCTCGTTCTGGTTGGTGATCTCGACGAAGGCGTCCCCGTTGGCGAGTATGCGGTGCAGGCCTTCGGTCAGGGTATGCAGCTTTTCGCGGCGGAAGATATCCCCGAACGGATTGGTCGTCTTCCCGGTTTTGGCGTCGAAGGTACGTAGCGTGGTCGGCGGTAGGAGCGGCCGGCCGAAGCGGCGCACGTCGTGGTTGTCGAAAATGGAAAAAACGCCGTCGCCCAGGTAATCAATGTCGTGCTGGTTAAGCCAGGGCCCTGTCTGCAGCCAGACAATTCGGTCCTCGCTTGGCCGGTAGAGGAACACGGAGGAAACGTTGCGGCAGCTGATCATCACGTCGCCTTTGCGCACGTACGGGTCGTCCGCGAGAATGGGATCCGCGTCGTTGGTGTGAAGAACGTCGCTTTCCCATGGGCCCACCCCCGCGTAGAGCCCGGCGTAGCCGCCGCGTTCCAGGATGCCCAGGACGCTGCGCTCGTCGAGGATTTCGCCGTCGGGGCTCACCACCAGGTAAAAGTCCTCCCGCACCTCCAGGCCCTCAAGGACCGTTCCCGAGATGCCGCCGGGCCGGTCGACGCTCCGGTGGACCAGGAAGTTGCCGTCGGCTTGGCGCTCGATCGTGTGGTGGAACTGCCCGTCCAGGGTCCAGAGAATTTCGCCGTGGGGATTCATCATAAAGAGCACGCCGTTGATACCGCCCTGGCTCAGGATGTTGCCGTTCTCCAGCAGGTAGGGGTGGCGGCACTGGAAGTCGATCCGCCGGTTGGTGCCGATCGGCACGCGGCCCGCCTCGCGCGCGCGCTTCAGGCTCGGCGTCATCTCCACGATTTGGTCGTGATCGGGCAGCCACTCCCAAAGCCTCTCCCCGGACTCCAGATCCAGCAGATACACCAACGCCGTCTGGTGCTCCGGATGGTAGGCGCTGATGAGCAACAGGCCGTCCTCCTCAAAATCCGGGTCCACTTGTTGGAAACCGGCTCCGGTGTCGCCCTCGAAGTCAAAGACGCGCGGGCTGCTCTGGACGAGCCGGCCCTGTTCGTCGAGGGCAAGCCCGTGTTGCCAGAGGGTGGCGGCTTTGGCCGGCAGATCGGCCAAGTTGACCGCCGCGCGGCTCGCCCAACTCGCGTTGGGATCGGATAGCGACTCGCGTAGCAACCAGCCGTAGAGCGACACGCCGACCAGCCCCGCCAAAGCCAGCAGCAGCACCGCCCACATTTCCACCTTGGCGAAGGCCAGGCGCTCGAGCAGGCGGACGGGTTTCTTTGGTTCCGTCACGGCTGCGCCTCCGGCAGCCAGGAGAGGTTTAGTCCTTCGCGCGGCAGGTAGCGGCACCAGAAGAGCGCGCCGATCCGCCCGGGTTCCGCGAGGGCGTGTCGGTAACGCCAGCGCGGTCCCTCCGGCCCCAGGCGCAGGAGCTGATGCTCGTCGGTCAGCTCCACGAAGACATCGCCGTTCGCCAACCAGCGGTGGAGCCCCTGGGTTTCGGTTTGCAGGTTGTGCTCGCGGAAGACCTCCTGAAAATGGGGAACGGTTTCGCCGGTTTTCTGGTCGAAGGTCATGATGCCGCTGGACGCGGCTTCCTTCCGCGGAGCGCCCCGCAGTACGTTATTGTTGAAGATGCTAAAGACGCCGTCGCCGAGGTAGTCGACATCGTGCTGGTTGAGCCACGGTCCGGTTTGAAGCCAGACGATACGGTCCTCGCCCGGCCGGTAAAGCAGGACGGTGGAAATGTTGCGGCAGCTCAGGGCAATGTCCCCGGCCTGCACGTGGCCGTCGGTGACCAGCATGGGCTGCGTGTCGTTGAGGTGGGTGGGGTCTTCCTCCCATGGCCCCACGCCCCGCATCAGTCCCCCGTAGCCGTGGCGCCGGAGCAGGTCGCCAACCGAGACGGTTTCGAGCACCTCGCCCGCGGGGCTGACGACGGCGTAAGCGCAGTTTTCCTCGCGGTCGCCCGGCTGGCGCGTGCTGGTGGGCACGACGAAGTTGCCGTCTGCGTTGCGCTCGATGGAATGGTGAAAGACCTGGTCGAGTGTCCAGACGGGCCGGCCTTCGCGGTCGACCATCGCCAGCACCCCGGCCTTGGGCATCAGGAAAACAAGGTTGCCGTCCACGAGGTAAGGGTGCTGGGCTTCGAAGTCGGGCGGCGTGTGGCCCTCCAGGCGCCGGGCCAGGCTCGGCGTTTGCTCGATAATCGCCTGATAATCCGGCCGCCATTGCCAAACCGTTTCACCCTGCTGTAAGTCGTAGAGTTCGACGACGGCGTTGCGATGGGCCTCGTCGTAGGCGCTCACCAGCAGGTAGCCGTCATCCTCGAAGCCGGGATCGATCCGTTCCAGACCGGCCGGTCCCTCGAAAGGGATGTTGCGCGGATCGCGCTGGACGAGCTCGCCGGCCGCGTTGAATTCAAGTCCGGTTCGGCTCAACTCCCAAGCCCGCTCGGGCACCCGCGAAAGGTTGACCGCGACCCGGCTCCAGAATGTGGCCTCCGGGTCCGCCAGCGAAGCCCGCAAAAACCAGCCGTACAACATCAGGCCGGCCAGCCCCGCCAGCACGAACAGAAAAACCGCCCAAGCCTCGACTTTGGCGAAGGCGATCTTCTCAAAATTCAACTTCATGGAAACTTGCGGCCGGCGCCTCTTTATACCACGCCGCCTCCGGCCGGAACAACCGAATCAGGGGGCGGGGGGCGCCTTGGCCTCCTCGATCCAGGAGAGGTCCCGCTCGCCTGGCTGGAAGTAGCGCGACCAGTGGACGTGGCCGATTTCCCCGGGGGTGGAAAGCGGGTGCACGTAGCGCCAGCGGATGCCTTCGGGCGAGAGCCGAATCAGCTCGAAGCTGTTTTGCATTTCGACAAAGACGTCGCCGTTGTCGAGATGGCGGTGCAGGCCCTGCGTCTCGGTGTAGAGGCCTTCAGTCTCAAAGACGGGGAAATCCGCCGTGGTCACCTCGCCGGTCTTCATGTCGTAGTACATCAGGTTGCTGGCGGTGGCTTCCTCCTCCGGCATGTCGCGGATCAGGTTGTTGTTGAAGATGCTAAAGACGCCATCGCCCAGGTAGTCGGGATCGTGCTGGTTGAGCCACGGGCCGGTCTGCAGCCAAAGGATGCGGTCCTCGCTCGGGCGGTAGAGGAACACGGTCGAGAGGTGGCGGCAACTGATCACCAGGTCGCCCCGCCGCACGTAGGCGTCGGATTCCAGGATCGGCTCGACGTCGTTGACGTGGATGGCGTCGGCCATGTCATTCCAGGTTTTCAGCCCGTAGAGCAGACCGCCGTGGCCGTTGCGCACCAGCAGGTCCTCGACCGCCACTTCTTCCAGCACCTTTCCTTCCGGGCTGACGACGGCGTAGCCGCTGGTGCAGATGCGCTCCTTGCCGTCAAAGACCTCGGTGGGAATCACAAAGTTGCCGTCGGCGTCGCGCTCGATGGCGTGGTGGTAGTTCTTGTCGCTGGTCCAGAGCACATCGCCGTCGCGGTCGAGCATGGCCAGCACTCCGCTGCCGGCGTGGAGCAGCAGGCGGCCATCGTCCAGAAGGTAGGGGTGCATGGATAGAAAGAGCGACTTCTCGTTGTTGTAGGGCAGGAGCTCGCCAGCTTCGGCCCGGCGCCGGAGGTTGGGGGTGCGCTCCACGATCTGCGCGTGGTTGGGCACCCAGGTCCAGAGGCGTTCGCCGGTGGCGGGATCGAGCAGGTAGACGATGGCGATGCGATGGGTGTCGTCGTAGGCGCTCACCAGCACGGTGCCGTCATCTTTAAAATCCGGGTCTACGCGGTCCAGTCCGGCGTAATCGTCGAACCGGGCAATCTGCACGTTGCGCTGGACAAGCCGTCCCTCGGCGTCGAACTCCACGCCTTCGCGCAGCAGGGTCATGCCCTGCTCGGGGACGTGGGAAAGGTTGACCGCGACCCGGCTCCAGAAGGTGGCGTTTGGGTTCTCCAGCGACACGCGCAGAAACCAGGCGAAGAACGTGAGCCCGATCAAACCCAGGAAAACGAGCAACACCACTACCCAGGCCTCGAGCTTGGCAAACGCGATCTTCTCGAAGTTTAGTTTCATGCCGCGCTCACTCGGACGCGTCCGGCTGCTCTTGGATCCGGTCCAGCCAGGCGAGGTCGAGCTCGTCGCGGTGGAAGTAGCGGGCCCAGTGCAGCGCGCCCACCTCGCCCTCGCCCACCGGGTGCGCGTAACGCCAGCGCACCTTCTCCGGGCTAATGCGGACAATCTCGTGCGCGTTGGTCAGCTCAACGTAGGCGTCGCCGTTGCGCAGGATGCGCTGCCGCCCCTGCTCGGGGGTGTAGAATTCCTCCCTCGCAAAAATTTCCCGGAAGGGCGTGGCGGTTTCACCCGTTTTCATGTCGTAGGTGTAGATGTCGCCGTGGATGCCCTCGCGCTTGCCCACGCCGCGGATCAGGTTGTTGCAGTAGATGCTAAAGACGCCGTCGCCCAGGTAGTCGACGTCGTGCTGGTTGAGCCAGGGGCCGGTCTCCAGCCAGAGGATGCGGTCTTCGCTCGGCCGGTAAAGAAACACCGTGGAGATGTTGCGGCAGCTGATCATCAAGTCGCCCTTCTGCACATACTCGTCGTTCTCGTGGATGGGGTCGACGTCGTTGGTGTGGAGCAGGTCGTTTTCCCAGCCGCTCACGCCGTGCAACAGGCCCCGGTAGCCGTGGCGTTCCAGAATGGCCAGAATCGAGTGTTCCTCGAGACGCTCACCGTCCGGACTCACGATCAGATAGTGGTCGTCCTTCGGGGTCAAGCCCTCACGGCCCGTTTCGGTTTCCTCCGGCGGGGTGAATTCCAGGGTGTTCACGACAAAGTTCCCGTCGGCGTCGCGCTCGATCGAATGGTGAAAGTACCCGTCCAGCGTCCAGACCGGCTGCCCCTGGGGATCGATCATCGTCATGACCGACATGTAGCCGCCGTGCGTGAGAATGTTGCCGTCTTCCGTCAGGTACGGGTGCATGCACCACCAGTTGTCGCGCAGGTTGGTGTCGCCCGGAGAGATGCCCTCGTCGCGGCTTTGGCGCAGGTGGTCGGACATCTCTACGATGGCGTCGTAGTCCGGCACCCATTCCCAGAGCAGGTCCTGCGTTTTGAGGTCATAGAGGTAAATCGTCGAGATCTGGTTCTCGCGGCTGTAGGCGCTCACCAGCAGGTAGCCGTCGTCCTGGAAGTCCGGATCCTCGATCTTGAAACCGGAGAACTTCTCGAAGTCGATAATCTGCGGGTTGCGCTGCACCAGCCAGCCGTCGGCGTTGAACTCCAGCCCGCTTTCAAAGAGCTTCAGTGCGTTGTCCGGCACCAGGCAAAGCTTGACCGCCAGCTTGGTTGCCCAGTTCTTGTTCGGGTCCATCAGCGCGTGGCGCAGGTACCAGCCGTAAAACATCGTCGCGGTAAACCCAACGGCCAGAATCACCATCACCATCCAGCCTTCCACCTTGATGAAGGAAAGCTTTTCGAGCATCGAATGCCGCTGTTTGGCCATCGCTTACTGTTGCCGCTGGTCCTCGGGGGTGTCAATGCCGGTACCCGCGGCGGGTTCCATCCAGGAGAGGTCCAACTCGCCGGGGTGGAAGTAGCGGCACCAATGCAGCATGCCCACCTGGCCGGGTTCGCTCAGCGGATGGGCGTAACGCCAGCGGACGCCCCCCGGTCCCACCCGCGCCAGTTGGTGCGCGTTTTGCAGCTCCACAAAGTAGTCTCCGTTCTCGAGCCGGCGGTGCAGGCCCTGCGTCTGCGTAAAGAGCTCCTCCCGGCGGAAAACCTCCGGCCACTCCGGCGTCACGCTACCGTCGTCCATTCGGTAGAGGTCCACCGTGCTGAAGGCGGCGCCATCGGCCAGCCGTTGGCTGAGCGAGGCGTCCAGAAAATGCCCCTGCGTGCGCACGGCGTTGTTGTTGAAGATGCTGAAGACCCCGTCGCCCTGGTAGTCCACGTCGTGCTGGTTCAGCCAAGGCCCTGTCTGCAGCCACACGATCCGGTCCTCGCTGGGCCGGTAGAGGAGCACCGTGGAGAGGTGCCGGCTGCTCAGCGCGATGTCGCCGGCCCGCACCCAGTCGTCGTCCGCCAGAATCGGCTCGGCGTCGTTGAGGTGGACCGGATCGTAAAAGCCCGGCTCCCATTGCTGCACGCCGTAGAGCAGGCCGCGGTAGCCGTGCTGATCCAGGATTTCGGTCAGCGACTTCTCCGCCAGGACCTCGCCCTCCGGGCTGACGATGACGTAGCCGTCGTTCTGGAACGGATAGCGCTCGTCGGGGAGGATCTTGTTCAGGATGAAGTTGCCGTCCGCCATCCGCTCGATCGAGTGATGGTACTTGCCGCCCAGCGTCCAGAGTGGTCGGCCCTCGCGGTCCAGCATGGCCAGCACGCCGCCGCCGGAGTGGATCAGCAGCCTGCCGTCCTCCAGCGGGTAGGGGTGCATGCTGCGGAAGTTGCGCTTGGCGTCGGTCGTCTCGTCCAGGCTGATGCCCCGGTCCACTTTGTCGCGCAGGGAGGGCGTCGCTTCGAGAATCGCCGCGTGGTCCGGCACCCACTCCCAGATCTTCTTTTGCCGGGCCAGGTCGTAGAGATAAACGGTGGCGATCCCGTGCGCGTCGCTATAGGCGCTCACCAGAATCATCCCGTCTTCCTCGAACTCGGGATCCTCCACCTTCAGTCCGCTGAACTCCTCAAAGTCGATGATCTGCGGGTTGCGCTGCACCAGCCGCCCCTCGTCGTCAAACTCGAGTCCGCTGCGCAGCAAGGCCACCGCCTGGTCGGGCAGTTCCGCCGCCGCCAGCGCCGCCTCGTCGGTCCAAGTGCGATCCTCTTCCGGGATGGAAATGGCGTGATGCACCAGCCAGCCAAAAAGCCAGCCGCAGGCCAGCAGAAGCAGGCAGGTCAGCAGAAAGAACCAGCGCTCGATCTTGCCGAACAGGTACGCCTCCGGGTCCCACTTCGCCATAGTGAAGAAATAGGGAGCCCGGGCTGTGGGGTCAACGCCGGTGGCTTAGCCGCGGGCCGGGGCGCCGGAGTTGGCCTTGGCCATGGCGCGCTCGATCGCCTGGGCGTTGCGCTCCAGGCCGGCCTTGCGCAGCGCGGCGGCCACAACCAGCAGCGAGCGCTCGTCGCTCGTCGTCGGGGCCGGGGCGTGGCTCTCGAAGCGGATGGACTTGGTGGTGTGCATGATGAAGGTGGTCACGGTGTGTTTTTACGTTTTTTAGTAAAAAAAGTAGAATTGTCAAGCCCCCACCGCATTTGCCTTGGCAAGCGGGTTCCCGCCACCAACATAACGCCATGGCCAACATCGTGAAAGCCGCCCTGGTGCAGGCCGCCGTCACCCAGGACGCCAACGCCGTGCCGCTCGAGCAAATCAAGCGTGAGCTGGTCGACCTCCACGTTGGCTTGGTAGAGAAAGCGGCCGGGCAGGGGGCGGCCGTTGTTTGCCTGCAGGAGCTCTTCAACTCCTCCTATTTTGGCGCCGAGCAGGACATGCGCTGGTACGCCCTGGCCGAGCCCATTCCCGACGGGCTCACCGTCACGCGTATGGCGGAGACGGCCAAGCGCCTCGGCGTGGTGCTGGTGGCGCCCATTTACGAGGAGGAGGCGCCCGGCATTTACTACAACACCGCCGCCGTTATCGATGCCGACGGCACTCTTCTCGGCAAGTACCGCAAAACCCACATTACCCACTGCGAGCCCGGCTTTTGGGAAAAGTTCTACTTCCGCCCGGGCAACCTCGGCTACCCCGTCTTCGAGACCGCCGCCGGCAAGGTGGGCGTTTACATCTGCTACGACCGGCACTTCCCCGAGCCCGCCCGCTGTCTGGGCTTGGCGGGCGCCGAAATCGTTTTTAACCCCAGCGCGACCGTCGCCGGCCTCAGCGAGAATCTTTGGCGCCTGGAGCAGCCCGCCCACGCCGCCGCCAACCAGTATTGGCTTGGCGCAATCAACCGCGTCGGCTTTGAAAAGCCCTGGGAGTTCGGTGAGTTTTACGGCTCGAGCTACTTTGCCGATCCCGAGGGCCAGATCGTCGCCCAGGCCTCGCGCGACCAAACCGAAGTCCTGGTCGCCGAGCTCGACCTCGACCGGATCCGCGAGGTCCGTCACAAGTGGCAGTTCTACCGTGACCGCCGTCCCGAAACCTACGACGGCATCGTCCTGCCCTAGACTTTGGTCAAAGGATCTAGACGGACTCCTCCGCGTAGGCGTCTCGCCGGTCGAGCTTCTTCAGCTCCTCCCGCACGCGGTGGTAGCCCGTCAATATCGGCAGCAGGTGATAGGTCGAAAAGAGTAGGAGCACCGGCGTGAGGAAGTTGACTCCCGTTCCGGCGTACACGGCGAAGAAGGCGTAGAGAAAATACTTGGTCCGGAAGATGAACTGGAACGGCCGGCCCAGCGCATTGAGCCAGATGGTGAAGGCGATCATCAGCGTGTAGGTGATGACGTAGAGCCCGGCCACGCTGCCGTCTATCAGCCCCGCCAGGCTCAGTTGCAGCGTCACCACAATCATGCCGCAGTGGTCGCACATCATGTCGACCAGCGCGCCGCCGTGCCCCTCGCGGCCCAGGCGCCGGGCGAGCGGGCCGTCCAGCCCGTCCAGGATCACGTGCAGAAAAAGCAGCCCGCAGGCCAGCGCCATCGTGGCGGGAGTGGGCGGAGCCAGCGTTACCACCAGGCCAAACGGCACCAGGCAGAGCATTCCCAGCGCGCTGACGCCGTCCGGCTGCACCCGCCAGGCGATGAGCGCGTCTACCAGCGGGCGCACCAGCCGGTCGCGCGCGCCGCGGAAGTTCTCCTGCTTGCGGTGCTCGAGCGCGGAGAAGAAATTGAATCGCTGCATGGTGCTAGCGCGAAGGTTGTGACCGTGAAGAGCGGGTGGTTCGCTTCGGCGGATTTGCCTTCCGCCCCGAGGAGCGCCCGGAGGTCAGGTAAAAAGCAAGGTGCCGGTAGGCCAGCGACGCCGTCCCCTTG
Organism: Verrucomicrobiota bacterium; assembly: GCA_038745425.1. GTDB lineage: Bacteria > Verrucomicrobiota > Verrucomicrobiia > Methylacidiphilales > UBA1321 > CAWUJC01. The sequence continues at coordinate 53,238 of JBCDLL010000001.1, read as the reverse complement.
GCGCTGGGCCGGCTGCCCCGGGCCTGCCATTCGCCCAGGCGACCTTCCCGCAACGCCTCAAAGTGGCCCGCGGGCCCGTCGTCGGCTTCGGTTTCAATCTCTAACCGGACGCTGCCGAGCTCGCGCAGCCGGTGAGCGTCGCTGCCCACGGTGTACTTGAGCGGAAAGCGCTCCAGCAGCTCCTCCGCCTGGCGGTTCCATCGTTCCGGCAGCGCCCCGTTGTGGCGCTCCAGGGCGTGGACTTGGCCCAGAATGCGCCGGACCATCGCCCGCGAGTGCCGGGGCGCGCGGATGGACTTGCGCCCCAGCGCAAAGGGGTGCGCCAGCGAGAGAAACAGGTCGAAGGAGCGGGCCGATTCCAGCACCTCGTCGGTGGAAATGCGCGAGTGCACCATGTAGCGCTTGAGCAGGTGCGGCTCCATCACTTCGCGGTAAAAGGCCTCCAGCACGGCGAGGTCGCCGAAGTAGGCCAGGAACTCGAAGCCCTCCGCCGTGCCGATTTCCGTCGCCGGGAGGCAGGGCACCCGGCCGCGTTCGGCCAGCTCCAGCGCCCCCCGGATCTCGTTGTGGTCAGTCAGCGCCACCCCCAGCCCGTGCTTGTGGCAGTGCTCCTCGATCGCGTGGACGGTGGGCACGCCGTCCGAATGGCGGGAGTGGCAGTGGAGGTCGAAGGCAACCATGCGACGGACCCACCATAGGTTTTCCGCCGGGGGGAAGTCACGCGCTTTAGACTACCGCCGTGGCGCGAGGGCCGCCGTCAGGTCGGTTTCGCTCATCAGCTGGCGAATCCGGCTCATCGGCACCTGGCTGGTCAGCATCAGAGAGAGGTCTCCCTCACTCCAACTGGCCATCGACCAGTCGCCGTCTTGGGCGAAGACCGGCTTGTCCAGCGGCGGTGGATTCTCAACCGCGTCGCGCCGCAGGCCGAAGACGTGGACAAGGTCACCATCCATCTTGAAGCAAACGAGCGAGACCGGGTGGCCGTCCATCTCAAAGACGGTGCAGCCCATGCTGGGCTGGCCTTCCATCGCGGGCGGAAGCCCAAAGCCGCTGGGCGCACCGTGCCGGGCCAGCCAGGCGTGGGCTTCCTCCTGGCTTGGCGTCATCTTCTTGAGCTGAAACGTGTTGCCCTCGTAGTAACCGACCGCGCCTTGCTGGAACTGCTGCCAAGACATTGCCGTGGTGGCCGCGGCCGGCTCCGGTCCCGGGAAGAGAACCGCCACGCTAAACACGCCGGCCAGCAGCACCGCTGCCACCGCGGCCAAGGCCGCCGGGCGCCGCCAAAAGCCGGGGAACTCGACCACTTTCTCGCCGGCCAGGATGTCCTCCTTGAGCTGCGGCGGCACCGGCACTTCCGCCAGTTTGGCGGCAAAGCCCTCGTCGAAGGCCCGCTCCTCTTCCAGCCAGGCAGCCAGCTCCGGATCGCGCGCCACCGCCTCGAGCGCTTCGCGGAAGTGCTCGTCTTCAGCGTCCGCGCCGGACGGGCGGTAGCCTTGCAGAATCTCTTTAGCTTCGCGTGGGTCCATGTTTAGGAGAAGTTCTTCCTCTGTGGATCAGAGTCCAGAGGGATGATTTTATTCGCGGCGGTGGGCGATTTTTTGCGGTCGGCCAGGATCTTGCGCAGTTGTCCCTTGCCCCGCGCCAGGCGCGACATCACCGTGCCGATCGGGATTTCCAGGATCGCGGCGATTTCCTTGTAGCTGTGGTCCTTCAGGTAAAAGAGCGCCAGCGGGGCCCGGTAGAGCTCCTCCACCTGCTGGAGCGCGGCCAGCGCGCTTTTGCCGTCGAGGTCGTTGACCATGGTAGGATCGCTCACCGGCAGCTCGGGGCTGGATTCGTCCATCTCGGTGTGCTCGAAGCGCCGCCGCCGCCGGGCCAGGCTCAGGAACTCCCGGTGCAGGGTGGTAAAGAGCCAGCTCTTGACCTTGGTCGCGTCGCGCAGTTGATGGCCCTTGGTCGCCCAGAGGTAGAAGGTCTGCTGCGTCAGGTCGCAGGCTTCGGTTTCATGCTTGGTCAGGCTCAGGGCAAAGCGGAAGAGGGGCTGGTAGAATTGCTCCACCACCGATTCGAACGAAGGCCGTTGCACGTCATTGGCTGGCACAGGGGCTAACAATCTTCCCGCCAAGGCCTTTCGTCAACTGCCGAAAGCGTGTTTTGGGATCGACTCCCGCCCCGCGTGGCGGGAGGATGGGTCATGTTGTTCCCCGTTGCTCGTCCCCGGCCGCGACCGGCCCTGCTGTTGGCATTGGCCTGCGGGCTGCCCTTGGCGCTCGCCGCCCAGCCCGAAGGCATGGCGGTGGATGACGGCGGCCTGGCCATGCCGACCGACGTCGGTCCGGCGGCCCCAATGCCTGAGGCGCCCGCCGCCACGGCCGTCGAGAGCAGCGTGCAGGTCATCACCGGCGACCCGGCCGCTTCGCCTCTGGACGTCTTGCTGCAGAACGCTTTCGTCGCCTTCAAGAACGGGGACCTGAAGGCCGCGCGCACCGCGATCGCCGAGGCGCAGAAACTCGAGCCCAAGAACGCCCGGGCCAAGCTGCTGGAGGGCCGCGTGCTGCAGGCCGAGCGCAAGTTTCCCGAGGCGACCGAGACCATCCTGAGCGCGATCGAGCTCGACCCGGCCGTGCCGCGCGCCCAGTACTACCTGGGCGAGAGCCTGCTCGCGCAGGGCGAAGTGCTCGAGGCCCGGGGCGCCTTTGCCGCCATGGTCAAGGCCGAGCCCAAGAACAAGGATGCCCGCCTGCTGGTGGCCATGTGCGAGGCCCGGCTCGGCAACCTGCGCGACGCCAGCGAGCTCGCGCTCACCTTCGATCCGACCGATCCGGTCCATCCCGGCGCCAACTTTGCCAACGCCGCCCTGGCCCAGGCCAGCGGTCGCACCGCCGACGCCACCGAGGAACTCGACTCCGCCCGCACCACCTACGGCCCGCAAATCTGGAGCCGCTATATGAAGTCCTACCTGCTAGTCTTCCCGCCCAAGCAAGCCGCCGGGGAGCCCGCGCCGCCCGCCGCAGAGGAGGGGGCGTCAACGCCCGCCGATGCCGGGGCGGCTGCGCCTCCTGAGGAATGACTCCGTGTCTTGCCGAGGCGCGGAGGTTTGCGGCTTGGGTTTTCTGTGAGGCGGAGACCGATGATTGTCATGAGGTGGTTGCTCACCAAGGCACTAAGGCCACAAAGGTTTTGGTTTGGGTTCACGCCAAGGCCGCTAAGGTCGCAGGGGATGGGAAGGCGCGAAGCGTGGTAGGGCGGCCAGTCCCTTGGCCGCCTCGCCAAGCCGGACGGGAAGCGGATTCAGGTTCACGCGGAGGCGAGGAGTTTATTCGAATTTGGTTCGCGCCAAGTCCGCTAAGGTCGCCAGAGTTTTGAGTACCCGCTGCCAGACGGAGGGCGGAGGACCTTGCGGTTGGCATCTCTGCTCCGCCGCCGAAAACCACGTAGAGGCCACTTCCGCCGCTGAGAGCTGTCGACCGCTAGGTCCGGCGGCTACCGGGCCTCCGCAACGCCAAGCCAGGGTAGCCGTCGATCTCCCCATCGACGGTCCTCCTTGCGCTTTGAATCGGTTTTGTGCGCCCTGGATGTTTTGCAGCCGACTCTCTTTTGGGTGACTACCGCGCCTTGGCCTTCCTGGGGTGATCAAATCGAAGAGACGCAAAACCGAGAATGGGCGGCCGTGGGATGAACTCTGTTCCAACCATCGTTTGCTTCGCAATCTTAGTGCCCTTCGTGCCTTCGTGAGAAACCCTGATGAAAATCGGGTGCGCCCGCCCTCACACCCAGGCGGCGCGGTGGGTTTTGGCTTGGGTGTAGACGGTTTCGTAGGCTTGGGCGGCGGTGTCCCAGGGGAAGGCGGCGGCCATGCCCTGGGCGCGGAGGGCGGCGATGGCCTGGGGCTCATTCCACCAGAGGTCGCGGGCGTAGCGCAGGATGCCTTCGAGCTGCCAGGGCTCGGGATCGGCGAATTTGAGCCCGGTGCCGGTCAGGGTCTCGGGATCGAAGGCGGTGATGGTGTCATCGAGCCCGCCGGTGGCGCGGACGATGGGGATGGTGCCGTAGCGCAGGCTGTAGATTTGGTTGAGGCCGCAGGGCTCGTAGAGTGAGGGCATGACGAAGAAGTCCGCCCCGGCCTCGATCAGGTGGGCGAGTTCGTTGTGGTAGCCGATGTAGACGCCGGCCTTGTCGCTGTGCTCGGCCCGCAGCCAGTTGAAGAAGTCCTCGGTGTCGCGATCGCCGTTGCCCAGGACAACAAACTGCATGCTGCCCTCATGCAGGAGGCGGGGCAGACCTTCGAAAAGCAGGCCCAGACCCTTCTGGTGGGCAAAGCGGCTGATGACCGCAAACACCGGCTGGCTCGGGTCCGCCGGCAGGCCAAAGCGGGCCTGCAGCTCGCGCTTGCAGATGGCCTTGCCGCCCAGGTTGCCGGGGCCGTAGGTGGCGGGCAGAAAGGGGTCGCTGGCGGGGTCCCAGTGGTCGGTGTCGACGCCGTTGAGGATGCCGGTCAGCCGGTCGGCGCGGTCGTTGAGCATGGGAGCCAGGCCGTGGCCGCCGACGCTTTCCTTGAGCTCCTCGGCGTGGCGGGGGCTGACGGTGGTGATGGCGTCGGCGAAGTGGACCCCGGCCTTGAGCAGGTTCATCATCCCGAAGTCCTCGAACTTGTCGGCGGTGAAATGCACCGGCCCGAGGCCGTAGTAAGCCATGGCCCCGGCGTGGTATTTGCCCTGGTGGCCGATGTTGTGGATGGTGAGCACGCTGGCGGTGGCCGAGAGCGGGCTGCCGGTGCGGTCCCAGGTTTTGAGGAAGGCGGCGGCCGGGGCGGCGGCCCAGTCGTGCAGGTGCATGACGTCGGGCGCGAAGTCGAAGTCCTTGGCCAGTTGGAGCGCGGCCTTGCCCAGCAGGCCGAAGCGGTAGGCGTTGTCGTCGTACTCGGGGCCCTCGTCGTAGACGCCGGCGCGCTGGAAGAAGCGGCCATGGTCCACGAACCAGACGGGCACCTGGCCGTCGAGCAGCGCCTCGTGCACGCCGATCCAGTTTTCCTCGCCGCCGCCCAGGTGGATGCAGGCCTGGTCGCGGAAGGCGAGGCCGTGCCGCGCGTAATCCACCTGCGCGTAAAGGGGCATGACGATGCGTACCTGGTGGCCGCGCCGCGCGACCGCCTTGGCCAGCCCGGCGACGGCGTCGGCCAGGCCGCCGACCTTGGCGAAGGGGGCGCATTCCGCCGAAACGAACATGATCTTTAGCCCTGGCGGATGCAGCTTGGCCGGTTCCACCCTTTCAACCGCGCCCACCGCCGCCCGCCGAGTGCCGGTGGCTTTCTTCTTGGCCGCCCGTTTCGCGACGGGCTTCTTCTTCGCCGCCGGTTTGCGTTTGGCCTCGGGCTGGCTCGGGCCGGTCTCTTTGGCGGAAGCTCTTTTGGCCGTGGGCTTCTTGGCGGCGGCTCCCTTTGTGGAGGCTTTCTTCGCGGGAGTCTTTTTGGCGGTGGGCTTGCGCGGCGATTTTTTGGCCGGAGCCTTCTTTGCCGCGGGTTTGGCGGATGACTTTTTGGCCGCCGTTTTCTTGGCGGCGGGCTCCTTGGCGGGACCTGGCTTCCTCTCGCGCGGCATGGTGTTGATAGGTCTAAGCCGGAGTTGTGCCCGCGACAAGCCTCCAAGCCGCCACTTGCCGCGATTTTTACGCCGGGCATGCGCTCATCGACCCATCCGCTACCCTAAGTCGCGAACCTCTTGGCAGCGTCGTTGGCGGAGCGCACCGAGTTCGGGTTTTCCGTTGGCGCGATTGCGGCATTGGGCGACGCGACATTTCGCCCCCCGCCGCGCGCTTCGGGTTGTATCCGGACGGTGATCCGCTCCAAGCTTGTCTGGTCAATGTCCGCGCCGATGCCCCCCATGCCCGTCCGGGAATCCCCGCCCGTCAACCCGCTGATCAAGGCCGTGGAGACCGACCGGGCGCCGCTTCCGGCGGGGCATTACTCCCAGGCGGTGGTGCACGGCGGGCTTGTTTACATCTCGGGGCAACTCCCCGTCGTGCCGCGCCAGCCCGGGCAGGAAATCCTCCAGTTGGAAGCGCAGGTCCGCCAGGTGCTCGCCAACCTCAACGCCATCCTGAAGGCGGCTGGCTCGGGCCGGGAACACGTCCTCAAGGTCACTGTCTACGTTGCGGACATCGCCAGTTGGCCCGAGGTTAATCGCATCTACGGTGAGTTCTTCGGTCCGCACCGCCCCGCCCGGGCGATCGTGCCGACCCGGGAGCTGCACTTTGGCTACCAGGTGGAGATGGACGCGATTGCCGCCGTCACCTCCGCCTGAACCAGGATGACCCTGTCCGAACTCGAAACTCCTTGCCTGGTTTTGGACCGGGGCAAGCTGCGGGCCAACGCCCGGCGGATGAACGAGCACGCCCAACGGCATGGTGTGCCGCTGAGGCTGCACGGCAAGACGGCCAAGAACATCGAGGCGGTTCAGGCCGCCAGCGGGGGCCGTTGCGACCGGCTGACCGTGTCCACCCTGAAGGAAGCGGACTATTACCTGGCGCACGGCATTACGGATTTGGTTTACGCCGTGGGCATCGCGCCGAACAAGGTGGACCGCGTCATTGGCCTGATCCGGCGAGGCGCCCAGCTCCGCGTCCTGCTTGATTCCCTGGCGCAGGTCCGGGCGGTGTCGGAGCGCGCCCGGGCGGCCGGGGTCGACGTCCCCGTGCTGATCGAGGTGGACTGCGACGGCGCGCGCTCGGGCGTCCCGGTGGCGGGGCCCGCCTTGGCCGAAATCGCGCGGGCCTGCCATGGCAGCGCGGGCGTGCAACTGGCCGGCATCCTGACCCACGCCGGCGGGTCCTACAACTGCGCCTCGGTCGAGGAAATCCGCGCGCTGGCCGCCAAGGAGCGCGGGGACGCCATCCGTGCCGCCGGAATCGTCCGCGAGGCCGGCTGCCCGTGCGAGATGATCAGTATCGGCTCCACGCCCACCGCGCTGTTTGGCACCAATTTCGAGGGCGTGACCGAAATCCGCGCCGGGGTCTATCTGTTTCAGGATTTGGTGATGGCGGGCCTCGGCGTCTGCGAGGTTGGAGACATCGCCCTTTCCGTGCTCGTGAGCGTGATCGGCCATCAGCAGGACAAGGGCTGGATTGTCACCGACGGGGGCTGGATGGCTCTCTCTCGCGACCGCGGCACCGCTCGGCAATCGCGCGACCGCGGTTACGGCCTCGTCTGCGGTGTGGACGGCCTTCCTCTGGACGGCCTCACCGTCAGCTCCGCCAACCAGGAGCACGGTATCATCACCTCCAGCCAGGCGATCGACTGGGACCGGTTTCCGGTCGGCACCCTGTTGCGGGTGCTGCCCAATCACGCCTGCGCGACGGGCGCCCAGCACGACCGCTACCACGTGGTGGAAGACTCTCGCGAAATCGTTGCCGTTTGGGAGAGGATCAACGGCTGGTAGATCGGCACCGCCGGAGAGTGAGAAGGACCGGATTTACCCCGCCGGCGACACGCGGGAGAAAACCAGCGCGGCGCAGCTCCCCCACAGCCCGAGGGCGTGCACGCTGGCGTGGCTCGGCGGTTTGGGAGGCAGCGGCGGCGAAGCGTCGGAGGTCCCGAGCTGCAGACAGGCGGGGAGCGCGAGCCCTTCTTTGAGGGCGCGCGCGGTGACGGCGGCTTCGATGGCGGAGCTGGTCCCGAGGCAGTGCCCGGTAAGGTGCTTGCTGGCGACGACCGGTACCGGCCCCGTCGTGGCGGCAAAAAAGCGTTTCAGGGCGGCGCGTTCGGCGCTGTCGGAAAGCGGGTTGGCGTTGCCGTGGGCGTAGACAAAGCCAAGGTCGCCGCGGTCAAGGCCGGCCCGGTCGAGGGCGGCGCTTAGGCAGGCCCCCAGCATGGTCTGGGCAACGTTCTGGCCGCAGCGGTCGCGCGGATCGGTGCGGTGTGCCCAACCCGCCAGGCGGACGGCCGCTCCCGGTAACGGCGGGCGCAGGCCTTCCCGCTCGAGGAGGAGGAAGCCGGCGCCGTCGGCGATCCGGATGCCGGGCGAAACCGGGTCGAAGGGGCGGGAGGCCGCCGCCGCCCGGTCGGGCGTCCACAGGCCGTTACGCGCGAAAAGCTCGGCCGTCGCGGGTAAGGTGGGCAGGTCAACGCCGCCCGCGAGCACGGCGTCGCAGCTGCCGCCCGCCAGCAGGTCGGCGGCCAGAGCGATGGCGCCGCCGCCGGAGGCGCAGGCGGAGGACACCGTCAGGCAGGGCCCGTTGCAGCCAAGCTGGCGGGCGAGCTGCCCGGCCACCGCCACGGGCGAGGTGTGGACCAAGTCCTGCACCGCGCGGGCCTCGCCTTTGGTGGCCGCTGTCTCGACCACCGGCCGGGAGGACCCCACGATGACACCCACGGTCGCGCCCGCCGCTTGCAGAAGAGGCCCATCGGCTTCGCGCCAGGCGGCTTCCGCCGCCGCCCACGCCAGGGCGTCGGCGGAGGATGGACTGGCAGTGCCGCGGTCGGGCGCGGGAGCCGTCCCCGGCTGCCGGAGGCGGTCCAGAAGCGCGTCCAGGCTCACGAAAAGCGAACCGGCCGCCCCGCCACCCGTCACGAGGACGGCGGCGGGACCGGTGGTGCCGGAGGACTCCGGCGACGAAGCGGAAGAGGCCACCGGTGCGGTCAATCCTCCGAGTCGAGCGTCGGAATGTCGAGCAAGCGCTCGTAGTCCTCCAGGGAGCCGTTGTCCAGGCAGCACTCGATGACCTTGCGCGCGGTCGGATCGAGATCATCCGTCAGGAACTGCCGCACCTCCTGGTGGAAGAACTCGGCTAGGATACCGGCGCCGGTGTCGTAGGCCTCCGGACCGACCTCGGGCTGGAGGTCGACCTCGAAGAACCACTTGCCGATGGTACGGCCCTCCACCACGATCGTGCCAGGCGTGTAGCCCAGCAGCGGGCAGCGCGAGGGCTTCATCTGCTCGGAGGTAAAGTGGGCGCCGCCCCGGCGGGCCAAGTATTCGCGGGTGATCCACTGCGGCATGAAGCTCACCGACCAGTTGCCAACGTGCTGGTTGGGGATGAGCACGTAGCGCACGGCCGGGGTGTGTACAATCTGGTGGAAGAGCAGGTTGGCCTGGTCCACCCGCTTGCCGGTGGCAAAGGGCCAGTAAGAGCCAACGCCCTCGGAGGACATGCCCTCGGTCTGCACGATGCTCGGGTTGGCGTGGCCGCGGGGCGCGACCAGCCGCCAAAGCCAGGCCAGCGCCGGAGGCAGCAGGTGGAACATGCCGATGATGCCGTAGGTGGGATTCTCCGCCGTGCAGGGCGGACAGCGCACGCCCATGCTGCGGATGTCGACGTCGACGGCGCCTTCGACCACGCCGGGGAAGATCGAGCGCGGAATGATGACGCGCGGATTGGGGCAGGGCTCGCCCGGTGCGTCCTGGATGTGCTCCCAGATGAGGCTGGTCGCACCGGGGTGTCCGTCGATGTTCAAAAACAGGAGCGGCTTGGGCGGGTGGATGGTGAGGTGCTCCAGGTGGGGATCGACGCCGTAGTGGGTAATGTGGTTGCAGCGGACAAACCAGGCGTCCTCGGCGTCCATCAGCGAGAGCTTGCCCCGGCCCTTTTCGAGCATCGGGTGGCAGAGCGCCATGTCGTCGGTTACGGGACGCAGTTCGCAGGTGCTGGGCAGCGTCAGCTTGCGCTTCTCGCCGTTGGAAAGGTTTTGCCCGATGAGCAGCGTGCCGTCGCGCTGGCGGTGGGGCAGCTCCAGCATCTCGCTCTTGCCGCCGCCGCTGGCGCCTTCGTGCGAAATAACGACCTTGCTGTCGTAAGGCGTGACGACCTGGACCGTTGAGCAGTGCATGGTAACCCAGTCCTCGCTCTCGCCCAGGGTAAGCAGCACGCCGTAGATCCCCTTCTTGGCGCTGGGGCCGGGGTAGAGGTTGTAGCTGTAGAGCTCGTGGCCTTCGGGGGTGCGGTTATGCACCACGACCTGCTTGCCCTCGAAGTCGGTATGCCGGAAGGGCGGCGCCACGTAGATGACCGCGCGGGGCGAGAAGTCCTCCGGGATTTCGTCCGCCGGGATGATGCCCTGCAGCTGGGCCAGGCCCATGGCGAAGAAGCCGGCGTTGTCCGGGGCGATGACCACGGCGTGCGTGCCCTTCCCGGGCATGCCGGCGTAAAAAGGGAAGACCGCCAGCGGCTGCGTCTTGAGCCAGTCGAAAGTGCGCGCGCGCAGGGAGTCAAACGACGTGCCGAAACGGCCCTGGAAGGTGGGCTTGTCGGTGGGCCGGTCGTCGCCGATGACCATGCAGTCCGGGTCGCGTCGGCGCATGTAGGGCTCCAGGTAATTCGCGCAAATGCCGTTGCGCACCCGGCAGACGGTCACCTCCGGAACCTTGCCGTGGCCGGGAACCTCGTAGGCCACTTCGTGCCAGCCGTTGACTTCGTCACGGACGGCGAGCTCAACCAAATCGTCGACCGACTGGGCCAAGGTCACGGAGGGTGCGGAGGCGAGAACTTCCTCGGCTTCGACGGGGACGGTGAAGGGGAGTGGAGACGCTAGTTGTTCGGTCATGGCTGGAAAGTGGCACGAGTTCTTTCGTCCCGCAACGACGGGAGGACCGGTTTTTAAACAAATAAGTTGCGCTTATCCCAAAGTGATGGGGGATGATTTTTACCTCGGGCGCGCGGGCGGCGCCGCGAACTCCCGCAGCGCCCGCCCCAAGGCGGCGCCAAAGCGGCGGGCCGTGTCCGGCGTGACCGTGATGCCGGACGCCAGGCTGTAGGGGATTTCCACGGTGGAGGCCAGGCGGCAGTGCGCTTGCTCGCTGGACCAAGTGGCCAGGCTTTTGCCTTTGGCGTAGCCGGCGGCGCAGTTCCAATCCGTCCCAAAGGGCACGAAGTTGGTCCGGCGGAAGGGGAGCCCGTCTGCGACGCGCTCCAGGATGGCTGCCAGGGAGCGCTGGGCTTGTGCGTTGGTCGCGTTCTCGGTGCCGACCAGGAAGGCGAGCTCATTCGGCCCGCCGTGCAGGTAAGGGCAATGCAGGTCAACGACGAGGACATGCGGCCCCGCGGCGCGGATCAGCTCGGCAATCGCCCGTGTCTCCGGATAAAGGTGGTCGCCGCCGTAGTCCCGGTTATGGTCGTGCGGGCGGCGATTCTTGCCCTGGTCGCCTCGCTCGACGCCGTCCAAGTCCACGAAGGGAACCGCGCGAAGCCGGGGGGTGGGGCCGTCTTGGCGCCACGAAGAAAGGATGCCTTCCAGCGCGTAGTTGGCCATGGCTTCACAGGCGTGCTGGCGGGCCGTGACTACCACGGTACAAGCCGAGCCGCCCCGCGCCGGAAGCTCGACCAGCGGGACGGCCCGGCCGTGGCGGCTCTGGCAGAGGGTGTTGATCTCGGCGTCGGCGGGCCAGGTGGTTCCGCGCCGGAAGTCGTTCCATTGGGTTAAGGTGTAGGGGATGGCGACCGCCAAGCGCGCGTGGTTTTGACCGGCGGCGAAGGCCACGCGGAAGCGCCGGTCTTCCTCCACCGAGGCTCGTCCCAGCCACGTCCAGGTGGCGCCGTCATCCAAGCTAAGGGCGGGGCCGAGCGAGCCGATCAGCCCCTTTTGGGGCAACTCGAAGACGACTTCCTGACCGGCGACGCCGCTGACCTGGAAGTTCCAGTAGAACCAGTCGCCTTCGGTGTCGCGCAGGTCCGGTCGAAACCGGATGAGGCTGGCGGCGACGTCATCAACCTGCCCATTGCCGCCGGGAAAGCCCGTGTGAACCGAGAGTTCATCCACGGCAGCAATTGCAGAACGGCGCGGAACGAAGGGCAAGCCGCATTGTTACGCGCGCTGCGCGGAACGCCGCCGCAGCAGGAACCCGGCTCCGGCCAGCAGTCCCAGCATGGCGGTGGAGGGCTCCGGCACCACGACGCCGTTGAGAATCACGTTGTCGGTGCGGATGAGCTGGGAGTTGCTGCTTCCGCTCGTGAAGTAATAGATTTCAAAGGTGACGGCGGTGGTTACGGAATCGAAGATCGGGTCCGTCAGGTTGACGGTCTGAGGGAAGAGTGTGGCCGAGCTGGTGGTGATGTCCACCGTGTTGCTGCCCAGGTTGGTCGTACCCGTCAGGCTGGAGCGCACCTCGTAGCTGGCGGTGAAATCGGGCTGGTTGCCGTCCTGTCCGCCGAAGTCGAAGGTGATCGAGTCCAGTTGCAGGATTTCGTCCGGGGTGATAGTGAAACTCCAGAACTCATCCGATTGGAGGGTGCTCTCCAGCGCACTTGCCCGATTGAAGACGCTGCCTCCCAGTTGGGAGCTGGGTCCCCAGCCGGAGCCCTCCGCCGTGGTGAAGTTGCCGGTGAAGTCCGAGGCGCTGGTCAGGGCGGGGTCGACCGAGGTCGGCGCGAAGCGATCGGAGGCGTCGGTGAATTCGTAGGAGACCAGCGGCGCGGCGGCGGCGTGGGTCCAAGAGGCCAGGCAAAGGGCGCCGGCGAGGAGGAGTGTTTTTTTCATGGTCGTGAGTTTTTTGGGGTCGGTATACTTGTAATGATTACGATTTAATCAATTGCTTTACGGAGGTAAAACGCAATAACCCGCCAGCCGATGCCGCGGGCGCGCCAACGCCACAATTGCCTTGCGGAGCGGTGGCTTACCGAGCTTATTACAGGTGTGAGCCAGGCCCCGCCACTGCCGGAAGATCTGCGTTTTATGCCCGCCCGGGACCCGGCCTGCGCGGTTCTGCATCGAAAGGCCACCAACACCCTGACGGCGGTGGAGCTGAACCACGGGGAGACGCTTTGCTTTGAGCGGCGCGACGCCACCCGCGTGCATCTGCGGCTGGTCAACACCGGCGCCGAGATCGTCTCGACCACGTTGAACCGCCCCGGAATCGAGGAGCGCAAGGCTCGCACCGTCTACCGGTTTTGGGCGGACTTGGAAATTGGCGGTAGCAGCCACCGCTTGGTCCGCGAGGTGGGGACGCCGGCCAGTTTTTACGAACCCTGGGAATTGGCCGGGCTGCGCCTCTGGCTGGATGCGGTTGACGCCGTCTTTGACTTTATGAACCAGACGCACGGCCTCTGCCGCCCACGCGAAAATTGCTCCGGCGGCCTGCCGGAGCGCCGGGCCTGCCGGCTGGCGGTGCAGGACGCGGCCCTGCGGATCTGCCCGGAAACGCTCCACCCGTGGTGCCCGCTGCCGCCGGGCGGCCTGCGGATCGAGGACTGCTACCGGGGCGAGGATTGCTGGCTGGGCGCTTACGACGGCGCCTCCGCCCACGCCGGCCTGGACATCAATCACCCATCCGGCACGCCGCTCTACGCTCCTTTCGATCTCGACCGCCAGCACCTCTTCCACCGGCTTGAGACCGGCCACAACAACAACCGCTGGCGGGGCTTTCGGCGCTGGAACCACGGTGAGGAGTGGATCCTGGAGTCCAGCCACATGACGGAAGTGCTGGTCGCGGAGGACGCGCCGTTGCGCCGGGGCGAACGCTACGCGTTCGGGGCGGGCGTCAACACCTGGGACCACGAGCACTCCCACTTTGGCTTCACCATCTACACCCGGGGCGAACTGATTCCCCTCGATCCCTGGATTCTCTTCTGGCAGATGTACCGGGACCAGGAGGCGGGGGAGGAGCCGGCCGAGCCGGTCTGAAGGGCTTCTAGCGTGTGACCACTTACCAACGAGTCGGCGAGTTCAAGCGCGTGGCCTGGTATCTGCCGGGCGACGACCACCTGAGCCGCGCGGTCAAGCTGGGCTTCTACCGCTACGTGCGGCCGGAGCACCCCTGGATGTGCGTCTACATGGAACGGCTGGACCGGGAGATCATCGCCGAGCTGGCCCCGGATGCGCTCCTTGTACGGGCGCGCTACCCGAACGAGATCGAGTTCGTCAACGAGCTGGAGATACCGACCGTGGTGGTGACTGGCCTGGAAGCGCCGCGGCGGGCGCCCCGGCTTTGGACCGATCTGGATGCCGTCACCAACCTGGCGGTGGACTACCTGACCGGCCTGGGCTACCGGAGCCTGGCCTGGACGGGAAGCCTTTGCGTCAAGGATGAGTTCTTCGGCTTTGGTGAGGCCTTTCGGCGCGAGGTTGTTCGGCGGGGGCTGGAGTGCCGCGCCAGCCTCGACGACATCCCCCTGGAGTTTCACCCCCCGGCTCCCGATCCCTCGGACGAGTGGCTGGATTGGCTCGCCGGCCTGCCCAAGCCCTGCGGCATCTTTTGCACGGACGACGCCGCCGGCAACGCCATCATGAACCACTGCCGGGAATACGGCCTGCCCACCATGAACTTCGGCGTGCTCGGGGTCGGCAACAATCCAATGGCCTGCCAGATTGCCCATCCGAGCCTTTCCTCCATTGATCTCGACGGCGAGCGCATCGGCTACGCCGCCGGCCGTCTGATCCAGGCGATCTTTGACGGCGAGACCGTCCCGGGCGAAACGCTCGTCCCGCCGCTACAGGTCATCGCGCGTAACTCCACCTTTGAGTCGCGGCGGATGGACTCGGAGGTGGGCCGCGCCGTGCGCCACATGCGCGAGCACATCCACAAGCAACTCCGGGTGGAGGACGTGGCCGAGCACGTCGGCATGAGCCGCCGCACGCTCGAGCGCAAGTTCCAGGAGGCCTTTGGCTTCAGCCCGGCGGAAATGCTCCGCCGCTACCGCGTGCAGCGGGCGCAGGAGCTCTTGCTGGAAACCGATTGGGAAATCCGCCGGGTTGCCACCGAGGTGGGTTTCCAGCACAGTCGGCATTTTATTTCCCTCTTCCGCGCGATGACCGGCTTTACCCCGGCCGACTACCGCGACCGCTCCCGGCTATGAGGTGGGTGCAGGAAGGGTTCATTCGGAAGGAGATGTCCCTATTCAACTCGGCACTAACTTTTTGCAGTTTAAGGCGCCGAGCGTTTTTAAATCAGAAGGAAGAAAGCAGCCCAAGAAAATTCCGTCTCTGGCTTGATGTAAGCTCAGGCGACCAGAAGTGGGCCGAGAAGGATTCGAACCTTCGAATTTGCAGGCTACCTACGTAAGAAGCTGATTACTAGGGAGAAATACGTTCTGAGACATTGACTTTTCTCCGCTTCATTGTCAGTCTCATTGTCAGTTTGGAGGCTGCTTGATGGCATCGGTACGACGAAAAGAGGGAAGCTCCTACTGGATTTGCTGCTTCACGGACGCCACCGGCAAGCAGCGTCAGAAGTCGTCCAAGATGACGCGAAAGTCCGATGCTCTCCGAATGGCTCACGATCTGGAGTCGGCCTATCGTCGGCTTAAGACGGCTGAGCAGGCACGGTCGATGATTTCCGATGCCTACAGGGAGATTACAGGCAGCGAACTTGAGCACCTGAGCGTGCGGGATTTCATGCAGCGCTGGCTAGCGAGCAAGGCGAGCCTGTCCAAGCGCAGCCTGGACAAGTACAAACGCTGCATTGAGGGCTTCCTAGTGCACCTGGACACGCGCGCCGATGCCGGGCTTGAGTTGATCACTACCGCCGATATTGCCGCCTATCGGGACGGCATGGCAGCGCGATTGGCGGTCATGAGTACCAACCACAACTTGAAAATCGTCCGCTCGGCATTCCTTGAAGCCCAGCGGCAAGGGCTCATTCAACGAAACCCCGCTGCCAGCGTGAAGACATTGGCCCGTCCAGCGAGCCAGGAGACGCGTAGGCGTCCATTTACCCCGGCGGAGGTGAAAAGAGTGCTGGAAGCTTGCCAAGAAGCCGGAGACGTCGAAATGGAGGGCATGGTTCTCATTGGAGTTTATGTGGGGGCAAGGCTCGGCGATATCTGCCGCTTGCGATGGAGCAACCTGGACCTGTTGGCGAATGAGATTCGCTATGTGGCCCACAAGACCGGAAGGCGAATGGTATTGCCGTTAGCCAAGCCGCTGACGGAGTTTTTCCGCGACCGATTGGCCGCACCTGATGACCCCGATGCCCCGCTCTTCCCGAAAGCCTTTGCCCGTTTCGGCAAGACCGGAATGACGGCCAACATCAGCAACCACTTTCGCACGTACCTTGAAGATATTGGGTTGGTCGAGAAGACGCCACGCAACCATAGCAGCCGGGGCATTGGCCGTTCTAATCGTCGCCAAACCAGCGAGCTTTCGTTTCACTCGTTGCGGCACTCCGCCGTGAGTTGGATGAAGAATGCTGGAATTGGTGACGGCATCGTGATGGCGGCTGTTGGGCATGCCTCCCTTAAAGTCAGTCAGGGGTATACCAGCGTGTCCTCGGAAGCGCTTCAAGATGCCTTGGCCAAGATGCCTGATTTGTCAGCGAAGGATGAGTCATGATCCAACCTCGTGAAGTTTTAGCTGTCGTATATCTGCATCCTGATGAAGAGCTTCCCGAATCCTTACGAGAAGCTTTCAAAGGTCACGCAGTCAGAATGCCGGGGTTTTGTGGCAAGGTCAAAGAGCGCGAGCAATCCAAGCTCATCATGCGTGTCCCGTTATTGAAAGAGCCGACCCCGGCGCTACTCATTTACTCACGTAGGGCTGAGAATGGTGAGGTTCGGGAATATTGGAAAACACAGCTATTGGATTTTTCCGATGGTAGCCCAGGCATGAGAACAACAGAGGTAACGGGCACTGTGTTGGCTGTAAATCGCCCAGGTAAAAGTATGGTGAGTGAGTTGGTCCGAGAGGTGAATGACCCTAGATTCAACCACATGATACCAGAGGGAGCAGAATTCTTAGAGCCGAATGACCACCCGTTTCTTGATGCAGCTATGTGTGTCATTGAGGATTTCTATCGGCACGTCAAAAAACTAAAAAGAGTGGTTGTCATGATACGCCGTGATTGGCGACTGAAAGAATTTTACTACGAGGGTCCCAAGTTGGTCACCCTATGGGTGAAGGCAAAAGGTGAGCGAAAAGTTACCCGGCATGACCTCGAAGGGCGATCCAAGGAACATTTTCGTATTAATCGTCTCAAGCTGACGATTTGCCAATTTTGGCCCCACTGGGGAAGAGAGAATTACACGCTGGAGATGGCCGCTGAAAAGCTATCCAAAATGATGGGTTATCCAATTGGGGCTAAGAACCTTTGGCATCACGTATATTCCCTCAATGTTCCTACATTGAAAAAAGTTTTCGAAAACCCTACAAAATACTAGATCATTTTGCAGTAGATGGCGTGGATGAATTTTACTCACGCCAATGAAACCGATCAATACCCCATCGACGGCTGCCGCTATGCGGCAGGAAACTGGATATAATACTCGCCCTGAATTCATTCGCCTACCAAAGCCAGGTGAACGATGCCCTCTAACGGGATTAAGCCGAGGCACCCTGAATGAGCTGTGTATTCCCACGGAGAAAAACAATCACCGGCCCTTGGTACGAAGTCATATCATCAAAAAACCTGGCGCTGCTCGTGGAGTACGCTTAATCAACTATGCTTCACTTCTTAAGTATTTGCATCAATTGCCAGCTGAGGCAGTAAAGGAAGGGGGATAATCGACACCGCCATTTGGTGTGGACAGTGGGTAAGCAGGTCCGGCTATAAAAAAACGCGCTCTTTTATTGGGGCGCGTTTTTTTGCCATCATAAGTAATTCGAGCGTAACCATGTCCTCGGATTTTTTCGCTACGCGTCCAAAAAGGGTACTCGCCGAACTTGCGGTGGGGGAGGGGGGTCAGGAAGGACCCGTTATCGCATTAAATTTTAAAGATACGCATTAACGGTTAATATAAACGTTAACCTTTAAGGTTTCTCACGATGAAAAGATGCGCGCTCTTTGCTTCCCTTGACATGAATCGAACGCTTAACGATTCTTCATTAACCTTGTTCGTTTTTAACTGGCGTTTCACGCGCTCAATTTCTTTTACGGGATTCGTTAACAGTTTGTGAGTTTGTTCCTGTTTGGTGCTCATGTCGTTAAACTGGCGTGTCGCAGAGTGAAGTTAGTGATGTAGTTGTAAGATATTGTATATCAGCATATTAAAACGCTATCAAAATGCGATTTGAAGCTTTCAAATCCCCGCCCGCTACCCAATTACTGCTGAGCAATAAAAATCGATTCTAGTGGCATTTCTGAGCGATTACGGGCTATTGGCAGTCAGCTCTCAATTCTAGAAATTCAATGCCTGAAGCAAATCTAGTTTGCAATTCTTCAAGCCAACTATCCAATGCCTGCATAGGTTTATGCTGAGCTGTAAACGAACGTATCCTTCGGATTAGGTCAAGTTGCAATTGGACACAGGGCTTGGGAAATCGCTGCCCGAAGCGAAGCGATTTCCCAAAAGCCCGTGTCCGATGAACGTTTAAACGTTTACGAGTAAGAACGCCTTACCATTTCAAATTCTTTCCTTTTCGATGAAAAGAATTTGAAATGGTAAGCTTACTCTTAGAAGTAAACTGTGTTTACGTTAGTATTAATTATTCGTGCGCGCGCGTACTACGCGCGCACAGTGTGCGCGCTACATGCGCGTAGCGCAGGCACGCGCGTGCGCGAGGCAAAGATCGTGCCATATTTGCATTCAGTTTGGGTGCTTCCTATTTACCAATGAAAATTATGAAATCCAAAATACGCAAAATTTAGGTTATGGCTGTGCGAGATGGAAGGCGGCATAGGGTTTTGAGGGAGGGAGGTCTATTGAGCGTACGTCAAATCGATTCTAGGCCCATCCTCGCGCGATTCTCGGCTATCCTTGAAATTCGCAGATAGCTTATCGAGGAAGCTTCTCTGGCATAGATTCAATGCTGGTTTAGACGCATGTCGGCAGTGAATGCAAATTTGGTCGCTAACTACCTAGGCTACGGTTCGTCGGTTGTCTCTTCGAGGGCGGGAGCCTTGGGTTGATCCAAATCGCTGTCGGCATCTTCGTTTTCAAGGTTCTTGATGAAAACGATATTTAGGATGCTGAAGATGATGATCATGAAAAAAACGAACACAGCGCAACCGACGCAGCCCGTTCGGCGGTTCTGCGGTGGCGCGGTGACATTTGAAACCACGTTGATCGTTGGTGGAGAGGGCGCAGGAGCGGCGCTAGGCAAGCTGATCAACTCGCGAATGGGCTTCCACGCCGCCATGTCCTTTGTGCGGGCCAAATCATCAGCTGAAAAGCTGTGAGCTGCGACGTGTGACCTAAGCTCATCCTCGGTGTAAGGCCCCCATTGTTGGCCATACTTTGATACGTGGTACTCCATAGCGATTGAAACGGGATGCTATCCGGCATTGAGCCTTCTGATGCCCAGAATGAGTAGCTACGGGCTAAAGGCAAGTAAAAGATGCGTGGTATAGCACGCCTAATATAGTTGGTGCTGACGCAATATCTTGGCGTGGAACCTCGTAAAGTCCTTGGTCAGAACGTGTACAAGCTCCGTCAAAAAGCGGGGATCACTCAGGTCATGCTAGCCGACCGCGCCCCAATGAATCGCCGCTTTCTCCAGCAAATCGAAGCAGGCGAGGCATCCCCTACGATTGACACTCTTGTAAAGTTAAAGCGCACTTTGCGATGCACTTGGGAAGAGTTGCTACGGGGTGTGGGTTGAGTTCGAATCTAGTGGGGATTAGTGTGATGATGTTTTGTGGCGAGAAGGTAGTCTAGTGGTTTAATTTCAATGAACATTTTTCTAGGACTCGACTTTCGTGATTTTTAAGTTCAAGCTACCGCACAGCTCCCAAGGATGGGAAACAAGTCCCCCGATATTAGGAGAAAAGGAAAGTTTTTACGATGCGAAGAGTTAAAAGCCCGTATGAGTTTCGTCTAACGCAGGTTTACACTCCGTTGGAAGTTGTAGCATTTGTCTGGACCTTGGTGTCAAATTTTCGACCAAGCGTCGGAAACGTAATCGATTTTGGTGCTGGGGATGGACGATTCGCGTTGAAAGGCAAATTCACAAGTTACTTAGGTATAGAAATAGATAAATCAAATCACAAGCGACAGCTACCAAGAAATGCCACAATTGAGTATGGTTGCGCTTTCGAAGCGAAATCAAACGATTGGGACATTTCTATCGGAAATCCGCCATACGTACGCAATCATTATATTGAATTGCCTTGGATGGAAAAAATAGCTCATAGGTTTAAAAAGAGTTTAGATATATCTATTAATAGACAAGCAAATCTCTTCGTCTATTTTCTGTTATTAGGCATTGAATCAACTAAAGAAGATGGACTAGTCGCAATGCTAACTCCATATGAATGGGTAACTAGACCTTCATCAAAACCATTGCGTGAATTAATCAAAAAAAACAGGTGGTCAGTTCATGTCTATAGATTCAAAGATGAAGTTTTCACTGAAGTGATGACTACTTCGGCGATAACTATAATTGATAAATCTTCGAACTCAGGTGAGTGGTGTTTTTATTTGATAGATAAAAAATACAACATTAAAAAAACTAGATTGGCCTCAGGATCAAGGTGTAAAGTCCTTGATTATACGCAAAGAGACCTAGCTTGGGCACAAAGAGGACTTAGTCCCGGAACTCAAAAAGTATTTACACTTACAGAAGGTGAACGAATCCATAATGGATTGTCGCACAATGACGTGCATCCATGCGTTACTACCTTAAAGCATATGCCTTCTCATATAAAAACTTTGGATAATAAAACTTTCAAAAAATACTATCGTGATAACGGTCACAAGTGTTGGCTGATAAAATCATATGAAGACAATCTTAGTAGTAAATTAGCTGACTATTTGGAAAGCATGTTGCCGTACCAATATAATACATCTACCTGTAATGAACGTGATGTATGGTTCAAGTACAAACCATTTGAAGAGCCAAATATATTATTTGGCTCTGGCTTCACAAAGTTCGGCCCCAAAGTACTAATAAATTCCATAAGAGCTCACAATGTTGGTTCTGTTTATGGTGTTTTCACTCCGAAAGGTACAGTGAGAAAATTAACAGATCAATTGAAAGCATACAACTTTGAGGAAAGAGTAATATCGCATTCCGGAAACTTAAAAAAAGTTGAAGTTAGACAATTAAATAGTGTTCTTCAAAAACTAATTAAGGATTGCTGTGAATGATAAAAAAATAATCTCGGAAAAAATACCTTTCAAAAGTGAAGGTAGATTACTTCAAGAGCTAGGTGAACGGTTGGTTTCGAAAGCAGAAGTAGCAATCGTTGAATTAGTTAAAAATTCATATGATGCTGACAGCACGATGTGCAAGGTTGAATATGATTTATCAAATCCAGAAGAGGTTATTATCACCGATGACGGAAACGGTATGACCGAAGAAGAATTCATTCGTAAGTGGATGAGGATTGCGAGTGATGCAAAGAGCAAAAGCCAATATTCATTAAAATATCAAAGAACAGTTACTGGAGAAAAAGGAATAGGCCGATTTGCAGTTAGATTTTTGGGCGAAGAGCTATCACTAAGTACCATAGCTTTTGACAATAAAAGAAAGATTAAAACTCGCTTAGAAGCATATTTTGATTGGAAAGAAATCGACAAAGCTAAAGAATTAGATGATGCGCTCATAGAATATGATGTTTATGAGGTGGATGACGATACCCCTGTCGGGACTACTTTGTACATTGGTTTGTTACGAAGTGATTTTAAAAATCTAGATGAAAAGAAAATAAGAAGCAGTATATTAAAAATTGTTAGCCCTTTAGAAGGTCTCGATAGCGGTAGATTTAACAGTCTTGGTAAAAGGACTAAAATAGATCCCGGATTTTCAGTGCAATTGCCTTTGGATGACGATGAAGAAGCGAAAAAGGAAGAGTTATTATCTAAGTTCATATTAGAGAATTTTGCCGGTAAAGTTACTATCAATCTAACAAACGAAACCCTTATTATTAGAGCATCAGTTGCCGGGTGGAAAAATGGAGATATAGAATTGGTTAGGAAAAAATATAACAACCATATTCGTGGTGGATTAATTGCTGATATTAGGTATTTTCCAAGAAGAGCGGGTACTTTTAAAAATAAGGGTGTAAATGGTAACTTAGCATGGGATTGGGTGAAATTTAATTGCGGGGTAGCAGTGGTAGACCATGGGCTGCGCATCCGTCCATTTGGATACGATGACGATGATTGGCTGCATCAAGACAAGGATTCAGCGTCAAATCGCAGAAAATGGCGATCAGATTTAATGGTAGAAGAATTTGGACAGCCCGAGAGCTTAGCGAGCACAAATCCAATGCTGTATCTTCCACAGAAGAGGCAAGTAGTTGGTGCAGTATTTTTAGAATCTAGCGTAAGTGGATCAACCGGTTTGGTGCCTTCGGCTGATAGAGAAGGATATCTAGAAAATGAGGCGTATAATGAGTTATATCAGATTGTTCGCACTGGATTAGAATTGCTTGCGCTCCTGGATAAAAAAAATCAAGAGAGACTACTGGCTATTGAAGCAGAGATTGCAGCAAAAGAATCACAGGAGAATTTCAAGGCCGCGATTGAGAGAATTGAATCCATACAAACATTAACGCCTGAAGATAAATCGAGGATTATTACTGAATATAATCGATTGTCGAAGAACTTAGAAGAAGCAAAAGATTATACCAGAAAAGCGGCATTTAATTTGGAGGCAATGAGTTTACTAGGTGTGTTAGCGGGATTTATGACACATGAAAGCAAACGTATTTTGAGATTAATTGATGGTGCAATAGTATCGATAGAGAAATTTACTAAAAAAGGAGTAAATTATAGGAACGAGTTATCTGAACTTAAAGAATCTAGAGATGAGTTTAAAAGGCACTTAGACTACGTAACAGCATTTACAGATAACTTAAACTCAGGAATGCCAGAAGTAACATTTTTTGTTAAACCACAAATTGAGGAAGTGACAGAAAAATTTCAACATTTTGCAAATACAAGAAATATACAGGTAAATATAGTATCTGACGATGATTGCAAGTCTCCCAAGATTTCAATTGCCATATACTCGGGAGTGTTGATGAATTTGTATACTAATGCCTTAAAAGCTATAGTTGCTAGAAAACAGCATACAGAGCAAAGGGTGATTGAAATAAGGGCTTGGAATGAGAAGAAATGGCATATAATGGAGATTGTTGATAATGGTGTTGGAATTGCAACTGAGATAAAGGATCGCATTTGGGATCCATTATTCACAACGACTTCAAACGCCTATAATCCACTTGGCTCTGGCATGGGGCTTGGCTTGAGTCTAGTGAAAAAACTTGTGGAATCGTTACACGGCAAAGTGCAAATGATAGACCCACCTAGTGGTTATCAAACATGTTTTCGAGTCCAATACCCGCAAAATAAATAGCACATGCATATGAAAAAAATATTTCTCTTTGAAGATGATGATTCTGAAAGAGCGCAGATTAGTAATGCGCTAAAAAAAGTATTTAGACGTAAAGCTACTATTATTGAATTCCCTGCAAATCAAAGTGTTGAGACTACAGGGACTTTAGAGAGTAGAGTTGCTTCAAACATTGCTCAAGACAGGGTTGATATTGGGATGATTATCTGCGATCAAGATTTGTCAAGTTACATCGAATATCAGGGGCTGAGTGGTTTGAGCGCTGAAGTTGTTACAACTGTGGCGCGTGAGTACGGTATTCCGATTGCGATATATGGCAGAGGAGAAAGTGATTTGATAGCTGATAAAATTAGACAGAAAAGAGGTTTTTTGGATCGAAGATTCTTCCTTGAGTTGGGGATTAGAGGAGACATGCAAAAATTTGCGAAGAGCAGTCTTGGTTTTTTTGAAGGTTGTAGACGTATATCGGATTATATTGAGAAAAAGTTGTTTTCGAATGAACATTCAGAATGTGTATATAGTAATCCGGCGGCTATTTTGGCGGATATATTAGGTAGGCCAGAAATAGAAACAAGATTGAGACTATACAGCTCTGGAGATCAGCAGTATTTAGAGTCATTATTATTTATTAATTCAAAAGACGATCCGCAAATGGCGAGCAAGGCTATTTCCTGTGAGATAAGTTATTGGTTGTGGGAATCTATTTTGCGATTTCCGGGATTGTTACTAAATGAGATTGCGGCATCAAGCTTTCTAAATATTGACGTTAACCAATTTAATAAAGAGAAAGTCCGGGCCTTATTTAAGAAGGCTTTGTATAAAGGGCCTTTTGGTGAGATACGTAATTATTGGTGGAGAGATGATTTAGAAGAATTGCTAGTTAAAAATGATTGTGAAGATGGGTATGCATTGGCGAAAAAGTCAGGACTTAGGGGGTTGCGTACTTGTAGATGTTCGGTTGATGGTAGCGAGAAGGCGGGTTATTATTGTATGTTAACTGATAGCCCTGTTGGATATAAGAATTCTGTTGGGAAAATACCTTATTTCCCCGCAGGAGCTGATCTTTCTAGAATATCAAAATCAAGTTTTTATAAAATTGCGCCATGGGCAGGCATTGAGATTTAAATGAGTTTGATTGGTTATTACAAGGGGTTGGTGGCTGAGTTCTCATTGGGAGCGAGCAACTCAGGTTGTGAAGTGGACTGGCATATTCCAAGAGATTTCATAGCATCATTGGATGACGAATTAAGTAATAAAAAAATTATTTGTAAAGGTTGGAAAGCTAAGAGTCCGCTATGCGTTACTAGAGATGTATCGCCTGCAAATTCTTTGGGTGGTAATCTAAAAAAGAAAGGCGCGCTTAAGATATTAGTTGTTCCATGCGAGAGTTATTTCGAAGAGAATAAAACAATTTATTTCGCAAGGACGACCATAGAAGTGGCTTATATATTTATTGAAGGCAAAGAAAGGGTTCAAAAACTCATTTATGGAGCGCATTATGATTATGATGTGAACTCCGACGGACGTGCGAAGCAAAGACATCCTTTATACCATGTGCATTTCACTAAGGAATTAAGGAATCTAAAACCTTATTTTGAAAATAATGGTATAGTAACAACTGACTATTTAGATGTTTCATTTGTAAGATTGCCTACGCCGCACATGTGCTATTCATCGATTTTGATTGGAATTGCTGCTGATATGTTTAGCCAAACAGATTTTGATAATTTTTTGAAATATGTAAAAAAATCTCAGAAGCATAGATTGCGTTTCAAGAATGTTCTGTTTGAACAATTAAATGACAGAGCGCAGTATACTATTAGTTCCCTATCTTGGTATTAGTGATCCGATCTCGGACTGTATGACTTCGGAGCATGAAGGATTGATCTCCACAACATCAATGTTAATAAGAAACCTTTAGTGATTTATTGTCGCTCTCATTGTCAGTTGGTCGTTCTGAGGCTCCTAAGTTGTTGACTGTCAGAGGAGTGGGCCGAGAAGGATTCGAACCTTCGAAGGCATAGCCAGCAGATTTACAGTCTGCCCTCGTTGACCGCTTGAGTATCGACCCAAAATTTCCACCGCCCTTGCGCGACGGCATGTGGTCGGGGGAGGGAGGATGATACGCGTCGCGGTGGCGGTGGGCAACGGTTTTTTGCGGGTGGGAAGAGCGGGCCAAAAAGGAAATATCCGGGAAATCCGGCGGTCGCTTGCACAAAAAAAGCTTGGAGCTTTGACTTCGCGTCTGATTGGGCTACGATGCCTTTCCTCTCCGATTTAACGACTTACCAAGCAGACATGGGACAGAACAGCAATGGTGCGGTTGTGCCGCGCACTGACCGCGATTTCTCCTCGCCCGGCAAAGGCTTCTGGGAACACGTCTCGGACGAGGACTGGAACAGCCACAAATGGCAGCTGCGCAACAGCATCAAGAAGCTGAGCGACTTGGAGGGCAAGCTGGACCTGACCGCCAGCGAGCGCGCCGGTGTCATGCTGGCCAACACCAAGCTGGCCATGGGCATCACGCCCTACTTTTTCAACCTGGTGGAGCAGAATGATCCGGACGGCCCCATCCGCACGCAGATCATCCCCCGGGTGGAGGAGATGGACTACGGTCCAGAGGACAGGCTGGACCCCTGCGGCGAGGACGAGCACATGCCGGTGCCGGGGTTGGTGCACCGCTACCCCGACCGCGTGCTCTTCCTGGTGACGGACCGCTGCGCCTCGTACTGCCGGTACTGCACGCGCAGCCGGGTGGTCAGCGGCGCGGGCGAGCAGCACCTGAGCACGCAGATTAATGCGGCCATCGAGTACCTGCGCGAACACACGGAAGTCCGCGACGTGCTGCTCTCGGGCGGCGACCCGCTGCTCTTCTCGGACCAGGCTTTGGAGCGGCTTCTGCGCCGGTTGCGGGAGATTCCTCACTTGGAATTTGTGCGGATTGGCTCCCGGATCCCGATTTTCCTCCCCCAACGGATCACGCCGCAACTCTGCGATATCCTGCGCCAGTTCCACCCGCTCTTTATCAGCGTGCACGTGAACCATCCGCGGGAGCTGACCGTGGAGGTACGCGAAGCGCTGGGGCGGCTGGCGGACGCCGGCGTTCCGCTGGGTAACCAGTCGGTGCTGCTGCGCAACGTCAACGACAACCCGGAGACCATGAAAACGCTGGTGCACAAGCTGCTGCGCTGCCGGGTGCGGCCCTATTATCTCTACCAATGCGACCTCATCCGCGGCTCCCAGCACCTGCGCGCGCCGGTGCGCAAAGGACTGGAGATCATTGAACAACTGCGTGGGCACACGACCGGCTACGCGGTGCCGCAGTTTGTCATCGATGGCCCAGGCGGCGGCGGGAAGATTCCGGTCAACCCGGAGTATGTGGTTGCCCACACGCCGGACCGCATTGTTCTGCGCAACTACAAGGGCGAGATTTACGAGTACCCGGAAGTGGGGCCGGAGCCGGCCCAGGCGCCTGCCTACCACGACGAGTTCCCAGCCGAAGCGAACGGCGTGGAAGCCGCCGAAAAGGCCCGCCGCGACGCCGCGCGAACCAACGGCTCCGGTGAGCCCTGCCGCTGCGGATAGCCGCCGTCTCCGCAACTTCCCGGATCGCGGGTATTGTCACCTTGCCCGGCCTGGTCTTGTATTAGGGCCGTTAAGGATCGGTGATCCGCGCCCGCCATGGAGACCCATTTTGACAATCCGACCACGGTCGTCGTTCTAGGCTACCTCATCCTTGGGCTGAGCCTGTTTTTCATCGGCGCGTCGTTTCTTTCCTCTGGGCTCAAGACCATGGCCGGGCCCCGCTTGCGCAACGCGATGAGCCGGTTGGACGGCCGCCCCGCCAGCAGCTCGTTTTTGGGTGTCGTGCTTGGCGCCACCGCCCAGTCCACATCGCTGGCTTCGTTCATCATGTCCAACATGGTCAGCGCGGAAATGATTGGGCTCAAATCCGCCATGCTGGTCGTGCTGTGGTCAAACCTCGGGCCCTCGGTGCTCGTCTTTCTGGCCACTATCCCGATGAATATCGTCACCGCTTACATGATGGGCCTGGTGGGGCTGGGTTATTACCTGGGCTGGCACCGGCAGTCCCGCCATCGGGCCTGGATCAGCGCCGTCTTGGGCCTGTCGCTGCTGCTTTCCGGCATCACCCACACCAAGCAGGCGGCGGTCTGGATGGGTAGCTGGGAACTCTTCCGCGATGTGCTGGAGGCGGGACACGCTTACGGCCCCATCCTCTTTCTTCTCGCCATTGGCTTGGCCTTTGTCGCGCGTTCCTCGGCGGCGGTCTCGGTGGTGGTGATCGCCTTTGCCGCCTCCGGCACGCTCACGATCATCGACGGCATCATCATGGTGCTGGGGGCCAATCTGGGCACCGGGCTGGTCGCGGTGGAGATGTCGCGCGAGATGAAGGGCCCGGCCAAGCAGCTGATGGTGTTTCAGTTTTACGCCAAGGCCGTCGGCGTTTTTGTCTGGTTGATGATCATCACCCTCGACGCCGTGATGGGCACCTATTGGATCCGCAGTTTTTGCCTCCTGCTCACGGACAACGTTGCCATTCACTTGGCTCTCGAGTACCTCTTTCTCCAGCTCGCGACGGCGGTCAGTGGTTCGTTCCTGATTCCGCGGCTGCAGAAACGCCTCGCCACCCGCTATCCGGAGCCGCCGGAAGTCGACCTGGCCCGGCCCAAATTCATTTACCCCAGCGCGATGGAGGAGCCCAACTCCGCGTTGTGGCTGATTGTGCGCGAACGCCTGCGCGTGTGGGACCGCATTCCGCGCTACCTCGAGGTCTTTGAGAAGGATCGCGCCGAGCCGCCGATCGACCCCAACGTGCTGCACAGCGCTAACCGTGAGGTGATGGAGCTCTCCCAGCGCTACGTGGTCGAACTCATCGAGCACGGCACCAACTGGCAGGTGCTGCAGCGCGGGGTCAACCTGGAACGCGGCTACGAAACGCTCATGGCGATCGATGACGCCGCCTACCAGCTGGTGATCCACGCGCAGAATTACCTCAAGCTGCATTCCCAGAGCCGCGTGGTGCGTCGCTACCTGGAGGAATCCGTCGCGCATATCAACGGTTCCATTCCCACGGTGATCAAGGTCTTCAAGCGCTTCGACGACGCTGAGATTGAGGCGCACATGGTGCTGATCAAGGGCGAGCACAAGGTCATCGACGCGCTCGCCAAGGAGTACTTCCGCGGCCATCGCGGCTACATCACCAACGCCGACCGCTACGCCATTCTGGACATCGCCAGCCGTTTCCACCGTATCGTTTACCTTAGCTACCGCATGCTCGTCATCGCCAAGATGCGCGTGGCCTGGGAGCAGGGCACCAGCCTCGACGACGAGGAACAGACCCTCAGCGCGGTCTTTCAGGCGGGCGAGGATCTCCCCGAGGATGAGGATCCTGGGGACTCCATGAACCAGGCTGACCTGGTCACCGAGCTGGCGGCCGAGGCGGCCAAGGGGCAGACCTCGGAATCCGGGCAAGAAAGCCAACCGGCAGCGGCGCCCACGCGTCCCCGCCCGCCGGTGCGCGTACACGCGGGCCAGGGGGCGCCTGCCGAGGCCGAGATTCCCACCCGACCGCCGCGCCGGACCCGCTACCGCAGTTACCGCGCGCGCCGGCGCAGCCTCGGCGGGTAGCGGGGGCAGGTGCGGCTTGCTCCGGCCGGGCTTCCGCCGCATCATGGCCCCAATGAGCCCGGGAATGCTCGCCGCTATCGCGTGCGGTTTGCTCGCTGTCTCCGCCGCTGCGTCGGAACCGGAACGCTTGGTTTACCAAGCGGATGGCGTCCCGCTGGAGGAGGTCTGCGTCGCCATTGGCGAGCACTTCAAGGACACGCCGGTTGGGGCTCTGTGGGGACCGCCCAGCTTGAGTGGGGACTCCCACGGCAGACCGGATTTGGAGACTCAATCGGTCCGGGTCTCGCTGGACGCCGGCAGCTACCTGGAGGCCGTGGCCCAGCTTTCCCGGCAAACCGGCGTTGGCTGGTACACGCGTCACGCCAACAATCTCGATTGGTATTTGCCGGCGGTGCGGGAATACGCCATGGCGGGCCCGGCGGTGGTGGCGGTCTTTGGGCCGGCCAAGCTGAAAGAGTTCAAAACGAATCGCTGGGCGCCTCAACGGCGCGAGTTGCTCGCGCTGCGGCTTTCGCTGGTTTACCCGGTACGACAGGAGAACCCGGCGCAGCGTGGTTGGTCTCACCGCAGCGGACCCATCGAGGTCCTCGACCAGGGCCGGATCGTGGAGCCCCTCGACTCGGACAGCGGTGGGTCAAGCTCCGGTTACTCGAACCGTTACTATCTGGTGGAGGACGATTGTGGCGGCCGGGAGGTGGAAATCCGCGGCCACGTCGCCCATGTTGTTCAAGGCAACCCGCGCTCGGGCTCACTTTTGCTGGTCAAGGGAGCCTCCACCCAAATCGGACCGGCGACGGTCACCGTTACCGATGTCGACTTAACCAACGCCAAGCCGGAGGCGACTCTGGAGATCAAGTACCCCACGCCGGCGACACCCGATCAGCTCGCTCTGCTGGCCGGCAAGCCACGTTGGAGCGACCGCGACAGGTACTGGAAGGTGGCCTTCCCGGATATGAAATCGGGCGACGAGGAAGCCCTGCGGCGGCGTTGGGGATCGCCCTGGGCCGCGTTGCGGGTCCGGTGGACGCAGTACGTGTTGGGCATGCGCGGCTTTCGCGTCACGCGCATGTTCGGCGGCGAGATTGAAACCCAATGCATGTGGGGCCATCATTGGGAGGGCGACCGCGAGGTCTGCACGCTGGATTTGAGTGACCCCGCCGCGCCCGGACCGCGTCCCAGCCTGGCCGGAGCGACGCTTTCCTTCGAGATCCAGGATCGGCGGGTGGAAATCACGCCCTTTAGCATCCCCGGCGTGTCGTTGAGGCCGGAGCCTCCCTCCGGAACGAACCCTGGCCGCTAACCCGCGATCCGCACCACGGCTTTGCCGGGGGTCCGGCCGTTCCAGACTCGTTCCTGCGCCGCTCCCACCGCCGCCGGATCAAGCCCGTCGATCGTTTCGATTTCCGGCGGCTCGAGTTGGCCCGCCGCCAGCATCTCGCTAAGGCGGTCCAGGTCGCGCCCAAAGACCTCCCAATGGGCGGGATCGGGCGAGCTGGCCAACGCCAGCAGCAGGACCATGCTGAGCGAGGCGTTTTTTTGGAAGAGCGGGCTTTGCCGTCCGTGCCAGATGGGCGTGGCGACTTCGCCCGCCTCGCCCACGATGGTCACCATGTGGCCGAAATAGTCGAGGGCGTCCAGGCAGGCCGGCTTCATTTCCCCGCCGTAGAGATCGAAGGTGCGGGCAAAGCCGCGGCCGTCGTGGTGGGCGAGCGCCTCCTCCGCCACCTGGGCGCCGGTTTTGCCGCGGTAGTCGATGATGTCCTCTTCCGCCAGGCCGAGGCGGCGGAGCTTCTCCCGGCTGGCCTCACCGCCCGCGGTGGCCACGATGCGCCCGGCCCCGCGCGCTCGCGCGATTTGCACCAGCATGGTGCCCACGCCGCCGGCGGCCCCGGCAACGAAGAGGGCGTCACCTTTTTCCAGCCCGCTTTGGTCGAGGCAAAGTTGGGCGGTCAGGGCGATGACCGGCAGCGCGGCCGCCTGCACCGCCGAAAGGCCATCCGGCCGCCGCGCCACGAACTGCGCGGGCAGGGCGGTGAACTCGGCGTAAGCGCCGTTGCTGCAAGCGCCGGCGATCAGCGTCCAGACGGGGTCCCCGGGCGCGAACGCGGTGACGCCGTCGCCGACCGCGTCAATGGTGCCGGCGGCGTCGTAGCCCGGCACGCGGGGCAGCGGCACCGGGTACATACCGCGGCGCAGTTTGACGTCGACCGGGTTGAGGCCCGCCGCCTCGATCTTGATCCGCACCCAGCCGGGGGGCACGTCGGGCCGGGGATGCTCGGCTTGGCGCAGAACTTCCGGTCCGCCGGTTTCGGCCATTTCGATCACCTTCATGGCTTCAACCTGCGTCGAAACGGCGTTGCCGCAAGGGCAAGAGGCGCTCCAATCAGGTTTTGGCATCGCGCCTTTTTTCCGTAACATGGCGCCATGTTGAGTTACCACGGAGTGGGCAAGACCTTCGGCGCGCGGGGGCAGTTCCGGCTGCACCCCCTGGACTTGGAGGTGCGGGAGGGCTCCACCCTGGTGCTGCTGGGCTCCTCCGGATCGGGCAAGTCCTCCCTACTCAAGCTGACCAACCGCTTGCTCGAGCTCGACTCCGGCCGCATCCGCTTCCGCGGGCGCGACATCCGCGATTATTCGCTGACCGAGCTGCGCCGCCAGATGGGCTACGTGCTCCAGCGTCCCGCGTTGCTGCCGCATCTCTCGGTCCGGGCCAACGTGGGCCTGCCCCTCAAGCTGCTCGGCTGGGACAAGCCGCGTCGCCGCCAGCGCGTGGCCGAGCTGCTCGATTTGGTCGAGCTGCCGGGCGACTACGCCGAGCGGATGCCCTGGCAGCTTTCGGGCGGCCAGCAGCAGCGCATCAGCGTGGCCCGCGCTTTGGCGGCCGACCCGCCCCTGCTGCTGATGGACGAGCCCTTTGGCGCGCTCGACGGCGTCACCCGCCAGATCGTGCAGGAGTCCTTCCAGGCGTTGCAGCGGCGGCTGGTCAAGACGGTCGTCTTCGTCACGCACGATCTGCTCGAAGCGCTTATGCTGGCGGATGAAATTGCCGTGCTGCACGAGGGGCGGCTGCAGCAGCTGGGCACGCCCGACTCCCTCATCAACGAACCCGCCACCGACTTTGTGCGCGACCTGGTGGCACGGCCCGCCACCCAGATGGCGCTGCTGCACAAGGTGGGGGCCTGAGTTTCCCGAGAGTTGTCATGCCCCCCGAGAAGACGTACTGGCAGGAGATTTGCGCGACCTTCGAGCGGCTCGGCGGCTACTTTGCCGATCCCGAGATTCAGGCCCAGTTGCTCAAGCTCACCGGCGAGCACCTCAACATGTCCTGCATGGGGGTGCTGCTGGCTTTTGCCGTGGGTTTGACCGCGAGCCTGCTGGCCTCCGGACGCCCGCGCTCGGAGTTGGCCGTCCAGAGCGTGGCCAACGTTTTCCAGACCATCCCGGCGCTGGCGCTGCTGGCCATCTTCTTCGCGTTTATGGGCAGCGGCTACTGGACGGTGGTGGTGACGCTGGCGCTTTACGCCGTGCTGCCGGTGGTGAAGAGCTGCTCGGCGGCGCTGGGCGACCCGCACGCGGAGCTGCTGGAGGCCGGGCGCGGCATGGGCATGTCGCCGACCGAGCTGCTCTGGCACATCCAGATTCCGCAGGGCCTGCCCGTCATCATTTCCGGCCTGCGCATCGCCTTTATCTACTGCATCGGCAGCGCCACCCTGGCCGCCTTCATCGGCGCCGGCGGGCTGGGGGAGTACATCTACCGTGGGCTCTCGATCAACAACCCGGCGCGGGTGCTGCTAGGCGCGATCCCGATTGCGCTGTTGGCGATTGTGATTGATCTGTTATTGGGTTTAGTAGAGAAGAAAGCGCGCGCCTGGAAGAACGGCCGTCCGGCTTGGGGCCGCGGCGCCTCGATATCATGAAAAATTTTGCCATTCGTAACGCGGGCCTGGGCTTGCTTGGGCTGAGCTTGCTCCTGGCGGGGTGCTCGGAAAACAAGGGCCCGGACATCGACGACGTTACGCCCGAGGCGCCCACCATTACGGTCGGCTCCAAGAACTTCCCCGAGCAGCTCATCCTGGGCGAAATTCTGGCCTACTTGATCGAGAAGACGACCGACGTCAAGGTCGAGCGCAAGTTCGGCTACGGCAGCACGCCGCTCATCAGCCAGGCGCTGGAGCAGGGCGAGATTGACCTCTACGTCGAATACTCCGGCACGGCGGAGGAGACCATCTTCGATGTCGCTCCCGAGCGGAGCCCGCGCTCCGCCTTTAACCGGCTCAAGCGGCTCTACATGCAGCGTTTCCAGGCGGAGTGGATGCCCTCGCTCGGCTTCAACAATTCCTACGTTATGGTCGTTTCCAAGGACGGCCCCCACGGTTGGATGGAGACTCTCAGCCAGTACGCCCCCAACGGCGTCACCTCCAACGCCGGGCTTAACTCGGAGTTTATCGAGCGCCCCGACGGCTACCCCGCGCTGACGGAAGTCTATGGCATCAAATTCAAAGACGTGCGCACCTATGACCAGGGCCTGCTCTACGGCGCTCTCGACAGCGGCAAGGTGGACGTGATCAGCGCGTTCGCCACGGACGGGCGCCTCTCGCTCGACAGCTACCAGCAGTTGCGCGACGACAAGGAAGTCTTCCCGCGCTACGAGGCCTCGCCGGTGGTGCGCACCAAGATTCTCGCCTTTGCCCCGCAGCTGCGCGACTTGCTTGAGAACCTCAGCGGCAAGTTCAGCGAGGACCTGATGCGCAAACTCAACGCGATGGTCGAGATCGAGGGCCACGACCCGCGCGACGTTGCCCGGCAGTTCGTGGACAAGAACTATGACCTCCTCAAGTCGCCCTCCATGCAGGGCGATGACGTGCCCACCAACCCGGCGGTGCGGGCCATCCCACCGGCCGAACCCGCCAATTAGCCGTCATGCTGGACCTGCCATCCCTGGCCCGGCTCGCGGAGCGCCATGCGGAAGACCTGGACTGCCAGGTGGCCGCCTTCGACCTCGGCGGCTACCGCTTTGACGGCAACGCGCGGCCGGAGCTCATGGGCGTGATCAATCTTTCCTCCGGTTCCTGGTACCGCGAAAGCGTGGTGCCCGACGGGCCGGCCGCGGTGAAGCGCGGACGGGTCCTGGCCGCGCAGGGGGCGGCGATTCTCGACGTGGGGGCGGAGTCCAGCCTGGCGCACACCGAACGCGTGGGCGCAGGGGAGCAGGAATCGCTCCTGCTGCCGGTGGTGCGCGAGCTCGCTGGCGAGGGCTCTATCGTTTCGGTAGAGACCTACCACCTGAGCGTGGCGGCCGCCGTGTTGGAGGCCGGCGCGAAGGTGCTCAACCTGACCGGCAGCGTCCAGACGGAGGCCATTTACCGCGAGGCGGCCGCGCACGAGGCCGGGGTCATCATTTGTTACGTGGCCGGTCCGAACGTGCGCGAGGTAGGCGATCTGGAGCTGGGCCGGGACCCCATCGCCGCCCTCTACGATTACTTCGCCGAGCAGGTCGATCTGGCCACCGCCGCCGGGGTGGAGCGCCTTTGGATCGACCCGGGCCTGGGCTTTTACTACCGCAACCTGGAAGACAGCGCCGAGCGCGTCCGCCACCAGACGCGTGTCTTTCTGGAATCCTTCCGCCTGCGGCGACTCGGCTGGCCGGTTTGCCAGGCGCTGCCGCACGCCTTTGCCACCTTCCAGGACGAGGTCCGCAGCGCGGAAGCCTTCTTTGCGGTGGCGGCGCGGCTGGGCCGCGTGGACCTGCTGCGCACGCACGAGGTGCCCCGGGTGCGCGCGGTGCTCGACACGCTGGCGCAAATCCGGGCGGAGTAGCTGGTTATAGGCTTGCAGGATGCAGCGGTGGCGCCTTGATTGGAGCATGATGTCCCCGAACCCTTTTCCGCAAACTATCCCCAACCGCATCAAGGCGTTGCTGCTGCGACTGGATGCGCAAATTTGGAAAGGGCGCACGCCGCTCAAAGTCGAGGCCACCGAGTCGACCCGCGAGCCCGTTCGCCTGGCGGAAGCCAAGTGCAAAAAACTCTCGCCGGTTGCGCCGCGCTCGGCCTGGGGGCGGCTCTTCGACCAGCGCTGGTGCCGGATCCGGCTGCCGAAATTCGGGGATAACACGTTCCTCGAGTGGCAGGACCAGGGCGAGGCGACCCTGTACGTGAACAGCCAGCCCTACGCGGGCCTGGACGTGGCTCACCGCAAGGTGCGCCTGCCCAAGAACGCCCAGGAAATCTGGATCGCCAGCCACTGCATCCAAAGCGCCATCTGGCATCCGAACGCCACCGGGGTTTCCCAAGCGGGCAGCGTCTTTGACGGCGCTTTTTTGGTCGAGCGCGACGAGGAAATTTGGAACGCCTTTTTTGACCTGGAAGTGCTTCACCATCTGTTTCTGGACATGTTCACGCGCGAGAATCCGGGTAAGAGCAACCCGGAAGTTCCCTTCGGCAACGAGCCAATGGTGACGGCCTCGCCGGTGCAGCGCCAGCTCTTGCGCGGGCTCGAGCACGCCGCCGACGTTTGCGACACCGAGGGCCCCGCGGCCATGCGGCGCTATCTGAAGCGGCTTTACGCCGACCTGCGCCTGGACAAAACCTTCCTGAAATGTGTGCTCACCGGCCACGCCCACATCGACCTGGTCTGGCTGTGGCCCGAGCGCATGGGCGAGATGAAGGCGGTGCACACGTTTTCCACCGTCGACCACCTGATGGACACCTACCCGGAATTCCGCTTTGCCTACAGCCAACCCGCCAGCTACGAGACGGTCGCCCGCAACGAGCCCGGCCTGCTCAAGCGCGTCAAGCGGCGCGTGGCCAGCGGCCAGTGGGAGGCGACCGGCGCCATGTACGTGGAAAGCGACACCCTGCTGGCCTGCGGCGAGGCGCTCCTGCGCAGCTTCATGGCCGGGCAGGATAGCTTCGACCAGATGTTCGGCCGGCGCAGCCGCCTGACCTGGCTGCCGGACGTCTTTGGCTACTCCGCCTGCCTGCCGCAGATGATGCAGCTGACCGGGGTGGATTACTTCTTCACTACCAAGATGACCTGGAACGGGATCAACCGCTTCCCTCACAGCAGCTTTGTCTGGCGCGGAAACGACGGCTCGGAGGTCGTCACCCACGTCACCCAGGGCATCGGCTACGTGACCTCGATGGAAGTCAGCCAGGTCCAGGACAGCCAGCGCTTTCACCTGCAGAGCGACGTGCACCGGGAGAGTCTGTTGCCGACCGGCTTCGGCGACGGCGGCGGCGGCCCCACGAGCGAGATGTGCGAGCGCGCCCGGCGGATGAGCTCGCTGGTGAGCCTGCCCGAGATTGAGTGGGACCAGCCGGAGGCGTTCTTCGACCGCTTGGCCGAGGTCCGCGCCAAGCTGCCCGTCCACCAGGGGGAATGCTACCTGGAGTTTCACCGCGGCACCTACACCACGCACGGCCACCTTAAGTCCGCGTTTCGCGGGCTGGAGCGCGCGCTGCAGGTGGCGGAAGCCGCCCAGTGCGTCAGCGGCAAGCGCCGCAGCTTGGAGCATCCCTGGAAGCGTTCCATCTTTGCCCAGTTCCACGACTACATTCCTGGCAGTTCCGTTTGGGACGTCTACGCGGAGGGAGTGCCGGAGCTGCGCCGGCTGGCGGCGGAGGAAATCAAGCGCACCGCCGAGAGCCTGCCCAAGGGCCGGGAGGAGTGCCTTTTTAATCCGCACCCGCTGCCGCTGCGCGGCTGGTACTGCCGGGGCAAAAGCACCAAGGCCAGATACCTGGAGCTGCCGCCGCTCAGTTCGACCCGGTTTGACCACGCCGTGCTGGCGGATGAGCCCGAGCCAGTGGTCGTCGAGGGCCGCACGGTAAGCAACGGCACCGTGAGCTTCCGCCTTGGCGCCAAGGGCTGGGTGGAACGGCTGGCGTGGGAGGGCGTCGAGGTTCCGCTGGCCGGCCCGCTCGGCCAGCTTACGGTCCATCGCGATCGCGCGGCCAGTTTCGAAGCCTGGGACATCGACCGCCACGTGCTCAACCTTGGCGTGCTGGCGGACGCCAAATGCGTGATCGAGCCCTTCGAAACTTGCGACCATCGCGGCGGTCTCAAGGTCACCCGGCCCGTGGGCAAGCAGAGCAAGGTCAGCATCCTTTTCTACCTGGAGTCCGGCAGCCCGCTGCTGCACCTGGAAATCGACCTGGATTGGCGCGAAGAGGAGAGCCTGCTGAAGCTGCGCGTGCCGACGAAGTATGCTTCCGCCCATACCCGCTGCGGCATCCCTTACGGCAGCATTCTGCGCCCGCAAATTGGCACCGATCCTAAGGCCGAGGCCATGTGGGAGGTGCCGCTGAGCCGTTATGCGGCGGTCTACGACGACGGCGAGAGCGACGGCCTTTTCCTGGCCACCGAGGCCAAGTACGGCGCCGGCATCCGCGAGGGCGAGATCGCCCTGAGCGTGGTGCGCAGCCCGCGCATGACCGGCTTTGATCACCACGGCTCGGTTTGGCCGCAGTCCATCGTCCGCGAGCACCCGGGCACGCCCTTCAGCGACCTGGGGCGCCACCACGTCAAGCTGGCCCTGGGCCGCTACAGCATCAACCTGCCGCGCGAGCGCCAGCCCGCCGCCGTGGCCGAGACGCTCTTCACCCCGCCGCTCGTATACTCGGGCGCGGAGCTGGCCTCGCCCCTGCGGAGTCTGGACGGCGGCCCCACGCTGGTCCCGGCCTGGGCTATGCCGCTCAAGGACCGGCAAGCCTTTGTGCTGCGCTTCCACGAGGTGGCCGGGCAGCGCGGCGAGACCGCGATCACCGCCGCCGACGGCTGGAAGGTGGCGCCCTGTGCCGCCGACGGCCAGGCCGAAGGCGAACCCAAGGCGCGGCTGAAGGTGCCGTTTACGCCCAACCAGATCAAGAGCGTGCGCTTCGCGTGCGAGTAGGCAGTCCGGCTACGGGCTGAGGAGCTCCAGCTCCGTGTCCGGAGGCAGAGGCGGGAAGGCGGCGGTGGGTAGCGTCTGGTACCAATAGGCCACCGAGCTGAGGTCGTCCTGGCGCTGGGCGAAGAGGCCCGCCCGCCGCCAGCCGAGCGCTTGAATCGTCACTTTCAGGTCGTACTGGAAGCGGATCGGATCCGGGATGTGCCAGCGGTAAAGGGCAAAGCGGGTGGTGGCGCGATAGGTGCCGTCGGGACGCTGCACGTGAGGCATTCCGGCGTAGGGGGTGGTGAATTCCTGGTATTGCCCGGTGCCCTTGTGCTCGAAGTTGTAAGAGCCGCAAAAGTAGTCCTCCGTGCCGGTGCCGCAGATGGTGGGAAAGCCGGTCGAGCCGCCGATCTCGCGGCCGTCACTCAGCGCGGGATCCGCGTCGCCGTCGAGGTAGAACTTGATCTCGCCTTCGCCCCACCAGCCGTCGGCGTTGACCTGCCAGCCCATGCTCGTGCCGACATAGTGACCCTGCCCCCGCACGCCCTCCAGGAGGGTGTGCACTTCGCCCGGCCGGACCGGATTGGTGCGGCGAAACTGCGCGTGGAAGTAAGCGGCGTGTGGCGGCACTTCGGTCAGCGCGTAGTTGATCTGGTAGTAGAGGTTCATCTCGCTCTCGTTGCGGTTCTCAACCGTGATCCGGCAATGGCGGCGAAAAGGCATCTCCCAGTAGCAGTTGTAGGCGCTGCCGGGATTGACGCAGACCGCCAGTGAGGAGATCTGCGCGAAGTCAAAAGGATGGCCGCCGAGGTAGGGGCTGGCGAAGAAATCGCAGACGGGGCATTCCACGGAGGGCTGTTCCTGGCCGTCCCAGAAGATGCGCAGGATGGCCAACCGGTTGCGATTGGTCGGCGTCATCCAAATGGACTGGATGGCGCCCGGACCATCGATGCCGGCGATCTCCGCCGTTTCGCCGGCGGCAATGCGGATCGAAGGGCGCACCTTCCAGCCTTGGCCAAGGTCGCGAGCACAGCCCAACGGGGCGCCGTTTTCATTCGTCGGCGGCACGGCCCGCCCGCCGCCCGCCTTGGCGCCGTCCGGGTTTTCCGCCGAGAGCGAGCGGCTCTGGGCGTTGGAAAGCAGGCTTAAGTTGCCGAGGTGCAGACCAAGGCCGTTGAAGGCGTCCATTCTCTAAGGCTACGGCCGGGGCCGCTCTTGACCAACCAATTTGTGCTGCCTCTAGCCTTCAATCGTCTGGATTTCCACCGGCTCGACGATGACCTTGCGTTCTTCCAGCCACTGGATGACGTCCTTGATCACTTCGCGCTCGCCTTCCAGCTCAATCGCGATGAGGCCGATCTCGCTGGTGACGCTGGCGTTGCGGATGTTGAAGACCACGTCGAATTTGCGCCCCATTTCCCAGATGATGGGACGCGAGGCGCTTTCGCTGGTGTAGGTCAACCAGAAGCGCTGTTTCTCCTTGGCCATGGCTGCGACGCTATGGGTTTGGCCGGGGGCGGGCAATGATAATTTGGGCTCTTTCGAGGTGACGGAGTGGGAGCTCCGCCCGCGGACGGTGCCGCGGGCTCCCTGGTTATCCGCCGGCGATGGCGGGCACGATGCTGACCTCGTCGCCTTCCTTGACCGGGGTGGCCCGTTCTTCCAGGAAACGGATGTCTTCGCCGTTGACGTAGATGTTGACGAAGCGGTTGAGGCTGCCGTCTTCCTTGAGCAGGCGCTCGCCGATGCCGGGGTACTGCTTGTTGAGGTCGTCGAGCACGTCGCCGATGGTGGCGCCGGTGGCTTCGACCGTTTCTTTTTCCGCGGTGAGGTTCCGCAGCGGTGTGGGGATGCTGACTTCGATACTCATAACTTTCTCTTCGGATAGCCGCTTAGGCCGCCTGGGCGGGGGACTCGCGCTCGGATTCGATCAGGGCGTCGAATTCGCGCAGGCTGGGTTTGATCTCGCGCTGGGCGGGCAGATGCGGCTGCACCGCTTCGGCCGTCTTGAGCCCGTGGCCGGTGATGCAGGCCACGATGGGCTCGTCGCGCGGAATCTGGCCGCTTTCAATCAGCTTCTTGGTGCAGGCGATGGTGACGCCGCCGGCGGTCTCGGAGAAAATGCCCTCGGTCTCGGCCAGCAGGCGGATGCCCTCGACGATCTCCTCGTCGTTGGCGTCCTCGCAGGCGCCTCCGGTCTGCTTCATGGCGTTGACCGCGTAGTAGCCGTCGGCCGGGGTGCCGATCGCCAGGCTCTTGGCGATGGTCTGGGGCTTGGGCTGCGGCTTGATCAGATCGGTGCCGGCCTTGCTCGCAACCGAGATGGGATTGCAGCCGGTGGCCTGGGCGCCGTACATCGCAAAGGGCGCCTGATCCATCAGGCCCACCTTGATCAGTTCCTCGTAGGCCTTGGTGATCTTGGTAAGGAGCGAGCCGCTGGCCATCGGCACGACCGTGTGCGCGGGGATTTTCCAGCCGAGCTGCTCAACGATCTCGAAGCCCATGCTCTTGGAGCCCTCCGCGTAATACGGGCGCAGGTTGACGTTGACGAAGCCCCAGCCGTACTTCCCGGCGATCTCCGAGCACAGGCGGTTGACCTGGTCGTAGGCGCCGTGGATGCCGACCACGTTGGTGCCGTAAACCAGCGAGTTGAGCACCTTGGTCGCTTCCAGGTCGGCCGGAATCAGCACGTAGCTTTTGAGCCCGGCGCTGGCGGCGTTGGCGGCCACGCTGTTGGCCAGGTTGCCGGTGGAGGCGCAGGCCACCACGTCGAAGCCGAGCTCCACCGCCCGCGACAGGGCAACGCTCACCACCCGGTCCTTGAAGGAGAGGGTGGGGTAGTTGACCGTGTCGTTCTTGATGTAGATTTCGCGCACGCCGAGGGCCTGGGCCAGGTGCTTGGCGCGCACCAGCGGGGTGAAGCCCACCTGCAGGCCCACGGTCGGCTCTTCCTCCACGGGGAGCAGCTCGCGGTAGCGCCACATGCTTTGCGGGCGGCTCTCGATCTTCTCGCGCGAGATGTGCTGGCGGATAACCGAGTAGTCGTAGTCGGCTTCGAGCGGGCCGAAGTCGAACTCACAGACGTGGATGGCCTTCTTCGGGTAGAGGCGGCCGCATTCGCGGCATTTGAGGTTGCTGAAAAATTCGATTCCCATGCTGTCGACTCTTACCGAGGGTCGAGTTTGGAGGAGGGGAACAAAGCGGGTGGCACGTCCACACGGCTTGCTCTCATCCATCCCGCAACCGCGCCTGTCGCCGCTGCGAGCCGGGTTTGGCACCTGACAGTCGGGGACGGATTTCTCTCCGCGCCCCTTCTCGGTTGCCGCAGCATCATCGGGCCGGTCCCTCCGCTGCTCTCGATAAGAGTGGCGTAAGTGAACCATCTCACGCGCCT
Source organism: Verrucomicrobiota bacterium (assembly GCA_038745425.1). Lineage (GTDB taxonomy): Bacteria > Verrucomicrobiota > Verrucomicrobiia > Methylacidiphilales > UBA1321 > CAWUJC01. Next base: position 12,165 of record JBCDLL010000001.1, on the reverse strand, counting down.
ATGTCAAGCAACCAGGGGAGTTTTTCCGTCCGCCCCGGGGCAAAAAGAAGACGCGCCCGGGCGGCCCAAGTGCGTTAGGATGAGGGAGATGGAAACCCCGCCCCAAGTGGAACTGGTCGTTGCCCGTTGCGGCGAAAACGTCAATTGGGCCCGCAACCTGGAGCGCCTGGCGCCCGGCCTGCGGGTCACCATTTACGATAAAAGCCCCGACGGCGCACGGGAAGCCGGGGCGCTGCCGCTGCCCAATCTGGGTCGCGAGGCACACACGCACCTCCACCATATGGTGACACGCTTCCACTCGCTGGCGGCGGTGACGGTCTTCGCCCAGGGCCATCCGTTTGACCACGTGCCCGACCTGAAGCGCAAGGTGCGGCGGCTGGCGGAGGGTACCTATCGGGTGGCGGACTTCGAATGGCTTGGCTTTATCATCGACACCGACGACGCCCGCGGCCGTCGGCTGCACGTGCCCTGGACGAAGAACCCCGAGGGTCGCGAGCTTCCGCTCGAGGGCTTTCACCAGCGGCTCTTGGGCGAGCCCTCGCCGGCGGAATTTGTCTTCCGCCCCGGCGGGCAGTTCATCGTCACCCGCGACAAGATCCGGCGCCGCCCGCTGGAGTTCTACCAACGCGCGCTCGAACTGGCTTCGGAACCGGGGCTGGAACCGGCCTGCTGCTTCGAGCGGGTCTGGGATCGCGTCTTCGGCGTGGAAGGGCCGGAGCGGGCCATGCTGGCGGGCGCCAAGACGCTCTACCTGCGCAGGACCAAGCGCGGCGACCATCCGCTGGCCGGGGACGCCATCCGCGTGGCGCCGATTCGCTACTAAACCGAGCCGGCCGATCGCCGGTACTCGCCCGGGGGCCGGCCAACCGCGCGGCGGAAGACGCGGGAGAAGTAGTACTCGTCGCGGTAGCCGCAGAGTCTGGCGATTTCCTTGAGCGGCAGGCCGGTGTGCGCCAGCAGCGAGCGCGCGTGCTCGAGCCGGGTTTCCTGCAGAAACGCCAGCAGCCCGCGCCCGCGTTGTTCCTTGTAGAGATGGCGCAGGCGGTCCGAACTCAGGCCGATTTCACGCGCGATCTCCGCGACAGTTTCGATCTCCGCGAAACGCCGGCGCACCAGGGCCTCGGCGCGGCGCACGTGACGTTCCGTCGCCGGCGGCTCGGGTTCGGGTGGGTCTCGCTGTTGCAACACGGCGAGCAGGACAGCGCTAGCGCGGTAGTCCAGGATCAGGCGGCCGGCGGCGTCAGCGGCCCCGAGCGGGCGGGTGAGCTGGCCGATTTCGCGAGCGGCCCAGTCCGGGATGATCGGAACCAGCAGGCAGCCCGCCTCGCCGCGGAGCAGGCGCCGGGGCACATCCACCTGTAGGCACCAGTCCTCGCCGGGGCCGTCGCTGATCTGGTCATGCGCGATGCGCGGCGCGTAGAGCACGCAACTGCCTTCAGTAAAGGGGATTTCACGGTCGTTTTGCAATCGGGTGACGCCGCCGCCCCGGCGGTGGTAAACCAGTTCCAGGGCCGGGTGATCGTGTCGGCGGCAGGTGACGCCCCGGGCCAGCGCATGCCGCAGGCCGCGGACATAGCGGAAGGGTGTTTTCCAGGCGGGAGCTCTCAGCTTTTGCCAAGCCGTCTCAGCCGTTTTATCGAACGAATTGGCCATCGAGGGGAGATTTTTTGATCTCTACAGCCGTTTTTTATAAAGAAAAGCCGATTATTTCAATTGCCGTTTTAGAGGCAATTTTGTCTGCTGGGGGGATGGCAAGCCTCCCCTCAAAGCGCCTGGTGTTCCGCGAGAAACAGCGGGTTGAGTGTGAATCCTGCGAATTGGAAGACCCCGGTCCCGGTGAAGTGCTCGTGCGGGTGGGCCACTCTCTGATGAGCACGGGCACCGAGAACATCGTCTTCAACCAGCTTTACGCTCCCGGCACGCACTGGGACCACTGGGTCAAGTTTCCGTTTTATCCCGGTTACGCCGCCGCTGGCGTGGTCGCGGCGGTGGGCGAGGGCGTTGAGTCTCCGCAGCCGGGTGAGCGCGTCGCCGTGCGCTGTCCCCATGGCGCCCACGCGTTAGTCAAGGCCGAGAGCTGCTACCCGGTGCCGGATTCGGTTCCGTTGGAACAGGCGGTCTGGTTCGCGCTGGCCAAGATCGCTTTCCAGGGCCGGTGCGCGGCCGAGTACCGCGCCGGCGACGACGTGGCGGTGATCGGCGCGGGGCCGATTGGGCAGATGTCGCTGCGCTGGGCGCGGGCCAACGGCGCCGCCCGGGTGGTGGTGATTGACCCCGTGCCGGAACGCGAGCGCTTTGCCCAAGCCGGTGGAGCGCACGCCTACTTTGCGGCGCCGGCGGACAAAGCCAAGCCGGGGGTGGAGGCCGCCCTCGGCGGCTTGCCCCGGGTGGTGGTGGATTCCACCGGCCATGCGGCGGTTTTCGCGGCCGCCCTGGGGCTCGCCGCTCAAAAGGGCCACGTGGTGGTGCTGGGCGACACCGGCCACCCCGCCGAGCAACACCTCACCAGCGACGTAATCATGAAAGGGTTGACCATCGCCGGCGCTCACGACGGCACCAAATTTACCGGCTGGGACGAGCCTTCCGCCGTGCGGTACTTCTTCCAACTGGTGGAGGACGGGCGCTTCCCGCTCGGCGAGCTCAACACCCATCGCTTCGGACCCGGCGAGGCCGCCGAGGCCTACGCCACCGCCAACCGCGAACGGGCCCAGACGATGGGCCTCATCTTTGACTGGAATGAGTAAGCCCCCCCAATCCTTTTCCTTTTGGTGTTTTACTGGCAAGGGAGTCGGCGACCGCGAGCTGCTCGAGCTGGCCCGTGGGCTTGGCTACGCGGCGGTGGAGCTGATCGACGAAAGCCTTTGGCCGCTGGCGCGGGACGCCGGCCTGGCCATCGCCAGCGTTGGCGGCCACGACGGCATCGCCCACGGGATGAATCGGCCGGAGAACGCGGCACGCATCGAGCGCGAAGTCCGCGCCAACCTGGAGAAGGCGGTGGAGTGGGGCATCCCGAATCTGATCTGCTTTTCCGGCAACCGGGAGGGCCTGGACGATGCCACCGGCCTGGCGAATTGCGCGGAGCAGTTGGCCCGGCTGGCGCCTCACGCGGAGGCCGCCGGGGTGACGTTGATTCTGGAGGTGCTCAACAGCAAGGTCGACCACGCGGACTATATGGCCGACAAGATCGGCTGGGGCGCGGAGCTGGTGGAGCGGGTCGGATCACCGCGGGTCAAGTTGCTCTGCGATCTCTACCACACGCAGATTATGGAAGGCGATCTCATCCGCACCATTGGCAAGCACCACCCGCACATCGCGCATTACCACACCGCGGGCAACCCCGGCCGCGGGCCGCTGGACCAGCGGCAGGAGATCAACTACCCGGCGGTGCTGCGGGCGATTCAGGCGACGGGCTACCGGGGCTACATTGGGCACGAGCTGCTTCCGCCGGGGGATCCGGTGGCGGCATTGCGCGACGCGTTTGCCCTCACCGAGACGAGCCTTTCCGTCCCCGGTTAGCCGCCGGCGAAGAAGCGTTTAACGCCCTCGCGGAAGCCCTTGCGGTAACCGACCAGCCAGTTCGCGTGCTTGTCGCCACCGGGGGACGACGGGGCGGCTAGCTCGTCGATCTTCTCCGCCTCGGGCATGTCCTGGCCGGACTTTGCATAGGCGGTGCCGTCGGCGACGCCCTGCTTCCAGCCCGCGACCTGGGTGGTCATGTCCATGGTGATCGTCTTCTCCATGGCGGGAGATCGTAGCGCACCCGGGAAGGGTTTTCCACTGTTTGGTCGCGGCAAATTTTGCCTTCGGCGCTGGACGATTTGAGACAGTGACTCTTGGCCCGGCGCCGGGAAAACCTCAAGCGAAGGTATCGCCGTTCCAGCCGAACATGGAACGGCTGGCGTCGGTGAACTCGATAAAGACGCGCTCGGGTGGATGGCCGACACGTTCAAGCTCGCCGCAGATGATCTTGGCCAGCGGCTTGGCTTTCTCTTTTGCCAACTCCAGGCTGGAGAGCGCGACAAAGGCGGAGGGGGCGTCGGTGTTGCCGCCAAAGCTGATGAGCGCGCCGGGCACAATGGTGACCTGGACGTAGTCTTCCGCCTTGCCAAGAGCCTCGGCCACGAGGGGCGAGAGCGCGCCCGGCAGGGTGTCGAGCGCGGGGACGTCGGCGGGCAGACTGGTGTGGACGCGCAGCGCGGGCATGAAGCGGGCTAGAGTTTCTCGTAGACGCCTTGGTCGCGCTTTTCCAGGACGGTAAACCCGGCGGCCTTGGCTTCGGAGAGGGATGGCTTCTTGACCACGGTTGGCGTGCTGAAGCCGGTCACGCATTTGCGCACGGCCTTCTTGCAGACCGGGCATTTTTCCAGCGGCTTGCGGTCGACCGGGCGATTGAGCTCAAAGCGCCCACCGCAAATCCGGCAGGATGCTTCCTCGTCCAGCAGCTCGTAAACGTAAAGCGGCACAAACTATTTATAACCCGGTTGGCCGGTCGGGTAAACCCGGGACTGATCCTGATTCCGAAGCAGAGCCCCTAAAACAGCCAACGGGCGAAGCTACCGCTTCGCCCGTTGGCGCCTGGGCAGGGCCCGAAATTCTGGGACCTAGTTGGTTTTTTCGAGGATTTCGATTTCGAAGAAGAGATCGGCGTTGGGCGGGATGGCGCCGCCGGCCCCGCGGGCGCCGTAACCGAGGCGGTACGGAATCCACAGCTTGCGCACGCCGCCGACCTTCATGCCGTCGACGCCCTGCTTCCAGCCTTCAATCACCCCACTGATCTGGTGCTGGTAGGGAAAGGGCTGGCCGCGGTCCTTGGAACTGTCGAACTTCTGGCCGTTCTCGATGAGCTTGCCGGTGTAGTGCATCTTGAGCTTGTCGCCCTTCTGCACGGCCTCGCCCTCGCCGACCTTGACGTCGACGTACTTGAGCCCGGTGTCCGTGGTGACCATTTCGGACATTTCCTCTTCGGTGAAGAGGCCGGGGGCGGGTTCGGCGGCCGGGGCCGCGGTGATGGCGAAGGGCAGGGCCAGGCAAAGCGCCAGGGCCGCCCGCGTCAGGGAGGGGAGCATGGGTTTCATCACCACCATGCCAGCACAGCGCGAGGGGCTTGAAAAGGGCGGATGTGACGCCCGCGGGCCCATGTAACAGTTTCGCGAAGGCGCAATTTGCAGTTTCCCCCCGGGCCGTTACGTTCCTAAGGTACAACGCAACCCCACAACCAACCCCCAACCCGGGAGACCCCATGGAAGTCGAAACCCCCGCCCCCGCCGAGGCGCCCGCCGGAGCGAGCCAACTCGAACAGCTCAAGAAATTTACCAAAGTCGTGGCCGACACCGGTGACTTTGAAACGATGAAGGCCTACGAGCCGCTGGACGCCACCACCAACCCGAGCCTGATCCTGAAGGCGGTGGAGATGCCCCAGTACCACGAGTTCCTCGACAAGGCCATTGCCGACCACAAAAACAGCAAGCTGGCCGGCGACGCGCTCATCGAGAGCATTATCGACCACGTGCTCATCGCCTTCGGACTGGAGATCCTCAAGATCGTCCCGGGCCGCGTTTCCACCGAGACGGACGCCCGCCTCTCCTTCGACAAGGCCGGTTCCATTGAAAAGGGCAAGGAGCTGATCAAGCTCTACGAGAAGAACGGCATCGACCGCGAGCGCATCCTGATCAAGATCGCCTCCACCTGGGAGGGCATCGCCGCCGCCCAGAAGCTGCAAAAGAAGGGCATCAACTGCAACCTCACATTGCTCTTCAGCCTGCCGCAGGCTATCCGCTGCGCCGAGGCCAAGGTCCAGCTCATTTCGCCTTTTGTCGGCCGGATCTATGACTGGTACACCAAGGCCAACAGCCGCGACTACACCGGTGCCGAAGACCCGGGCGTGCAGTCCGTCAATCAGATCTACAACTACTACAAGAAATTCGGCTACAAGACGGAGGTGATGGGCGCCAGCTTCCGCAACGTCGGCCAGATTGTCGAGTTGGCCGGCTGCGACCTGCTCACCATTAGCCCGGACCTGCTCCAGGAACTCAGCGTGAGCCACGAGCCGATCACCCGCAAGCTCGACGCCGAAGCGGCCAAGGGCATGGACATTGACAAGCAGGACATGGACGAGGAGACCTTCCGCTTCGAGTTCAACGAGGACGCCATGGCGGTTGAGAAGACGGCCGAGGGCATCCGCAAGTTCTCCGCCGATATCCGCAAGCTCGAAAAGCTCATCGCGGAAAAGCTCTAATCGAGTGCATCAATCGGCTTCCTTCCAGCGGCTCCCGGATTTCCGGGAGCCGCTTTTTTTGCCCTTCTCCGCTTGTTCCCGCTTGGGGGAACGCGTTAGTCTCTTTGCTTAGCCGTGTGTACGAATCTGGTCGCCGCCGCTCCCAAGGGAGCCGCTCCCCCTTCAAAGAGTGAAGCCGCCTTTGCGCACCGGCATCAGAAAGCTGGGGTGAGCCGTCTGCCATGCCGATAGAATTTTTGTACCAGATTGTCGACCTGCTGCTGGCGACCCTGCTGCTGCGCATGCTTTTTGGGCTGCTGCAAACCAACGCCGGCCTGTTGCGGTTTTTGCTGACCATTGCGGTCCTGGCCTTTGCCACCTGGTGGGCCTATACCCTCCAGGGCGACCAGTTTGAGGTGGCGCGTGTCTTTGTTCTCGTTTTGGTCATTCCCGCCACGCTGCTGGTGCTGGCCAACGTGATGCCCGAGCTGCGGCGCGCCTACCAGGGCGCGCGGCTCTCGCAGCTCTTCGGCGGCGGGCGTGAAATTGAATCCGAGGTGTTGCCCGAGCTCAGCCGAACCGTGCTCGAGATGGCGAAGCAGCGCATGGGAGCGATCCTGGTTTTTCCCGGTTCGGTGGCCATCGACGAGATGACCCAAGGCGGCGAGGAGATTGACTCCGGCATCAACCGCTCGCTGCTGCTGTCCATCTTCAACACCACGTCACCCCGGCACGACGGCGCCGCCGTTATCCACAATGGCCGCCTCCGCAAGGTGGGCGCCGTGCTGCCGCTGGCTTCCGCGGACGGCGTGCGCACCGAGTGGGGCACCCGCCACCTGGCGGCGCTGGGCCTGAGCCAGCAGAGTGATGCGCAGATTCTCGTCATCAGCGAGGAGCGCGGCACCATCTCCCTGGCCAGTAACGGCGAACTCAAGGCGGTGACTCCGCCCAGCGAGCAGCGCGTGCATGACGTGCTGGAGGACGCAATGGGCCGCATCCGCGACGAGCGCAAGCGCCGCCGCCGCCGCCTCTGGAACTGGACGCTCTGGTTCGCCGCCATGGTTACCGCCATGAGCACCTCGCAGCTCATCGAGCAGTTCCGCATGGAACGCCGCGCCGCGCCGTTGGTGACCAAGTCTTTCCCCGCCGGCGTGGTCTTTACCAACATCGACCGCCTGCCGCCGGAGCTTTACCTGGCCGCGCGCGAAGTCACCTCGGTGGAGGCGATTTTCAACGTTCCCAGCACCAACCCGAATTTCCCCGGCCTGCAGGCTTCTCCGGACTTCAGTATCGTCGTCGACCTGATGGGGCTTTCGGCCGGGGTCAGTACCGTGGCGCTCACGCCGGAAATGCTCAACAACATTCCGGACGGATGGCAGCTCGAGAGCTTCGATCCCGACCGCATCGAGGTGAACCTGGCCACGGCCACGCAGTTCGATATCCCGGTGGAGGTTGTCACTTCCGGTCTTTCGGAAGAGTTTCTGATCAAGAGCTCGGCCCCCGATCCGCCCAGCATCACCGCCACCGTGCGCAACACCGCCTGGACCGAGGAGACCACGCTCAAGACCCAGCCCATCGATCTTAGCGGCGTCATCGTCTGGGGCCAGCTCACGCGAAAGACCGAAGTAGTGCTGCCCGAGTCCGTGCAAGTGGACGGCGGCGCAAAAACCGTGCCCATCTCCGTCACCTTCGAAATCGTCAAAAACCCGGATTACCGGCCGCCGCCGGAAGCCAAACCGGAGACGGCGACGCCCTAGCAAGGATGGGAACGTTCTAAGTCTCCTCTTCCAGGACGGCGGCGTAGCCGTCGCGGTAATCCGGGTAAAGAGGCGCCCAGCCGGTGGCCCTGAGTTTGGCGTTGGCCACCCGCTTGCTCGTGTTGCCGCGCTTGCGTTCGGTCGGCGCGGGCCGGGAAGGCGGTAGCTCGAGCTTCAAACGCTCGGCCAGCCAGGCGTAAAGCTCGCGTTGGGTCGGGTGGGTGTCATCGGCCGCGTTAAAGATCTGGCCGCCCGTGGCGGGTTCGGCCAGCACGTGGCGCAGGGCGCCGGCCACGTCGTCGCGGTGGATTTGGTTCAGCCGGCGGGAGCCGTCACCGTCCAGGGTGGCGGTGCCCTCGCGGAGCTTGCGCAGGTAGATGCTGCGGCCGGGACCGTAGATGCCGGCCACCCGCAGCACCGTCGCGCGATGGTGCAGCGCCAGTTCCTCCGCCCGGCGCAAGACCCGGCCGGTTGGGGTGGTCGGTTCGGCGGGCGAGGCCTCGCTGACCGGGCCGCCGTCCGTTTGTCCGTAAACGGAAGTGGAAGAGACGAGTACCAGTCGCGCCTGCGGCTGGTGCGCGGCCGCTTGGGCGGGCGCCTCGATAAACACGCGGCGGTAGGCATCGGCCCCGCTGCGGCCGGAGGAAGCGGCCAGCACGATGGCGTCGAACCGGGCCGAACCGAGCAAGGCCCAGGCGGCGGTGTCGGCGGCGTCGCCAACCTGCACGTGGAAGCCCGCCGTGCGAAGCTCCGCGGCGGAGTCCTCCCCGCGCACCCACAGCAGCGGGGCGAGACCGTCTTGCTCCCGCAGCAGCTCGCCCAGACGGCGGCCGACGTAGCCGGCGCCGACAATGAGCACGCGGAAGGACGGGGAGGGCATGGGCAAATTAGGCTTACGGCGGCGCCGCTTTCTGTTACTTTGCCCGGATGCAGAAATTTGCCAAGTGCGGGCCGCCTGGGGCGGCGGCCGCTCTCGCCCTGGCCTTCCTTCTTTTGACCGGCTGCGGTGGCGCGCCCGAGGCGGATGCTCCCGCGGATTCTCAAGCCAAGGCCTCTCCCGCCGAGCCCCCGGGGCCCGAGTCCACCTCCTTTGAAAGCGCGCCACTAGGGACCGCTGACGTCGTCCAGAGCCTACGGCCTTTTTTGGTCACCGTGGAAGCGGAACTGCCCGACAATACCGCTTCCATCACTAACTTCCTGCGCAACCTCAACGCCAGTGATCCCACCCGGGCCGAGCAGTTTGCCACGGGCATCGTGGTCAGCGCCGCTGGTCACGTCGCGACCACGCACCGCTGGGTGGAGGCGGCCTCCGGCGTGCGCGTCCGCGTGGGCGACCTCCCGCCGCTGCCGGCCCAGATCATGGGGCGTGACCGGCTCACCGGCATCGTGCTCCTGAAGGTCGACGCCCAGGGGCTGGATCCGCTGCCGTGGCCGGCGGACGGTAGCGGTCCCGTTCCCGGCGATGCCTGTCTGGCCTTGGGCTCGCTGGCCGGCCGGGAGGTGGTGCCCACTCAGGGCATCGTCAGCAGCACGAATTGGGGCACCGCCACCGACACCGGCGTGCCCGGCGCGCTCATCCTGGCCAACGTGCTTTCGACCCCGTCGCACGCGGGCGGCGGCCTCTTCGCGCCGGACGGCACCTTTTGGGGCCTGTTGATGCCCACGGCCTACTTCGCTTCGGAGGCGATCTCTCCGCTGGCGCTGGCCCTGCCGGCGGCGGAGGTCCGCTACGTGGTGGACAAGCTGATGGTTGAAGGCCGGGTGCCGCGGGGCTATCTGGGCGTCCAAATCCGCCAGTTCCACGCCGGCATCGACGCTGACGCTGGCCACACCGGAGAGGGCGGAGTGCTCGTCGTTAAGATTTCCGCCGGGAGCCCGGCGGAAGGCGCGGGGCTGGAGGTCAACGACGTCATTGTCGCCGTCAACGGAGCCGCGATCAACGCCGTGGCCGAGCTGCCGCAGGCGATCCAACGCCGTCGCCCAGGCGACCAAGTGGTGCTTGACGTTGTGCGCAAGGGCCAGCGCTTGCAGCCCCAAATCGTCCTTGGCGACCTGCCTTAACCAAGGTGCGGAGCCCCGCCAGGGATAAGGATGCGCTTTCCAAGATAGGCGTTGACGTCCTCATCAGGAGTTGGTAAGCCAACCCGCGAATATGAAATTCAGCGTTGAAAAAATAGTGTTCGGCAAGGTTGAGCTCTGGGTCTTGGTGCTGGTGCTTTTCTTCGCCCTTTTGGGAGCATATTTATTTGGCTGGATCGCTTGGCGAACGGGCAAATATGGAGGGGACCATCCGAACCGGTTTGGGGCAAGTGTCCTTGTCGAAAAGATGATGAAATTGCCGGAAATGCTGGGAGATATCTATAAATATGGATTGGAGTTTGATGACCAGGGGCGCTTGGTTAGTAAATTCGGTAGGTTCAAAGAGTCTCAGTATCCTGTGGGCTACCATCGGATCGACGAGGGATTTCACGATGACGGCTACTTGCTGGTGGGAGCGTTTGACGAAGAGCAAAACGGCACCGTTACCTACCTCTATGATTTAAAGGAAGGCAAGAAGCTCTGGAAGTGGGCGCCCCAAACCAGCCAGATTCCTCAAAAGAAGGATTTAACCGCCACAGAAGTTGGGCAGTACACGTCTTCGGATTTTATGGCGCAGCATTCGTACTTGCTGGAAGACGGTCGGGTGCTCACCTCCGCCAGCTACGGCCCTCTGGTAATGCTGAAGCCGTCTGGGGATGTCGAATGGGCATTGCCGGAAGTTTACCACCACACGATTGAACGCATGGCGGATGGTAATTTTCTGGTGGTGAAGCAGCTCGATTCCGGTGACGATCATTTTGCGGACGATGGCTACGCCATTGTCAGCCCCGAGGGTGAATTGCTGGAAGAACGCTCCGTGCGGGACATTCTTGAGCGTCATGGCTATTCGGGGTTGCTCTACGGAACGCGCGTGTGGAAGGAGGATGGCATCCATCTCAACGATGCCGAGCCCATCCTGGAAAGTGATGAGTATGTGAAAGAGGGGGATATCGCGCTCAGCTGCCGCAACATCTCCACCGTCTTTCTGTATCGTCCAAGCGAAGACAAAATCGTCTGGCTAAAGACCGGACCCTGGCTGAATCAGCATGACGTCGACTATCTGGGTGATGGCGTCTTTTCTATATTTGATAATGCCGCGATTTTGGGAGAGAGCACCATGGATAAGCGGTTTACCGAGAATTTTCATAACGGAAATCCTTATAGTAAAATTCGTCTCTATGATATGAAGGATGACAGCCTCTCTGTCCTGTACGAGGATGTCTTTTCTGAAAACAAGTTTTACACGCATACCGAAGGCTTGCATCGCATTCTTGATAATGGCGACGCCTTCGTCGAGTTAACCAATGAGTATACCCTCTTTCGACTGGGTCCGGACGGTGTTCGCTGGAGCTATGTTCAGGGAATCTACGATGACGAAACGGCGGCAAGCCTGCACTGGTGCCGCTACTTGACCCGCGACGAGGTGGATCTTTCCTGGATGGAAGAGGCTCGGTCGCCGGAAGAGCCAGCCCCGTAGTCGGCTGATGAGGTGGGATCCGGCCACGGGTCACTCGGTCTGGGTCCGAGGCTGAAAAGGCTTGCGGGATCACCGACGTTAATTATATTTTAGTATAATTAACGTGTATGCCTCTTCGCTCCCTTGTCATTGACTTCAACGCCTACTTTGCCTCCTGCGAGCAGCATTGGCGCCCCGAGTTGCGCGGGCGGCCGGTGGCCGTCACCCCGGTGCTCACGGCCACCGGCTGCTGCATTGCCGCCAGCTATGACGCGAAGGCGCACGGCGTGCGCACCGGCAGCCGGGTGGCCGAGGCCAGGAAACTCTGCCCGGAGATCAAGATCGTGGAGGCGCGGCCCGACCTCTACATCGAGTTGCACCACCGGCTGAAAGCGGTGGTGGAAGACTGCACCCACGTGGCCAGCGTGCTTTCGATCGACGAAATCGAGTGCCGGTTGACTGGCAAGCAGTGCCGACCGGACGAGGCCCGCCGCCTCGCCGCGCGAATCAAGGAAGCGATCGCCTCCCGGGTTGGGCCCAGTCTGGGCTGTTCCATCGGCGTGGCGCCCAACGCGCTCCTGGCCAAGATCGCTTCCAAACTGGAGAAGCCCAATGGCTTGACCCTGCTGCGCGAGGAGGATTTGCCGGAGCGCCTTTAC